>NZ_JAXEOA010000011.1:0-141863 GCF_034098985.1 Agathobaculum sp. | reverse complement strand
CGGTTTGTTTTTTGTGGGGTTCCGACTCCCACACGATTTACTTGAGTTTTATCTCAAATAAGAATTTTCAGGTTCACACGCGACACTCATTTCTGAGCGTCTAGCTTTTTCGTTGTTTAATTTACAAGGTGCAATTACTGCCGAAACCGCGTTTGTTCCACACCATTCGGTGTTTCTCTCGCTCGGTGACAGCTTATTTAGTATATCGCGGGTCAAGCGTTTTGTCAACAGGTTTTTAACGTTTTTTTCAAAAAAATTTGGTGTTTGCCTTTTCTGTCTTTTTTGAGGCATTTAACCTTGTGAAATCGCCTCTTTTCTGCTATAATGCTCCCTGTTATAAAATAGATAATGATAAGGAGGTGTCGGCTTGCCCATTAAAATAGCCGACAGCTTGCCGGCGCGTGCGATTCTGGAGAGCGAAAACATCTTTGTAATGACCGAGCACCGTGCGCTAACGCAGGATATCCGCCCGCTCCGCATCGCGCTGCTCAATCTGATGCCGCTCAAAATTGTTACAGAAACGCAGATTCTGCGCTGCCTGTCCAATACGCCGCTGCAGATCGAGGTCGACCTGATCCAAACGAGCACATACCAGTCTAAAAATACGCCTGAAGATCACCTGCTCACTTTTTATAAAACATTTGCAGATATCAGGGAACAGAAATATGACGGCTTCATTATCACGGGCGCACCCATCGAAAATATGCCGTTTGAGGCGGTCGACTACTGGGAGGAACTGACCGAGATCATGGACTGGACGAAAACGCATGTCCATTCCACACTCCATATCTGCTGGGGTGCGCAGGCCGGCCTATACCATCATTATGGCATTCCCAAGTATCCGCTACCACAGAAAATGTCCGGTGTGTTCAAGCACCATGTGCTGTATCCCAAGGAACCGCTCATGCGCGGCTTTGACAACGAATTTTGGGCACCGCACTCGCGCCATACCGAGGTGCGAGCCGAGGATATTCGCCAGGACGACCGTCTGCGCCTACTGGCAAAATCCAGCGAAGCCGGTGTTTATATCGTGGAGGCGCTCAACGGGCGGCAGATTTTTGTGTTCGGCCATTCGGAATACGATGTGGATACACTCAGACTAGAATACGAGCGCGACCTCGCAAAGGGGATGCAGCCGCAGGTGCCGCGCCACTATTTCCGCAACAACGATCCCTCTAACGAAATCGAGGTCACCTGGAAATCTCATGCTTACCTGTTCTACACTAATTGGCTCAATTACTATGTTTACCAGACAACGCCCTACTCCCTCGACAAGATATAAAAAGAAGCTGTTGCAGCAAACTGCAACAGCTTCTTTTTATTCTTCCCGCTGCTCCACCAGGTGGCACAACGTCATCAGGCTGTCAGATAGGTGCACGTTTTCCACCGGCACCCCCAGCCCTTCTAAATGCAAATCCGCGCCCGTGAAATTCCACAAACCCTTGATGCCATGGTCGACCAGATCGCGCGCCACACCGGGCGCATAGTCGCGTGGCAACGTCAGCACCGCCACGTCGGGCTTGCGGCGGGACACATACTCAAACAGCCCCGCACTATCCCGCACCTCATGGCCACCAAATTTCTTGCCGACCAGCTCCGTTCCCGCATCGAACGCGCATAGCAGACGGAAACCGCTCGACGCAAAATCAAAGTTGTTGAGCAGCGCGCGGCCTAAATTGCCTGCGCCGATCAAAATAGCCGTTCGCCCGGCCTGCAGGCCAAGGATCGCGCCCAATTCCTCGAGCAGCTTATCGACATTATAGCCATAGCCCTGCTGGCCAAAGCCGCCAAAACAGTTAAAATCCTGCCGGATCTGCGAAGCCGTCAGCCCCATGCGTTCGGCCAGCGCGCGGGACGAGATCCGCTGCACGCCTTCGGTCTTAAGGTCGCAGATGTTTCGATAATAGCGCGGCATACGCTGGATTACCGCTTTTGAAACCTCTTGTTTGCGTTCCATTGGTAATCCTCCCTCTCTTCGGTAAAAAATCCGGCTTACAGCTTGGCGATGGTCTCCAGCACATAATCGGTGAACTGCTGCGCGGTCGCGCCGGTATCGCGTCCGTTGACCGTATATTTCTTCTCTTCCACCATGCAAATATCCAGCGCGCGGTCGAGTTTGTTCGCCAACTCGATCTCGCCGATGTGCTCGAGCAGCATGACCGACGCGCGCAGCACCGAGGACGGGTCGGCATACTTTGCGCGGCCCTCCTGCACCATTCGCGGCGCGGAGCCATGAATGGCCTCGAACATCGCATAGCGCTTGCCGATGTTGGCCGAGCCAGCCGTACCCACGCCGCCCTGGATTTCGGCTGCCTCGTCTGTGATGATATCGCCGTACAAGTTTGGCAGCACGACCACCTTAAAATCGCGGCGGCGCTTGTCGTCCAGCAGCTTTGCAGTCATGATATCGATGTACCAATCATCAAACACCACATCCGGATATTCCGCGGCGACCTTCTGGCAGGTATCGAGGAACTTGCCGTCGGTCGTTTTGATGATATTCGCCTTGGTCACACAGGACACGCGGTTTTTGCCGGTCTTGGCGGCATACTCGAACGCGAGGCGCGCAATTCGCTCACATCCCTGCGCGGTGGCGACGGTAAAATCGATAAACAGGTCGTCGTCGATCTGCACGCCCTGCGAGCCGACAGCGTAACCGCCCTCGGTGTTCTCGCGGTAGAACGTCCAGTCAATGCCCAGTTCTGGCACCTTGACCGGACGGACGTTGGCAAACAGGTCGAGCGCCTTTCGCATCGCGACGTTGGCGGATTCGACATTCGGCCACGGGTCGCCCTTGCGCGGGGTCGTGGTCGGCCCCTTGAGGATGACGTGGCACTTTTTCAGTTCTTCCAGCGTATCGGGCGGGATCGCGCAGCCGAGCTCGGCGCGGCGTTCGATAGTCAGCCCGTCAATCGTGCGAAACTCCACCTTGCCCGCTTTCACCTTATCGGCCAACAACGTTTCCAGCGCGTGCTGGGCCATGCCGATGATCATCGGGCCAATGCCGTCGCCGCCGCACACGCCGATGATCAGCTTATCCAGCTTCTTGTAGTCAATAAAATCATCCTGTGCTTTCATATCGGCGATGCGCTTCCTCTGGCTCTCCACAATCGCCTCGAATTTATCCATAACAGACTTGTCGATAGACATATGCCGTCCTCCTGCAATTGATATAATTTTAACAACGAATTTGCATTCTGTCAAGAAAGCAGTCAGAGAGGATATCCCATTCCCCTCTGACTGTTCTGCGTTACTTCGCGTTCTGCTTGGCAAAATTGAGCGTACCGCCCGCAAGAAGCGCGCCGCGCTGACGGTCGGACACGTCGCAGTCGGCCTTAAAGGTTCTGCCGCCGCAAACGACAGTCACCTGGCTGCCGTTTTCAATTTCCTCGCGCACGTGCGGCAGGGAAATTTCATCAAGCAGCGAAACAGCGTCATAATCGGACGGGTCGGCAAAGGTCAGCGGCAGGATGCCGGAGTTGACCAGATTCGCTTTATGGATGCGGGCAAATGACTTGCACAGTACGGCCTTGACGCCGAGATACAGCGGCACGAGCGCCGCGTGCTCGCGCGAGGAGCCCTGTCCGTAATTCGCTCCTCCGACGATCACACCGCCGCCCTGCTCTTTGCAGCGAGACGGGAATTCGGGATCGACGTTGACAAAGCAATAGTTGGAATAGTGCGGCACATTCGAGCGGTATGGCAGCAGCTTCGCGCCGGCAGGCAGGATATGATCGGTCGTGATATTATCCTCCGTTTTAAGGACGACCTTGCCGCTGTACGATGCTTCCAGCGCCTCCCCCAGCGGGAACGGCTTTATATTCGGACCGCGCACGACCTCGACCTCGGCCGGGTTCTCCGCAGGCTTTACGATCAGATTGTCGTTGATATCGAACTTCTCTGGCATTTTAATCTCAGGCATTCCGCCGAGCGTGCGCGGGTCGGTCAGCACGCCGGCGAGTGCGGAAGCAGCCGCGACCTCGGGCGAAACCAGATAGATCTGCGCGTCCTGTGTGCCGGAGCGGCCCTCAAAGTTGCGGTTGAACGTGCGGAGAGATACGCCGCCCGACTCGGGGCTTTGACCCATGCCGATGCAAGGGCCGCAGGCGCATTCCAGAATTCGCGCGCCGGCAGCGATGATGTCGGACAGCGCGCCGTTCTTAGCGAGCATATCGAGCACCTGCTTGGAGCCGGGGCTGATAGTCAGCGACACGTCGGGATGAACGGTTTTCCCCTTTAAAATGGCGGCGACTTTCATCATATCGTAATAGGACGAGTTGGTGCATGAGCCAATGCAGCACTGGTTGACCTTGATCGGCCCGATCTCGGTCACTTTCTGCACGTTATCGGGCATATGGGGCTTTGCCGCCTGCGGCTCGAGCATGTTTAGATCGACCGTGTATTCCTCGTCATACTGCGCGTCCGGATCCGAGGACAGCGGAACCCATACGTCGCCGCGTCCCTGCGCTTCAAGAAACGCCTTCGTCACTTCGTCGGACGGGAAGATCGAGGTGGTCGCTCCCAGCTCCGCACCCATGTTGGTGATGGTCGCGCGCTCAGGCACGGACAGAGTCTTCACGCCGTCTCCCACGTACTCGACAATTTTACCCACGCCGCCCTTGACGGTCATCTGGCGCAGCACATCAAGGATGATGTCCTTGGCGGACACCCACGGGCGCAGCTTGCCGTTTAAATAAACCTTGACCATTTTGGGACAGGGGATATAATACGCGCCGCCGCCCATGGCGACCGCAACGTCCAGACCGCCCGCGCCGAACGCCAGCATGCCGATGCCTCCGCCGGTCGGCGTATGGCTGTCCGAGCCAATGAGCGTTTTTCCCGGCGCGCCAAAGCGCTCCAAATGCACCTGATGGCAGATGCCGTTGCCTGCCTTAGAATAGTAAATCCCGTGCTTCTTCGCGACCGAACCGATATATTTGTGGTCGTCCGCATTTTCGAAGCCGGATTGCAGGGTATTGTGGTCGATATAGGCGACCGACCGCTCGGTCTTGACCTGATCGACGTCCATGGCCTCAAATTGGAGGTACGCCATGGTACCGGTCGCGTCCTGCGTCAGCGTCTGGTCGATCTTGAGGCCGATCTCCTGCCCCACAACCATTTCGCCATCCACCAGGTGCGCGGCCAGGATCTTTTGCGCAATTGTCATACCCATTGTGTTTCCTACACTCCTTCAAAAAACCACGGCGCTCAGCAAAGCGCCGCTCCCACCCTAAACAGGATGGGAAAGTTGCGGCTTCCACAGCCTTCTCCACAGCGGCAATACCGCCGTGCCCAGTAAAAACAAACAGAAGCGCTCTCTTTTTACAAGAAAGCACTTCTATTTTACCGCATATTTCGATATTTGAAAAGGGCTTTTCCCCTATCGCTTTTCACAAATATTCTCGCTGATGCCCGCGGTAGCAAAAGCATTTTGCGCGGTTTGGCCTATATGTCCTGCCAGATATTCGTAATACGCCTGACTTCCGATCATGGCCGCATTGTCGCCGCAGAGCGAAAGCGGCGGCAGATACAGCTTCGCATCCATGCGCTTTGCCATATCCTGCAAAGCCGCGCGCAAAAAAGAGTTCGCCGCTACGCCACCCGCGCAGACGACATGCTTCATCCCCGTCTCTCGTACCGCCAGCTCGAGCCGTGGTACCAGCGTCTGCACGACCGCATCGCAAAATGTGGCCGCGAGCGATTCCCGGTCAAGCGCTTCGCCTTTCTGCTGCGCGTTATGCGCCAAATTGATGACCGCCGTCTTGAGGCCGGAAAAAGAAAAGTCGAGCGGCGCATCTTTTATATGCGAATTTGGCAGCGTATAGCGTGTTTTATCGCCGCACTGCGCCAGCTTATCGATCTTAGGCCCGCCCGGATAGCCGACGCCCAGCACGCGCGCGACCTTATCGAACGCCTCACCGGCCGCGTCGTCCCGTGTGCCGCCCAATATTTCAAAATCGGTATAATCGCGCACCAGCACGATCTGGCTGTGCCCGCCGGACGCGATGAGCGTCAGAAACGGCGGCGCAAGTTCCGGATAGGTCAGATAGACCGCCGCGATGTGTCCGCGAATATGGTGCACCGGAACAAACGGCTTTTGCAGCGAAAACGCAAGCGCCTTACCGAAATTTGCACCGACCAGCAGCGCGCCGATCAGCCCGGGCGCGCAGGTCGCGGCGACTGCGTCAAGCGCCCGCTTGTCCAGTCGCGCGTCGGCAAGCGCTTTTTCCGTCACCCGCACGACGGCCTCCATATGCCGCCGTGACGCGATCTCGGGCACCACGCCGCCGTACAGCGCATGCGTTTCGATCTGCGTGTCGATCACGCTTGAGAGCACCTTCCGGCCATTCTCGACGACTGCGGCGGCTGTTTCATCGCAGGACGATTCAATTGCAAGTATCTTCATTTCGTTTATCCCCCAACCTTTACGAAAGCAGGCGGAACGCGGCCCACGCCGCCGCGGCCGCAGGCAGCGAGACTGCGAAAAACAGGCTGACCGAAAGCCTGTTTTTCACAGCCGTCATATCGCCGCCTGTGCGGGCCAGCATCAGCATGTCGCAAAGGCCATGGCAAAACGCAGACGCTGCGAGCGCCGTACCTGCGATCAATATTGTCAATACAATCATGCTGTCCTCCGCTTAGTTTACCGCCCCGTTTAAAAACTTTTCCATGCAGGCGCAGATTTCGTCTCCGACAAAATCACCGTAGTTCGGCACGATGCGGTATCCTTGCTTTTCATAAAACGAGAGGGCGTCCGGCATATCCGAACCTGTTTCCAGCACAGCCCGATGGCATCCGCTCGACGCGGCATGCTGTTCGAGCGCGGCAATGACTGCGCCCGCCACGCCTTGCCGCCGGAACGCCGGACGGACATACATCCGTTTTATCTCCGCTGTGACCGGGTCAAACGCGCGCCAGCAGCCACATCCCGCCGGGCTTCCATCTATGTATGCCACGACTGCGCAGGCCATGCCCGAAAGCTGATGGTACTGACTGTACTGCTCTGCTACACGTCCCCAATTTGAATGAAAATAAATGTCCAGTTCGGCGACCAGAGCGAGCAGGTCCTCGTTTTCCACATCGACAAATTTAAGTTCCATCAGTCTGTCTCCTTCAAATAACAGGTCATCAGCAGCGCGTCCTCGGCGGGATTCCGGTAGAATCCTTTACGCGTGCCGACCACGCGGAAGCCCGCTCCCTTGTAGAGCGCAATAGCGGGCGCGTTCGAGGCGCGCGCTTCCAACGTCACGAACGACAGGCGCATATCCTGCGCACGCGAAAGCAGTGCGCTGACCAATGCCCGTCCGATCCCCTGCCTGCGAAACGCGGGCGAGACCGCAACGTTGGTGACATACCCCTCGTCAAGCACGGTCTGGCAGCCGACATACCCCGCGACCTCCCCATCCTGCTCGGCGGCAAGGAAAATCCCCCGGCCGAGTTCGTCACGCAGCGCGTCTTCGCTCCAAGGCGCGGCAAAGCACGCCCGCTCGACGTGCGCGAGCGCAGGCAGATGGCAGTCTTCCACGGGGACAATCTGCAGCCCGCTCATGCTTTCTGCGCTCCCAGCCGCTCGATCACTGTTGCGATCCCTTGGTCAATCTGTGCGGCGGCACGGCGGTAAGTTTCCAAATCGCCGCCGAACGGGTCGGCAACGTCCTCGGGCAGCAGCATAAAGAGTTTCTCTTCGCTGTCCGGATACTGCGCGCGCACGACGTCATAGTGAGCGCCTGTCATACAGACCAGATATCTCGCGTTTTGCGCCAGTTCCACGTTCAGCATCCGGGAATGGTGCCCTGAAATATCCGCGCCGAGCTCCGCCGCGGCTTTTACTGCATTCTCCGACGCGGGCAGGCCGTCCTGCGTGAACAGGCCGGCCGAGGCGGCAAAAAGCCCGGTTTTTTCCTCCCCGCCGCGCGCGCGGAACAGCCCCTCCGCCATCGGGCTGCGGCAGGTATTCCCCGTGCACAAAAAAATGATTTCGTTCATTCGCGTCACCCTGTTACTTTGTGTCATACCAGCTGTGGCCTGCTTTCGCTTCAGCGACCAGCGGCGCATCCATCTGGAACGCGCCCTCCATTTCCTCGGTCAGCAGCTGTATCGCGTAGTCCTGCTCTGTTTTCGGCGCTTCAAGTATCAATTCATCGTGTACTTGTAAAATCAGGCGGCTTTGCAGGTTCTCGCGCTCCAGCCGGTCGCGCACGCGCACCATAGCAATTTTAATAATATCCGCAGCCGTTCCCTGGATCGGCGTGTTCATCGCAACACGTTCCCCAAACGAACGGATATTGTAATTCTTGCTTTTCAGTTCCGGCAGCGCGCGGCGGCGGCCAAACAGCGTTTCCACATAGCCCTTTTCTTTAGCGCTCTCCTTGATGCCGTCCATATACCGGTGGACGCCTGGATAAGTCGCCAGATAGGAGCGGATGAACTCGCCCGCTTCCTTTCGCGACACGCCGATATCCTGCGCAAGCGAAAAATCCGAAATACCGTACACGATGCCAAAATTGACCGCCTTGCAGGACGAGCGCATCTGCGGCGTCACATCTTCGATCGGCACATGATACACCTTGCTCGCGGTCGCCGCATGGATGTCTTGTCCGTTCCGAAACGCTTCGATCATGGCTTCATCCTGCGAAATGTGCGCCAGAACGCGCAGCTCGATCTGGGAATAATCGGCGTCGATCAGCACATGGTCGGCGTCGCGCGCGACAAACATACGGCGCAGCTCCCTGCCCAACTCGGTGCGCACCGGGATATTCTGTAAATTAGGGTCGGTGGAGGACAGCCGGCCGGTCGCGGTCACGGTCTGCTGGAAATGGGAATGGATGCGTCCGTCACGCGGGCTGATGACTTTCAGCAAGCCGTCGACATACGTGCTCTTCAGCTTTGACAGCGTGCGGTACTCCAAAATACGCGGCACGATCGGGTGTTTGTCCGCAATGCCCTCCAGCACCTCGACGTTGGTTGAATACCCGGTCTTTGTTTTCTTCTGCGCGGGCAGCCCCAGCTTTTCAAACAGCAATTCGCCCAATTGCTTGGGGCTGTTTATGTTGATCGGACCGCCTGCGTCCTCATAAATTTCATGAATCAGCTCGCCGATGCGTTTATCGAGCGTTTCTCCAAAAAGCCGGAGCTGGTCGGGCGCGACCGCACAGCCCAGCACCTGCATTTCCGCCAGCACCTGCATAAGTGGAAGCTCGATTTCAAAATAGAGCTTGTGCATGCCAAGATCTTCGATTTTGGCCGACGCTTCTCGGTAAATGGCCCGGACCGCGTTTGCGTGAGCAGCCATTGCTTTTGTTTCCGCCTCATGCCCGCCCAAAAGCGATAGCGGCTGATCTCCTGCCAAATCGAACGGCGGCAGTTCCATGTTCAAATACGCCAGCGCAACACGGGGCAGATCATAGCCTGATTGGGTCGGATCAAGAAGGTATGCCGCGATGCAGGTATCAAAGCCGACTCCCTTAACGTCAAATCCTTTCTCAAGCAATGTGATCATGGCGGGTTTTGCGTCATGCAGTATCAATGTCAGCGAGCCGTCAAACATCCGGCGGACGACCGTGTCCCAGTCCTCCGGCGAAAACGAATCCGCAAACAGCGTGCAGGCGGTATCATCCGTCAGCAGGCACACGGCATCCAGCGCATCCGACACGACGGAAAACACCTCGTCCGCACTGGAAAGCTGATCGAGCAGCGCGAACGCTTCCGCCGCAGACGCAAACTCCCGCGCCTCGACCGCCGGCAGCGTGGGGGCTGCCTGTTCTCCCGAAAGGCCAAGCTTTTTAATGAAATTTTTAAATTCCAGCCGGGTCAGCAGCGCATAAAGCGATTGCTCGTCCAAAAATTCCTCGGGCAGGCTGCCCACGTCCAACTCGAGCGGTGCTTCGCGGTCAATCGTCGCCAGCCAAAAGCTGTCCCGCGCGGACTGCTCGCCTGCTTTCAGCTTTTCCCGCACGCCTTTTTTGATTTTTTCATCCTCAAGATGCTCGTATACGCCGTCCAGCGTGCCGAAATCATGCAAAAGCTGCATGGCGGTTTTTTCGCCCACGCCGGGCACGCCCGGAATATTGTCCGACGAATCGCCCATCAGCGCTTTCAGGTCGATCAGACGAATCGGATCGAAACCGTATTTTTCGCGGAACTTTTCGTTATCATAGGTCTCATAGGTGGTCTGTCCCATTTTGGTCGTCACCAAGCGCACGGTCGTTCCGCCGCCGATCAGCTGCAGGCTGTCCCTATCGCCTGTGACAACGACGCAGGCATCTCCATGCTCGTCCGTTTTGCGGCTGATTGTGCCGATGAGATCGTCGGCCTCATAGCCTGCCAGTTCGACGCGCACCAGCCCCATTGCGTCCAACACCTCTTTGAGCACCGGAAGCTGCGCAGCCAATTCGTCCGGCATGCCTTTTCGGGTAGCCTTATAAGAATCGAATTTTTCATGGCGGAAAGTCTTTTCGCGCACGTCAAAACACACGACCGTCCGGTCCGGCTTTTCGTCCTCCTGCAATTTAAACAGCGTAGCCAAAAAACCGTAGATTGCGTTTGTCGGCAGTCCCTCGTGGTTGGAAAGCTGCCGGATGCCGTAAAACGCCCGGTTTAAAATACTGTTGCCGTCTATTACCATAATCTTCATGCGGCGGTTCCTCATCATTTCGAAAATTTTTCTTAAACTATAGTATACACTGTTTACCTGCCGATTTCCAGACAACTTTGCCCATGCGCATAAAAAAGCGGACGGCGCTTCCGCACCGTCCGACTTATTTTTAGGAACCAAACCGCATCTGCAAACGCAGACGATCCGCAATCATGGAAATAAACTCCGAATTGGTGGGCTTCCCCTTGACGCCCGATACCGTATAGCCAAAATAGCTTTGGAGCGTCTCCAGATCCCCGCGGTCCCATGCGACTTCAATGGCATGCCGAATCGCACGTTCCACACGGGACGAAGTGGTCTTGAACTTTTTCGCGATCGACGGATACAGAATCTTTGTGATCGCTCCAACTGCCTCCATGTCCTCGACCGCCATCATGATGGCTTCACGCAGATACTGATACCCTTTGATATGCGCGGGAACGCCGACCTGGTGGATAACGTCTGTCACACGAACCTCGAGTGCGCGGGATTCCTCGGCGGATGCCGCCTTGAGCTGACCCTTGCGCCACATGCGCACCCGATCCAAAACAGCCTCGGGCTCCATTGGCTTGCGCAGCAGCAGATCGACACCGAGCGCCATGCAGTCCGCACTTACCTGCGGACTCATAAAGGCCGAGAGAACGCATACGGAAACCGGCTGTTTCTGGTCATGCAGCTTATTTAAAACCATCACGCCGTCCATCACCGGCAGCACCAGATCGATGAGGAGCAAATCAGGTTTCAGTTCATTCACCGCGCTGACCGCTTTGCTGCCGTCCTCCGCGATCCCAACCAGTTCCATGTCAACCGCGCCCGCGATGCATTCCGCCAGACGCGCGCAAAATTCGCCGTCGTTATCTGCTAATAATACTCGAAGTTTCTGTTCCATGATGTCAAACCAACCTTCTTCTAGATTATTCTCTTTTTTTCTTGGTATTAATTTACCATATCTTACCAATAATTGCAAGTCCTTTGTCAAAAAAATCCATATTTTCACAGTTCTTTTTCCGACAGAGACCGCGCTTTCTCCTGTTTTTCCGCGGTTTTAGTTTGTCATTTCATCAATCATCCGGCCGATGTTGATGGCGTAGCCACAGGTAGGATCGTTTACCAGCACGTGTGTTACCGCGCCAATCAGCTTGCCATTTTGCAGCACCGGGCTGCCCGACATGCCCTGCACAATGCCGCCTGTTTTTTCAAGCAGCTCCGGGTCGGTGACGCGCAGCATCATGCCACGGCCATACTCATCGTTCTCCGGATAAATCTTGACCACCTGCACAGCATAATGCTGAACGGTATCCCCCTCAACATTCGCTAGGATCTCCGCGTCACCAACCTTGATTTCACTGGCCTGCGCGACTGGTACGCTTTCTAAAGAATCATATAACGATGTGTCGGTCAGCGTACCGAAGATACCGCTCTCGGTGTTTTCATTGACGGAACCAAGCGAGCTTTCCCCCTGGAATTCACCCTGCAGTGCGCCCGGCTCACCAATCTTGCCCTTTTGCACCGCACCGACTACAGAATACAGCAGGCTGCCTTCCTTTAGTGGAAGCAGCACACCGGTCTCGCTTTCGCAAATACCATGGCCGAGCGAGCCGTATGCGCCGGTCTCCGGATCAACATAGGTCAGCGTGCCAATGCCTGCCATACTGTCACGCGCCAGCACGCCGATTCGATAAACGCCGTTTTCGTCTGCTTTCGGCGTAGCCGTTATCGTCTGTTCTCCTCCATCACGCTCCACGACGAGCGCGACGGGCTGTCCCCCCGATAAAGCGATTTGCTTTTGCAGCGCATCGTTTGAGTCGATCGCCGTACCGTTGACTGAAATGATCAGGTCTCCTTCGCTCAGTCCAGCGTCACGGGCGGGACATACGGGGCCATCCGGGGTCTGCACTTCATTGAACCGGACGACCAGCACGCCGTCCGCGCTCATTTTGATACCGACAGTGTGTCCAATTGGGATCAGCGACGTTATCTCCGCCGCTTGGGCACTGAACAACATTGTCAATGTCAAAATTAGGGAAATCGCGATTCTTTTTGTTGCCCTCACTTCATCACCTCCACGTTTACTATGCCACGCAAACAGCTTTTGCGGACTGTGAACCTTTGCTATTCCCATGAACTTTTAGCGAAAACGCCCCCACTTTGGCAAAACATATTTCGCCAAACGAGAAAAGCGGCGCTTTCCACCGGAATCCCGGAAGAAAGCACCGCTTTTTCTGATTTTTACTTGTTTTTATTATGCTTCGCTTTTGTCAGGCGAGGAGATCACCTTATAAAACAGCCCGGCAAGCGCCGCGCCGACCAGCGGGGCGACAATAAATACCCAAACCTGCTTGATCGAACCGTCTGCGCACAGCAACGCGGGCCCGAAAGAGCGCGCCGGATTGACCGATGTGCCAGTGAAAGGGATGCCAAGAATGTGTACCAGCGTCAGCGTAAGCCCGATAACCAAGCCGGCAACCGAACTGTTCTCGACCTTGCTCGTTACGCCCAACACGGCGAGAACGAACACAAAGGTCAGTACAATCTCAACGATCAGCGCCTGTCCCACACCAATTCCCAACGCGCTTGCGGCACCGTATCCGTTAGTGCCCAGCGCCGCATTGCTGCCCAGCATGACGATCAGCACCGCCGCGCCCGCAATGCCGCCCAAGAACTGTGCGGCCAGATAGCGCGCGAATTCCTTGACCTCCATACGTCCAGCGACCAGCATACCGAGCGAAACCGCCGGGTTGATATGGCAGCCGGACACGTTGCCGATCGAATAAGCCATCGCCACAATGACTAGACCGAACGCGAATGCGATCAGCAGCGTGGAAAACGCCAGCGGGCCGTTTCCCTGCCCGATGTTGGTGAGCAGCGTGTTTGCCGCCACCGCGCTGCCGCAGCCAAAGATGACCAGCACCGCCGTGCCGACGAATTCCGCAATCAATTTTTTCATAATTATCCCCCTCTGATTTTGCCAAGGACGAAACAGTGCACGTCCAATTTCTGATAACTTTAGTATAAAACTGCCATCGTGGAAAATCAACCATATTCGGCTAAGCAGACGCCATTTTCGCACATGCGGTAAAAAGAGGGCTGCGCTTGCGCAGCCCTCTAGTTTATTTACTTTTGCGCCGGCGCCTCGACGGGCTTCGCGGTCGGAACCGCTACCCGTGCACGAAAAAACGACGCCACAGCCTTGGTGATCACACCGCCCGCTGCGCAGCAGACGACCGCCTCGATCAGCCCCTGCACGCCGACCAACAGCACGACGAACATAAGCGGGTTGGCCGCGCCGTTGGTAGCGACGAGGTTTTGAATGAAATCGCACTGATAAAACACGAGCACGATATATCCCATAAAGAACAGCGTATTGAGCAGCGGCGCGGACAGCGCGCCGAGAAAGTAGCTCCAGCCGCCCTTTTTATCGAGCCTGCGCAGCCCCTGAAACAGCAGGCCGACACACCAGCCCATCAGCACGCGCATCACGACGCACAGCACGAACGTATGCACGGGGCTGACCTGAAACAGCGCGCCCGTCATGACTGACGCGCCCGTAATCGCATCCTTCATGCTGACCAAGCCGAACACGCCGCCCAATACCGCACCGGCCGCCGGACCGAGCAGCATGGCGCCGACTGCAATCGGCACAGTCAAAAACGACATGTAAAGCGGCCCTACCGGGACGCTTCCCAACCCCACCAGCTTCATGACGATCTCAATCGCCGCCAGCAGAGCAAGCTGCGCCAACAGACGCACATCCATCTTCTTTGTTTGCATATGTATTCCTCCTGCTCCCGTCCCGCCCTTTCGTCGGGTACAGGGCTAATTGGGCGTCTGCCGAATTTTAAGTGCGGTTTCTCTTCCAAATCAGGTGCAGGCCGTCGAGCAGCAGGCTTTCGTCGTGCTCGCAGGTAGCGCGCAGATAGGGCTGGATGAGCGCCGCCGCGTCGCCTGTAACGACGACGTGCGGCATTTGTCCCAGCGTTTCCGCATAGCGTTCGATCATACCGTCGACCATTGCCGCCGCGCCCACGACCACGCCGACACGCATCGCGTCCGCAGTGTTCCGTGCCAGCAGGCCGTCGTCCCGTGCGTCAAGCGATACCATAGGCAGCTGCGCCGCCTGCCCGCGCAAGGCGGCCAGACTGAGCTGCACGCCCGCGGTGATCGCCGAACCGACGAGCGCGCCCTCGCCGTCCAGCACGGTGAAAGTGGTCGCCGTGCCAAGCGAAACGACCACACAGGGAAGTTTCCCTTTCGCACGCGCCGCGACCGCGCAGGCCACACGGTCGCTCCCGACCTGCCGCGGCTGCTCGGAACGGATGTTCAAACCGGTTTTCAGGCCGCTGCCTACTTCGAGCACGTCGGTTACGCCGAGCAATAAAAGCGCCTGTTCGAGCACGGGCGTCATCCCGGGCACAACCGAGCTGATGACCGCGCCGCTGATCTGTTGTTCTTCCACACCATACAAGGAAAAAATCTGCCGCAGCGTGCAGGCATAGGAATCCCCAGTCTGCTTGGGATCGGCGGCGATAGAAGCGGCAAAAACCCGCGCGTCTTCCTCATAGCCTCCCAAACGGACGTGGCTGTTGCCTGCGTTTACTGCAATCAGCATGATATGGTTTCCTCTCTTTCGGCATTTGCCAAGGCCATTATACGGTATCCCGCCTCGCATTGCAAGCGCTATTTTCCGCCCTGCGGCAGCATGATGGGCGCGGCCAAAGCAAGCCAGAGCGCAGCATACTTCGGGCAGACCTGCCCTTTCACGTTGAACGGCTCGTCCGAATAATCCCAGACCGCCATGCGGTAACGCCGGTTGACCGTACAGCCGACAACAAATTCGGCGGTCGTGATAAGCGCCGCGCCCGCCGCGCAGCGGGACAGCGGCTTTGCATGGCGCACCTCGTTTTTCAGCTTATCCAATGCGACCAGCACCGCGCCGCCGGTCAGCGCCATCGTCCAATGGGTGTAGCCGCGCCACAGCACTTCAAGCGCGGCATATCCAGCCGCGCCGAACAAAAATAATCCCGCTGAGTTTTTTCTCATTTGCATCACCGGAATTTATTGTGCCTGAAAGCGCGGCGGTTTATGCCTGTTCTGCCGCACAGCGAGCAAGCGCCTGCGCAAAACCGCCCTCGACAACCGTAGCCGCGCTTGCCAGCATCAGATTGAGCGGCTTTCCAAAATTTTCGACTGCAAAACCGTATTGGTCGTTTTCGCCCAGCTTCTCCCGCATCGTACGCGCATCGGATAAATAGGCGTATACCGTTTTACCTCTTGCATACGCATAACCGACCTCAAAGCACGTGCCGCTGTCCGGCTCGTCCCCGCGGAACGGATTTAAATTGGCGATTACAATGTCGGCCTGGTCGATCAGGCCGCAGTTACCCTCGAAAATCCCGGAAGCGCTGTCCGCCTCGTTATCAAACGGATAGAGGCCGACAAAGCCGCGCTCCGCACACATCATTTTCATTTTTGCGCCGCGCTGTAAAGCGTCGGGTGCAAACACATCGAACCCTGCCAGATAAATTTTTTTCAATACAATATTCCCTTCCTTTTACGCGCCGTAAGTTCAATCATCGTCTTCATAATCGATCAAACCGCCGCAAATGCTACAAAACATGGAATGATAACTCCATGGCCATGGGATGCGGAATCCCATAAATTTCTTGCAGCGCGGACACCGCGCAAAGTGGTAAAACCGCACCATGCCAGACCCCGCCAGCACCAGCCCGACCAGCAGGAGCGCCAGCGTGATCCATCTGGCCCAAAGCTGCCTCGCCAACGCGCATGCCGCCAGCAGCAGCACCGCTCCCAGCAGGATACTGCCGACGATCTGTTTGCCCTGTTTTCTGGAAAGTTTCATGTTGCCCTCCTCGCTTTCCCCAGTATTGTACCACAAGTGCGGGCAAAGGAAAAGGGCGGGAATCTCCCGCCCTTGCACGCAGTTGCTTACAGCCGCGCTTCCAGTTCCTTTTTCCGTTCTTCAAAGCCCGGCTTACCGAGCAGCGCAAACATGTTTTTCTTATATGCCTCTACGCCCGGCTGGTTAAACGGATTAACGCCCAGCAGGTAACCCGAAATGCCGCAGGCCTTCTCAAAGAAATAAACAAGATAGCCGAAATGCCAAGCATCCGCCCGGTCGATCTCCAGCAGGATGTTGGGCGTGCCGCCGTCCATATGCGCGATCAGCGTGCCTTGATATGCCTTGGAGTTGACGAATTGCACACTCTTGCCGGCTAAATAATTCAGCCCGTCAATATCGGCCTCCGCCTCTTCAATCAGGCTTTCCGCGCGCGGCTCCTTGACCCAGACCACGGTTTCAAACAGGTTGCGCGCACCGTCCTGAATAAACTGGCCGATAGAATGCAGATCGGTCGAGAAGTTGGCCGAGGTGGCAAAGATACCCTTATGATCCTTGCCCTCGGATTCGTCAAACAATTGCTTGAACCACTCGCCCAGCATGACGAGCGCAGGCTCATAGTTGACCAAAATCTCCATACCCTTGCCCTTACGGTATAGGATATTGCGAAGCGCGGCATATCGGGCGCAGTCGTGGTCGGTGCCTGAGGCGTATGCGTCGTACGCCGCCTTGGCGCCCGCCATCACCGCGTCAATATCGACGCCCGCCGCCGCCATAGGCAGCAGACCAACCGCCGTCAGCACTGAAAACCGTCCACCCACGTCATCCGGCACGACAAAGGTCTCATATCCTTCGTCGTCCGCCAGCTTTTTCAGCGCGCCGCGAGCCTTGTCGGTCGTGGCAAAAATGCGGTCTTTCGCGCCCTGCTTGCCGTATTTCTCTTCAATCTTCTTCTTAAAAATGCGAAATGCAATCGCGGGTTCAGTCGTCGTTCCGGATTTGGAAATAACGTTGACGCAAAAATCGCGCTCACCAATGATTTGGACGATATCGTTCAAATAAGAGGAGGATATATTGTTGCCCACAAAATAGACCTCGGGAATGCCCGCGGGCCGGACGCCATTGTACATCTGGCCGCCCACGAATTCAACGGCCGCACGCGCACCCAGATAGGACCCGCCTATTCCAATGACCACAAGCACATCGCAGGACTGCTGGATCTTCTTGGCGGCTTTCTTGATCCGGTCAAACTCTTCGCGGTCATAGTTGTTCGGCAGCTCAACCCAACCCAGATAATCATTGCCCGCGCCCTTGCCGCTATGTAGCAGCTCCTGAGCAGCGGCCGTCATCGGCGCAAGGTTTTGAAGCTCGTCCCCTCCTACAAAGCCTTTGAGCCCGGTTAGTTTCAGTTCGATTGCCATGGTTATGTCCCCTTCCTGTTTATTGTCGTCCCTCTTCATCCAGTATACCATACAAGCTGAAAATCGCAAGATATTTGTTTAGTTCCTACAAATTCTCCCCAATTTCGACACATACATACAGCAACTTTTCATAAACCAACCTGATATACGCTCAGCTGACAAAAAGCAAAAAGCCGCCTTTCCTCTTACAGAAAGACGGCTTTTAAACTTATTAATAAATCGGGAAATTGGCGCAGATTTCAGTGACGTTGTGGCGAATCTCGTCGGCCTTATTCTCGAAGTCTGTCGCGGTCTGCCAGATAAACTCGGCAATGCGCAGCATTTCGGGCTCTCCAAAGCCGCGCGCGGTGACCGCAGGCGTGCCAATACGCTGGCCGGAGGTGACGAACGGACTTTCGGGATCGTTCGGGATGGCATTCTTGTTCGCGGTGATGTAGACCTCGTCCAGGCGGTGCTGCAATTCCTTGCCCGTCACGCCGGTCTTGCGCAGATCAACCAGCATCAGGTGGTTATCCGTGCCGCCCGAAACCAGATCGAAGCCCTGCTTGATGAGCGCGTCCGCCAGCACCTTGGCGTTGGTGACGACCTGCTTCTGATATGCCTTAAACTCGGGCTTGAGCGCTTCGCCGAAACAGACGGCCTTAGCCGCAATGACGTGCATCAGCGGGCCGCCCTGGGTGCCCGGGAAGATCGCCTTGTTGAATTTCTTGCCCAGCTCTTCGTTGTTCGACAGGATCACGCCGCCGCGTGGGCCGCGCAGGGTCTTGTGCGTTGTAGTCGTTACAACGTCGGCATACGGCAGCGGGTTCATGTGCAGGCCGGCAGCGACCAGGCCCGCGATATGCGCCATGTCAACGAACAGGTATGCGCCAACCTCGTGCGCGATCTCGGCAAACTTGGCAAAATCAATCGCGCGCGGATAAGCGGAGGCACCCGCAATGATCATTTTGGGCTGCTCTTTTTTGGCAAGTCCGCGCAGCGCATCGTAATCGATATAGCCGTTCGCATCGACGCCGTATGGCACAATATGGTACAAAAGGCCGGACTGGTTGACCGGTGAACCATGCGTCAGGTGGCCGCCGTTATCAAGGCTCATACCGAGCACGGTATCGCCCGGCTTAACCAGCGCCTGATACACCGCCATGTTGGCCTGCGCGCCCGAATGGGGCTGCACATTGGCATATTTCGCGCCAAACACCTCACAAACGCGTTTGATAGCGAGGAGCTCCACTTCGTCGACGCATTCGCAGCCGCCGTAGTAGCGCTTGCCCGGATACCCCTCGGCATACTTGTTGGTCAGAACCGAGCCCATCGCGGCCATGACCGCCTCGCTGACGATGTTTTCCGATGCGATTAGCTCGATATTGCGGGACTGGCGGTCGTATTCCGCCTGCATCATCTTGCCGAGTTCGGGATCGTAGGCTTTTACAAATTCCATTGCTTCGCGAACCATTTTGCAACCTCCATCAAACACATCAAATATCTGCACATTGCTTTAAACTAATTAAACCATAATTCATAGGGCTTTACTACCGTCAAACAGATAGATTTTAGAGCGCTTTCACACTTCTTTATGTTAAATTTGTTAAAAGCGGCCGCGCCGCTTGCATTTTCTGTCGATTATGATATGATGATGACAGAATATCGACAAATACGGGAGATGATAGATATGACCAGAAAGGAACGCGCCGCTGCGGTGACCACGCTTCTCAAAGAAGCCTATCCTGACGCTGTCTGCGCCCTACAATACACCCATGATTATGAACTGCTGTTCGCCACGCGGCTTTCCGCCCAGTGCACAGACGCGCGTGTAAACCTCGTGACCAAAGAGCTGTTTCAGACTTTTCCGACGCTTGAGAGCTTTGCAGAAGCGCCACTCGATGAGATCGAAGCGGGTATCAAGACCTGCGGCCTTTTTCATACCAAAGCGCGCGACCTCAAGGCCTGCGCCGTCATGCTGCTTGCCGACTTTGGCGGCAAGGTGCCGGACAATATGGAGGATCTGCTGAAGCTGCCCGGTATCGGCCGCAAAACGGCCAACTTGATTCTGGGCGACATTTACGGCCAGCCTGCCGTCGTCACCGACACACACTGCATCCGTCTGTCAAACCGGCTGGGATTTGTCAAAGACGAGAAAGACCCTCTGAAAGTTGAAACCGCGCTTCGCAAGCTGCTCGACCCCAAAGAGTCCTCAGATTTCTGCCACCGTTTAGTGCTGCACGGCCGCGAATGCTGCACCGCGAGAAGCCCCAAATGCCAAAACTGCCCGCTCGCGGCCGTGTGTCCCTCGTTCCCCATCGGGAAATAAGCAAACGAAAAGAGCCTGCACTATGCAGGCTCTTTTTTATTTTTTTGCGGAAAGAATGAGCATCATTGGACGGCGAAGCTCGTCCGCCATGCCGGGCACCGTGTCGATCAATTCCTGCGGGGGCTGCGGTTCCGTTAGCCCAGTCAGCGAAAAGCCATTTTGCAGCAGCGCGCCGATGTAGCTCGTCAGCGTCCGGTGATATTTGGTCACCTGCTCACCAAGAAATGTCGCGTCGCGCGCGCCCTCTTCAATATAGCGGTCGACCGGAAAATGCAGGATTTCCCCATCCGCCCCGGTATGCCACTGTTGAGGTCCCTGCGCGGTAAACACCGGATGTTCGCAAGAAAAAACGAATGTGCCTCCCGGCGTAAGCCAGCGGTATATCCGTCTGGCCATTTCGTCAAAGGAGGCGATGTAGTGAAACGCGAGCGAACTCATTACCACGTCGGTCGTATTGATTCTGCTTCAATGCTCAAGTCTCCTCGCTGACTTCTATCGGCTGTTCCCCGTTTCCAAGCTTTTGTCCCGGAAATGCCGATCGGTTCCGCTCATACAAAAGCTGCAGTCCGTCCAGCGTCAGATTTGGAGCGACTACGTCGATCAAGTCACAGTACTGTGCCATCATGCGCCCCATGCCGCCTGTTGCGACGACGCGCGCCTGCCCGCCAAGCTCCTGCTGGATATCGGTGATGATGCCGGTCAGCGCGCCGACATAGCCGCGCACCGCGCCCGACTGCATCGACTGCACGGTCGTTTTGCCGATTGCGTGCTCCGGCCGCTCGATATCGACGCGCGGCAGCTTGGAGGCTTTCAGGAACAGCGCTTCCATAGCGACCTTGATGCCCGGAAAAATTGCGCCGCCCTGATAGGCGCCGTTTGCATCGATTGCGTCAAATGTGGTCGCCGTGCCGATATCGACGATCACGAGCGGCTTTCCGTATTCCTCGACCGCGCTCACCGCATTGACCAACCGGTCGATACCAACTTCCCGCGGGTTGGAATAGCGGTTGGGCACGCCAATGTCGACATCGCGCCCAGCCATCAGCGGCTGCACACGCAAATATTTGCGGATCGCGTTGACTAGCGTATACATGACCTGCGGCACGACCGACGCGATCAGCACCGCACGCGTCTGCTCGGGATCCATTTTCAAAAACTGAAAATATTGGATGATCTGCATACCAAGCTCGTCCGAGGTGCGCTCGGCGTTGGTCGAAATACGGAACGCCCCCCGCAGCGTCTTCCCTTCATAAAGGCCGAATACCATATTGGTATTGCCCACGTCAATTGCCAAAAGCATGTCTGATTCCCTTTCATGTTGGTTTACAGCCGCTCCGCGCCGATTCGTTCCCCGTCCTCGTCCAGCAGCTCTAAAAGCCGCGCTTTATGGTCTTCGATGACGAGCCGAGCATAGCTCGCGGGGCCTCCGCGCGGCAGGCTGATGCTGCCTGGGTTACATACCCACACGCCGCCTTCCGACCGTTCAAGCAGTGCGCGATGCGTATGCCCATAAAACGCAACCGCACATTTTTCCTCCCGCGCCCGCCTTGCCACATGGCCTGGCGACAGCATCGAGACCCGCTCCTTGTGGCCGTGCGTCAGGTAAAGCGGCACGTTATCCGGCGTGACGACCGCATTGAGCGGCGCGTCCGAAGCATAATCATTATTGCCGCGCACCCGGTAGACCGGCAGCGCCGGATACGCCCGAGCCAGCTCGTCCGCGTCCTCCGCGTAATCGCCCAGATGGATGACCGAATCGGGCCGTTCCCGTTCGATGACATAAAACATCCCCGCGTTCCGCCCGTGAGAATCCGCGAAAACCACGATCTTCATGCGACTGCCACTCCTTTACCGTGTTACATGTCGTATTCTACACCGGCTGAACCAAGTTGTAAACCCGCGTTTTCACATTTCCCGCGGTCTCGCGCATATAATGCAGCATCAAGACTTGCGGAGGGATATGCCAATGCCCGATTTTAATGAGATCGCCCGACAGCTCGCCAACCAGGCCGGCGGCGACCAAACCATGGAAAAACTGCGCGCCGCGCTTTCCTCGCCCGACGGACAGAAAGCCGCCAAAATCATTTCATCCCAGAACGCCGATGCGCTCGAACGCGCGGCGCAGGCCGTCCAGCGCGGCGACATGGCTGAAGCCGCCCGGTTGGCCAACCAATTGATGCAGACCGGCGAGGGTGCGACGCTCGCCAACCAGATCCGCAGCATGCTATTCCCTAAATAAAGGAGGACTGTCCAATGGACAATGATATGCTTTCTTCGCTGTTTAACGACCCGGAGAAGCTGCAAAGCGCCATGAAAATGGCGTCCGATATGCTGGGCGGCGGCACGATGCCAAGCGCGGGAAGCAGTGCTCCGCCCGGGATGGGCGCCCCCTCCCCCAGCCGGGATTACGACCCGTCTCAGGAGTTGATGGAGCGCGCACTCCCCGTTATCAGCAGCATCGTGCAGAGCGGACAAACGGCGGTAGGGCCGGAAAAACGCGCGCTTTTGAATGCTGTCAAGCCCTTTGTCACCGACCAGGTCGCAGGGCACTTCGACCACGCGATGCGGCTAGTCAGCATGGCGCGGATGGCGCGCGCCGCGCTCGGCCAGGTCGGGCAAAAAAAAGACGCGCCGCCAGACGGCACGCAATCGCTTTAAGCAAGGGAGAGATTCTTCTTGTACAACCGCTATCTGGCTTCGTCAGCCGCAGCACCCCAACAGCAGCCCCCGGTACATACCAGCCCCCCTGCTGCCGAACCTGAACCTCCTCAGCAGCACGCGGGCGAGCAAACGCCGCCCGGTTCCGCGTCGGTCTTTTCCGGGATCCCGCGCCTGCTGACCGGACGGCTGCAAAACATTAAGCTGGACATGGATACGATCCTGGTGCTCGTCGTCGTATGGTTTTTGCTGTCCGACGGCGAGGATTTGGACTGGGATCTTCTGCTGATGATCGGGGCGCTGCTCATTTTAGGCATCTGAGCCTTGCTCAGATGCCTTTTTCCGTTTTCGCGGCTTTCGTGCGGGCAGCGCGCCGCAGGTTGCGCGGACAAGCCTGCCGAGAAATGTGCGGTCGTCCAGATTTTCAATATAAAAGTAGTGCGCGCCCTCGTGCGGCTCGATGACCACAGGTTCGCCCAGCAACTCCTTGCCTGCTTCAGTCATTTTCAGGCAGAGTTGGTCATCCTCGACGGTTGCAAAAAACTTACCGTCGCAGTAAAGGCCAAACTCACCGAACATGCGTTTAAACGTGATGGTCCCCGCCTCGGACAACTGGTCGCACACATACTGTACAAATTCCAGCGTAGATGCCATGGCTTTCACGCCCCCTTTTCACACACCGCATCGGCCAGCTTTGCGAAATCCGCGAGCGACAGGCGTTCGCCGCGCACGCGCACGTCCAGACCGACCGACTCGACCAGCGCCGTAATCTCCGCTTTCCCTATTCGACTGCCCAGCACCGGGCCGAGTGCATTGACCAGCGTTTTGCGGCGCATGTTGAACGCTGCGCGGACCAGAGCGAAAAACAGTTTTTCATCCCGGGTTTCGACGGGAGGCTTTGCAAGCGGCGTCAGCTGCAGCACAGCCGAATCCACTTTGGGCTGCGGCACAAAGCAGTCTGCGGGCACATCAAACAGGATCTCCGCAGCCGCGTGGTACTGCACATAGATGGAAAACGCCGAATAATCCGGTGTTCCCGGTTTGGCGCAGATGCGCCGCGCGACCTCACGCTGCACCATGACCGTAATGCGTGTGAATGCCCCGCTTTCCAGCAGCGCGGTGATAGCCGGCGTTGTGATATAATATGGCAGATTGGCGCACGCGGCAGCGGGCGCGTCTCCAAATTTTTCGCGGCACAGCGCTTTCAGGTCAAGCGCGAGCACATCGCCCTGCACGACCTCAATATTGTCAAATCCGGCAAGGGTCTCTTCCAGGACCGGCAGCAACGCGCGGTCCAGCTCGACCGCGACCACCTTGTCCGCCCGCCGGCACAGCTCAGCAGTCAGGCATCCCATGCCGGGGCCGACCTCAATAACGTTCCGCGTTTCCGCCGCACCGCTCGCCTCCGCGATGCCTGCAGGTACCGACGGGTCCGTTAAAAAATTCTGTCCGAGCGATTTGGAAAAATGAAAGCCGTGACGGCCCAGAATCGCCCGAATGTCATGTATATCGCAAAGTCCCATCTTGTCTTCTCCGTCTTCTCACAAAACAGGCCGGCAACGCACGTGCGCTGCCGGCCTGTCCGTTTTCCTATTTATTCTTCGCCTTCGATTAGGCCATATCCGCCCGAAGCGCGCTTGTACACAACGGCGTGCAGGTTGTCGTTGTCCGCGTTACGGAAGAAATAGAACTGATGGTCGAGCAGGTTCATCTGCAGCACAGCTTCGTCCACGCTCATCGGCTTTACGTCAAAGCGCTTGCGCCGCACGATATCGAAATCCTCCTCGGCAAGCGCAGCCTGCTGCTCAGCGGCCTTATCAAAGGCTCCCTCGCGCAACCGTTTCTCCAAGCGGGTCTTGTGCTTGCGAATCTGGCGTTCGATGCTGCTGATCGCGCCGTCCACCGAAGCGAACATGTCCGTCGTGGTTTCCTCGGCACGGATAACCAGACCGCTCTGGCGCACCGTAATTTCCACCGTCTGCCTACCGCGCAGCTCGCTGAAAGTCAGCGTCGCATCGGAATCCTGATGGAAATACCGATCGAGCTTTTCGACCTTGCGCAGCGCGTACTCCCGCAGATCATCTTCAATCTTCATTTTTCTCTCGACGATGGTGAACTTCATAACATCATCTCCTAACGGGCCGCGGGCCCTTGTTACTATATGGGGATTTGCTACCATTAGTATACCACGTCTTTATCTATATTGTCCAATATATTTTCGATATTTTTACATTTTGTTCAGCATTTTCCCCAAGAAACCTTAAAGGATCCCCTCTGCATGACGGGTGACATGGCATGAAATATTGACCACGCACGGCAACCCCGCGATATGCGTGCCAAACGGCTCGATCGCACACGAAAGCGCGGTGACCGTGCCGCCCAGCCCCTGCGGGCCAACGCCCGAGGCGTTTACCTGCTCTAATATTTCCTGCTCCATTTCGGCATAAAGCGGATCGCTGTGATGCACGCCTACCGGACGCAGCAACGCGCGCTTGGCGAGGTAGGCCGCCTTGTCCGACGTGCCGCCCAGTCCCACGCCGATCACGATGGGCGGGCAGGGGTTGGAACCCGCGTTCACACAGGCATCGGTCACAAATTTTACAATATCTTCTTTAGCAGCGGCCGGCGTAAACATCTTCATCGCCGACATATTCTCCGAGCCGAAGCCCTTGGGCGCGACCGTAATCTTGACCTGCTCGCCCTGCACGATCGATGTATACAAGATCGCGGGCGTATTGTCATTCGTATTCTCGCGGCGTAGTGGGTCGCCAACGACCGACAGGCGCAGATAGCCGTCGATGTAGCCCCGGCGCACGCCTTCGTTGACCGCGGCCTCAAAATCGCCGCCCACCAGATGCACGTCCTGTCCAATCTCCGCGAAAATGACCGCCATTCCCGTGTCCTGGCAGACCGGTACGTCGTTCTGCCGCGCAAGGTCACAGTTTGCGATCATCTCTCCGAAGATCTCCTTGCCCAGCGGCGACTGTTCGGCTTTCTCACCCTCGATAAACGCCTGCCGCAGGTCGGCGGGCAGGTAATAGTTTGCGTTGATGCACAGCTTACGCACGAGCGCGGTCACATCTTTTACATCAATAGTTTTCATTTACATCCTCCTAACCTGCGTTTCGCCGTCCACCCAGACGGCCTGCACACGGCTTTTCCAATCGAGCGGATGCCCGGAAAACAGTACAAGGTCAGCGTCCATACCGGGTTTCAGCATACCTAAGCGGTCGCCCATGCCCGCAATGTGTGCGGGTACCGAGGTGACGGCACGCAGCGCGTCGGTTTCATCCATGCCCGCGCGCACAGCAAGCTGCACAGCCGTCAGCAGCAGCCGGAGCGGGATCTCCGGATGGTCGACCGTGATCGCAGTCTCGATGCCGGCCTCCCGCAGCAGCGCGGGGGCGCGCTCAGTCAGGTTCTTTAATTCCGGCTTGGAACGGTCGGTCATATACGGCCCGTTTACCACTGGTACGTTTTCCCCTGCCAGCAGATCAGCCACCATGTGTGCCTCGGTGCCATGCACGATGACCGGGCGCAACTCAAATTCCTTTGCAATCCGCAGCGCGGTGAAAATATCGTCCGCGCGGTGCGCATGGAAATGCGCCGTGATCTCGCCCCGCAGCAGCGGCACGAGCGCCTCCAGCTTCATGTCGTAATCAGGCTCGTCCTCATCGGGGTCAGCCTGTGCGCGCTCCTTTCGCCAGAGATATTCCTTAGCCTTATAGAGCTGCTCACGGATAAGCGCCGCCGTGGCCATCCGTGTCACAGGCGTCTCATCCTTATCATGATAGACCGACTTAGGGTTTTCGCCAAAAGCAAATTTCACCGCGAGCGGCGCTTTCAGCACCATGTCGTCGATCCGCCGGCCCGCCGTTTTGACCAGCGCGACCTGCCCGCCAATAGGATTTGCGCTGCCCGGGCTGACCGCCACCGTGGTCACGCCCGCATCGAGCGCCTCCCGGAAAGCCTGATCCATCGGGTTCACACCGTCAATCGCGCGCAGCTGCGGTGTAATCGGATCCGTGTCCTCATTGCCGTCCGCTCCCTCGAAGCCGAGGCCGTCCTCATATAGGCCGAGGTGGGAGTGCACATCGATCAAGCCGGGCAGCAGATACCCGCCCTGCCCATCCACGGTTTCATCAAACGCGTCCGCCGGGGGCAGCCCCGCGCCGAGCGCGCCAAACTTTCCACCCTCCAACACGATCCAACCGGGAAACCGCTCGTCTTTTTCATTCATGGTGACCACCGTCACGTTTTTTATCAGTGTACGCTTCATCCGATTCCTCTTTTTTAAAAAAGTAATTGACATTATTTGTAATTTATGGTATATTAACCATGGTAGCAGAAATGCTGCCATGCACCGTTCATATCTTTATCCCCACAATCCTATTTTTGGCGTCCGGCCGCGGCAAGCGGCAGGACGCCCTCTTTTTTCTATGGGATAAAAGGAAAACCGAGGCAAGCCTCGGTTTTTATCCTATTTACGGCGGCGTGAGCCGTTCTTGCGGTCAGTCGCATGGCGCACGTCAGCCTGCCGGGTCTCGCTGTCCGACATGAATGCCTTGAGCTTATCCTCAAACGTCATGCTCGCAGGATCCTTGGGCGGCTGCGCCGCGCGTCCCCGCGGCGCGGATGGACGCGAAAAACGCGGCTGGCGCGGGACAAAGTTCCCCGGCCCCTGCTGGGGCGCCTGCGCTTTTTTGATGGACAGGTTAATGCGTCCGGCCTGATCAATCCCAATGATCTTGACCTTCACTTCCTGGCCTTCCTGCAAAAAATCCTTGATGTCATTGACGAAACTCGACGCGACCTCCGAAATGTGCACCATACCCGATTTGCCCTCGGGCAATGCCACAAACGCGCCGAATTTGGTGATACCGGTCACCTTGCCGTCCACGATCGATCCCACTGCCAAATCCATATAAATTGTTTTGCCTCCGTTATTTGGTTTACCTATCTGCTCGACGTGTCGACAAAGACACGCTCGCCTGGCTCCGCATAGCCGAGCTCCGTGCGGGCAATCTCGCTGATATCCTCATCCGAAACGCCGCCTTTCAGCTCCTCGCGCACCGCGTCATTCGACGCCTGGTATTCCTCAACCCGCCTGTCCAGCGTGCCAAGCTGCGCTTTCTTTTCCGCAATCTGCGCGTGCAAGTTGACAATCGTGACAACTGCGTAAAGCAGAAACGCCAGCATGGCTATCTTGACCAGCCAAGGCATTTGCCTTTTCGTCATGCTGCGCTCACCTCGCTCCAGTCCACACTTTTCAACTGATACGGCTATTATTTTATACCCTTTTTGCGAAAAATGGAAGAGCTTTTTTCAAACTTTTTTACAAATCCCCGAATTTTTTTGCGTATCTCAAGCCGTACTGCCAGCGCGCGCACCCAGCGTGCAGCCTGCACGATCTTTTTACGGACAAACGACAGCGCGTCCAGAACGAGGCTGAGCAGGCCGAGCACCAACTCGCTTGGCAGGGCAAAATACAAAAGCCCGCCGACAGCCGCGCCCGCGAGCACATAATACCGGTTCTGCCCGGGCGCGAACACCAGGCTGAACTCAAACAGAGCGGCGAGCAGGCCGAGCCAGAACAGTGCGTCGCACAGCGCGGTCAGTGCCGCGCCCGCGCGCACATGCCGCCGGAATGCCCGTAGCACATCATAGTAAAATCCGATCCCCACACCTAGCAACACGCTTTGCAGCACTGTGAGCGCCTGCTCCTGAAGCGGCAAAAACATAGGCCGCTCACCTGCCGAACAGCCGCGACAGCCAGCCGCCCCTTGGCTGCACGCTGTCGTCATATTCTAAGCAGCCGACCTCCCCCTCTACGATCAGCTCGCCCGCTTCGAGCTGCAGCCGCTCGACATGCAGCCCTTGTCCCCGCACGACGAGCATACCGCGCACGGTTTCGAGCAGCACCTGCTCTTCATCAAAGCTCTGCACATCGATCACGCCGGAGACAGACAGCTTTTCCCGTCCCTCCAGAATGATCGTATGCGGCATATCTTTCATGCGTTCTTCGCCTGCCATGCACCATGACCTCCCTTAAAATAAAACGTCCCGCTCCATTCATCATACGATGGAGCGGGATATTTTATGACTGAAGCTCTCGGTACATAGCCGCCGCGTCCGCTTTGAGCGCGTGCTCGGATAGTCCGAGCACCTCCACCTTGACGGTGCGCTGGCCGAACGCGATCTCGATTACGTCGCCGACCTTGACCTGATAGGAGGCCTTGGCCGGCTTATCGTTCACCGTGATGCGCGCAGCGTCGCACGCGTCGTTCGCAACCGTGCGACGTTTGATAAGCCGGGATACCTTTAGGTATTTATCCAGTCTCACTTGGCGTTGACTCTGTCCTTCAGCGCCTTACCAGGCTTGAATGTCGGGATGGTGGCAGCAGCGATCTCGATAGATTCGCCAGTGCGCGGATTGTGACCGGTGCGGGCAGCGCGGGTTTTGGTCTCAAAAGTGCCGAAGCCGCTCATCTGCAGCTTGTCGCCCTCGGCCAGAACGTCGCTCATCGCCGCGAAAACAGCGTCGATCGTCTTCTCAGTGTCCTTCTTCGACATGCCTGTCTTCTCGGCTACCAGGGTCACAAAATCGCTCTTTTTCATGTTTTTTACCTCCGTTTATATCTTTTTCGATATATTCCAAAGCGAGTCCATCTCTGAAAGGCTCAGATCAGACAGCACCTTGCCTTGTTCGGCCGCCAGCTTTTCCATTTGCGCAAACCGGCGGATAAATTTATCGCTGGACTTTTCCAGCGCCCGTTCCGGGTCGACTTTCGCGAACCGCGCCACGTTAACGGCTGAAAACAGCAGATCGCCGAGTTCTTCCTCAACGTCCCCCTGTCCCGCCATTGCTTGGCGCACCTCGTCCAGTTCCTCAGTGACTTTATCCAAAGCGCCTTCGACGCCGTTCCAGTCGAAGCCGACCTTGGCGGCTTTCTTCTGAAGCTTTTCGGCGCGTATCAGGCCGGGCAGCGACCGCGCCACGCTTTGCAGCGCATCGGTATCCGTCTCCTGATGCTTTTCGCGGCGCTTGAGCTTGTCCCAGTTGCTGAGGATCTCGTCAGACGACGAAACCTCAGTATTTGCAAAAATATGCGGGTGGCGATAGATCAGCTTTTTGCAGATGCCGTCCGCCACGTCGCCAATGTCAAAAACGCCCTTTTCCCGCTCCATCTCCGTGTGAAACACGACTTGGAGTAGCACGTCGCCCAATTCCTCTTTGAGGTGCTCGGCGTCCTCTTCGTCAATCGCCTCGCAGACTTCGTAAGTCTCCTCAATAAAATTGCGGCGAATCGTGTGGTGATCCTGCTCGCGATCCCACATGCAGCCATCCGGCGCACGCAGGATCTCCATGATGCGGAGCAGGTCGTTAAAATCATATTTATCTTTCTGCTGAAAATCAACCATTTATATACTTCCCTGTCAACGCAGACGCAAAACGTCCGCAATTTTTTGGCCATATGGCAAAAGCAGCACATCGTCCCGGTCAACCGCGCGCAGCAACAGCAGCAACACCAGATAAACGGCAGCCGCGATGCAGATCGCGCCGATCGTAGCGAGTGTATCGCCGGCGACGCCCGCCAGCACTGTGTGCAGGATATAGGCGCACGCCCCCATACCGGCCGCAGCGGCCAGCGGACGCAGCACCGTGCCGGACAACGGCGGCAGCGCGCCGGACAGCCTGCCGATATTCACGATATTGACGATGACAACGGCAAAATAGCACAGCACCGTGCTAACCGGCGCGCCGAGGATCTGCACATCCGGGTTGCCCAGCAGCTGATATTCAGAAATCAGCTTGAGCATCGCGCCGACAAACATGCTGATAAGCGATAGATCGGCCCGTCCCAGCCCTTGTAGGATCGAATTGGTCAGCGCAACGACTGCGACAAACGGGACCGCGACGCTGAGAATCTGAAGCATGGGCGTGGCGGCGACCGTATCCTTTGAATACAGCAGGCGCAGGATCGGCCCGGCAAGGACGCCAAGCCCAACGCCGGCCGGCAGCGAGATCAGCATGCCCAGCCGAAGCGAAGTGCCGATGGTCTTGCTGGCTTTGGTGAAATTCTGTGCGGCGACCGCACCTGCTACCGCAGGCAGGATGCTGACAGAAAGCGCAGTGATAAGCGTCTGCGGCAAGCCGAACAGAGCGACCGGCATCGTGTTATAGATGCCATACAGTTCGGTGGCTGCCACCTGACTGAGTCCCACGTCCTGCAGCCGGTTCATGACGAGCGCGGTATCGATCAGGTTGGTCAGGCTCATGACCGAATTACTCACCGTTACCGGAATGGCCAGCATGAGCAGCGTTTTCACAAGCTCTTTCCACGAGCGCATGCTGTCGTTCAGGACGGGTGCGCGTTCTTTCGTCCGGGCGAACAGAGAACGGACGATCAGGTAAAGCGCGGAAAACGCTTCGCCGAGCGTAACGCCCAGAATCGCCATCGCGGCGACGACCGGCATAGCCATGCCCCGCCGGAGCGCCATCGAGGCTAATACCAGACCGATGCACAGCTTGCACAGCGCTTCAATGACCTGCGAAACCGCGGTCGGCACCATGTTGGAAAGGCCTTGGTAATACCCGCGAAATACCGAAATGACCGCGACCAGCAGCACGCTCGGCGCAATCGCGACCACGGCGAGCGCTGCATCCCCGTTGCCGAATGCAACAGCGAGCGGCTCCGCAAACGCGAACAGCAACACCGAGCAAACCACGCCGATCGGCACAAAGACCGCGGCGCCAACCTTGACGATGCGGCGCACCTCGCGCATCTTGCCCAGCGTGACCGCCTCGGCGACCATTTTGGACAGCGCAACGGGCAGCCCAACCGTTGCGACCACCAGCATCACATTGTATAACTGGTAAGCAACAGAAAACAGGCCCATACCCTCGCTGCCAACAATATTTTTAAGCGGGATCTTATAAAACGCGCCGATAATTTTAACAAGTGCGCTTGCAATCACCAAAATCATCGCGCCTTGGATAAAGTTCTGTTTTTTACGCTGCAAGCTATGCACGCCCTTCGTCTAATCTGTTACTAACCGTATGGCCGGGCGATGCAAAATATGCGCTTTTACAGCGCGCCGCCGCAGCTGGAGCAGAAAGAATCATCCTTGCTGCATTGCCTGCCGCAGCTCGGGCAGGTGACAAACGACTTCATGCCGGACAGCTCCTCGCGGAGAGAAGCAATCTTTGCCTGCTTTTCATCGACCTGCCCGATGCGGCCGTCGATCTCATCGTTTGCGATCTCAGCGCCTTGGTGCACCTCGTACACCATCCTGCCGATCTCCTTATAGAGCACCTCGCATTCGGTATTTAAATCAAAAATTTGCAGGTTGATGCGGGTCGCGCTTGCCAGCTCGGTGGCTTTTTTGCCTGCGGCGTCCGCCGCGCGGCCTGCCGCTTTGCTGGTTTTGTCCGCGACGACTCTGATCTTGTCCAGCAAGGTCTGTACGGTTGCGTCCATCGCGTGTCGCTCCTTTCGGCGTTCCTATCGCCTGACATTGGCCTTATTATAAATCAACACTTGCCAAAAAGCAAGCTATAATGCGGCTTTGCGGCCTTTTTAGCCGATGAACTCATGCAGAACCGAGTCTTCCGGGATGATGTTTTTGTACTCAATGGGCTCGATATTACCCAGAACCGCATAAACAGGGGCCAAATCGGCCTTTTGCAGTGCTTCCTGCTGGTTTTGAAGATCATCCGATAATTTCTGCATCAAAATACAGATTTCATAGGGCAAAAAGGTATCTACCGTCAGATTTGCCTGGCCGCGGAAAGGCCGGATATAGAGCCGTTCGCCCCGACGCACCGACTTCCATTGCCCCAGCGTCTCCGCAACCGGAGAGTTGCGGAACAGCCGGTCCCGCAGTGCGCGGCGCAGGAAGCGCAGCATATAAGGCTCTAGCCTTGCCCCCTCCTGCGGCACCACCGTGCTTGCGACCGACAGGTAAACGCTGGTCGCCGCGTGCGCGAGATCGCCCATGATGACCGGGTTAAACGCATGGATGCCTTCGATGAGCACGACCTCATCCGGGTCGAGGCGCAGCGCCCGCGTGTCCGGGATAAAGGTGCGCGTTTCAAAGTCAAACCGCGGCACCTCGATCTCCTCTCCCGCCGCCAGCCGCGCCAGATGCTGGCTCAGCAGCGGCAGATTCATGCACTCGGGGCTTTCCAGATCTGGCACGTCGTTTTCGGTATCGCGCGGCACCTCATAGGTGCCGACTGTACGGTAGTAATCATCCATCGAGATGGTCTCCGCGTGAATGCCGCGGCGTTCGAGCGCGCGGCATAGGCGGTCGTTGGTCGTTGTCTTACCGCTCGAAGATGGCCCGTTAAGCAGCACGATTGGCTTTTGGCTGCTGTTCGCAGCGATCTCATCCGCCACCATGGAAACCTGTTTCCGGTAATGGGTTTCGCAGTCCATGATAAACGCAGCCGCTTCATAGTGCGCGCGGTGGTTGATATATTTGAGCGTAAATTCTGCCATAATACTCCCTCCTTCTCTATGGTGCGGGCAACAGCAGCTTTCGTTTCCCCGCCGTCAGGCGGTCCCCCGCCCGGATATATTCCAGCGGGTACTTGGGATTGTTGAAACGTTCGATCCATCCGGTGCCCCGGTCGACGCGCTTGGATACGCCGCCCGCGCCGAGCGACAGGATGGTTTGCAGTTCTTCCATCATCGCGACATTGTAAAAGCACGCGGTATCCGCCTTGCACCAGCCGACATTCTCAAAGCCTCCGGCCGTGAATTTCTGCCGATACAAGTAGTATGGCCCATATCCAGCCATTTGAAGCGCGTTGTTAGCACTGTCCAGCATAGCGGATACCGTCTGCCGCTGCGCGGAGGCGGCGGCTTTGTCGGTCAGATCAGCGCCGCGCTTGATGGCAAGCGTGTGCACGGTGATATTTTCCGGCGAAAGCTCGATTAGCCGTTCGACCGTCCGGGCGAAGCTGTCCGCCGAATCGCCCGAAAGGCCGGCGATCACATCCATATTCACGATGCCAAATCCAGCCTCCCTCGCCTGCGCGAACGCGCGCAGCACATCGTCCGCCGAGTGTTTCCGCCCGATCTGTGCGAGCACCTGATCATCCATCGACTGCGGGTTGATGCTGACGCGGCCGACGCCTGCCGTTCGAAGCGTCCGCAGCTTACCGCGGGTGATCGTATCCGGCCGGCCCGCTTCCACAGTATATTCACAAAGCGCGGAAAAATCAAACGCGCGAGAAAGCACATCCAGCAGCCGCGCAAGCTGTGTCTCGGACAGCGTGGTGGGCGTACCGCCGCCGATATACACGCTCTGCACCCGTTTGCCCGCCTCGCGGAGAAGCGCGGCAGTCTCTTCAATCTCTTGGCACAGCGCGTCCAGATAAGGCTCGATCAAATGCCCCGACTGCGCTGTCGTCGATGAGACGAACGAACAGTAATAGCAGCGAGACGGGCAAAATGGGATACCCACATACAGCGAGACGTCCTGCGGCCCGATGCGCCGGTCCAGCTCAATGGCAGTCGTGGCGGCGCGAATGGCCAGCGCGGCGCGGGCGGGAGAAACGAAAAAATGCCCGCGCAGATGCTGGGCTGTCTCGCCACGGCTCATACCGCGTTCGATCAGCCCCCGCGCGAGCTTGGCCGGACGCACGCCGGTCAAAGCCCCCCAAACAGGCGCTTGCCGCAGTGCCGGAACCACAGATTCATAAATCGTCAGCTTTACCAGTTCGGTATCAGCGCGCTTCCGCGAAAGCGCATCGAGACCGTCAACCGGTGCCTGCTGTACGGAATAGCGCGTAACGCCGTCTAATCTCGTTTCCGCGCGAACGGTTACGGCGCCGTCCCGTTCGATGAGCGAAGAAAGGCAGTAATCCCCGTCTTCCGGAACCGACGGGCCGCGTGAAAGCGTCTGCGTGGGCAGCAGATGGAACAGCATTTCCTCGGCCGCGTGCTTAAGCTCGTGCCCTTGCAGAATATAGATCATCGTCCGGTCGCCTGCAGCATATACGGGTTGTGTGCACGCTCGTCGGCCAGCGTCGAAATGCCCTCATGCCCAGGCAGAACCTTATAATCGCCCTCAAGGTCGTGCAGGCGCTTAAGCGAGGCCAGCATTTGCCCAAAATCGCCGCCCTCAAGGTCGCAGCGCCCACATTCATGACGGAACAGTGTGTCGCCCGTAAACAGGCAATCCCCGATTCGGATGACCGACGAGCCGGGCGTGTGTCCCGGGGTATTCATATATTCGGCGATCAGACCGCCAAAGGATACCTTGGTACCCTCGCCTGCCAAAATATCTGGCGCGTCCTCGGTATAGCCATTTGCAAACGCGCGGAACTCGCCCATGTTTTCACGCTTCAGCAGCCACGTGTCGCCCTCGGGCACGACGTATTTTGCCCCCGTGGTCTCCAGCACCGCGTGCGCGGCAAGGATATGGTCAAAATGGGCGTGTGTCAAAAGCACATAGCGCACTTTGAGGTTTTCCTCCTCCACCGCTTTTAAAATAGAGGGGGCGTTGTCTCCCGGATCGATGACCGCGGCGTCGCGGCTCGCCTCATCGTAAACAATATAGCAATTGGTGCCGACCATGCCGACACGAAGCTGAATGATCTTCATGGGTCTTCTCCTTATCCTCTCATATCGGCCGTGTCCATCCAAAGGGTCACCGGGCCGTCGTTGAGCAGCTCGACCTGCATATCCGCTCCAAACTCGCCGGTCTCGACGTTGAGCCCGCTCTCCCGGCAGCGCGCGATATACGCCTCATACAGCGGGACCGCGGTCTCCGGCCGAGCCGCGCGGATAAAGCTCGGCCGGTTGCCCTTTTTGCAGTCGCCGTACAGCGTGAACTGCGATACGACCAGCATCGCGCCGTCCACATCGGCAAGCGCGCGGTTCATTTTATCGTTTTCATCGGTAAACACGCGCAGCTTGACGGCTTTATCCGCCAGATACTGTGCATCCTCCACGGTGTCGCCGTCCGTGATACCGAGCAGCACCAAAAAGCCCCGCCCGATCTGTCCGCGCACCACGCCGCCGATCGTGACCGACGCGCGCGACACACGCTGAATCAGTGCTCTCATTGCCTGTTCCCCTTAATTCGTATCCACTGTGCGCGTCACATCGAGCACACCCTTGATCGAGCGCAGGCGGCTGATGAGATTGTCTAGCTGGTGCACGCCCGCCACGTCGACCATCGCGTTGATCACGCCAAAGCCATCATTCAGGTCGCGCGCCGAAATCTCGTGCACATTGATCTTGCAGGCGGCGAGCACCGCCGTCACGTCGCTCAGTACGCCGATGCGGCTGCGGGTCGAGATCTGCAAGCCGGTAGAGAACCGGCTGCTGCGGTCACTGATCGCCAGCCCCTCGTCCCACCAGGCGTTGACCCAACGATCCGGGTCCTCCTCGATATGGACGTTGACGCAGTCGCGCCTGTGGATGGATACGCCGTATCCACGTGTGACAAAGCCGACGATCTCATCGCCCGGGATCGGCGTACAGCACCGCGCGAACTTGACTAAGCAGTTATCGATGCCCTCGACGATGACGCCCGAATGGCTTTTGGACGGGCGGCGCGGCTCGCTCTGCGGCGGCTGGTTGACCCGGTCGGTCAGCTCATGCTGGCGGCGGATGCGGCCCACATCGTCCTTGATCTTGTTAATGACCTTGGTCAGCGTGATGCCGCCGTAGCCGATCGCGGCGTAAAGCTCGTCGAGCGTGTTGAAAGAAAACTTGTTGAGCGCGTTTTTGCGCACGTCCTCGTTTTCATAAAAACCGTTATAAAGCAGATTGGCGCGCAGCTCGCGATCTAGGTCGTCGCGGCCGTTGACGATGTTCTCCTCGCGGCATTCCTTTTTGAACCACTGCTTGATCTTATTGCGCGCCTCGGTCGTCTTGACGATCTTGACCCAATCGCGCGACGGGCCGCGCGCTTCCTTGGAGGTCAAAATCTCGACGATGTCGCCGTTTTTGAGCTGGCTGTCGATCGGCGCGATGCGGCCGTTTACCTTGCAGCCGGTCATACGGTTGCCGACCGCCGAGTGGATCGCATACGCAAGGTCGATCGGCGTCGCTCCGGCCGGCATGTTGACCACGTCCCCTTTGGGCGTGAAGACGAACACCTCGTCGGCAAACAGGTCGACCTTGATGTTTTTAATGAAATCCTCTGCCTCGGTGTCCTGCTGCGCTTCGAGAAGCTGGCGAATCCACGCGAAAGCCTGCTCGTTGCCCGCCTTATCCAGCCCCTGCTTGTATTTCCAGTGCGCCGCGACGCCGTATTCCGCTGTTTTGTGCATTTCCGCCGTGCGGATCTGGATTTCAAACGGAATGCCCGCGCGGCCGATAACCGTCGTGTGCAGTGACTGGTAGCCATTGGGCTTGGGCGTTGAAATATAGTCCTTAAAGCGTCCGGGAATGGGCTTATACAGATCGTGCACATAGCCGAGCACGTTATAGCAGTCTGCCACAGTGTCTACGATCACGCGCACTGCGCAGATATCGTAAATCTCATTGATGGTCTTATGCTGGGCGTACATTTTGCGGTAGATCGAATAAATGTGCTTGACGCGCGCTGAAATATGGTTTTCGATGCCCGCTTCCCTAAGCTTGCCGCTGATGCGCGCGGTAATACCCTGTAAAAACTCTTCATGCTGGTCGCTCTGCGCGCGCAGACCCTCGACGATCTCGTTGTAGCCGATAGGATCCAGACATTTCAGGGACAGGTCCTCCAGCTCCCACTTGACGCGCTGCATACCGAGACGGTGCGCGATCGGTGCGTAAATTTCCATGGTTTCGAGCGCTTTGTCGCGCTGCTTACGCTCGGGAAGGTATTGGATGGTGCGCATGTTGTGCAGACGGTCGGCCAGCTTGATGAGGATGACGCGGATATCCTTTGCCATCGCCAAAAACATCTTGCGCAGATCCTCAAACTGCTCCTGCTCCTTGGAATAGCGCAGCATACCCAGGCGGGTCACGCCGTCGACCAACTCCGCCACCGGGGTGCCGAATTTATTCTCGATCTCTCGGTAGCCAAACTGGGTATCCTCAATGCAGTCGTGCAGCAGGCCGGCGCAGATGGAATCCGTGTCCAGCCCCATTTCGATAATGATTTCAGCCACCGAGACCGGATGGATGATATACGGCTCGCCGTTTTTCCGTTTCTGACCCTCGTGCGCGGCGGTCGCGCACTCATAGGCGGCGCGTATCTTCTTGATATTGGCCTGCGGGTTTTGTTTCTTTACGCGCTCCAGCAAAAAATCCAATTTATCTTGCATACTGTTCTCCCCCGTCCCCGGTCAGCCCGCCATGCTTTGCAGTGTGGCCAGCACGACCGAGCCCGATATATCGGCCTTGCCCTCATAGTGCTTGAGAATGATGTTGAGCATGCCTTCTTTGAAATGGTAGCTGATGAGCTGCGACTCAGAAAATACATCCAGGCAGACAAACAGCTTGCCAATGTTGATGCTTCTCCGGCTCTCCCACGCGATGCGGCGCGAAAGCGCGTTTGACGGCACGGTCAGCCGCCCGTCCTCCGCGCGGCACACGACATGCCGCCACACCGCGACCAGATCGGCCCGGTCGGGCAGCAACACGCGCGCCTCTGGCGCGGTCAGCGGGCCGTCGGCCATGTAAGTATTGTATAGGTTCAAAAGCTTCTGATCGGCCAGGTTTTCACATTCGCTCAGCCGAACATCACACAGCGTGAGCTGCACCGTGCGCCTGCTTCGAAACTCGTTGATCTCCAAATGAAACGCCGCGTCTACCGTGTTGCCCTCCACAAAGCCGCATCCGCCCACACCAGTGCCGAACAGCATCGCCGTCCATCTAGAGCCGCCCTTGGACAGCGTTAGCCGCACGTGGCGGTCGCTCGAGATGGGCGTGATCTCCTCGACTGTCATATCTTTCATACAGAAGACCGGCTCGGCGTTCTGCATGCCGTAGGGTTCGAGCACGCTGAGGCTCTCAATATTCTGCTCGGTGATCCACGCAGGCTCGATTGCGCAGTCGATATGCAGCTGCGGCTGGATGTCCGCCGCGTCCACCCGGTCTTCCGCATAGGCTTTGAGCCGTGCGCGCAGCGTTTCGACCTGCCCGCGCGAGACCGTCAGTCCGGCGGCAAGCTCATGCCCACCGTATTTTTCCAGCAGATCTTCACACGAAGCGAGCGCCTCAAACAGGTTAAAGCCCTTGACCGACCGTCCCGATCCCTTGCCCGTATGCTCGTCGAGCGCGATCAGCACGACCGGACAACCGTACCGGTCGCACAGGCGCGAACACACGATGCCGATCACGCCATGGTGCCAGTTTTCGCCCGCGAGCACGATGATGCGGTCCTCCATGGGATTATATTCGGCGCGCAGGCGCAAAAGCGCCTGCTCTAAAATCTGGTTTTCCTCGTTCTGCCGCAGCTTGTTCTGCTCGCAGAGCTCGGCGGCAAGCTCCTGCGCGCGCACGGCGGCGTCCGTCAGGAACAATTCGGCGGCGAGCTCGGCCTTGCCCATACGCCCGGCGGCGTTGATGCGCGGGGCGAGCACGAAGCTGATTGTCGAGCTGGTAAGCCGCCTGTTTTTCATACCGGCTTCCCGCAACAGCATTTCCAGGCCGAGGTTGCTCGTTTCCGCCATCCTGCGCAGGCCCGCGGCCACAATGACGCGGTTTTCGCCCACAATGGGCATCACGTCGGCCACCGTGCCGAGGGCAATCAGGTCGGCATATTGTTTCAGCATGCCCTCTGCGTCGCCCGACAGCGCGCACACCAGCTTGAATGCAACGCCCACGCCTGCCAGATGGCAGAACGGGTACGAACAGCCCGGCCTCTTATAGTCGACCACCGCGTCCGCGGCGGGCAGCGTATCGTGGCACTCGTGGTGATCGGTAACCACCACACGCATGCCAAGCGCCCGCGCTATGTCGATCTCCTCATTAGCTGTAATGCCCGAATCAACAGTGATCAGCAGGCGCGTACCCTTTTCATACAGCTCGGTCATGGATTCGCGTGTCAGGCCGTAGCCCTCGCTCAAACGGTTTGGAATATAATAATCGCACACGGCGCCCACCGAGCGCAGATAGCGCACCAAGATGCAGGTCGCCGTGATACCGTCCACATCGTAGTCGCCATACACGACGATCCGTTCTTCCCGCTGCAGCGCCCCCCGGATGACGGCGACCGCCCGGTCCATATCGGCGAGCAGCATCGGGTCGTGCAGACCAGACGTTTCACAGCTCAGATAGTCCGCGGCGGCCTCCGGCGTGTCGATGCCGCGGGCGGCAAGCACCGCCGCAGTCAGCGGTGCAAACCCGCCCTGTTGGGTCAACGCGCGCACGCGTTCCCGATCCGGAGCGGCGACTACCCATCGTTTTGTTTTCATGGATACTCCCTCATTTTTATTTTCAACTGCTATTATTATACCATAGCGCGAATAGATTCGCAATAAGTTTGAAATTTGAGGGTTTTAGAAACAAAACATCATGATAAACTCCAAAATTATTAAGTCATTATGTTTTTGACCAATATTTGACCACTATTGGATTGACGAGAGCGCAATCATATTTTCGAACTTTCTTACCGATTCTTCCTTCATGCTCGAGGTTGATTTTGCATATACATCCAGCGTAAGTTTAAAACAATTATCTTCCTTTCTTATGACGGCGATCGATGAAACGGCATGAAAATATGGCTGCCAAGATGGCAGCCATATTTTAAACGCATATATGATAAATATGAAAAGAGATGGGGAGGAATGGTAGATCAATGTCGAAGAATGTAGATCACTTAAAACATGTAAAATTTATTTAGGAGTGTACTTATTATGAAATCCACTGAAAACGTCGTCTTAAAAAATATATGCCGAATTGCATATTCTGCGGATGTCCGATGACCTTGTGAACTACAAGAGGAAGATCGTGTGCAAAAACTGCATTATAGAAATGCGCCATATTTAAGAAAAGAGTGAAAAGCACCGAAGCCAAAGACTTCGATGCTTTCCCTGTAACAGGATGCAGCCGTCCCGCATGGGATTTATACCGGCCGACGATGCAGAAGGAGATATATAGGGGATTGTCTGTCATCTTGCCTTACCCTATTTTCACAAACGACCCGCTGCGCGCGGCTTCATCAATCGCAAAAACGGTTTTCATTGCCTGAAAGGCCTGCGCGGCCGCTATCGGCGACGCTTTTTCTGTCACAATCGCTTCGGCAAAAGCATCTACGACGCCTGAACGTGGATTCGGAACGTCATAATAGCGGGTCGTTTGTCCCCCGTCCATGACGACCTCCAGCGCACAGTCCGGATGGTATTGTACGCGAAGCACGCCTTTTTCGCAGTAATATACGGTCGTATTCTCCATTCCACCGTAATTGGTATAGGACAGACTGAGTGTTCCCATGATACCCGAAGCCGTTTCCAGCACACATACCGCGTTATCATAAATTGCGGCGAGCTTTCCGCTTTCGTCCCGTTTATCGCGCGTGCCGGCAATCGCGCCAACCGATGTGATCGGCTCGCCAAGGATATGCATTAAAACATCGCATTTATGAATGCCCAGATCGGACACGCAGCCCAAACCGGAGGCCGCTTTGTTAAAATACCAAGTCGCATTTGAACGGTTTACGCTAAACCGCTCTGGACCCGGATGCGCCAAGGTGCAGCGAAAGGACAGCACCTTTCCCATTTCTCCGCTCGCCAGCAGCGCTTTGGCCGTTTTGTGTGCCAGCGTAAACCGCTGATTGTGCGCCGCCATAAAAAAGCCGGCGCTCTCTTTTTCCACCCGCAAAATCCGTTCGGCGTCCTCCCGCGTCGTAGCCATGGGTTTCTCGCACAATACATATTTCCCGGCTTGCAGCGCTTCAATGGACATGGCGGCATGCGCATTGTTTGCCGTGCAGACGACCACGCCGTCAACAGTGGGGTCGGCGAGCATATCATGATAATCCGCATATGCCCTGCCGCCATATTGGGCGGCGTATTCTTCCGCGCGTTCAGGATAAAAATCATAGAAACCCGCGGGCTCCGCCCACCGGCACGCGGCCAGCTCGGGCGCATGCCGGATCTTGACGATCTGCCCGCAGCCCAGAATGCCGATCCGCGCCTTTTTCGCCGTATCAGCCATTTGCACCCATCTCCTCAACGACTTCCTTCAGCACGGTAAGGCGGTATTCCGGCACATCCGTCGGCACAACGCAGCCCGGCCCGATCACCAGCTTTTCCTTGCCGGCGGCTGCGATCGCCGTTTGGACGCGCGCGCGCAGCTTTTCCTTTAATACCGCGCGATCGGGTTCGTAAAAGTCATGTACATGCTCAATGCCCGCGCAAAGAATCTTATCCGTATGCGCACGCGCGTACGCAAGCGAAATATTGCTATTGATATCCTCCCAGTTAAAGGCCTGCACCGGATAATCCTCGATTTCCGTGAAGAACAGCTGCTCCGCGCCATGGATATGCACCATATTCAGCCAAGTTTTATCCTGAATCGCGTCGAGCAGCTTAAGATCGTACTTGCGGCCGAATTCGTCATACTGCTCCTTCGTCGCGCGGTTATAGCACGCAAGCTGCGTGGCGAAAAACACACCGTCGACGCCGACCTTGACCAGTTCCTCCATAAACCGCGCCGTCGTCTCCGCAATGATTTCCAAGCCCTGATGCAGTTCGCTCGGGCTGTATTGCATATCGGCCATCAGCGGCCAAGGGTTCAGCCAGCCGCACGACATTTCCTGCGCTGCGGTTAACGGGCTGAAAATCGTCGGCAGAATCGGAACCTCTCCCTTAAAATGCTCAACCATGCGCGCCGTTGCGTCGATTTCACGCCGCAGCGCACCCTCGGTAACGCTGGCCGGTTTGAGCTCCGCCCACTCCGCCGGATGATTGACGTTATGTTTTAGCATCGTTGGAAACGTATTGGAATCCGGACTCCATGCGATATCAGCGCCGAATGCTTCGGGCATCAAATATCCGTTGTAGCTTACTTTGACGAAATCCCAATCATTATCCTGCTGGAAGGAGCAGGTACGCTTTACAAAATCAACCGGATGCCGGTCCTCCAAATAAATATGCTTCCACGCCGACACACCGACACGGTCGACCGGCTGTCCGTTTACCATGGCTTTCATCCGCTGAGTTGCTGTCATTTCATACTTCCTTTCCGTTTATAATGCGATTGCGGCGGCGTTCTTCAACGGGCGCCCGCCGCCTTCGTTCTTATTCCTTGCTGATGATTATATCCAAAAGCGTTTTATCAAGTTCCGGTACGCCTTCCGACAAAATGCGGCAGTAATTTGCCACGGTTTCATCCGCCGTATTGCCGACAATGCCGTCGGTTCCCTTGATATAATGCGTGTTCATCGCTAGAATCGCCGCCTGCACCGCCGCGTTGGCGCAGGTGGATACCTTCAGCGCGCAGCTTGCCTTCGCGCCGTCGCAAAACATTCCCGCCACGTTTCCCAGCATGTTTTTGACCGCGCTGACCGTTTCCGGCAATTTTCCGCCCATCAAATAGACGATTCCGCAGGCGGCTCCTGTCGCCGCGACAATCGCGCCGCATACCGAGGAAAGCTTTCCCAGCTTATGCTTAATGAAAATAGCCGTCAAATTGCTGATCGCGCAGGCGCGGACGGTCTGCTCTTCCGTGGCGTTCAGCTTCTCCGCCGCGGCGGCGACGGGCATGGTCGCCGTGATTCCTTGATTGCCGGAACCCGAGTTGGAATAGGCCGGCAGCGAGCTTCCCGCCATTCTGGCGTCCGACCCTGCGGACGCCAGCATCATCGCATAGGTCGCCAAATCGTTCGACAGCATCAGCTTGTCCACCGATTCGGAAAGCGTTTTCCCAACCTGCAAGCCATACTCCCGCGCAAGGCCATCCTTTGCAATTGCCGTATTCGTTTTGATGGCGTTTTGCACAATGGACAAATCTTTCATGGGAACCGTATTGGAAAAATCCAAAATTGTCTTTAAATTCAGCGCCTGATAGAGCTCGTCCGTCTGCTCCGTCCGCTCCCCCTCGTTTAACGTATGCTCAAGTTTTCCGTCTACTTCAAGCAGCGTGGTGTTTACATGCGCATACTGCGTGATCGTCCTGACCTTGTGCAGCTCCGTCTCGATCTCGACTTCAATGTAGAGCGCGCACTTCACGTCAGCCATTTCCACCTCGACCAGCCCCTCCTCCACCAGAGAAACAGCCGTTTGAAGCTGTTCCTCCGTCAAGCCGTCGAGGATTTCCAGCTTGCGATCCACATCGGGCTTTGCAACGCCAAGCGCGCAGGCCAGTTTCATGCCGTTTCTGCCGTGCGTTCCGGGAATCGTGACCGAAGCCACGTTTTTAATAATATTGACGCTGGCGCGGCAGCGCACCTTTTTCACCTTGTCGGGCGCATGCTTCCGCGCGACAGCCGCCGTATAGCAAACGGCTATCGGTTCCGTGCAGCCAACCGCGGGAACCATTTCTTTTTCCATGATTTTGAGGAAACGCTCTTGATTCGTCAATGTTTCCACCGTTTAACCTCCCAAATACGCGGCGCGAACCTTTTCGCTTGTCAGCAAAGCATCCGCCCGATCGCTGAGCACGATTTTACCGGTTTCCAGTACGTACCCGCGGCTCGATATGCGCAGCGCCATTTTTGCGTTCTGTTCGACAAGTAAAATGGTGGTTCCCAATTTATTGATCCGCACGATCAGGTTGAAAATCTCCTGAATGATGATCGGCGCCAGACCGAGCGATGGCTCGTCCAGCATCAGCAGCTTGGGCTTGCCCATCAGCGCGCGGCCAACCGCAAGCATTTGCTGCTCCCCGCCCGACAGCGTGCCCGCCGCCTGATGCATGCGCTCCTTAATGCGCGGAAACAGCTCGTATACCACCTCCAGCGTTTCGTCCCGCTCGCGGGAGGTGCGTAAAAACGCGCCCAAATCCAAATTTTCCTTAACGGTGAGCTCAGGAAACACCTGTCTGCCCTCCGGAGACAGGCAAATTCCACGCTGGACAATATGCGGCGCGTCCAGCTTTGTGATATCTTCGTCCTCGAAAATGATTTTACCGGCGGACGGCTTGAGTATACCCGCAGCCGTGTACATCGTCGTCGTTTTACCCGCGCCGTTAGAGCCGATCAGCGTGACGATTTCACCCTGATTGACTTCCAAGCTGATTCCTTTCAGTGCGTGGATCGCGCCATAATGGACGTGCAGGTTTTCAATTTTGAGAAACGCCATGCTCAAGCCTCCTTTCCAAGATATGCTTCGATGACGCGCGCGTCGTTCTTGATTTGCTCGGGTTCGCCCTGCGCGATCAGCTCTCCGTGGTCGAGCACGTAAATATTTTCGCAAACGCTCATCACCAATTTCATATCGTGCTCGATCAGCAGGATCGTGTATCCCATGTCCCGAATTTGGCAGATGAACGAAAGAAGCTCCGCCGTCTCCTGCTCGTTCATACCGGCCGCCGGTTCGTCGAGCAGCAGCAATACCGGATCGCTGGCCAGTGCGCGGGCAATTTCCAAACGCCGCTGGTGTCCGTACGGCAGGCTGGTCGCCAAATCAAAGCGGTATTCATACAGACCGACCAGCCGCAGCAGCTCATCCGCCCGCGCCTCGCACTCCCTCGTCTCTTTTCTGTGGCGCGGGGTTCGAAAAATGCAGTCAAGCAGCGTTGATTTCGTTCTGGAATGCATGCCCGCGATGACGTTTTCCTGTGCGGTCATATTCTTAAACAGACGGATGTTTTGAAAGGTGCGCGCAATCCCATGCTCCACAATTTGATGGGCCGGAAGTCCCGTTATCATCCGCCCCTTAAACGCAACGCTTCCTTCCGTCGGCGTGTTGACGCCCGTGATCACGTTGAAAAAAGTCGTTTTCCCGGCGCCGTTGGGGCCGATCAAGCCGACGATCTGGTTTTTCTCGATCTTCATGCTAACCCGGTTGACTGCGGTCAGACCGCCGAAGCGCTGCACCACATCCTGTGTTTGCAATATCGTCTCGCTCATGCGGCATCCCCGTCCTTCCCAAGTTTTGCGGCGCCCAGCCGTCCGACCGAGGCCTGCTGCCGTATATGCTTAAAGTTTATCTTTCCCAGCAGACCTTCAGGCCGTACCAGCATCATAAATACCAGCACCACGCCGTAAATCAGCATGCGGTATTCCATCAGATCGCGCAACAGCTCGGGCACCAGCGTCAGCACGACCGCGCCAATGATGCTGCCGGGCAGCGAGCCGATGCCGCCGAAGATTATCATAATCAAAATCAGCGTCGATTGATCGGACGCAAAGCTGGTCGGGTCGATAAAGGTAACGTACTGTGCAAAGAACGCGCCCGCCAAACCGGCGAACGCAGCCGAAATGACAAAGGCCAAAATTTTATATCGAAATACATTAACCCCCATAAATTTCGCCGCGTTATCGTCCCCGCGGACGGTGCCCAGCGCATAGCCGATTCTGGAGTTGAGGATATTGCGGATAACCACCAACGTCAGCACCACCAAAAGCAGGCAAATAAAGTAATAGGCGGACGGCGAGGATAATTTCAGTCCAAACAGCGCCGGCTTCGGAATGCCGTTGATACCCAACGGCCCATTTGTCAATTCCATCCAGTTGATTTCCACCAAACGGACAATTTCCGAAAAACCGAGCGTGACAATGGCCAAATAGTAACCCCCCAGCTTCAAGGTAGGCAGACCCAGCAGAAAACCGAACAGCCCTGCGGTCACCATGGCCGCCAGCATGCACAGAATAAAATTCACGCCGAAATTTTTGGAAAGGATCGCAGCGGTGTACGCGCCAATCCCGTAGAATGCGATATGTCCCAGCGAAATTTGACCCGCGAAGCCGGTGAGCAGATTGAGGCTCAGGGACAGAATCACGAAGATACCCGACAAAATAGCCAAGCGGATTGCATATGGGTTTTTAACCGCCAGCGGAAACACGATTGCGGCGGCCAAAAGCACCAGCTGAATCAGCTTTTGCTTTTTCGCCATGAGCGCATAAATGGTATTCATCATATTCTCTCCCCTCCTTAAATCTTATCGGCAACTTTTTTGCCAAGGATGCCCTGCGGGCGAAGCACGAGCACCAAAATCAGAATTGCAAACGCAATCGCGTCCCGGTATCCCGAGCTGATGTAGCTCGCACCAACCGCTTCGACCACGCCGATCAGCAGCCCGCCCAGCATAGCGCCCGGCAGCACGCCGACGCCGCCCAGCACCACGCAGGCGAAGGTTTTCATGCTGATGACCGAGCCCATCAGCGGGTCGATCGCCTCGTAATACATGCCGTACATCGTGCCGGCGACCGAGGCCAGCAGCGAGCCCACAAAAAACGTGAACGCCACGACATAATTTACATTGATGCCCATTAGCTTCGCGGCGTCCGCATTCTGCGAGGTGGCGCGCATGGCGCGTCCCATTTTGGTGCGGTAAACGACAATGCTCATCGCTCCCATCAGCACCAGCGCCAAAAGCAGAATAATGATCTGCACCCAACTGACGACGGTGCCGCCGATCGTAAATTTACCCAGCTGCAGCACATTCGGAAACGCCTTAGTCTCCGAGCCGAACGCGATCATCACGCCATTGTCCAAAATTGTGGCGACGCCCAGCGTGGAAATCAGCGCGGTAATGCGATCCGCTTTCTTTTCGCGCAGACGGCGCAGCGCGCAGCGGTCAATCGCCACGCCAAGCACGCCGGTCAGCAGCAGGCTGAGCGCCGCCGCCAAAAAGAAGTGTCCGCCGAGCGCGATACTGAGCTGTAGGGTCAAGTATGCGCCCACCATAAACACGGAGCCATGTGAGAAATTGACCAGCTTTAAAACGCCGAATACCATTGTATAGCCAATCGCAACCAACGCATACATGCTGCCTATGGTCAAACCGTTGACGACCTGTTGAAAAAACATATTTTCCCTCCCTTACGGATTCACCGCGCATGACATTGGTATGCGCAGACCTGCTTATGAAGCAGGAACGACCTCGTCGATCACATATTTCCCGTCCTGAATGGTGTAGACCATCAGGTCGCGCTTTACTTCCTTTGTCTCCGGATCAATCGTGATGTTGCCGGAAACGCCCTCATACCGGCCAAGCTGGCGGAACTGCTCGGCCAGCGCATCCGTATCGTAGCCAACCTCCGCGATCATGTTGGTGAGCAGCGTAATGCAGTCATAGGCGTTTGCCGGGAAACCGTCCGGAATTACACCGTACTTGTCCTGATACTCGGAAACAAAGGCAGCTTTATTGGAGTCCTTGTTTTCGCGGTCGTCCTCGGAATAGATCGGCAGCGTTGAAAGCATCAGCAGCCCCTCCGCCGCGTCGCCGACAACGTCGATAAACTCATCCTTGATCAGCATGCCGGGGCCGATCAGATCGCATTTCAAATCCAGCTTCTGCGCCTGCTTGAAAATATTCGCACCGTCCGAGTAATCCGCAATGACAAAAAGCGAGCCGGGGTTGCTCTGCTTCACCTTGGTGATGAGCGGCGTAAAATCCTTGGTCTGGCCGGGAATGAATTCCTCATATGCTACGACCTTGCCGCCGTTCGCCTCGTACTGTTCCTTGAGCACGCTCGCATGGGACACGCCGTAATCGCTGTTTAAGTAAATGATGGCCATATCCTTGCCGCCGGTTTTCTGATAGGCATAATTCGCGTCCGCCGCCGCTTCAAATTTCATGGTCATAGCGATGGTAAAGGCCTTATCCCCCATGGTTACGAAATCCGGATGGGAGGCAGTCGGCCCCAAATGCAGGATACCGGCCTGTTCAAACACCGGCGCCGCCGCCATGGAACACGACGAGGAAAACGAACCGATCGCCACCTTGATATCCGGATCGGACGTAATTTTATTTGCAATGTTAACTGCTTCCTTGGGATCTCCCTTATCGTCAAACGGCACAATTTCAATCTTCCGGCCGTCAATACCGCCCTGTGCGTTGATGTCCTCCACCTTCATATCAATCGCATTTTGGAATGATACGCCGTACTGCATCATATTGCCTGTCAGCGGCGCGAAAAAGCCGATTTTTATATTGCCCTCCGCCGAACCGCCGGCGCCGCTTTCTCCCGCACCGCCGCCGCAACCGGATACCAGCGCCGTCATCAGGACTAAAACCGTCAATAACGCACCAATTCTTGTCTTTCTTTTCATTTTTTCATCCTCCTAGAAATTATTATGATGATCCGTTTTTCGGACTATCTCACTTTATTCAAATAGCGGTACACGGTTGGCTCCGACACGCCGAGCGCGTTGCTGATTTCCCCAGTAGCACCGCGTAACTGAAAGGCGCCGCGCTCGGATAATTCCTTCACCACCGCCATTTTTTCCTGCACGGACATACGCTCGCGCGGCACCCGCAGCTGGCCCGCCACTTGCTCGACCATCGCTTGTACGATTTCCTTCGTGTCTCCCAAAAGCTGCTCCACCGGTTCGTTTCTGCCGCTGCTCTGCTTCGGCAAAAACTGATTCAGCAGCTCAACGGCATTTTGAAACGGCATGCTGTCGATATTCACACATAAGGTTCCGACAATTTCGCCTTTGTCATCCTTAATGAAGTAACTGGACGATAAAAAGGTCTTATTGTAGGTTTTTGCGATGTAGCGGCTTTCAAAATCACGATTTTTGTAGCTTTCCGTATGCACGGTTTGCAGGATAAAATCCGTTGCCGCGCCGCCGACGGAACGGCCGCTTAAATAGCCGTTTTCAATCGCCAAAATTGAACTGTCTTTATTTTGCAGATCGTGCAGTACGATCTCGCAATGCTCTCCCAGAATATGTGCCAGAAACTTGACCATCGGAATATATTCGAGCACCTTTTTATGAGGCATGCCTTCACCCCTTTATATAATTCCGTTTTTTATTTTATGATTATTACTCTTTAATTGTATACAGTCTACCACACCAGTCTTATAAGTCAATAATTTTTATCGCAATAAAAAATTTTTTATTATTTGACCAAATATGAAGCGAAAATTTGTATGTTTTCGTCAGCTATCTCCGTCCTTTTTAAAGTTACGCGCGTATTTTATCAATTTTAATCCGTATTTATTTTCTATATTTTTCCTTTTCCTGTGCCGGGCCTGTTTTTACCGGACCGCAATCGCTATCCCTTGTTTCACAAATTGGCGCAAAAAAGCGGCTCAGCCCCTCCGGACTGAACCGCTTTCTTCTTGCCGCGCACAATTCCGCTTACCCCGCATTGGCGGACGCCACCGTCTGCCTTCTCACATAGCCGGACGGCATGCAGACTTTTTCACACGAGCCTCCGTTCAGCTGGCAATTCAGCATGCGTACGGCTCTTCTGCCCATCTCTGCCTTGGGCACATGGATAGTGGACAGCTTTGGTTCCGTATATTGTGAAAAAGCGATATCGTCGCATCCCACCACGGAGATATCCTGTGGGATGCGAAGCCCCGCTTCCCGAATGGCACGGCATGCTCCAATCGCCGCCAAATCGTTCACCGCAAATACCGCCGTCAGTTCTATGCCGCGCGCAAGCAATTCGCGCGTCGCGGCATATCCGGTTTCCAAATCCGCATGATACGGCGGGCAGCCATCAACAACCAGAGACGGATTTATCGGCAGGCCGCATGATTGCAGCGCGCGGCAATAGCATTTGTATTTGTCATGCTGTGTTTCGTGTATGGAGTAGCAGCTGATAAAACCAATGCTTCTATGCCCAAGCCCCGCCAAATCCGCAATCATCTCGTCGATTGCCGCTTGATAATCAATCTTCAGCACCGCTCCTAAATCGCTCGTCCCTGAAACCACACAGATGCCGCTTTGCATCGCCCGCTCAATATCCGCTCGCATTTCATCAATATAGGTGGCCACAAAAATGCCGTCTACGTTTCGTGCAATTAAATCAAAAACCTGCCCGTTTCCGATCCCAAAACGCGTGATATCGACGATAGAAACAATGTACCCGTGGGAAGCCGCCTCCTTTTGCATCGCTTCCGTCACCTCGGCATAGCGGGGATTGCAAATATCATTTACGATAATCGCTAAATGCCGGCTCTGTTTTGTCGCAAGGCAGCGCGCAGCCTGATTGGGATGATATTCGAGCGCTTCGATTGCATCATGCACGCGTTTTTGCAGCGGTGCGCTCACATATTTCTTCCCGCTTAAGACGTTTGATACGGTCGCCACTGAAACATGCGCCAGTTTTGCAACATCCTGTCTCGTATACATCTGCTCTCCCCCCAATTCCCGCTCAAGGCTTTTTGATTATATCTTTTATATTGTATACAATATATGATTTTATGCCAATAGTCAATGCCTGTTTTGCGAAACGTCTTTCTTGTCATGCCGTGCGGATGCCAGACAATCGCCGCTTTAGAGTGACCTTTTATCTTCTTTTTCTTATAATGACGATAAATCCCTATATGCAAAAAGCTCTGGCTGCTTAAATAGCAGCCAGAGCTTTTTCTGGAGTTATTAATGAATCTAGAATTTATCTGTTAGTGTCCCTTAGCGACGTTCTAAGCGATTCTAAGGCTATCTTGATAGTACCATACGCAGCTTCTATAGGCCTTTATCGCCATTACTGATTCAAGATGCATGTGTGTTTATAGTGCAATTTATCGTACTATTTTTGACCAACATTTTGACCACAATTACAACAACATTCAGTGTACTCAGTGGAAAATACGGATTTTAAAAGTTGTTAAACTGCTTTAATTTTAACACAAAAGACGTTATAAACACTATAAATGTTTATGGATGGCTCGTGTCTTTCAACTGCCACTATTATTCCAAAACAGAGGCAATACCTCAACAACTTTTATGAACTATGCAAAAAACGGGCATTTCCGGCGGAAATACCCGTTTTCTGTCTATTTTATTCTGTCTGTTTGCCACGTTCCAGATAAGGCTTCAGATACTGCCCGGTGTAAGAACCCTCATGCGCCGCGACTTCCTCCGGCGTGCCCGCGATCACCAGCCGGCCGCCAGCGTCGCCGCCCTCCGGGCCGAGATCGAGGATATAGTCCGCCGTCTTGATAACATCCAAATTGTGCTCAATGACGACCACGGTGTTCCCCGCCTCCACCAGCTGCTGCAAGACATTTACCAGCTTATGCACATCCGCAACGTGCAGACCCGTAGTCGGCTCGTCTAGGATATAGATGGTTTTACCTGTCGGCCGCTTGGACAGTTCGGTCGCCAGCTTGGCGCGCTGTGCCTCGCCGCCGGACAGTGTCGTCGACGACTGGCCGAGCTTAACGTAACCGAGGCCGACTTCGCGCATCGTTTCCATCCGCCGCGAAATCTTGGGAACATTTTCAAAGAACTCACACGCCTCGTCGACCGTCATATCGAGCACTTCGTAAATGTTTTTGCCCTTATAGCGAACCTCCAAAGTCTCCTTGTTATAGCGCCTGCCCTTGCACACGTCACAGGGCACATAAATATCCGGCAGAAAATGCATTTCGATCTTGAGCAAGCCGTCCCCCATGCAGGCCTCGCAGCGTCCGCCCTTGACATTGAACGAAAAGCGTCCCGGCCCGTAGCCGCGCGTTTTGGCGTCTGCCGTCTGCGCGAAAAGGTCGCGGATATCATTGAACACGCCGGTATAGGTCGCCGGGTTGGAGCGTGGTGTACGCCCGATCGGGGACTGGTTGATATTGATGACCTTATCCAGATACGACAGGCCGGTCATTTTCTCATACGCGCCCGCGCGGGTCTTGGCGCCGTTCAGCTCGGCCGCGAGCTTTTTGTACAAAATCTCGTTAACAAATGAGGATTTGCCCGAGCCGGATACGCCGGTCACGCAGGTCAGCGTGCCGAGCGGAATAGTGAAATCCGTATGCTTCAGATTATTGACCGCGCAGCCCTTGACTGTCAGCTTCTTGCCGTTACCCTTACGGCGCACGGCGGGAACCGGAATAAATTTGCGTCCGGAAAGGTATTGCCCGGTGATAGACCGCTCATCTTTCACGATCTCTTCCACCGTGCCTTCAAACACGACCTCGCCGCCGTTTCGCCCCGCGCCGGGGCCGATGTCGATGATATGGTCGGCCGCGTACATGGTATCCTCGTCATGCTCAACGACAATCAGCGTATTGCCCAAATCGCGAAGGCGTCCCAGCGTCGCGAGCAGCTTGTCGTTGTCGCGCTGGTGCAGACCGATAGAAGGTTCGTCCAAGATATACAAAACGCCCATCAGCGAAGACCCAATCTGCGTAGCCAGCCGGATGCGCTGGCTTTCGCCGCCTGACAGTGTGCCGGAAGCGCGCGACAGCGTCAGGTATTCCAGGCCGACGGACTGCAAGAAACCCAGACGATCCATGATTTCCTTGATGACCCGGTCGCCGATTTTATGCTGCATCTCGGTCAGCTCAAGCGTATGCAGAAACTCCATCGCCTTGACCACCGATTTTTCAGCAAATTCCGCGATATTTAGCCCGCCAATGGTAACGGCGAGCACCTCGGGCTTGAGTCGGCGGCCGCCGCAGTCCGGACAAGGGATCTCGCTCATGCAGTCCTCGATCTCCTGCCGCGAATAATCGCTCGAGGTCTCCTTATATCGCCGCTCCAGATTGTTGACTAAACCCTCGAACGGCTGTTTCATCACGCCGCCCGATACCCGGCTGACCGACAGCTCGAGCACGTCCTTCCCCGTTCCGTACAGCAGTTCGCGCACCGCATCTTCGCTCATCTCTTCGACTGGCGTGTCCAGCGTAAAACCATGACGCTTTGCAAGCGCGGTGTAATACATATATGCGATCGTGCCCGGTTCACAGCCCGCCCAGCCCGAGGCACGAACCGCGCCGCCCTTGAGCGACAGCTTGCGGTTCGGCAGGATACGATCCGGGTCGACGCGCATCTTCATGCCGAGGCCGGTGCAGGTCGGACATGCGCCGTAGGGATTATTAAAGGAAAAGCTGCGCGGCGTCAGTTCTTCGATCGAGATGCCGCAGTCCTCGCACGCATAGTTCTGAGAAAACAAAATGGGTTCGCCGCCGATAACGTCTGCGATCACCAGTCCGCCAGACAGCGCGGCCGCGGTCTCCACTGAATCGTTCAGGCGCGCACGCACATCAGGCTTTATCGAAATGCGGTCTACCACGATCTCGATATTGTGTTTATGCGTTTTAGCCAGCTTGATCTCCTCAGAAAGGTCGCGCGTCTCCCCGTCCACGCGAACGCGGACGTAGCCCGCCTTGCGCGCGTCCTCAAGCACCTTGGAATGCTCGCCCTTTTTGCCGCGGATCACCGGCGCGAGCACTTGTACGCGCGTCTTTTCAGGCAGCGTCATCAAACGGTCAATAATCTGGTCGATCGTCTGCTGGTGGATCTCCTTGCCGCACTTCGGGCAATGCGGCGTGCCGATGCGCGCCCACAACAGGCGCATATAATCGTAGATTTCCGTAACCGTTCCGACGGTCGATCGCGGGTTTTTCGAGGTCGTCTTCTGGTCAATCGAAATGGCCGGGGACAGCCCGTCGATATAATCGACGTCGGGCTTTTCCATCTGCCCCAGAAACATCCGCGCGTAGCTGGAAAGCGATTCGACATACCGCCTCTGCCCCTCGGCGTAGATCGTGTCGAACGCCAGCGACGATTTGCCCGAACCGGACAAGCCGGTCAGCACGGTCAGCTTATCGCGCGGGATCTTGATATCGATATTTTTCAGGTTGTGCTCGCGCGCACCTTTGACGTGTATAAATTCGTGCATGTTGATATCCTTATCTTTCCTTTGCTTGATTTTCTATTCGCCTTCCACAATGACCGCGCTGGCCTCAACCGACTGGATGCGCAGCCCGGCCACCGCCCGGTATTCCTCCGAAGCAAAGCAACGATCCAGTGAGGCTCTGTCAGGGAATTCGATCACGATCAGGCGGTCCGGCCTCCATGCGCCCGGGCTGTATTCCATGTTTTCCGTGCGCACCAGATAAACGCCGCCGTGGGACTCGACAATCGGCCGCACAAGCTGGATATATTCCTCGTACAGCGGCCGTTTATCCTGCTCGGAAATTTGAACCGACACAATAAAATAGGCCTTCATCCGCCTGCCTCCAGCGCCTTGATGCGGTCGCGTAGCTCGGCGGCGATCTCAAATTCGAGCATTTTGGCCGCCTCGCGCATCTGCTTGGACAGGCGCGCGATCTCTTCCTGTTTCTCCGCCTTATTTCTGCGCTTGTTGCTGCTCGGCACCGAAGAGATCTCCAGCACCTCGCTCACCTTTTTGTGCACCGAGCGCGGCGTGATGCCATGCGCCTGATTAAATGCGTCCTGCAGCGTGCGGCGGCGGGCGGTCTCGTCCATCGCGCGGCGCATTGAGGGCGTGACTTTATCGGCATACAAGATGACCAAACCCTTTTCATTTCGCGCGGCGCGGCCAATGGTCTGTACGAGCGACGTTTCGCTGCGCAAAAAGCCCTCCTTGTCCGCGTCCAAGATCGCGACGAGCGAAACCTCAGGCAGATCGAGCCCCTCGCGCAGCAGGTTGATGCCGACCAGCACGTCAAACACGCCGAGGCGCAGATCGCGCACCAGCTCCATACGCTCGATGGTCTTAACATCGTGATGCATATAGCGCACCTTGATGCCCACATTTTCCAGATAAGAGGTCAGGTCTTCCGCCATTTTTTTGGTCAGCGTGGTTACCAGCACGCGCTCACCTCTGCCCGCGCGCGTGTTGATCTCACCGATCAGGTCATCGATCTGACCGTCGACCGGGCGGATGACGACCTCGGGATCGAGCAGCCCGGTCGGCCGAATGACTTGCTCGACCACTTGTCCGGACCGCGACAGCTCATATTCTCCGGGCGTGGCCGACACATAGACGATCTGGTTAAGCCGTCCGTTGAACTCATCGAAATTCAGTGGGCGGTTGTCATAGGCGGACGGCAGGCGGAAGCCGTTTTCCACAAGGCTCTCCTTTCGCGCGCGGTCGCCATGGTACATGGCGCGCACCTGCGGCAGCGTGACGTGGCTCTCGTCCACGATCAGCAGGAAATCCTTAGGGAAATAGTCGATCAGCGTATAGGGAGCGCTTCCCGCTTCGCGGCCGGACAGCACGCGTGAATAGTTTTCAATGCCGCTGCAAAAGCCGATCTCCTGCAGCATCTCCAGATCATACCGCGTGCGCTGGCCGATGCGCTGTGCCTCGACCAGCTTGCCCTGCGATTCAAAATATTTGACACGCTCGTCCAGCTCCCGCTCGAGATCCTTGATTGCCACTTGCAGCTTGTCCTTGGGGGTGACATAATGGCTGGCCGGGAAGATCGCAGTGTGCCCCAGCTCTGCCAGCGCAGCGCCGGTCAGCGGGTTGATGCGGCTGATACGGTCGATCTCGTCCCCGAAAAACTCGATGCGCACAACGTCCTCGTCCGAGTAAACCGGCCAAATCTCAACCGTGTCCCCGCGCACGCGGAAACGGTTGCGCTCGAACGCGATATCGTTCCGCTCGTACTGGATGTCGATCAAGCGGCGCAGCAGATGATCCCGGCTCATTTCCATGCCCGGACGCAGCGAAATGACCATGCTTTTATAGTCGATCGGGTCGCCCAGCGAATAAATGCACGACACCGAGGACACGATGATGACATCCCGCCGCTCGGACAATGCCGAAGTCGCGGAGTGGCGCAGGCGGTCGATCTCGTCGTTGATGGACGAGTCCTTCTCTATATAAGTGTCCGTCGAGGCAATGTAGGCCTCGGGCTGGTAATAGTCATAATAGGAGACAAAATACTCGACTGCGTTATTCGGAAAAAACTCCCGCAACTCGGTACAGAGCTGGGCGGCAAGCGTTTTATTATGCGCGAGCACCAGCGTCGGCCGCTGGGTCTGCTCGATGATGTTGGCCATGGTAAAAGTCTTGCCCGAACCAGTCACGCCCAGCAGCGTCTGCTCGGTCAGCCCGTTTTCGATGCCCTGCACTAGTTTTTTTACCGCTTCAGGCTGATCTCCCGCCATTTTATATTCACTGACAATCTGAAATTCCGGCATCCGTTAGTAGTTCCTCCTTCCGCAACACAGCTTCCCGATTGGGTTAAACCGGTCTCCCGCGACGATCACATGCTCGACCAGCTGGATATCCGCCAGCCGAAGCCCATCAGCTACCCGCTTGGTCAATTCGATATCCTCGGCGGACGGCGAAACGTCGCCGCCCGGATGGTTATGCGCAAGCGCGACGCCCGCCGCCTTGAGCAGGCACGCGGATTCCAAAATGCCGCGCATGTTGAGCGAGACCCGGTTGACATTGCCCACGCCCACAGTTGTGCAGCGAAGCACACGTCCCGCATTGTCAAGATAAGCCGCGAGCAGGCGTTCTTCGGCCGCGCCCGTGAACTGCGGCACAAAATAGGCGCCGATTAGTTCAGGCGTGGTCAGCCGAATGCTGTTCTGCTGCACGCGCGCCCGGTCTTTTTCAACGCGCGCCGCAAGCTCCCTAAGCAGGCAGACCAGCGCCGCGGTGCGGCCGCCCACGCCTTCCACCTGCAAAAGCGCCTCGTAGGACGCATCAAACACGCCGGATAGCGAGCCGAACGTGTTTTTCAGCCGGTGCGCGGTCTCGTTGGTATCCTTGCGGGGGATTGAATAAAACAGCAGCAGCTCCAGCGCTTGGTAATCCTCAAACGCATCCAGCCCATACTCCTCGAATTTCTTGAACACACGTTCCCGATGGTTGTCATGCAGTCCTGCCATCTGCGGCCTCCTCTCCGTTCCAGTCAGCCGCGGATGTGTTGCCCAGCCTGCCGCAGCACCCGCGATACCACAGGGCTTTCCCGCAGCGCGGGGAACGGCACGGTCGGCTGCGGCTCGCCCTCGTGCGGACGCAGGCTTTTGGCCATCCAGAGCACATCGCGCCACTTGCCGAATTTATACATACTGTCCTGATAGGCGCCCGAGATGACAAAGCCCATTGCCTTGTGAAATTTCATCGAGGTTTCATTCGGCGAGGTGATGCCGACAAAGATATTATAGTATCCCTGCATCGCAAGCAATTCAAACAGCGCGTTATACAGCGCGCCCGCGATGCCGCGGCGGTGGAAATCCCGCGCGACATAGATCGACGTTTCGCACGACCACTGGTAGGCTGCGCGCCTCCGGTGCGGCGAGGCGTAGCCGTAGCCGACCACCTCGTCCCCATAGGTGCACACCAGCCACGGCAGCTTTTCGCCGTAGGTGCGCATCCGTCCGACAAACTCCGAAAGCGACGGCGGCTCGTATTCCGACGACACAGTGGTATCCGTCACATAAGGCGCATACAGCGCGAGCATCGCGGGCGCGTCGGCCTCTTCCGCGGTGCGCAGCGTGAAATCGGGCATAAAATACTCCTCTTTTAGATAAAATACGACTTCTTCATTATACTGCACCGGTATCATTTCTTCAAGGGCATTTGCAACAAAAATCGCACAAATGTTCGTCTTGTATTTTATGCTGAATTAAGATATACTGACTAGTGCAAAATGATGAAAAGGAGGCGTTAATATGGTGCGCTACGGCTTTATCCGTTCCAAAGAGGATATCAAGTTCCTGGTGCTGTTCGCAATGGATCTGCTTCCCTTCCCGGTCGATTTTTCGGCCATCGTCGATCTCATCACCTGGTGCGACGAGGGCTTCGGCTATTTCGAGCTGAGCGAGGCGTTTTACGAGATGGTGCCGACCGGGCACATCGAGGAGCACCAGGACGGCGAAGAACCCACTTACAGCATCACCGAAAAGGGCCGCGAGACCGTGCGCGTGTTTGAAAAGCAGATCCCGTTCCCGGTGCGCGAGGCCGCGCAGCGCTCAGCGATCCGCGTCGTCCGGCAGATCCGGCGGGATGCCGCGATCCACACCAGCGTCGAGCAGCGCGCCGAAAACGACCTGACCGTACGTATGGACATGGATCAGGTGTTCGCCATTGAAATGAACGTCGTCAGCCGCGCGCAGGCCTCCATGCTCGAACGCACCTTCAAATCGGGTGCCGAGCAGATCTATCAAACACTGCTTTCTGCGCTGACCGCGGATTATACAAAGGAAGAAGAATCACATTGAACTACCTAAAGCAACTCGGCGTTTTGCTCGCCTGCTGTATTGCGGGCGAGGCGCTGTCTATCCTGCTACAGCGCCGCCTGCCCGGCAATGTGCTGGGGATGGCGCTGCTTCTGCTCTGTCTGGTATGCGGCGTAATCCGCCTATCGCACGTCGAGCGCACGGCCGACTTCCTGCTGCAAAACATGGCGTTCTTATTTCTGCCCGCTTGTCTGGGCGTGCTTGAGATTTTTGCGGATATCCAAAGCGAAATCGCGGCGATCATTGCTGTTTGCGTGCTTACCACGCTGTGCACCGCCGCCGCGACCGCGCTGACCGTGCATGTGATTTTCAAACGCCAGCGCCGCGGCGGTAAGGAGGCGTCCAATCATGACTGAACTGCTCTCCATGCCCGCTCTCTGGCTGGGCGTTTCCATCGCGGCTTACGCCTTCGGCCAGTGGTGTCAGCAGAAAACCAATTCCCCGCTCCTAAATCCCCTGCTTATCGCTTCATTGATCGTAGGCGTGTTGCTGGTTGCAAGCGGGACCTCTTTCGAGACCTACGACCGGGCTGGTTCGCTTCTCTCGTTCTTCCTGACACCCGCTACCGTCGCGCTCGCCGTGCCGATCTACCGCAAGTTGGATGTGTTGAAAGCCAATTGGATCCCCATATTGGCCGGTGCGTTTGTCGGATCAGCGGTATCGATCGCCAGCGTCATCGGTTTTTCCCGCCTGTTTGGGCTTTCTGATATTACCATGCGTTCGCTTGTCCCCAAATCGGTGACCACGCCGATCGGGGTTGCGCTTAGTGAAATGTTGGGAGGCCTCGCGCCGGTCACCGCTATCGCCATCGTATTCACCGGCATCGTCGGCGCGATCCTGTTGCCGCCGTTCCTCAAGCTGATCGGAGTGCGCGACCCAGTGCAGATGGGTCTTTCCATCGGCACAGCGGCGCACGCGGTCGGCACCTCACGCGCAATTGAGCTGGGCGAGACCGAAGGCGCGATGAGCGGCCTTGCTATCGGGGTTTCAGGCCTGCTGACCGCGCTGCTTGTGTCAATAGGGTCGGTCATATTCTCATAAAACAAAAAACGCTCTCATATGGGAGCGTTTTTTTTGCTGTACCGCGTCTTTGTTCTGCTTCGCGCCAATCGTCTGATGATCAGACTAATCACGCCGCCGATGACGTACAAAATGCCGGTTGCTTTGAGTTTGGTTTTTGGGGTACTTCGTTTTCCATTTTGAGTTCCCTCTTTTTCTTCTCCCATCGCTTTTCATGGCTTATCTCTGCGAATAAAGTATAATCTACTCAAGGGAATCTGTCACCAAAACCAAAACCGGGAAGCTGTATCCAGCTTCCCGGCTGCAACCGATGGTCCTTACTTGTTGCCGAAATAACGAGCCAGCAGGCCCTCGAAGGCCTTGCCATGGCGGGCCTCATCGCGTGCCATCTCATGGACGGTATCGTGAATGGCGTCCAGATTAAGCGCCTTAGCGCGCTTAGCCAGATCAAACTTGCCCGCGGTCGCGCCGTTTTCCGCGTCAACGCGCATTTCGAGATTCTTTTTGGTGGAGTCGGTCACCACCTCGCCCAGCAGTTCGGCGAACTTGGCGGCGTGCTCGGCTTCCTCATAAGCGGCCTTCTCCCAGTATAGGCCGATTTCCGGATAGCCCTCGCGGTGCGCCACGCGGCTCATCGCCAGATACATGCCGACCTCGGAGCACTCGCCCTCAAAGTTCATGCGAAGATCCTTAATAATATCTTCAGGAGCGCCCTGCGCAACGCCAACTACGTGCTCGGCAGCCCAAGTCTTCTCGCCGGACTGCTCGGTGAACTTCGCGGCAGGCGCATGGCAGATGGGGCACTCAGCCGGGGCAGCTTCGCCCTCGTGGACATAACCGCAAACAGAACAAACAAACTTTTTCATGATTTTTTCCTCCTGATGTAAAATAGAATTTATTATGTTTTGGGAAGAAAGCGCTCCATGGTGATGGAGAACAGTTCATCCCGCAGGGACTTGTTGATTTCTCCAAAAACGCGGTGGAAGTCACATTCATTCCGATCGCCTACGCGGGTACATTGAAACTCATTGGATAAGCAATGGTTAATTGCAATCGGCCCGTCAATGCATTCAATGAGCTCGCCTAAGCTGATTTCGGAAGGAGCCCGGTTGAGCTCATAGCCTCCTGCCACGCCTTTATAGGATTTTGTAATGCCCGACTGGGTCAGCTTGCGCAGAATCTTAAGCGCAAAGCGAAGCGTCACGCCGGTCATCTCTGAAATATCCTTGGCACATTGCTTACCACCGGCAAGGCCGAGGCAATAGGCCACACGAATCGCATAATCCGCTTCATGTGTGATTCTCACGTTGTTCCTTCCTTTCTCTAATTGGAACATGTTTAGTATAGTATTAAACATGTTTAATGTCAAGTAGTTTTGAAAAAATAAATAATTATTTTTAATTAATATCGATTTCTATTAAAGCCCATTCATATTTACACCAAATAGACAAACAACCTTATTTCAGTGTATTTTTTACTCAATATCGAAAGTATAACACAATATCACACAAAAGTCTATTTTTTTCGCAGAAAACCGCATGATTGCGACACATACTTTTATCAATTGTAACATTGTTTCCAAGGATGCAATTTTCTTTTATGTTTATACTAAATATATCAGTGGAGGTGAATACGTTGAAAAAATATGTTTGTATCATATGCGGTTATATTTATGATGAGGAAGCAGGCGATCCGGATAATGGTGTGGCCCCTGGCACCAAATGGGAAAACGTTCCGGATGAATGGGTCTGCCCGCTTTGCTTTGTCGGAAAGGATCAGTTTGAGGAGGCTTAACGCGAAGGCAGCGCCGGATCCTGGCGGATCCGGCGCTGCCTTCCAAATGAGCCATCGGCCTGCTGTACAGCATGCAACTTTTAGCCACCCAAAGTCACGTCTTGCTTTTGGTACCAGCGTAACGCGTCATAAAAGTCGTTTGCCTGAAAGTCCGGCCATAAGTTATCTACTACAAAAAAATCTGCATAAACTGCCTGAACTGGCAAAAATCCCGATAACCGGCGCATTCCGCCCCAGCGTATTACCATATCGACCCGTGAAATATCATGCGAGCGAAGCTCTGCACAAATTTCGTTTCGGTTAGTGCCCGGCGTTTTTAGATCAGCAAGATCCCATTCCCAGCCGTAGTTCACCAGAAAATTAACCCGCATACCGCCGCCATGAAGGTCGCTTCGCGTTGTATATGGGCGCAGCGCATCCGGAAAGGCAGACGCCTTTGTGTTGCCGACTACCAGCAGCGAAACCGGTTCGGCCGCTATCATCTCTACCGCGTCGGCGCAGGCCTTAGAAAACGCGTCCACCTGTTCTTTCGGGCGGCCGCAGTTGTCGGTTGTAAAGCCGTAGTATGTGATCTCCCGGACGCCAGCCTCCCGAGCTAGCCGCAGCACTTCCAGCCCCGGTGCCAGCCCATGCCGATATCCATCCTTTTTCTCGAGGCCTGCATTCTGCGCCCAACGCCTGTTTCCATCCGGGATAATGCCAATGTGTTTGGGTACTCGGATACCATCACCTTCTTTTCCAATCAGTATTCCAAAAAAGCATTTGGTTATTCAAGGAATCCATCTTATCCATATCCCCCCACATCGCTAGCACTGTGTATAGTAGCTCTGTTGATATATTTCGGTTAAGAGGTTATAATTATGCAAGAGATAGTAAACAGCTCGACAAAACTGTGCGGAAGGATAAGAAGTGAACGCATATGATATCTGCTATAAAAACCGGGTTACGCATTACACTAAAGAACTGGATAACCCTGCTGTTTTTCGTAATTACTTATAAGTTAATTGGATTTGTTCTTGTTGTAGAGTTTATCGATCAGATCAAATCGTCTATTTTCCATATGCTTGGCGTTTCTTTCCTGGGGCAGCAAAACGTTGGACTGGTATTTCAAAATCCACTTGCGATCCTTTTGCTTATTTGCATTGTCTTAATCATTGTCTACTATGTTTATCTGGAGATCGTTGCGCTCATTTTATATTGCGAGGCCGGATGGCAAGGTAATATGATCTCTATATGGCAACTCTGGAAAAACGCTTTTTTACGCTCCATCTCTTTTTTTCGTATAAAAAATCTCTCCGTTATCTTAGCGCTTATTCCGTTGGTCGGCCTTTCCGTCTTGCCTTTGACCTACGGCTTTATGAACAAACTTAAAATACCTGAATTTATACTGGATTATATCAGCGGTTCACCCAAACTACACATCGTATTCGCAGGGTGTATCCTTGTTTTAAATGTTCTTGCATTTTTCTATTTGTTCTGTCTGCCAGATGTGATCGTACAGAAAAAAACTTATTACGGAACCCCTCGTTCAAGCGCAAAGCTGATGAAAGGAAAAATCATAAAAACAGCAGTAACTTTGCTGGGCAGCGTGCTTGCTTTTATCATACTTGCAATTATCATTACTATTGCATGCGTTCTGCTGCTATGGATGTGCAGTAAAGTATCAGCCCCAGCAGATGGTGGAAGAAGCTTTTTCCAGTTTTATTTTACCAGATGGAGCAGCACCGGCGGGATTTTTTTCAGCGCATTGTTTCCAGTTTCTTTGTATGCGTCAGTGATAGTCTTATACCACCAATATCGCGGAGATGAAATCCCCCCAATACAGAAACCCGCGCATACGCTACGGTATTTGCTGGCTCGTTCTGCTGCTGTCGTGGCGGCCATTGTTTTCTTGGTTTTCTTTAGTGAAACGGAATTGGGCGGGAATCTTTACTCCGTATATCGACCCAGCACAGAAGTGATCGCACACCGTGCAGGAGCCATATTCGCGCCTGAAAATACACTCGCCGCCTTAGAGAATTCCATTCAGGCAGGCGCTGATATGGCAGAAATCGATGTGCAGCAGACGCGGGATGGTATACTGATCATCATGCACGATTCTAATTTCCTGCGTACCACTAGCTTCGATCAAGAGGTATGGGAAACCGACTTTGCTACGGTTCAGACCTTGGATGCCGGCTCATCTTATTCCCGCGCTTTTGCTGGGGAACGCATTCCAACGCTGGAAGAAATGCTAGCTGCGGCAAAAGGGCGCATTCGGCTTATGATAGAGCTTAAAGCCTCCGGTCATGAGCATAACCTAGTTGAAGAAACTGTACGGCAAATCAATGCGGCTGGAATGGAACAAAAATGTATGATCGCCTCCATGAATCTTGAGCTTTTGCAACGCAGTAAGGCGCTCGCTCCCGCCATTGAGACTGTATATATTACCTCGCTCGCATTCTCTGAAAATTTTAACCTTGACTATGTAGACGGATATAGCGTAGAAACAAGTTTTTTAACTCTGGAAATGGTAACTGCAATTCAAAGTAATCAAAAGAAAATATATGCATGGACAGCCAATACCGACTCCAATATACAAAAAATCATTCGGTTAGGGACAGACGGACTTGTAACAGACAACCCAAGCCTAGCAAATTATTATTTAATGTTCTTCGATCAAAATCATCTTGTGGATGACCTATCTGCTCTGCTATATGGTTCAGATGAATAATGCGAAACTCACTCGGAGAAAATTTTTTATATACAATTTTACAGCCCATTGCACCGCCTCCCTGCACTTGCAGCAGAACATTAAACCGTTTTTATCAGGCGGTATGTTTAGAACCCTGCAAAGCGAAAGCCGCCCCTTTCAGGACGGCCCTCGCAATGAAGAATGAATCTACCTAGACTATATGCCTTTGAACGTGTTTACTTTGTCGAACCCTGTCGGTGGGTGCAAAATTTTAGCGGATTATAAACATTTGTCTGCCAGCTATGGATTCTTTTGCGAGGCATGAGGCAACCTATCCCCGGCGAGTGGAAAAAAATAATAAAAACGGAAGAGCTAGTAACCGGGTGACAACGCGGCTTTCGCCTGTTGCCCCAAACCCGTCCGCTGGAGCATCTTCCGCATTTTTATTATAACATCTTCAGGCTGAAAAACAATCTTGATGAAAGCACATACACCCCTCCAGCCGTCCGGCCAGAGGGGTGTTTCTATTCATCCAAGGCTTAAAATCCCGGAATCATCGTCGCCGGGTCAATCGGCTCCCCGTTTTTCCACGCGCTCAAATGCAGGTGCGGAGCCTCCACGTTTCCCGTGCCGCCGATCACGCCGATCTGTTGACCCGCTTTCACCACCGCCCCCTGCTGTACCGTCGCCTTTCGCAGATGACCGGCTGCACTTTATAATGTCGCTCGGCCGCACCAACCACAGAATTTTCAGTTCAGGCGCGAACCCGATCTTTGACAGCGCGTTCTTCATCAGCGCGAATCGGAAGTTGTCCAGCGCGATCTTGACGATATAATACGTTTGCGCCATCTTTTTCTAATCCCAAATGCGCTGTGAAGTAAATGTGCATTTGTCGTCAAATTGTCATCAGTTAAAATAGGGGAAATCTAAACATAAGAAAAAGTACCGATTTTTATCAAAATCGGTACTTCTCTTGGTGCGGATGGGGGGACTTGAACCCCCACGTCCTTGCGAACACTAGCACCTGAAGCTAGCGCGTCTGCCATTCCGCCACATCCGCATATGAAATTTTCGCACCCGAGAGAGTGGTGCGAGTGACGGGACTTGAACCCGTACGTCGATTGACACACGCCCCTCAAACGTGCCTGTCTACCAGTTCCAGCACACTCGCATTTGCTTTCTCATCGAGTCGCTTCACTGTCAGCGACAATATGTATTATATCGAAATCCGCTCTTGTTGTCAATAATATTTTTCATAAAACCCCCGATTTTTTTACAGCCCACGCCCCGCATCCAATTGACTTCCTGCGGCCGATAAGGTATAATTCCGTTATCGCTTCAGAGGGAGGGTTTCTCACCATGCCCAGGCAAAATCCCCGCGTACAGTATACGCGCGACGCGCTGCGCTGCGCGCTTCTGGAACTGCTGCTGGAAAAACCGGTCAAGCATATCACTGTGACCGATGTCTGCGCGCGCGCCGGCATCAACCGCAGTACGTTTTATCTGCATTACAAGGATGTCTACGATCTGCTCGAACAGATGGAAAACGACCTGATCGATGAGATGGGCCGTACGTTCAGCACACAGCCCAGCGCTTCTCTGCAGGGGCATATCGAGGCCATGCTTTGCGTAGTTCAGGCGCGCCGCCCGCTGTGCTTGGCCATTTTGAGCGAACACGGCAATCCGCAATTCGTCAAACAGCTGGGGCGGCTCACGCGCGAAGGCTTTCTTCAGCACTGGCGAAGCCTGTTCCCGCAGGCGCCAGAACGCCTGCTCGAGCTGGTCTACGCGTTCTCAACCAGCGGCGCGTCTGCCGTGATTGAGCAATGGTTGCTTGCTGATTGCAACGAACCGCCCGAGCAAATTGCTCATCTGCTCTCCTTGTTCGCGGCCAGCTGCCTGAACAGCTGCAAAACCATGTTGGATTCATAATAAAACGCCGCTTTGCCGCCGGGTAAAGTCATATCAGCGTTCGGACACAACACCGTCAGGCCATTGCAGGTGTTGCGCTGCCGGACGCTTTTTCTTGGAGGAAACCATGCAGACGACCACGCTGAAACAAGAATTTTCCAAATATGCAATGCTGAATATCTTGGGCATGCTCGGCGTGTCCTGTTATATTCTTGCGGATACGTTCTTCATTGCTCAAGGGACGGGCGCCGCCGGGTTGACCGCTCTCAACCTCGCGATCCCGGCTTACAGCCTGATGCACGGTGTCGGCCTGATGGCCGGAATCGGCGGTGCGACGCGCTATGCGGTCTGCCGCGCACAAAACGATCCCGAAGGCGTGCAACACGCATTCTTTCACGCGATGCTGCTTGCGCTTTGTGTCAGTGCAGTATGCATAGCGACCGGTGTGTTCGGCGTGACGCCACTCGCACGGCTGCTCGGCGCGGACACGGATATGCTGCCGATGACGGTCACCTATCTTCGCGTGCTGCTTTGCTTTGCGCCCGCGTTCCTGCTGAATGACGTATTGACCGCGTTCGTTCGAAACGATGGAGCGCCGCGCACCGCTATGCTCGGTATGTTACTCGGCAGTCTGACCAACATCATTTTGGACTACGTGCTGGTTTTCCCTTGCGGCCTTGGAATCTTTGGCGCCGCGCTCGCGACTGGGCTTTCCCCGCTCATCGGCATTGCGGTCCTCTCCCGCCATTTGCGCAGCGGCGCATGCGGCTTCCGGTTGCGCAAAACGCGCGTTCAACCGCGCCTCATCAGTGCGGTGTGCGCACCCGGGCTGTCCGCTTTAATCGGTGAACTGGCCACGGGTTTTGTACTGCTGCTGTATAATCTGGTTATCCTGCGCATTACCGGCAATACCGGCGTTGCCGCTTACGGCGTGGTCGCCAATTTGGCAATCGTCGGCGCGTCAATCTTCACTGGCGCGGCGCAAGGCGCACAGCCGCTGGTCAGCCGCTGCTTCGGACATAGCGATACAAACGCGCTGCGGCGCCTGTTCCGATACGCCATCGTGCTCGCGCTCAGCATCGCGGCGGCACTGTACGCAGCCGTACTGCTGTTCGCGCAGCCGCTTGCCGCCGCCTTTAACAGTCAGCACGACCCCGTTCTTGGCGCGCTCGCAGTGCGCGGCTTGCACATCTATTTCACCGGCTTTTTCTGCGCCGGCGTCAATGTGGTAGCCGCAGGCTTTTTCAGCGCGGCCGGGCAGGCGCGGCAAGGTTTCACTATTTCCATCCTGCGCGGATTGGTCGCTGTTATTCCGCTGCTACTCGTGCTTTCGTCGCTTTTCGGGATGGACGGCGTATGGGCGACGTTTCCGGTTGTAGAAGCGGCCACGCTCTGCGTGACGCTCGTATACGCCGCGCGGCATTTCCGTTCGCTATAAGGTTTATGAAATGTAATCGACCAGCAGCGTTATTGTCGAATTATCCGACAGCGTTACTGTAAATTCAACAATCCCCTTTGCCGCGCGGTACTTTTCCAGCGCGGCCTTTTTAAGCGTCAGCGTCCGCGTGCCTACGGTATAATCGGTATTTGCAGCCAGCGTTTGCACCGAACCGCTTTTGACCGTGGTCACACTGCGCACGGACAGGCGGCTGAGTTCATCCACCGTGAAGCCCGGCTCGACCGGATTATAGGTGTCATACTCGCCGACCAGCGTCGTAACGTCCGCGGGCGTAGAATCTGTGACGGTCAGGCTGAGCATCTGGGAATTGCCGTCCGCCAGGTCAACTGTGACCGTGTAGCTGCCCTCGCGAAGCTGCGCGAGTACGCCGCGGCGCAGGACAAGGTTGCGGGTCGAACTGTTAAAGCCAAAATCCAGATTGCTGAGGCCAAGCACCACGCGGCGGATGTCGCTTTCCGCGCTTACTCCGCTTACGCGCACGTTCAGATCTTTAAAGCCGCTCGATTTATAGTACCGGTCGAACGACAGGTCGATCGCGTCCGCGCTCGCGCTGGAATTGGCCACGCTGACAGCCACGCTCGCTTTTTTGCCATCCGACATGGTGATGACCAGCGTATGATTGCCCTTGGATAGCGTTGCCAGATACGAGGTCAGCACACGCAGCCCACTCGAAGTCTTTGTATAGCCTACGGAGGGCGAAAGGATAATGCCGTCGCCGGTGACTGAGGATGCGGTCACACCGGTAGGCAGCGAAATATCTACGCCTGTCCCCAGTTTGGTCAGGTCATTCAGATCGACCTCAATCTTAGTCGGCGAAACGCCCGCCGAGCTTGAAGTTGTTACCGTGCCGCCGTTGATCACAGCGGAAACGCCCTTTGCCAGCGTATAGCCCGCCACCGTGATATCCTTGGCGATCGAAATACCGCTCTTTTTAACGTCGGCCTGGTAAACCGTGCCGTAGCCGGTCAGTGTGGCCGCCTCGTTAAAAGTCAAATGGTAGACCGAAGCATTCGCGGTCATACTGACCGCGGCCTTGCTGTCGATCTGCATATTGGCGACCGCGGCGTCCAGCGTTAGCGATACGCTCGCATCCCCATCGACAATGACATCAGAAAAGCCCTCATACCCCGCCGTTGTGAGGCCGCGCTCGTACAGCGTCGCCGCGGACTGGATCTCAGTGGTCTTTATGTGGCTGGCGCCCGTTGCAGTTACCTGCAGCAGGCGCCCCATCGGAGACGAAACCAGAATATGGTCGCTCGTCGTATTCATCATAGTCACTGTGCCGCCGGACACGATGATCGAGCCCTCGACCGTAACGTTGGTCAGCGTGACCGCGTCCGAAGCCAAGCCCTCGGAAATGTACAAGTCGCCTGTGATCGTCGCGTCGGACAGCGTACAGTTTTCAGAAATCGTCACGTTGGCCGTATCGCTTTTGAGATCGCCGCCTGTGTATGCCTTGCCGGCGGTGGACAAAGAAGTGCCCAAATAAAAATACAAAATTTTAGCGACTTCCGCGCGGGTAACAACCTTTTGCGGCTTGAACGAACCATCCGAATAGCCCGCGAGGAAGCCCTTGTCCGCCGCAGCCTTGATATAGCCCGCGCTCCATTTGGAGACCTGCTCCTTATCGGTGAAGCTCAGCGAAGCGGGCGAAACATTGCCCGGGTCGGCTTTATACAAGCGGCCGATAATGGTGGCCGCCTGTTCGCGCGTGACCTTGCCGTCCGGGTCCATTTTGTTGTTGCCCACACCGTTGATGTAGCCGTACTTTTCCGCGATCTGCACGGTCTCATAATACCAAGCGTTTGTTTTGACGTCAGTATACGAAATCGGCGCGGTCTGCGTGAAATGGAACGCGCGGTTGACATAGCGCATAAACTCGGCGCGCGTCATTTCGCGGTCGGGTTCGTATTTCCCCGTGGTCGCGCTGGCTTTATAGATGCCTTCGTCGTTCAAGTATGAAATAAACTTATTTGCCCAGTGTCCGTCAATATCGGACGCGGCAAACGCGCCGGGTACAAGCCCCGCGAGCAGCGTTGCCGAGAGCAGTAAAGACAGGAATCGCTTTTTCATAAGATTCTCCACCCCTTATTGTTCCTGCGTTTAGTATACCATAGCCGAGCAAAAGAGACAATCCCCAATCTTCCTCAGCAGCTTTTGACAAATTTGATAAAAATACGCCCTTTCCTGCTCACCCCGCCGAACGACAGGATCCGCACGCGCCCCATACCGCGCAGAGTCAGGCGGTCACCCTCGGCCACCGTGCGTTCCCCTTTCAGGCACTGCGCATGGTTTAAAAACACTGCGCCCCGCGCAATCTGTTCCTGCGCCTCGCCGCGGGACAGGCGGAACACCAACGCGAGCACCGCGTCCAGCCGCGGCGACGCGACCGAGCCTTCGCCTTCCGTTTCCCCGGCCTGCGCCTGCCGAAGCGATGCGAGCGGCTCGCGGGACAGCGTCAGCCGTTTCCGGCCGGCCTTATCGAAATGCAGCAGAATAAACTCTGCCATATCCTCAAGCACCAGCACGTCGGCGCCCCCGTCGTGCACCAGGATGTCCCCAATCACCGCGCGGTCGATCTGCAGCCCCATCAGCGCGCCCAGATAATCCCGGTGGGAAAGCGTGTCTCCCGGATGCTTATGCGCGCGCAGCAGCGCAAGCGGCGTTTGCTCACGCGCGCTCGGCTCCTCCAGATACTCGGGGTAAAACACCGCGAGCACCCGCTCAGCGTCGTCATACCCGCCCCAGAACACCGTATGCCCCGCCGATCCCATCAGCCGCACGGCTTCGGCCGCGAGCGCGCGTTCGCGCAGATCGAGAAAGCGGCTATGGGTCAGGTATCCGCGCGATACGCACGTCTGTTCCTTGTCCATCAATCCGGCCAGCAGCACCCTATCGTCTTCCGTTTGTGCGAGCGCGGACAGAATTTCCTGTTTGGATTTCAAAGCATTCTCCCCTTTCCCCCATTGTACTATCCGCGCGCATGGTTTACAATAGACATATCGTTTACAAGGAGGCAACAAACGCCATGGCAGTGAAAGACGCGGTTTTGCAGGCGCTCGAAAACGCACGGGGCGCACGGATATCAGGCGGGGCACTTGCCGCTTCGCTCGGTGTATCGCGCGCCGCTGTTTGGAAAGCGATCGACGCGCTGCGCGCGGAGGGGCTTTCTATCGACGCGGTACCAGGAGAGGGCTACCGTCTGGCATCCGACGACGACAGCCTGACCGCTGCCGGTATCAGCGCGCTGCTGACGACCCGCGCGTTTGGACGCGAGCTGCTTGTCGTCCCCTCGCTCAGCTCGACCAATACCGTGCTCAAGCAGGACTATCTGGACAAGCCGCACGGCTTCGCGCTTCTCGCCGAGGCGCAGACCGGCGGGCGCGGCCGTCTCGGGCGCTCGTTCGCTTCGCCCGCGGGGACCGGCTTGTACATTAGCCTGCTACTGCATCCCTCGTTTGCACTTTCCCAGCTCCAATTCGTCACTATCGCGGCGGCAGTCGCGGTGTGCGAAGCGATCGAGCAAACCGCCGGCTTTTCCCCGCAAATCAAATGGGTCAACGACGTGCTGCGGGACGGCAAAAAGCTCTGCGGCATTCTGACTGAAGCTATCATCGAGGGAGAAACCGGCGCGGTCGGCGCGGCCGTTGTCGGTATCGGCATCAACCTGCGCGGAAATCCTGAATGGCCGGACGAAGTGCGGAAAGTCGCAGGCGCTTTGAGCGACTTCGGCACGCCGCCGCGCCGCGCCGCGCTCGCGGCGGCGCTGCTCAAAACGTTTGAGGACGCCTATGCCCTGCTAGAACAGGGGCGCGCTGACATGCTGCTCGAAGCCTACCGTTCCCGCCTATGCTGCATCGGCCGTCCGGTTACGGTCACCGGCCCCACCGGAAGCTATCAGGCGCAATGCACCGGGCTGGATAAGAGCGGTCACCTGCTTGTCCAAACAGGAGATGGACAAACGCGAACACTGTCCTCCGGAGAGATCAGCATCCGATTTTAATGTATGCAAAGGAGATTTTAAATATGTTCCAAACCGCCGCCGGCGTGACCATTCCATTTCCCGAGCAGATCGAGGAGGGCTATCAGATTCTTGACGACACGCTGACCGTCAACCTCAGCTATGAAAAGCTCGCCGCCTTTGTGGAAGCGTTTTACAGTCTGTTGCCCGAGCCGCTGTTCCTCGCTGTCCACCCTGACGCAGAGGACGAGGAGACCGTTTACTATCTGGACGGTATGACCCGCCGCCAGCTCTCCATGATTTTGGACGGCTACGGCGAATTGCTCTATCAGGACGGGCTTTCCTCGTTTGCGATCGCTTCGCACGAGAGCGAGGAAGAGCTATTTGTGCAGAAATACAAGGTGCTTTCGCTGTATTCCCCCGATCTGCCGCGTTTTTTCCCCTTGCTCAAGCAGTTTGACGTGCCGCGCGTGGAGCAGCTTCAAACAGTATGGGATACGTTTTCCGAGGAACATCCGGGCGAGGCGCGCCGGCTAGAGATCGCCGGACAGACCGTGCCCGACATGATAGGCGAACTGAAAAAAATTGGCATGTATCAGGCACAGTAAAAGAAAAGAACCGGACTGGATAACAGTCCGGTTTTTTTTATAAAAACAGCGAAGGCTCGGCTCGGCGCTTGTACATCTCCTCGAGTTCGGTCTTATGATATAAGTAGCCCGGATCGTCAAAATATTTCGCCCCGCGCGGGCATTTTTTCACGCACGCGCCGCACTTGATGCAAATCCCGCGGATTTCCTTTACGTCGTCCGGATTGATCGCGGCCATCGGGCAGACGCGGGCGCATTTTCCGCCGCCGTCGCAAAAATCATGTGTTTTAGGCTTGACCTTTCGGATATCGATCGGGTTTCCCGCCCTGTCGCGCGGCTGGTAGTAGCCGCGGTAGGGCTTGGGCGTGCCCGCGACCTCGATCAACTCAAAACGCCCCGCGCGCGCCTTGTCTGCCGCCGCGGCAGCGAACCGCTCCATGCATGCAAGATCGTCTGCATCCGGCCGCCCGGCGCCCAGCACCTCGGAAAACGAGTGCTGGCAGGCGAATGCGGCCGCCGCGAACGGCCCGAACCCATGTCCGCTAAGGATATCGCGCAGCTCGATGAGCGAATCGTCAAAATCGCGGTTGCCAAAGGTGACGACCGGCACCGCCGCCGCGCCGCCGCCCTGCAGCGTGTCCAGATATTTCAGCAGGACGTTGGGCACGCGCCCCGCGTAAGTCGGCGTGCCGAATACCACAAGATCGCTCCCGCAAAACGCCGGCGAGGACTGCCGGGCGGCGGGCAGTGTGAAATCATACGTCTCGCAAGGCAGTTTCAGCTCCTGCGCCAGCACACGCGCCACAGTCAGGACTGTTTTTTCCGTCGTCCCTGTCGCGCTCCAATACATCGCAAATACGCGTGCAAACTCCATGCTTCAACCTTCTCTCCATAGGATAAGGTCAGTATAGCAGCAAAAAAGGCGGCTGTCCATCGGACAGCCGCCTGTTCGCGTTTAAATTTCCATGATGATCGGCAGCACCATTGGGCTGCGCTTGGTCTTTTTGAACAGGTAATCGCTCAAATCGCCCTTGATGGCCGATTTCAGCGTGTTCCAATCGCGCGCGCCCTCTGCCGAGCAGCGGTCGAGCGCGGCCTGCGACAGTTTGCGCAGTTCCTCCATCAAATCTTCGGCTTCCTTAACATAGACAAAGCCGCGCGACACAATGTCCGGGCCCGCGATGACCACGCCGGTTGTCGCGTCCACCGTCACTACGACGACCAGCAAGCCGTCTTCAGACAGGTGCTTACGGTCGCGCAGGACCGCGGTGCCAACGTCGCCGATACCGAAGCCGTCAACCAGCAGGCGGCCGGCCGGCACGGGATTTGCCAGACGCGCCGAGCTTTCGCCGATCTCGATGGGACGGCCGATCTCGCTGACGATAATATTCTTGGGGTTGACACCCATTTCTTTTGCAATGTTCGCATGCATTTTCAGCATGCGGTATTCGCCGTGTACCGGAATGAAGTACTTGGGCTTGCAAAGTGCGAGCATCATTTTCAGGTCTTCCTGGCAGGCGTGGCCGGAAACATGGATGGCGGCCGAGCGGTCGTAAATGACCTCAGCGCCCTGCTTATACAGTTCGTTTACCATATTGTTGACCGACTTTTCATTGCCCGGAATCGCGGAAGCCGCGATCAGGATGCGGTCGCCTGTGGTGACCTCGACCTGCTTATGGCTGCCGTAAGCCATGCGGTACAGCGCCGACATAGTCTCGCCCTGCGAGCCTGTCGATACGATAATAAGCTGGTCACGGCGGTAGCGTTTGATGTCGCCGATATCGATCATCGTCTTGCTGGTATCCTTTAAATAGCCCAGCTCACCGGCAACAGTCGAGATCTTTTCCATGCTGCGTCCGCACACCGCGACCTTACGGCCCGTGCGTGCGGCGATGTCCAAGATCTGCTGCAAGCGCGATACATTGGACGCAAACGTCGCAATGATGATGCGCTGGTCGCTCTCCTTAATGAACCGCTCAAGCGACTTGCCAACGATCTTCTCACTCGGCGTGTAGCCGGGGCGCTCCACATTGGTGGAGTCGCTCATCAGCGCGAGGATGCCCTTTTTGCCGAGCTCGCCAATGCGCACCAGATCGATCATCTCACCCAGATCGGGCGTCAGGTCGATCTTGAAGTCGCCTGTATGCAGCAGTACGCCGAGCGGCGTCGTGATCGCGAGCGCGACCGAATCGGCGATCGAATGGTTCGTGTGGATGAACTCGATCTTGAAGCAGCCCAGACGGATTGTATCGCCCGCTTTGACACGGTTGAGCTTGACCTTCTGCGGCATTTTATGCTCCGACAGCTTGGCTTCAATGATACCGCAGGTCAGCTTGGTGCCATACACCGGGGCGTTGGACTCGCGCAGCACGTACGGGATCGCGCCGATATGGTCCTCATGGCCGTGGGTGATGACATAGCCGCGCAGCTTGTTCGCGTTGCGCTTGAGATACGTCGTGTCCGGGATGACCAGATCGACGCCGAGCATATCGTCGTCGGGAAAGGCCAAGCCGCAGTCGATCACCATGATGTCGTTTCCGTACTCGATCACAGTCATGTTCTTGCCGATCTCATTGAGGCCGCCAAGCGGTATGATTTTCAGTTTTTCTTTCATAATACGTTTATCACTTTCCTTTTAATCAATCAACAGATTTAAGTATGCACGCAGGACTTTCACCCGCTTATTTCAAAAAAGACGAAGCGCAAATCCCGTTCCTCCGTCTTAATTTCACAGTGACAGCGCAGAGCCGGTTTTACCGGAAACTTCCGGCACATTCCACACGCGGCCTGCAAACACTATATATTAGAATAACACAGTCCCTGCTGTGTGTAAAGATGTTTTTCCGCTTCTGCACTTCTACAGTATGACCGCGTCCAGCACCTCTTATACCGCGTTTCCGCCTAACGCTTTGCGCAGCGTAGATAGTCTCGGCGGCATTTTATGCCCAATATCTTGATTTGTAACTTTTGGGATATACAACAGCTATTGTTTTTCTTGTCAAATTTGCTGAATTCTTTAGAGAGGTTGACAGAGAATCGTCCACCACACAAAAACTCTTAGGCAGTTTGCACTAAATTACTCAAAACCGTTTGACAAACCGGCCGTGGTATCGTATCATAGGTTACAGATCGGAAACAGACCGACAACAAATCAGTAACAACCTGAAAACAAACCGGTAACACCGGCTGCCGCGCCTTTCGCGGGTTTTCACGACCATTGTAGGAGTGTTCATTCAAATGTCTATGAAAAAGCATGCGTCCAAGCTGCTTGCCGCTGCAATCGCGATCAGTTCGATTGCGACGATCGGCGCTGGCGCCATCAGCACGGAGAATGCGCCCGTCGCGGTTCTCACGTCCAATCTGAATTCCACGGTCGGCACGGTTCTCACCTCGGGCGAGATCCAGTCTGCCGAGCAGGCGCTTTCCAAGGCTAAGGCTGAGGCGGAAGCCAAGGCAAAGGCGGAAGCGGAAGCCAAGGCGAAAGCAGAAGCCGCTGCAAAGGCTAAGGCAGACGCCAAGGCAAAATACGACAGCCTGCTCTCTGAGCCGGTTGCCACCAAGACAGTTGCTTACTCGTCCAATCTGGTCGCCGACAGCATGGTAAAGGACAACGCGAAGTCGCTCGGCAACTATAAGCTCACGTTTTACTGCCCCTGCGCGATCTGCAACGGCCGATCGGACGCCAAGACCGCTTCAGGAACGACCGCAGCGGAGGGCCGCACGATTGCGGTAGATTCTTCGATCATCCCGCTGGGCAGCCGCGTTTATATTGACGGCTACGGCGTTTTCATTGCTGAGGATACTGGCGGAGCGATCAAGAGCAACAAGATCGACGTTTTCGTGGGTTCGCACGACCGTGCTTACGATCTGGGTGTCAAGTACGCCGACGTTTATCTGCTCGCTTAATCAAACCTGCGAAAGGGCTATGCACTTGCATAGTCCTTTTTTATTTGTTATGATAAAAAGAAAGAGGAGGGGTTTTTCATGAATGCAGACGAACGGCGCACCGCGATCCAGCAGTTGCTCGCCCAGACCGATGGCCCGGTCTCCGCGACCGCGCTCGCCGCACGTTGCGGAGTGAGCCGACAGATCATCGTGGGAGATGTCGCCCTCCTGCGGGCGGGCGGGCTGAGCGTGCTTGCCACGCCGCGCGGCTATATGCTGGAAGCCTCTACCGCCGCACCTGCCTTTGCGGAGCGCAGCGTTGCATGCCGGCACGAGAACGACCGCATGATGGAAGAACTCTATACCGTTGTGGATCTGGGCGGTTCGGTCATCGACGTGACAGTCGAGCACGCGGTCTATGGCCAGCTCTGTGGCCAGCTTCATATCTGCTCCCGCTTTGACGCCGATGCATTTGGAAAAAAACTGGAGGCCTCGGATGTCAAACCGCTCTGCAATTTGACCGGCGGTATTCATCTTCACCGTATCCGCGCGGCCAATGATGCGACGCTTGCACGAGTGATCCAGGGGCTGCGCGAACGCGGTTTTCTGTTTTCAGAGGAAATTCAAACAGGCTGACGCTTACCAGCGCCAGCCTGTTTTTTTATTCGTGCCCTGCGCGGTAAGCTGCGATCTGCTCCTCATCCCACACTTCGAGGTCGCGCATACCCGCGCGCCCCTCAACATGATGGCGGAATTCGTGCCGCAGCACGCGCCGCATTTCTTCGCGCAGTGCTTCCTCCGGCAAGCCACCGAACACACGGTGGAACGAGCCGTAAAACATGACGATATATTTCCCCATTGCCGGGTCTGTGCGGTATTCGCCCATAATATACAAATCGCCGTTCACGCTTTCCGGATGCAGCGGACATCCCGGATCGACCAATATCCCGCCGTTCAGCTCTTCATAAAACGCTGCGGGCAGTTCGTCCGCCAGTTCATCCAGCACGGCCTCAAATTCATCAATGGAAATCATTAGAATGCTCCTTTCGCCCTTACTATACCACACTACACTTTTCCGAGCAAGTTCACAGTTTTTCTTAACAGGTGTCTTGACACTTCGTTCGCATTACTGTATACTTGGCTTCGACAAGTAAAAAAGACCGGAAAGGACTGTCTCTATCATGACAAAAAGCAAAGGCCTATATCATCTCGCGCTTGCTGGCGTACTATGCGCGGTCGGTATCATCATCCCAATGTTTATGCCGATTAAACTCGTGCTCGACCCCATGAGTTTCACATTGGCAAGCCACGTTGCTATTTTTCTCGCGCTGTTCATTTCCCCTTCTGTCGGCATCGCCGTTTCACTCGGCACAACGCTTGGCTTTCTCATTGGCGGATTCCCGCTTCCTGTTGTTTTGCGCGCGTTCACTCATGTCATCTGGGCCGCGATCGGCGCGTTTTACCTGCAAAAGCATCCCGAACTGCTTGATTTCAAGCAGTCTGTTCCCGGACGCAGCCTCAAGCTGTTTGGTCTGGGTGCCGTTCTGGGGCTAATCCATGCGGTAGCAGAAACTTGCGTGTGTATCCCGATCTACTTTGGGCAGGGCATGTCCGGCTCTGAGTTGGTCCGCATTCTGTTGCTATTGGTCTTCGTCGGTTCGTTCGTTCACTCCATGGTCGACTATGTGCTTTCCCTACTTATCTGGAAGCCCGTCAGCGGCACTATGCGCAAAGCCGCTGTATAAAAAATTTAGGCGCCGGATTACTCCGGCGCTTTTCTATGCAAAGGGCCGCGTCAGTCGACGCGGCCCTTTGTCCTCTTCTCTTCTCTCCCCAAATTGGGCTTACTTTTTCAGCTTGTTGACGTATTCCAAAATAATATCCACGGAATTCTCAACACCCAGACGGCCTGCGTTGACGCATAGGTCGTAATGGTCGCATTTTCCCCATACCTTGCCGGTATAATAGTTGTAATAAGTAGAACGCTGCTTATCCATCTTTTCGAGCGCCGCCTCTGGGGTCTTGCCTTCGATCTCATAATCCCCGCATGTCTGAATGCGGCGGACACGGTCCTCGATCGAGCCGTGGATAAAGAAATCAAAGCGGTTTCCAAAATCACGCAGCACATGGTCGGCGCACCGACCGACGATAATGCACGGGCCGTCCTCCGCGATCTCGCGGATAGTGTTGGCCTGCGCCAGATAGAGTTGGTCGGTCAGGCTCATACCGTTGAGGCCGACCGAACCGAACATGGTCAGCGAATACAAGAAGCTGTTGGTTGCGCGCTTATCGAGCTGCTCAAACAGCTTTTCATCGAACCCGGTCTTCTTGGCCGCGCGCGTAATCAACTCGCGGTCATAAAACGCGATGCCCAGGCGGAGCGCTAATTTTTGGCCGATCTCGCGGCCTCCAGTGCCATATTCACGGCCGATGGTGATGATTAAATTGTTATTCATAACGCACCCTCCTTACCAGTCACCCATTATACAATATGTACAATGTTTGTATGATCAGTATGAACCATTTCATGTAAAATGTCAAGTGGATGCGCAATTTTTTTCACAGCACGAGAATGGTCACGCCGTTGTTATGGCGTTCCAGATCCCGGTCGGCGCGCAGCGCGGGCGCAAGGTCCAGCGCGCGGCGGGTATCTGCATCGAAGATGGACAGCTTCTCCCCCGGCACATAAAACGCGATCTGTCCCGCCGCTTTGAGCCGTTCCAGCTTGCGCCGCACCTCCACGCGGATCACACCGCCAGTCCCCGAAGAACCATAACCATGGATCAGCTTGATAACCTGCCCTTTTCTGCCGTTTTCCAACGCGTGCAGCAGCCGGCCAATCGCCTGCCGCGCGGTGGGCATGCCGTCTTCCAGATTTAAAACGCGGTAATTGTCCGCCATAACGCTTCTCCTTTACTGAAAAAGGCGCGCCACAGCGCGCCTTTTGGCTTTTTATTCGTCCAGCAGCATCGGGCCGACTTCGTTGATGTTGCCTGCGCCCATCGTCAGAATCAGGTCCCCCGCGCGGGCTTCTTTGCGGAGATATGCTGCGATCTCTTCAAAGCTGTCGAACGCGACCGCGCCGGCCACCTTTTCTGCCAGATCGTGCGAGGAAACGCCGATCGTATTCTGCTCGCGCGCCGCGTAGATCGGCGCCAGCACCGCTTGATCGCAGCGCTCAAGCGCGCAAACGAACTCGTTGAACAGCGCTTTGGTACGCGTATAGGTATGCGGCTGGAACGCGCACAGAATGCGTGAAAAATCCATTTCCCGCGCGGCGGCCAGCGTAGCGCACATTTCGCTTGGATGGTGGGCATAGTCGTCTACCACGGTCGCGCCGCACGCCATCTTGCCGACCAACTGGAACCGGCGGGACGAGCCGGTAAACGCTTCGAGCCCCTGTTCGGCAGCTTCACCCGGCACGCCGAGGAATTCCGCCGCTGCACAGCAGGCGAGCGCGTTCATCATGTTGTGCCTGCCCGGCACCGAAAGCCTTACCCGCGCATACGGCTTGCCTCCCACCAGTACAGTGAAACGGTAATAGCCGTTTTCGTCGGTGATCTCGTCGGCGCGCACATCGGCGCCTGCAGAAAGGCCGAAAGTGCGCACGGTACGATCGAGCCCGCGCACACAGCGCAGCACGTTTTCATCGTCCGCATTGGCGACGACCATGCCGCCCATCGGCGTCAGCTCGCAGAAAGCGCGGAACGAATGGATAATATCGTCAATATCCTTGAAGAAATCGAGATGATCCTCCTCAATATTCAGCACGACCGCGACCGTCGGCGCGAATTTCAAAAACGAATTGGTGTATTCGCAGCTTTCGGCCACAAAATAGCCCTTTCCACCGATGCGCAGCGTACCGTCGATCGCGGGCAGGTGGCTTCCCACCATGACCGTCGGATCGAGTTTGGCCGCCATCATAATCAATGTCATCATTGAGGTCGAGGTCGTTTTTCCATGCGTGCCAGACAGGCACACCACGTTCCGGTAATCGCGCATCAGGTGCCCCCACGCCTCGGCGCGCTCCATGACAGGCACGCCCAGCGCACGCGCGCGGATGATTTCGGGGTTATCGTCGTGCACCGCAGCGGTGCGCACGATGAGCGCCGCACCCTCGACGTTTTCGGGCAGGTGCGCATACGTGATTTTTGCGCCAAGCCGCTCGAGTCGCTCGGTGACAGGCGACGACGCGCGGTCTGATCCTGTGACCGGAACGCCCATCGAAAGCAGCAGCTCGGCAAGCGAATTCATGGAAACGCCGCCGATGCCAATGAGGTGGATGGTTTCTTTATTTTCAATATAGGGTTTAATCGAAAGGGCCATGGGTCAGCCTCCCTGGTTTTTTCATTCTTTTTAGAGGTCTACGGTATATTATAAGTCAGCTTGCCCAAAATATATATAGGCAAACAGACGAAATTGACAGAACTTTTACAGGAAAAGGAGTACACTATGGAAATCACAGACATCAAATTCCGTCATTTGGAGGAATACGGGCGCTTAAAAGCGCTGGTCTCGGTCACGTTCGACGGCGTTTTCGCCGTGCATGACATTAAAATCATTGACGGCCACGACCGCCTGTTTCTCGCTATGCCGTCCCGCCGTATGCCGGACGGTAAATTTCGCGACATTGCACACCCTGTCGGAAGCGTTTTGCGTGACGAGCTTGAACACAAGGTGCTCGACGCCTACCGCTCCTCTATTTTGCAGTGATTTGCTTTTTGCTTCGCTTTCGTGTAGAATAACTGGTATACGAGGTGGAGAAAGAGTATGAGAGTATTGATTCTATCAGTGACGGCTGGCTTCGGCCACCACGCCACTGCCAAGGCGATCGGCGATATGCTCACGGCCAAGGGCGCCGAGGTGCACACGCTTGACGTTTATGCCTATATCAGCCATCTGGTCAAAACCACGATCGACAAGGGCTACCTGTTTTCCTCCAAGCATATGCAGACGCTTTACCGGCTGGTCTACCAGCTTGCGGAAAACAACGGCCAGAGCTATCTTTCGGCTGGACCCAACGTTATTAATATCGTTAACGCGCTGGGCGCGTCCAAATTCGCCAAGGTGCTCGCCGGATACGCACCGGACGTTATTCTTTGCACGCACGTTTTTGCCGCGCAGATGGTGGACGAGCTGAAAAAGCGCAGGAAACTGGACGACATCAAGACCATCGGCATCGTGACCGATTACACGCTGCACCCCTATTGGGAGGACGTGCCGCGTGTGCAGTATATTGTAACCGCAAGCGAGCTATTGACCTATCGCTGTGTGCAGCGCGGCATCCCGGAAAGCCGCATCCTGCCGTTTGGTATCCCGGTGCACCCCAAGTTCAACCAGCCGCTTTCCCGCGAGGACGCGGCTTCCCAGCTCGGCATCGACCCCAAACGGCCGACGCTTTTGTTAATGGGCGGCTCGATGGGATATGCCGACAATGTGAAAAATATAGAAAAACTGACGCAAATCGGCCTGCCGCTGCAGTTCCTTGTCGTTTGCGGCAACAATAAAAAGCAGTTCCTGCGAACCGAGCATTTCGCCTCGCGCTATGAAGGCGCATGTACAGTCAAGCCTTATGGGTTTGTCAACAACGTCGAAGTGATGATGAGCGCGGCGGACTGCATCGTTTCCAAGCCCGGCGGTTTAACGGTCAGCGAAGCGCTGGCGAAGAACCTGCCGATGCTGCTCGTCGACCCCATCCCGGGGCACGAGGAACGCAACGTTGATTTTCTGGTCAACAACGGCATGGGCGCGCTGATCACCAAGCATTTCCCGATTGACGAAGCGGTCTACCAGCTTTTCCGCAACCCTGCCAGGCTGGAAACCGTGCGCCGCACCATGAAAGCCATCGCCCATCCGGACGCCACCGAGCGGCTCGCGGATTTTGTGCTGGGCTGGCAATAAAGAAGAGCGTGTCCGCGTTTCGGACACGCTCTTTTTCTATCCGTGCTCACCTGGCAGGAGCGGTCCGAGCACATTTGCCATCCATTCGATCATCTCTCCCTTGGAGACAGGCTTGTCCTCGCTGATCCACTTTTGCAGCATACCGACTAGCCCCGTCGCGATAAACCGCGCGATATATGCATCCTTTACCGTGTGGTTGGGCACTACCTCTAGCCGGCATTCCTCGATCACCTCGATCAGCCGGCGGCCAAAGCCCTCGGGGCCGCTCGCGCGCAGCAGCGCGGTCACCATATCGCGGTTTTCCTCCAGATAGTCAGCCGCGCGCACCAGCACGGGGCGCAGCGAGGTGTCCCCTGCGCTCGGCCGGAAATCGTCGATCATCGCGCGGAAATCCGCGATCATTTCTGCCTCGATCTGGTCGCGCAGATCATAAACATCGCGGTAGTGCGCATAAAACGTACCGCGGTTGATATCCGCTTCGCGCACCACGTCCGTTACCGTGATGCCTTGGAAATCCTTTTGCTGCACCAGCGCCGTCAGCGCCTGGCGCAGCAGCTTTTTTGTGCGCCTGATGCGCTTATCCTCCTGTTCGTTCATCCTGCGGCCTCCTCCCCGTCCTGCCTATAAATTTTTTGCCAAATAATGCACATAAAATTATTTTTTGTTCTTTATCGTACATTATACTCAAATCTGTTTCTTGTGTGTGTTATCCTTATGCTTTATACTATAACACGAAAAGAAATCGTACGCAATGTATATTTCCCGGAAAGTTGGTGTTTTTCTTGTGATAAAAAAAGGACACAGTCCTGTCGATCTGATCATTATCCATCGCAAACTGATCGAAAAGGTTTTTTTCATACTTATTTTGTTCAGCCTGATCTGCATCCCCATGGTCGGCGTCAACTATGACCTGACCAAATATCTGCCGGATTCTACGCCGACCGCACAAGCGATTGATATTATGGAGGACGAATTCACCTATCCGGGCATGGGACGTGTCATGTTGGAGGATGTGACGCTGTACGAAGCCCGTAGCATCAAGGATCGCATCGCGGACGTCGACGGCGTGGACATGGTGATGTGGTGCGACATGACCACCAATATCTACGGATCCAGCGAGTTTATCGACTATTCCGATATCGACGACTATTATAAAGACGGCGACGCTTACATGGACATCATCTTTTTGGAAAAGGATTCGTCCACGCGCACGCACAAGGCCGTTAAGGAGATTGAGCAAATCGTCGGCGAGCGCGGCCTTGTAGCCGGTTCGGCTGTGTCGGACACCAACCTCGGTCCGACTATCAATTCCGAGGTCGCCCGCGTAATGGTGCTCGCGGTCATCATCATCTTTCTAATTCTGACGCTTACCACCACTTCCTGGTTCGAGCCGGTGCTGTTTCTCTCCATTCTGGGTATCGCGATTTTGCTCAATATGGGTTCCAACATTATTTTCGGCGAAATATCGTTCCTATCCAACGCGGTCGGCGCGGTTTTACAGCTCGCCTGCTCGATGGACTACTCCATTTTCCTGCTGCACGCGTTCACAGAGGAAAAAGCGAACGGGGTCGAACCGGAACAGGCCATGGCAAATGCGCTACGCACCGCGTTCACCTCGATCGGCGCTTCGGGCGCGACAACAATCGTCGGCTTCCTCGCCATGGCGCTTATGCAGTTTGGTATTGGCCCGGATATGGGCTTTGTGCTGGCTAAAGGCATTGCGCTCAGCCTTGTAACCGTGCTATTGCTGATGCCCGCGCTCATCCTGCGCTTTCAAAACGTTATCAGCAAAACCCAGCACCGCTCGTTTATTCCCAAACAATCCCGTGGACTCGGCGTGCTTGCTTATAAGATCCGAAAGCCGGTTTTGGCCATTGTGCTCGCGCTCATTCTCCCCTGTTTTATCGCGCAGGGTATGGCAAACTTTACATATGGCAACGAGGCGGTGGCCAACTCCGCAGGCACGCCGGTCTATGCAGCGGAACAGCAGATGAACGCTAAATTTGGGCGAAGCAATATGATGCTCGCGCTGGTGCCGCTCGACAGCAATGTGACTGAAAAGGCCATGACCGACGAGCTTAGCGACCTGCCCTATGTCAAATACTCTCTGGGGCTATCTGCGGCGCTCCCAGAAGGGGTTCCGGAGGCGTTCCTCCCGCACAGCATTACCAGCCTCCTGCATTCGGACAACTGGGCGCGCGTGATTGTCAACGTCCGCTCGGCGGGCGAAAGCGATGCGGCATTTCGCTACGCGGACGAAATACGCGCAGTCATTGGAAAATACTATCCGGGAGAACAGACCTATCTGGTCGGCGTCACCCCCGCTACGCAGGACATCAAGAATATCATTGTGCCTGATAATCAACGCGTAAACGTCGTATCGCTGCTCGGCGTCGCGCTGGTCGTGGCAATCACCTACAAATCGCTGCTGCTGCCGTTGGTCGTGCTCATCCCCATCGAATGCGCGATCTATATCAACACGGCGCTGCCGTATATATATGGGCAGCGCACCATGTTCCTTGGATTTATCATTGTCGGCTGTATCCAGCTCGGCGCGACGATCGACTATTCTATCCTACTTACCGGCAACTATTTGGACGCCCGCGCGCAGGGCGACAAGAAGGAAGCTGCCATCCGTGCGGTCACGGTCAGCGCCGAATCCATTCTCACCTCGGGCATGATCCTGATGACCGTGGCCTACGGACTATATTTCCTGACCTCGGTCGAGGCGATCTCCGGCCTTGGCCAGCTCATCGGGCGCGGCGCGCTGATCTCGATGATTCTCGTACTGTTTTTGCTGCCCATGTGCCTGATGATCTTTGATAAATGGATCGTTAAGCCCGACCACGCAGAGAAAAAACACGCACGCATGAACCGCATCCACGCCCAAAAACTGGTGCTTCCCGTCCTCAGCGAGCTGCACCAGCAGCGCGTTCGCCTGCAATGCCAACTCCGCGCAAACCGCAAGGCGCGCCATCAGGCCATCCGCGGCAAGCTGCTACGGATGAAAAAGGCCGCGCCGCCCGTGGAAACGCCTGATTCGCGGCCAGATGGCTCTGTGCCGCCCGCCCAGCCGCCGGTCTCCGGCGGGCAAGCCGCTTCCACATCCCCCGCCGAACCTACGCAAAAGGAGGACCCAGACGATGAAACAAAGTAAAACCCGCCGCTTGCTGGCCGGCGTGCTCATCGGGGCGCTACTGCTGCCCCAGGCGGCGGTGGCCGCGCCGCCGACCGTCCAGACCGACGAGGCCGTCTATATCAACCTCGACTATTACGGCGTGCCCAAGGCGACCCGCATTGTCAAGGGCGTCAGCCTGAACGGCCTGACCGAATTCACTGATTACGGCAACTATTCCGACGTGTACAACATGTCGACCTACGATAAGCCTACGCTCGAGGACGGACAGGTCACCTGGAGCCTCCCGGGTGACGACCGGCAGCGCTTTTATTATGAGTGCATCCCGTCCGACACTGAAACCATGCAGATGCCGTGGAATTTCGATGTATCCTACAAGCTCGACGGTGTGCCCGCAACCGCGGAAAAGTGCGCGGGCGCGGACGGTCTGGTCGAGATCTCCGTTCATGCCACGCCCAACGAGGCCGCGAGCGACTACTACAAGAACAACATGATGCTGATCTGTGCGACCGGCATCGACATGAGCAAAATGCTTTCGATCGACGCGCCGGGCGCGCAAGTCCAGTCGCTCGGCACCTATAAGCTCGTGATGTTTATGGGGCTGCCGGGCGAGGAAAATACGTTCGTTACCCGTATCGGCTCGGACAATTTTGAGAGCATGGGACTCATCCTCTTTATGGCTCCCGCCACGCTGTCCTCGCTCGACCTGCTGGCCGACATGCGCGATATCAAAGACCGCATCGGCGATTCGGGCGACAGTCTGTACCGCGGCCTGTCCGACATGCTTACGACCATGCAAAGCATGCAGGGCGGCTTGCAAACGATGTCGAACGGTATCGCGGGCATCAACGAGGTGCGCAAACAGCTCATCGCCTCACGCGGCACGCTCGATCCCGAGGCTGACGAAACGCTCAGTGCGCTAAACGCGCTCGCCGGGCAATCGGATTCTCTAATTCCTGAACTGAATTCCACCAAGACCACGCTGACCACGCTCAACGCGACCGTCAACAGCATGCTCGGCACACTGAGTGACACAAGCTCCAACCTCACCGATTACCAAAAGCTGCTGCGCGACGTCAATACGACGCTGGGCAACCTGGACGACCTGATGGACGATATCAATGATTCGACCAGCGATGCCTGGATCCATTTGAGCGACCTGCGACGCGAGGTAGCCGATCTGAAAAACAACCTGCGCTCGCTCAAAAGCAATCTTGAAAGCTTGCAGACGCGCATGACGGAAATGGAGCGCGAAATCGCTGTTCTGCAAAGTGTCGTTTCAGGAAGCGACCTAATGGACGACAATACCAAAGCGCTGGTCGGCCTTGTGCTCACAAATGCTGACAGCTTGATAAAAACGCTCAAAGCAACCACATCCACCCTGCAAGACTCGGTCGCCCGCTTGGACAGCCTGCTTTCCACCTCGGATTCTATTCTGGATTCCTTGGAGGATCTGGACGAAATTATTGACGATTACGACGGCCTGCCGAGCGATGCCATTGCGGAAGGACAGCGTTTCGCGGTGCTGATGCAGCAAACGCTCGGTTCCATGCAAAAGCTGCTCGCGGATATCCCGGCGCTGTCCACTTCGCTCAACCAGCTCACATCGAACGCAACCACGATGATAGACAAAGGCACCAGCCTGATGAGTGCGCTGACAAAGGCCTTGTCTTCTTCCACCGCGCTTTTACAGTCTGCGCAGGACACGCTGCGCTCGGTACGCGATAAGTCGGATAAGAGCATGCAAGTCTCGATCGACGGCCTGCTCGACGTATTGCAGCGCGCTTCTAACTCCAACAGCTCTTCCAGCCTGCAAGGTGCGACTGACTCTATCCACAGTGCGATAGACGACGGTAAGAAAGACCTTGAGGAGGACACCAATGTGCTGAACATTGACAGTGAGGCCGCGCTGCAGTCGGTCACCTCGCCCGATAATCCCTCGCCCGCCAGCCTGCAGTTCATCCTGCGCACGGACGAGATCTCGGTCGATGAGATCTCGCAGCCGGATGACGACGAGCCCGCCGCTGCCGATGAGGGCGTGCTCGCCCGCATTGGGAATATTTTTAAAAAGCTGTTTTCCGCCATCGTCGGCGTATTTACTTCCGAAGAATAAAAAAGACCCGCTTCCCTGATTGGGAAGCGGGTCTTTTTTATTGAGCCGCAGCCTCGAGCGCGTCGACGCGAGCCAGGTATTTCTGCTGGTAATAGCCGAGCTTTTCCGCAAACTGTGCGGTCTTTTTATATTCCTCTTTGGCGTACTGGTGCGTATCGAACACCGTGGCGCCCTCTCCAAGCTGGATAGTGTAGATCGCGATGTTAGAGCAATGGTCGCTGATCTTTTCTAGATCATGCACAATGTCCAAAAAGTGGATACCGGTCTGCATCGTGCAGTCGCCTTTCGACAAACGGTCGATGTGGCGGCTCTTCAGCCGCTCCTTCAGGGTATCCACGACCTCTTCTGCCGGCTCGACCGTGCGCGCGACCGAAACCGACCGTGTGACATATCCCTCGACCGTAAGTTCAAGCACCTCACCAACCGTCGCACACATGATCTGCAGTTCCTGTGAGGCGATGTCGGAAAATTTCAGGTTGGACGCGCGGAATTCCTCCATACGGTCAAAAATATTCTGTGCATAATCGCCAATCTTCTCAAAGTCGGATAGCGAATGCATCATCTCCGCGGTCTGCCTGCGTTGGTCAATCGAGCGAATGTTGTGGATATTGGTCAAATACCGTGCGATCTCAACTTCCGCACGATCCAGAAAACTCTCGTGCTCCCGGAATGCCTCTTCATTGGGGGCGGAACCGTCAAACAGAGGCGCGGTCGCCAGGCTGAAATTCAGCTTGGCTGCCTCTCCCATGTCCGCGATGCAGCGCTGCGCCTGCTCCAAAGCAAGCGACGGCGTCGTCAGGAAGCGTGGCTCGAGCTTGGTGAGAGGATCCTCCTGCTGCTCGCCCGCGGGTACGCTCCATTCCGCCAGCCGCACAAGCAACTTGGTGAACGGCAGGAACAGCAGCGTCGTCGTCACGTTAAAGAGCGTATGGAAATTCGCAATGCCGCCCTTATCGATGGCGGAATCCCAGAACGTAAAGCCGATCAGGCTGTTGAGCCCGTAAATCGCGCATAAAAACACGATCGAGCCGATCAGGTTGAAATAAAAATGAACCATAGCCGTGCGGCGCGCGTTTTTCGAGCCGCCGACCGACGACAGGAACGCCGTGATGCACGTGCCGATATTCTGACCGAGAATAATCGGCACCGCCGACGCATATGTGATAACACCGGTGGTTGACAGCGCCTGCAAAATACCGACCGAAGCCGAGGACGACTGAATGATCGCCGTGACGAGCGCACCGACGATTACACCGACAACCGGGTTTGCGACCGCCGCGAATAACTGCGAAAACTGCGGCAGTTCGGCCAGCGGTGCGACCGCCTTTTCCATGATCGACATACCAATGAACAGCACGCCGAAACCGGTGAAAATATCTGCAACGTCACGCGTGCGGCGCTTCTTGGCAAGCATCATGATGATAACGCCCGCCAGCACAATCAAATAGGCCAGATTTGCCGGCTTGAGCATCTGTAAAAACAGGTTGTCCCCCATTGCGCCGCCCGAATCGAGACGCAGGATCTGAGCAGTGATTGTGGTGCCGATGTTAGCGCCCAGAATTACGCCGACCGACTGCCCCAACGTCATGATCCCAGCGTTTACAAAACCGACCACCATGACCGTCGTCGCCGAGGACGACTGAATGACCATGGTCACCGCCATACCCATCAGCAGCGCCTTAAAGACATTGCCGGTCATTTTTTCCAGTGTCTTTTCCAGCTTCGCGCCCGCTGCGCGTTCAAGCCCCTTCCCCATCGTCGTCATGCCGTAAATGAACAGCGCTAAACCGCCGACCATCTGCACGAGCGACAGCACATTAAACCCCATGCGCTTCCTCCGTTTCACACAATCCTAACACAATCTTCATAATTTTCCATACGTTATTAGTATACCCGTATCTATATGGTTCTGTCAACGAAAAACGCTAAGGAGGGCGAAACATGGTGCATTCTCCCCTGATATTGATTTCCAGTGGCCGGATAATGGGCGATTTGTCCATGCAGCGGCGGCAATCCGAGCTGTATGGAGCGTGCCTATCCCTTGCTGGCGGCATGGGCGCGCTGTATACGCAGGGCGGCACAGCGGAACTTTCCCAACGCTTCGACGGCTTGCTGTTGGCAGGCGGCGGCGATCCGCATCCCGCCCTATATGGTCAAAAGCGCGGATCCGTGCCGCTTTCCATCGACCCGGTGCGCGATGCGGAGGAACAGGCGCTGTTTGCCGCGTTTGAAGCGCGTCACAAACCCATCCTGGGTATCTGCCGCGGCGTGCAGATGCTGAACGTCTGCTGCGGCGGCACGCTGTATCAGCACATTGAGGAACACATGGACGGTTGTCACAGCGTTACCTGCACCGCTGACCTTGCCGCACTCATCGGCGGGTCGCCCATGGTCAACAGCTATCACCATCAGGCAGTCGACCGCGCGGCTCCGGGCTTCCGCGTGGCCGCGCGCGCGGCGGATAACACAATCGAAGCCCTATGGCACCGAACAAAACCGATCTTAGGTGTGCAGTGGCACCCAGAGCGCATGGTGCCGCCACTCTGCGAGGATGCGCACGGTGAAAACCATCTGGCCTTATTCGGCTGGCTGATCCAGCACTGTTAAAAAAACGCCCGCCGGCTAACCGGCGGGCGTTCCCTGTTTAGTTTAAAAAATCCTTGAGCTTTTTCGAGCGCGACGGATGGCGCAGCTTGCGCAGCGCCTTGGCCTCGATCTGGCGGATACGCTCACGGGTGACGTTAAACTCCTTGCCCACCTCTTCAAGCGTGCGGGTATGGCCATCCTCAATGCCGAAACGCAGGCGGAGCACCTTTTCCTCACGCGGCGTCAGCGTTTTAAGCACCTCGACCAGCTGCTCCTTGAGCAGCATGAACGAAGCCGCCTCCGCGGGCTCCGGCGCGTCGTCGTCCGGGATAAAGTCACCCAAATGAGAGTCTTCTTCCTCACCGATCGGCGTTTCGAGCGACACCGGCTCCTGCGCGATCTTCAGGATGTCGCGCACGCGGTCGACCGGCATGCTCATTTCCTTGGCAATCTCCTCGGGGCTGGGGTCGTGCCCCAGTTCCTGCAGGAGCTGGCGGGACACGCGGATGACCTTGTTGATAGTCTCTACCATATGCACTGGAATACGGATGGTGCGCGCCTGATCGGCAATCGCGCGGGTAATCGCCTGACGGATCCACCAGGTGGCATAAGTCGAAAATTTAAAGCCCTTGGTGCTGTCGAACTTCTCAACCGCCTTGATCAGCCCCAGGTTGCCCTCTTGGATCAGATCGAGGAACAGCATCCCGCGGCCGACATAACGCTTGGCGATCGAAACCACCAGACGGAGGTTTGCTTCCGCCAGACGTTTTTTCGCGTTTTCCCCTTCCGCGCCGCCGGCTGCCATCTTCTGCGCGAGCGCCACCTCTTCCTCGGGGCTGAGCAGATCGACCTTGCCGATCTCTTTCAGGTACATGCGGACCGGATCGTCGATCGCGAAGTTTTCCGCCATTGCCGAGGTGTCGACCAGTTCTTCCTCCGGCACTTCCTCGACTTCTTCGGGCTCGAACACTTCGTCGTCGTCATCGCCAAGCGCCTTCTCAAGCACGCCCTCGCCCTCGATCTCGATGTTCATATTTTCCATCGTTTCATAGAGCTTATCGATGTCCTCGGTCTCCAGCTCGAGCTGCGCGAGCGCGTCGGCAATCTCCTTGAGTGTCAGCTTGCCATTTTTCTTGCCCAGCGCAAGCAAGTCTTCCAGCACCTTGCGCTGGTCGACCGTCTGTTCGGCGTTGTTCTCCATCGTCATATCGTTTGTCCTCCCGCGTTTTGTTTTTTAATGCGTCCAAAAGTCAGCAGCGGGTCTTCCCCGTCCTCGGCGGCCGAGCCGTCCCGAACGCGCTGCATCCGTATGGTATTTATGTAGTCGGCAAGCGCCTGCCGCTGTTCGCCCACCGGGATCCCCTCACCCAGCACCTGTGTCAGATGGCTCATCTCGTTTACTTCGAGGTAGCCCTCGAACGCGATGATATCCACGATCTGCCCGGCACTGTCCAGCTCAAGCGCATGCTCATATATCTTACGCAGCACGGGCGCGGAGAACCACGCCGGCGGCAATTCTTTTTGCAGGCCCGCCATCAGCTTCTGGTCGCTGAAAATCAGGCGCAGCACGCCCTCCTCAGCCTTTGCGGATTTCATATCGGTATAGGCGAGCGTTTTGTCCTTGGGCTGGTTGAGGCCGACAGGCGAACGGATCTCGCGCCGCTCGGCCGCTTTCCGCTTTTTCAGCCGGATGCCAAGCTCGCGTTTGACCTCGACCGCCATGGCTTCGGGCGTCACGCCTGCCATTTTGGCGGCGCGGCCTGAATAGACCTCACGTTCGACCGACGATTCGATGCCCGCCAGCATACGCGCCGCATCCTTGAGGAAAAGCACGCGCGCTTCGTCGTCCTCCAGATCGTATTTGGCCGCGATCTGCTCCAAGCGGTATGCGTTGTGGTTTTCACTGCGCTCAATCAGGCTGCGGAACGCATCCGCGCCCTTTTCGCGCAAGAACTCGTCCGGGTCCTTTGCTCCCGGGATTTTGAGCACCTTGACCTGCAAATCGCATTTTTTCAGAATATCGATCGCGCGCTGGGCGGCTGCCTGTCCCGCGCCGTCCGCGTCATAGGAAATCACGATCTGGCTGGTATGACGCGCGATCATGCGCGCCTGTTCCTCTGTCAGCGAAGTACCGAGCGAAGCGACCGCGGAATCAAACCCGGCCTGATGCAGCGCGATCACATCCATATAACCCTCGGCGAGGATAAAATAAGGGTTGTGCGTTGTCTTGGCCAGATTGAGCGCGAACAGGTTGCGGCTCTTGTGAAAAATCGGCGTTTCGGGGGAATTTAAATATTTGGGCTTGGAATCGTCCATCACACGGCCACCGAACGCGATCACGTTGCCGCGAACGTCAATAATCGGAAACATGACGCGGTTTCGGAACCGGTCGTACATGCTGCCGCGCTCGTTTTTGGATACGAGCCCCGCCTCCAGTAGCTCCTCGCGCGTATAGCCCTTGGCAAGCATCGCATCCATCAGGCCGCTCCAGCCTGCGGGCGCGTAGCCCAGGCCGAACTGGTTCATTACGCGCCGATGCAGGCCGCGCCGCAGAAAATAGTCCTGCACCGGCCTGTTTTCCGGCAGCCAGAGCGTGTTGTAGAAAAACCTAGCCGCATCCTTGCACAACGCGAGCAGCCGTTCCCGCTGCCGCGCCGCGCGCTGGTCCGCCACGCCCTGCTCAGGCACCTGCATGCCGGCTTTATCCGCCAGATAGCGGACAGCATCCGGAAACTCCAGCCCCTCCGCTTTCATGACAAAGCTGATAACGCCGCCGCCCGCACCGCAGCCAAAGCAATGGAAGATCTGCTTGTCCGGCGACACGGAAAAAGAGGGGGTCTTCTCATTATGGAACGGGCACAGCCCAAAATAGTTGGCGCCGCTTTTTTTCAGCGCCACATACTGCGATACGATGTCCACGATATCGCTGCGCGCCGACAACTCGTCCAGAAAGATGCGGTCAAACGGCATGAAAACTCCCTCCTCTCCTAGCATACCCAAAGTTTCAGGTTTCTATCTTATTCCAGCTTTTCGGAATGAATAAGCGTTTATAGGTTGAAATGGAATACCGGTCGGTCATGCACGCGATATAATCGCACACTACGCGTTCGAGCGGGTCGCCCGCCTCGGACAGACGGCGGTAATCGTCCGGCAACTCACCAGGGTGCGCGACAAAGTATTCATACAAGCTGCGCAGCATGTTCTTCGCGCGCTGCTCCTCGCTCTGCGCGTCCGTTCCCTGATAGACGTTATGAAACATAAAGGTGCGCAGCTCGAGCATATCGTCCAGCACCTGCTTGTCCATGCCGATCTCCCGGTGCTCGAACCCGTAAGTGATCACGGCGGTCACCATGGTATCAATGCGCTTTCCATGGGTGTTTCCCAGCCGGTCGAGCAAATGGCACGGGATATCTTCGGCGCGGATCAGCCCGCCGCGCACCGCGTCGTCAATATCATGGTTGATATAGGCGATACGGTCGGCATAATGGATGATGCGCCCCTCGGGCGTGTCCGCTTTTTTGGAGCCTGTGTGACAAACGATGCCGTCGCGCACCTCATACGTTAGGTTTAAATCCTCTATGCGGTCTACCATGCGCAGGCTTTGCTCATTGTGGCGAAAGCCAAGCGGACAGACCTCGTCCAGCGCCCGTTCACCCGCATGGCCGAACGGCGTGTGGCCCAAATCGTGTCCGAGCGCGATTGCCTCGGTCAAATCTTCATTTAAAGAGAGCGCACGCGCGATCGTCCGCGCAATTTGCGCAACCTCGAGCGTATGTGTCAGCCGCGCGCGGTAATGATCGCCCTCGGGCGATATGAACACCTGCGTTTTGTTGGACAAGCGGCGAAACGCTTTGGAATGGATAATACGGTCGCGGTCACGCTGGAAGCAGGTGCGGTATGGGCACTCCTCCATCGGCCGCTGCCGCCCGCGCGACGCGGTGGACGGCGTTGCCCAATCGGACAGGGTTTGCGCTTCCCGTTCCTGTTGTCGTTCCCTGACTGTCATGCGCGCGCTCCTCCCTTGATGGCGAAAGTCTTGTATAGAATAAATACGTAAAAGAATTCAAAAATCCTCTTTTTTTCAGAAAAAACTTTTTTGTATTTTTTGGTTACTTTACCTGATGCGATTCCTTACGCTCTGCTTGTATTTCTATCAGGCAAATGCTATGATTAAAACAATAGAAAAGGAGGTCTCTTTATGAAAAAGTTGCTCTCCCGCGTACTCTGCGCGGCATTTGCGCTCAGCGCGGCCGTTTTGCCCGCCTTTGCCGCCGATGAGATCCATGTCACGGTCGACGGCGAGCCAGTCGCCTTCACAGATGCCAAGCCCTTTGTCAATGCGAACGACCGCACGATGGTGCCGCTTCGCGCGGTCGCCACCGCGCTCGGCTGCGAGGTCGGCTGGAACAGCGAAGCGCAGGTCGCCTGCACCGATTGGCATGTCGTCGTCCCCGGCAAGCTGGAGGACGAAGAACTCTTTGGCGTGCCCGGCGTACAGACCTTTTCGGATGATTTCCGCCTGCGCCTGTTTTTGAAAGAAGGGCAAAACGTCATCGCGTTCGACCATGAAGAAACCTGGTCGGGCGGTAGCCTGTCCGAACCGATGGACCAGTCAATCGGGGCGGGAGCGTTTACCATCGACACCGCGCCCGTCATCCAAAACGGCCGCACGTATCTGCCTATTCGCGCTGTTGCGGAAATGTATGGCTACAGCGTTTCGTGGGACGGCAAGACCAATACCGTTATCATCAACAACGATGACAACGGCTCTTATTTCGGCGCGTATAACGATAGCAACGCCGTCGAAGTCCCAAATTGGGTCGTATACGACGGGTTTAAAATGAACTGACGCGACTCACCGCAGAAGAGGACAGCCCATGGCTGTCCTCTTTTTTACTGCACGCGCCGCCCCATGAACTTCGTTTCCATACGCTCTGCATACACCGTGCCCGCCGTTGCTTCCGCAAGCGCGGTGTTCAGTTCGTCTTCCCGGCCTGCCGGAATGGTCACGGTCAGCGTGACATCCGCGCCATAGTCGGTCTCCTCGACCGCACAATCATACTCCGGCAGCAGATGGATTACGGTCTCATAAAGCGGATATGGGCACGCGATCAGCAGCACCGCATACAAGCTCATTTTCTGCACGCCCGCCGCCGCGACCGCAAGCTGTGCCCCTTTTGTATAAGCGCGCACAAGCCCGCCGGTACCCAGCAGCACGCCGCCGAAATAGCGCGTCACCACGCAGACGCAGTTTTGCAGTTCTCCATGCCGCAGCACATCCAATATCGGCATGCCCGCCGTGCCCTGCGGCTCTCCGTCGTCCGAATAGCGCATGAAGTTGCCCTCCCGGATAATGTATGCCCAGCAATGGTGCGTAGCGTCCCGGTAGGCTTCGCGCATTTCTTTGATTTTGCCGACCGCTTCGTCAGGCGTTTCCACCCGCCAGAGCCGTCCGATAAATTTGGACCGCTTTTCTTCAAAGCGGTCTTCGCCGTACGCCTCGAACGGCACTAGATAGTCCTTTTCCATGTTGTCAGTCTCCGGTTTGGTAAGGCCGCACTTGCCCGTACAGCTTATCATCTACCACAGCGTCAACCGCCGTGCCTGTTTCGGCGTATTCCACAGATTCCACCTGCGCCTCACGGTGCAGCAGGTCGAGCAGCGCGCCCTCGCTGTACGGCAGCAGCAGCTTAACGCGGTGCTTACCCTTGCCCAGCGCCTTTTCGACCGCTGCCAGCAGGGCTTCCAGTCCCACGCCCGTCTTTGCCGAAATTTTCACGCCCTCGTCCGGACGGAAAAACGGGATCACATCGGGATCACATTTATCAGCCTTATTATAGACCATGATGCATGGCGTATCTTTCGCGCCAAGCTGCGCGATCACCTTCTGCACGGTCTCCGCCTGCGCGCGCCAATCTTCATCGGACACGTCGACGACATGCAGCAGCAGGTCGGCATACGCCAGCTCCTCCAGCGTCGCTTTGAACGCCGAGACCAGATGATGCGGCAGCTTGCGGATAAAGCCGACCGTGTCCGACAGCAGGATCTCCTGCATGTCCGAAATGCGCTTTTTACGCGTGGTCGGGTCGAGCGTGTCAAACAGGCGGTCGTTGGCTTCGATGCCCGCGCCTGTCAATGCGTTGAGCAGCGTGGATTTACCCGCATTGGTATAGCCCACGATCGCGACCATGGGCAACTCGGTCTTTTTCCGCTGCCGGCGCTGTACCGCGCGCACCTGACGCACCTGCTCCAGATCGCGTTTCAGCTTGTCGATCCGGCTGCGGATATGGCGGCGGTCGCTTTCGAGCTTTGATTCGCCTGGGCCGCGCGTGCCTATGCCGCCGCCAAGGCGGCTCATGGACTTGCCAAGGCCGGACAGCCGCGGCAGGATATATTGATATTGTGCAAGCTCTACCTGCAGCTTACCTTCACCCGTGCGTGCGCGCTGGGCGAATATATCGAGGATCAAGCCCGAACGGTCCAGCACGGTTTTTCCCGTCAGCTCTTCGAGCACGCGCATCTGTGAGGGCGACAGTTCGTTGTCAAACACGATCAGGCCTGCATCGTTTTGCTGCGCAAGCAGCTTCACTTCCTCGGCCTTGCCCTCGCCGATAAACGTGCGCGCGTCGGGCGCGGGACGGCGCTGCAGCGTCATTGCCACAGCCTCCGCCCCAGCGGTCTCGACCAGTGCGCGCAGCTCGTCCATCGTGCGTTCGTCGGCATCCTGGTCGGCGGGAAAGCCGGGGCATGACAGGCCTGCCAGCACCGCCCGTTCTATTGCCTGCTCAGAAAGATCTCGTTCACTCAAGTCTATCCCTCCTTATTTTCGGGATAAGAAAAACCATCGAAAGCAACGTTTCGATGGTTTTCCAGAAATTACTTATCCAAATTGAAACGCTTCTTGAAGCGATCAACACGTCCGCCGGTGTCTACCAGCTTCTGCTTGCCCGTGAAGAACGGGTGGCACTTGGAGCAAACGTCAACGACGATATTCTCCTTGGTGGAGCCGGTCTCAATGACATTGCCGCAGGCACAGCGGATGGTCGTCTGCTTGTACTCTGGATGGATGCCCTGTTTCATGTTGTTTCACCTCTTTCCGCGATAAGTCTCTTGCAGTCGTACATTTAGGATACCACAGGCGCGGACAAAATGCAAGAACTATTTTTCATATTCGAGCTTGTCCGTCGTCCAGTCCCGCAGCACCGGGATCATAGACGCGGCAAGGCATTTTGCGCCCGTAAGATCATGCAGCAGATAGTTGCCGCATTCCACGCGGCTCGCGCCGGGGATCTCCCCCTCATATCCGGCTATGAAAGCCATCGTTTCGTATACGAGCCTGATCGCGTCTTCCTGCGCAAGATCCCGCACCAAAAAATAGAAGCCCGTCTGGCAGCCCATCGGCCCGCAGTAAATGATGTGCTGTTCAAAACGCGAATTGCGCGCATAAGTCGCGAACAGATGCTCGAATGTATGGCCGGCCGCAGGCTCAATATAAGCCCCCGCGTTGGGATAGACCATTCGGATGTCATAAGTCGTGATGTCGCCGTCGATACGCGACGTATACATGCCCGGCTTCAGCTTGTCGTGGTTCACTGCAAAGCTCGCGATACGTTTCATGCTTCTGCCTCCTCTGTCTGCAGTTCCGGCGATTCCATATAGCGCAGCTCTGTACGATAAGTGTAAATCACCAGTCCATAGGAAATGAAGAACGCTGCGATCTCCGCAATCGGAAACGCATACCAGATCGCATTGAGGCCAATAAAGTGGCCGAGCAGCCAGGCGACCGGCAGAATGACGACGAGCTGGCGGCAGACCGAAACGATCAGGCTGGCCATGCCGCGGCCGATTGCCTGAAACAGGGTCGAATTGATGATGCCAAACGCCGCGCCTAGGAACGATAGGCTGATGGTTTTAAGCGCCGGCACACCGACCGCGAGCATTTCAGGATCGTCGTTAAACAGCCGGATCATCTGTTCCGGGATCACCTGGAACAGCACGAGGCCGATCAGCATAATGACGACCGCCGCGCCAAGCGTGATCTTATAGGCGCTTTCCAGCCGCTTCTTATTGCGTGCACCATAGTTATAGCCCATGACCGGAAGCGCACCCTGATTAAGTCCGAACACGGGCATGAAAATAAAGGTCTGCAGCTTGAAATACACACCCAGCACCGAAACCGCGACTTCGGAAAACTTGATTAAAATAACATTCATGCCAGCCGTCATGACCGAGACCACGCTCTGCATGATGATGCCGGGCAGGCCGACGCGGAAAATATCGCCCACCGTGCGCCCGCGCCAGCGGAACTTATGCATTTCGATCTTGAGCGTTTTCTGATGAAGGAACGTGCCCCACAGGCCGATCAGCATACCTAGAATCTGCCCGACGACGGTCGCGATCGCGGCGCCGCGGATGCCAAGCTCGGGAAATGGGCCAATGCCGAAGATCAGCAGTGGATCCAGAATAATGTTGCAGATCGCGCCGCCGAGCCCTTGGCACATCGGCACGATCATGTCGCCAGTCGACTGCTGAATTTTTTCGCACATGACCGAAACCATCAGAAAGATGCTCAATCCGATCGCGATGCTTGAATAGTTGACTGCCTGTTCTAACACCGCAGGCTTATTGGTGAACGCTTGTAAAAACGGGCGGCTCAGAAAGAAGCCGATGACGATGAAAACCACGCCGCTGATCAGCGACAGTACGATGCCGTGCTCAGCCGCCGAATCCGCATGGCGCTTTCTCCCCTCGCCCAAGCGGCGCGCAATCAAAGAGTTTACGCCGACACCCGTGCCGACCGCGATCGCGATGACGAGCTGCTGCAGCGGGAACACGAGGGAAACCGCGGTCAGCGCGTCCGTCGAGTAGCGTGCGACGAAAATACTGTCCACAATGTTGTACAGCGCGTTGATCAGCATAGAGATCATTGCCGGCAGCGCCATGGAAAAGATCAGCGGGCCCATCCGATGGGTGCCCATTTTATTGGACTGATCCAATGGTAAATACCTCCTTTTTTCCTGAGAACGAAAAAGCGCGCCGCGCGAAGCTCTCTTCGCTGCAGCCGCTTTCCGTTCCCGTGATTCTTTCCGTATTTTAGTGTATAGCAATATAAATTTCAAATCAAGTGGTTTTGTAAATTAAAATAAAATGCCGTCGAGCTCTGCAAAGGAGCGCTCGATAAAAAAATCGCTCGCCGCGCGAAGCTCGGCCTCCCCCGCCGCATAGGCAGGTTCCGCCATGCCGCACACGCGAAAGCCGGCCTGCTTTGCCGTAACGCCCGCATAGGGCGCGTCCTCGAACACGATGCATTCGGCTGGTGAAAGCCCCAGATCCTGCGCCGCGCGCAGGTAGATATCCGGGCGGCGCTTGGATACGCCCACATCCTCTATCGTCAGCATAAACTCAAAAAATTCCAGCATGCCGCGGTCTCGCAGCGCTTTTTCCGCGTGGCCGCGCGCGGTCAGCGTCGCGATCGCCATTTTGACGTTCCGCACCCGCAGTTCCCGCAAAAAATCCAGCACGCCCGCCTTGGGCTTTGCAATCTTCGCATAGCGCGCTTCGATCAGACTATCCAGCCCACGAACCAGCCCGCGTGCGTCAAACGGCAGGAACGGATAGGTGTCAATAAAATACTGCGCGCCCTGTATTTGCGTCGTCCCCTCAATCGCCTCATAGTCCGCGTCGGTCACCGTAACGCCGTACTGCCCCAAAAACCGCTGGCTCAGCTGGTCCCACACGGGCATCGAATCGAGCAGCGTGCCATCCATATCAAAGATCGCGCCTTTAAAATTCTGCATGTTTGCTTCTTCCTTACTTGGTCTTGCGGTCGATAAACTCGGGCCGCATTTTGGAATATAGAATTTTTTGCTCGCTGTACAAGCCATAATAGCCCGACATCATATAGGATACCGCGAGAACGATCGCAAACAGCGGCAGTCCCTGTCCGCCAAACAGCTCGAACGCCAGCAGCATCGAGGCGACCGGCGAATTGGTCACACCGCAGAACACCGCGCACATACCAAGCCCGGCCGCAAACGATGGGGATAGGCCGAAAAAGCCGCCGTAGGCCGCGCCGAACGTCGATCCGATAAATAAAACAGGCACGATCTCGCCGCCCTTATAACCCACGCCGATCGTAATGGCAGTGAAGAGCAGCTTGATGAAAAACGCGCTGTAAGCCGCGTCGCCCGCGAGCGCGCGCTCGATGACCGCCATACCCGCGCCGTTATAATCGCGCGTACCGAGCAGCAGCGAAAGCCCGATGACCACCGCGCCGCCCGCCGCGATGCGCAGGTATTGGTTTGATATGTATGTGCCGAACAGCTTGCCGATGCGGTGGAACACCATGCACACCACAGCCGACAGCACTGCGCACACTGCGCCAAACAACACGAGCTTTAAAAGCAGCAGCGCGTCGACCGCCGCCGGATAGCCGCTGATGACGAACGCGGTCGTTTCCCCGCCGAGCGCGAGCGCCAGATGATGCGCGATGACCGACGCCAGAATACAAGGGAACAAGGCCGCGTAGTACATCACGCCCACGCTGATGACCTCCATGGAGAATACGGTCGCCGTGATCGGTGTGCCGAATAGCGCGGAAAAGCCCGCCGCCATACCGCACATGGTGATGACACGGCTGTCCTTATCATCGAGCCGGAGCCAATGCCCGATATTGCCCGAGATCGCGCCGCCAAGCTGCAGCGCCGCGCCTTCGCGCCCCGCCGAACCACCGCACAGGTGGGTCAGCACCGAGGTCAGGAAAATGCTCGGCGCAAGGCGCAGCCGCACCGGATGGTTTTCCCGCACCGAGGTCAGGATAAAATTGGTGCCGCGTTCGAGCGGCATGTCGGCCTTGCGGTACCAAAACGCGATGAACACGCCGGCGGCCGGCAGCAGATACAGCAGCCATCCGTGCTTTTCGCGCATTCCGCCTGCCCATTCCAGCGCGTGGTGAAACGCTGCGCCGACTGCGCCAACCACCATGCCGATGATGACGGCAAACAGGCACCACCGCGCAAAAATCCAGACGTTGCGCGCCTGTTTCTTCCAGTATTCCCGCAATACCGCTCCCCCCTTGACAATAAATTGCCCCGCAGCAAACACCACGGGGCAATAAAGCCGATTTTTACTTCGACGTTGCAGCCGTTTCCTTGGGCACGACATCGTGCGCGCCGCCCTCGACGATCGAGGTGGCGGAAACCAGCGTGATCTTTGCCTTTTTCTGCAGTTCCGGAATGGTCAGCGCGCCGCAGTTGCACATGGTCGAGCGAACCTTAGAAAGTGTCAGCGTAACATTGTCCTTAAGCGAGCCGGCATACGGCACATAGGAGTCAACGCCCTCCTCGAACGACAGCTTCTTGTCGCCGCCGAGGTCGTAGCGCTGCCAGTTGCGCGCGCGCGCCGAGCCCTCGCCCCAGTATTCTTTCATATAGGAGCCGCCGATGTTGACCTTATTGGTCGGAGACTCGTCAAAGCGGGAGAAGTAACGGCCCAGCATGAGGAAATCCGCACCCATCGCGAGCGCGAGCGTGCAGTGGTAATCATGCACGATACCGCCGTCCGAGCAGATCGGCACGTAGATGCCGGTCTCCATAAAATATTCGTCCCGTGCTGCGGTGACCTCGATCAGCGCGGTCGCCTGACCGCGGCCGATGCCCTTTTGCTCGCGGGTGATGCAGATGGAACCGCCGCCGATGCCGACCTTGACGAAATCCGCGCCTGCCTCCGCGAGAAAGCGGAAGCCCTCGCGGTCAACCACGTTGCCCGCGCCGACCTTAACGTCCTCGCCGTAGTGCTCGCGCACCCAAGCCAGCGTGCGGGCCTGCCATTCCGAGAAGCCCTCGGACGAGTCGATACACAGCACATCCGCCCCGGCTTCGACCAGCGCGGGAACACGCTCTGCATAGTCCCGGGTATTGATACCCGCGCCGACGACATAACGCTTGTGCGCATCGAGCAACTCGAGTGAATTCGCTTTATGGCTGTCATAGTCCTTACGGAACACCATGTAGACCAGATGCTGGTTCTCATCGACCAGCGGCAGCGCATTGAGCTTATTGTCCCAAATGATATCGTTCGCGGCCTTGAGGCTGGTGTCCGCAGGCGCGGTGATCAGCTTGTCGAACGGAGTCATGAATGCGGAAACCTTGGTGTCTGTTTCCATGCGGGACACACGGTAATCGCGGCTCGTCACGATGCCGAGCAGCTTGCCGGTGGCCGTGCCGTCATCCGTGACCGCCATGGTCGAATGGCCCGAGCGCTCCTTAAGCGCCAGCACGTCGCTCAGCGTTTGCTCAGGGCGCAGGTTGGAATCGGAAACGATAAACCCCGCTTTGTACGATTTGACACGGGACACCATCGCGGCTTCGCTCTCGACCGACTGTGAGCCATAAATAAACGAAATGCCGCCCTCCTGTGCAAGGGCAATGGCCATGCGGTCGTCCGACACGGCCTGCATGATCGCCGAAACCATCGGGATATTGGCATACAGCGCGGACTGCTCGCCTTTTTTAAACTTCACGATCGGCGTGCGGAGGCTGACGTTGGCCGGCACACAGTCGGTTGCCGAATAGCCGGGCACAAGCAGGTATTCGCTGAACGTGCGCGAGGGTTCGCTAAAATAATACGCCATCTTTTCTGCTCCTTTTCATTCCTGTCATTTCAATTCTATATTGTTTTTTATTATAGCCTGATTTCCCGCCAAAGTAAAGCGTGCTTGTGACGGTTTTTGCAGTTTTTTGGCAGGCTGCCCTATGCAAAGCGCATGATAAAAAACCAAAAAAATGAGAAAGGCCGCGGCACCAAAGGCCACGGCTCTTTCCCGATGGAAATGAGGAATGAATGTTGTGAGCAATGCTCATGCCGCAGCAGGTGTGAGGTTCACCCGTTGCCCTGCGGCAAGGAAAAGCGCTTCAACGCTTTGCCTCGTTGATATTCTACCCGTCCATTTTTCAATTGTCAATCGTCTTTTTGACGAAACGTATCGCAGGACATTCCGGGTTCTGTCTCTTTTCCACACTAATTCAACTATTTTGCTCTGTTTTGGTCTAAATCTCGCACCAAACACCACACGAAAGAAAAAATAAAACTTTTTTCTGCACAGGTTTTCCAAATACCGCGCCCACTGCGAACGCATAAGCATCCATTTGCGCGCGGTACCGTTCGGCGCGCTGCCGGACCTCCTCAGCGCGCACCCGGTCGGTTTTGAAATCCAGAATTATGAAGCCCTGCCCTGTCTCCGCCAGCAAATCGATGACGCCTTGCAGCAGCACGCGCTCCTCAGGGGCGGACGCCGCCTCAGGATAGTACTGCGCAGCCGGCGCTAGCACCGAAAATTTGAATTCCCGCCGCAGCTGTCCCTGTGCCAGCAGGGTCAGATATAGGTCAGATGCAAAGAATGCACAAATTTTGTTTTCGTCTACCGCGTCTGCCTGCTCGTCCGACAGGATCTTTGCCTGCCTTAGCCGCGCAAGCTCCTGTGCAACGCCATTTGGAGCAGCGACAGCCTTATAATCGCAGAATTGCAGAAACAGGTGGTGCGCGGTCCCGATCTCAGCCGGTGTCAGCCTTTTGGCGCGTTTCTCAAAGAACGGCGCACGCAAGGGGACTTCCTTTCGAGGCGGCGGTGTCATTTCCGCGGCCTCATCCGCCCGGTAGCCCCGCCCGATGCCGGTCGCGGTCAGCTTGGAGGGTAGGTCGGCCAGGAACGCATTTGGATAGTCCAGATCCGGCCGCACGACCAGCTTTCCTGTTTTCAGTTCCTCAAAATGCCCGGGCATAGGCTCCGCATCGGGCGATAGGTCGGCCGCCGGCCACACATGCACCTCGAACGACTCCGGAATATCCAGCCGTTCGGGAACGTCAAGTTCATACTGCTCGCGCAGCTCCCGCGTGCACTGCTGCCGTAGCAGCGGCGCGACGATCCAGCCGAGCGGCGCGCGCACCGCTCCCATCGCATATTGCGGCAATTCAGGCAGCGAAGCGAGCAGCGCCCACTTTTGCAGCGAGGACGCGAGCGAACCGCTCACGCCGGTCAGGATCAGCTTTTCTTTGGCACGTGTCATCGCGACGTATAGCACGCGCAGCTCTTCCGAGACCATTTCGCGCCGCTGCTGTACGGTCACGGCCGTGCGCTCGACCGTGTCATATTGAATGCCGCGCGTCCGGTCCCGGCATTTGCTGCCGAAGCCCAGTTCACTGTGCACAAGCACCGGCTCGCGCAGGTCGGCTTCATTAAAGCGCTTGGCGCAGTCCGCGACGATCACCACCGGAAATTCCAGTCCCTTGGATTTATGGATGCTCATAATACGCACCGCGCCGCCGGACAGCGCGGCGTCTACCCGCTGAAAGTCCTCACCGGTTTCCTGCATACCGCGCAGCAGGCGCACGAACGCGAACAGGCCGCGGTAGCCCTGCGTCTCAAACGCGCGCGCCCGCTCGAAAAACGCGAGCAGGTTCTGCTGCCGCTGCGCACCGTTTGGCAGCGCGCCGTACAGCCCGAGCGCGCCCGTCCGTTCATAGATCTCCCACAACACGCGGTAGACCGGCTGGTCGGCGGCAAAATCGCGCAGAGAAGCAAGCGTTTCCACAAACGCCGCCGCTTTCTCGTCATCCTGCGCCGCGGCCAGAAGTGCATCATAATAGCTCGCCTGCCGGTCGGCAAGACGAATGTCGGCCAGCTCCTGTTCGGAAAAACTGAACAAAGGCGAGCGCATCACGCCGATCAGGTCGATGTCCTGCCGTGGGTTGTCAATCACCGTCAAAAGCGATACGACCGCTCCGACTTCACTTGTGCCAAGCAGTCCGCCGCGCTCCTCCGCGCTCGCAGACAGCCCGACGGCCTCGAGCGCCGCGGTAAACGCACGCGCCTTGATGCGCGGCGAGCGCAGCAGGATAACGATATCGCCCGGCGTGACCGGACGGAGCACGCCCGTTTCCTTATCAAGTATCGGCAGGCCCTCATCGAGCAGCCGCCGGATACGCCCCGCACACATCCTGGCTTCAAGCGTAGTCTTATCCTCGCCATCGTCATCGCCGCCCATATCCGCCGCATCGGCCAGCAGCACCTCCGCGCGGTAGCGCGGATCGTCCGCCGCCGGATAAGCCGCGCCCAGGTGCAGCGCTTCCCGATCGGTATACGCCATATCGCCGACCGTGTCTCCCATGACCGCTTTGAAAACTGTATTACACGCATCGAGCACCTGCGCGCGCGAACGGAAATTTTGGCCCAGCACAACGCGCGCCGGCCGGCCGTTCTCCGCGTGCTCCACATCGGAAAACTTGCGGTATTTAGCAAGGAAAATCGAGGGGTCGGCCAGCCGGAAACCGTAAATACTCTGTTTCACGTCTCCCACTAGGAACAAATTGCTCTCGTCCCGCGAGAGCGCGCGGAAAATCGCGTCCTGCACCGCGTTGGTATCCTGATATTCGTCGACCAGGATCTCCGCGTAGTTTTCAGACAATGCGCGGGCCAGCGTGGAAGGCTTCCCGTCCTCAATCAGCAGCCTGACCGCGAAATGCTCCAAATCATGAAAATCCGCCGCGTTCCGCTCGCGCTTGGCTTTGGAAAACGCGTCGTCAAATGCGTTCACCGTATCGATCAGCGCGTTCAGCGCAGGCGCGACCAGCGCACGGTCGTAAACGGCCTCATCAGTCTTAACAGTCAGCCACTTCTCCCGGATCGCCTTAGACGCGGTCTTCCACTCTTCGCGCAGCGTTTTGATAGCCTCCAGCAATGCTTTATCCTCAAAGCCGCGCACCGCCTTGAGCCTATCGGGCGCGACCGCGCGCGCCGCGTCCACGCACGTATCCCAATCGCCCGTTTCGAGCGCGGCGAGCAAGGCGCGCGCCTGCCGCAGATCGTTTGTCAGCGCTGGGAGATAAGCGTCGCGCAATTCCTCCACGCTTTCGCATTCGGCGGCTGCCCGCTCCAGAAACATCGCGCCGTGTTCCGCCGCCGCACGCGCCTGCCGGAGCAGCACGCGGCCGTGCGCGGTATCCATACCGCCCGCATACAGCCCGCGCCGCACGCTCTCCAGAAACGCGCGCGGGTCAGGGTGCGACTGGATCTTTTCGTAGGTGCGCAGGACCGTGTCCTCCAGACGCTTGTCATCCCGCCCGCTTGAAAGCAGGTCGGACAGCGCGAAAAACGCCTCATCTTCAGACGCATAGGCCGCTTCGAGCACGTCCTCCAAAACCCCGGTGCGGAGCAGCAGGCTTTCCTGTTCGTCCAAAATGCGAAAATCCGGCGCAATGCCCAGCTCGACCGCCTGCTCGCGTGCAAGCTGCTGGCAGAACGCGTGCACCGTGGTGATCTGCGCGCGGTGCACCAGAAAAAGCTGGCGCCGCAGACGCTTATCATCCGGCCGCAAGGCCAGTGCGGCGGAGATGGCCGAGGCGATGCGCTCACGCATTTCCGCCGCCGCCGCTTTGGTAAACGTCACGAGTAGCAGCCGGTCGATATCGGCCGGTTCGTGCTCATCGGTCAGGCGGCGCAGCACGCGCTCGGTCAGCACCGCCGTCTTGCCCGAGCCGGCGGCTGCCGAGACCAGAAGCGCGCTTCCCCTGCTGTCGATCGCAAGCTGTTGGTCATGCGTCCACTGCGGCATCGTCATCCCCTCCGATCTGCTGCCAGAATTCGTCGTCGTTCAAATGGCGCAGCAGCCGCGCCTTGTCTCCCGTTGTTTCATCGAACTGGCAGGCTGCGCGGAAATCGCACCAGTCGCAGTAAGAGGATACCTTGTCTTTTTTGCAAGGATCGGCCATCACGCTGCCCGCGCGCAGTTCACGCCCCATCTCGAGCAGCTTACCGTGCGTATAGCGCGCAAGTTTTCCAAACTTTGCAAGCCCCGCGACCGCCGATTTCGCGGCTATTTGCGGCTCGTCCTCCCCCTTCGGCACCTTGATGGAGACCGGGATAAAGCGTCCGTCCCCCGAAAGGCCGCGCTCCATCGCCTCCAAAAGCTCCATATCGTCCGACAGCAGCCCCGAGCGGCGCAGCGCCTTGTCCCGCAGCGCCCGGAGCATATCATTGTCCGCCGCGCGCGGCGCTTCGGGCAGCTCGTCGCGCACCGGTACGTACAGCACGCCCGCGGGCACGATCTCCCGCAGGTCCTTGCCAAGCTTTTCCCGATAACGGGAAAGCCCTTGCTGTTCGAGCGCATATAGATAAATAATCATCTGCATGTTGAGCCCGTGCCACACGTCGGACAGCGAGAACGACTTCTTGCCGCTCTTATAGTCCATGATGCGCAGATACAAGCGGCCGTTTTTGATATAGCCGTCCACCCGGTCCACCTTGCCCGACAGGCTGACTGCGGTCTCCCCATCTGCGCATTCGACGGGCGGCAGATCGCCGCCGCGCGAAAAATCAACCTCAAAATCGATGGGCGCGAATTCTGAGGCGCGCAGTTCGTCCAGTACGTTTTCGAGAATCTGTTCTGTGGTTTTTGCCAGACGGCGGAACAGGTAGCGAAAGCGCGCGGTCTGCTGCGACAGGTCGCCCAGCTCCTCGCTTACATATTGTCTGACCGCCTCGCGGCAGGCCTTTTTCGCCTGTTCGCCGGTCGCCGCGGCTGCGCCGCCCGGCAGTTCCCCGAGCGCCAGCAGCGCATGCTCCAGCACATAATGCACGAATGTGCCCGTTTGCAGCGCGTCAAAGCGCGCCTGCTGGCGTTTTTTGGCTTTAAGGCCATACTGCATGAAAAACGCGAACCGGCAGGAATAAAACGTATCGACCCGTGACGCGGTCAGGTTTAGCGATTTACCGTATAGGCCGTCGATCGTGTGCGGGCTTGACAATGGCCCGCGCGAAACGCGCTGCTTGGCCGCACGCTCTACGCGCGGGTCGTTCCGGTAATGTGCGTAAGCCGCGCAAACGGCGGGCGTCCGGTCGCCTGCAAGGTATGCGCACGCCGCTTCGAGTGCGGGGCGGTCGGCCTCCAAGCGGTCCGCCCCCGCGAGCCCCTGATAATTCTGCATAGGCACGCCGCGCAGCATCTGCCGGATCACGCCAATCAGATAGGACGGCCTTGCCTCCTTGCCCGCAGTGTCAGACAGATGGAAGCTGAGCAGCAGGCCTTCCGTCGGGCAGGACAGCGCGCGGTATAAGGTCTCCTGCTCCATCAGCAGTCGCGTTTCTCCAAATGCCTTGAGTTCTACGCCCAATGCGTCCATTTTTTCGCGGTCAAAGTCCGAAAGCAGCGACATTCCCGACGGCGCTTGTGGGATCAGGCCATCGTTCACGCCGAGCAGGATCACATATTTTGCGTTCTCTCCACAGGCGCGGTCAATGCTGCCGCAGGTCACGCGGTCAAGCGACACCGGGATGGAACCCACGTCGTATTCGCCCAGAACCAGCCGGAACAGCGTCGAAAACCGTGCGGCATTCAGCGGCAGGTCGCCGCACACCCAGGCAAACTGCTCCAATGCCGAAACAAGGATCTCCCAAAGCTGGCGGTATTCGTCGGCAAGCTGCAACTGGCCTAATGCTTCATACCGTTCCGCACGCTCGGCCATGCGCGCGGGCGTATCGACAGCCACTAGAAACGCATACAGCGCCCGGACGCATTCCTCCGCCGGACGCTCCCCGGATAACTGTGCACGCAGTTCGAAAAACGGAGCGATGGCCTTTTTCCGCAGCGCGTTTAGTTCATCGAGCGCGGCGTGCGCCCGGTCGTCCATGGGAAGGCCGTAGCCCCCCGGATGCATCACCCATTCGCGTTCCCACGCGCTGCCGCTGATCCGCCAGGTCAAAACATAGTTTTCCAGCTTGTCCGTTTCCTCGCGGGAAAGTGCGGTAAGCCCGGTCTTGAAACAGGTGAACAGCTCCTCATAGCGGAAATACGTCTGCACCGCCTCGAGCGCGGACGTGACCAGCGCCATTGGCGGACGTGAGAGCAGATCGGGCTTTTCCGCCAGAAACACCGGGATGTCAAACCGCGCCATCGCCATGGCGAGAAACGCCGTATACGGCTCAATATCGCGCGCGGTTACAATAAAGTCGCGAAACCGGAGCCCCTCGTCGCGAACCTTGCGCCGGATAAACGCCGCCGCGTGCTCACACTCGTCAAACGGCGAGGAAGCGGCATAAAGCTGTACGCCCTCGCCCTGCGCCTCCCGAGACTCCCGCACAGGCAGCAGGCTTTCAGCCTCAACTACCGCAAGGTCGGATGGCCGGGCGATCTTGCTCGCACCGAGGTCGATCCGCTCGGCCTTGCGCCCATGCTTCGCCGCCATACGGCTCAGCGTGCGCACCGTCTGGCAGCCGGTGACGAAAACATCCGGATAGGCCGGGTCGCAGGCTACCGCCGCCGCCATGGGCACACCCATTTGAAGCATCGTTTCCACTATCGCCAGCTCCTGCGGCGTAAAGCCTAAAAAACCGTCCAGATAAACCGTTGCGCCCTCCAGCACCGTGCTCCCCGGCAGGCGATCCCGCAGGCTAGTCAGCCGGTCGCGCGGATCGGGCAGCGACTGTTCGCATAGCCGTTCATAAGCGGTCAAAAGCTGCGCCAGATCGGACAGCTTTGCGGCAAGCGTTTCCTCCCCGCTCTGCTGCGACGCTTCAAACAGCATTTCGGGCGGCACGCCGCAGGTCTTGCATTCATCAATCAGGCGCAGGGCTTCGCGCAGAAGCTCAGGCTTGTCCGCCAGACCCGGCCAGATGCGCAGGCCGCTCTGCACCTGCCGCGCGGCGCGCTGCAGCGTTAACAGCTGACCTGCCGGCGTCAGCATCTGCTGCGCCAAACCGCCGACCTCGGAAAACACGCGGTCTGATAAGCGGGAAAAAGTCAGCACTTCGGCGGTCCGTGCGCCCCGGTTTTCCGTAAAAGCGGCAAGGCGGCGCTCGTATACATGCGATCCAAGCTCAGGCACCAGCAGAATTTGTCTGCCCCGTCCCTCGCCGCACAACCGCGCAATCTCGGTCAAAATAAAAGTGGTTTTGCCGCTGCCCGCGCGGCCGGTCACAATGCGCATCCGCTCGCCTCCCCGTTTTGATAGGTGAAATCTTATTCTTATCGTACCATGAACACTACCCTCGCGCAAGGCGCTCGAAAAAACGAATTTTTTGGTTGACAGCCGCCCCGAAATATACTATACTATACAAGCATATTGCGATTCGGCCCGGTAGCTCAGTTGGTTAGAGCGCTAGCCTGTCACGCTAGAGGCCGTGGGTTCAAGTCCCATCCGGGTCGCCATTTCTTCAGCCGGAAAGGCTGAAGAAAATTTGCCTCTGTAGCTCAGTCGGTAGAGCAGGGGACTGAAAATCCCCGTGTCGGTGGTTCGATTCCGCCCGGAGGCACCATTTTTTCGAATTGCACCATTCGGTGCGATTCGAAAAATTATACCGCCAAGCAAGGAATCGAAAGGCGGCTCTTAGAAACATGCCGGTAGCATGTTTCAACCGCCGTGGCTTTTGCAGCAGCAAAAGCGATTCCGCCCGGATTTTCCAAACTTAAAAATGCGGCTGTAGCTCATCTGGTAGAGCGCCACCTTGCCAAGGTGGAGGTAGCGAGTTCGAGCCTCGTCAGCCGCTCCATTAAAAAGAACCTGTCCGCTGGACAGGTTCTTTTTAATGGAGCAACAGGCCTGCGTTCTGAATAAAATGAATCGCCGGACGGCTGATGCTGTGCCGGCGTTCAGAGAAAGGATGAATGGCATGCTTGACCCTAAGAATTCTAGCTGCTGCGGCGACCCGCTGGAAAGTTTTATAGAACATTTACAAGACGGCTGCGGCTATCCAATGCCGCCTTGTCCGCCCCCCTGTCCACATTCCTGTCCCACAGGCCCAACCGGTGCGACTGGCCCGACAGGTGCAACCGGAGCGACTGGCTCAAGTGGTCCGACCGGACCTACCGGTGCCACCGGGATGCGCGGTGCCACGGGCATGCCCGGCCCAACTGGACTCAGGGGCGCCACCGGTCCAACAGGATCAACAGGCAGCACCGGTGCCACGGGCGCACGCGGAACAACCGGCGCCACAGGCCCTACTGGTCCCACCGGGATGACTGGTTCTACCGGCCCCACCGGAATGACCGGTGCAACAGGCCCTGCCGGTGCCGCTCCAGAGGATGTTTTTGCATCTTTTGCCACATTCGCCATAGCGTTCACGAACGGGTCACAGATCCCACTGGGTACGATCACCGCTGATCCCACGGGACAGATCGTCTTGACCGATACCACACGCATCACCCTTGCACCAGGCTATTATCTGCTTTCATACCATGTATCCGCCATTTTGCGGGAAGCAGGTTATATGCAGATCACTCCGTTTTACAACGGCAGTTCGCATATTGAATATGGCATTTATTTTAAAACCGGATCTCCAGTGACCAGCGCCTATGGTTCAAACGCGATTATTATTTATGTGCCGGAGCAAACGCGCTTTTCCCTCACCTACAACAGCAACACCGTCGGTACAGACGGTACCGCAACAGTATCTGTTGTCAAGCTGAACAGATAATAATGAAAGGACCTCGCCGATAAGGCAGGTCCTTTCAACTTATTCTTCGTCTTCCTTGCGGCGGCCGAGCAAAAGGCCCAGTCCCGAAGTCAGCAAGCCGCCCGGAATCAGGATACCTGCGGTCAGCCCGCCTGTCTGCGGCAGACGCTTCGCACTTGTTGTCTCTGTCCCAGCAGAGGCTTTGGGAACATCTTCATCCGGGATCTCCACTGTGTTTTTCACCGGATCTTCACCCGAGGCCTGCGGCCGGTCTTCGTCTGGAATGTCGACGATATTTCCTTCTTCCCCCGGGGACAGCGGACGTTCCTCATCCGGGATATCCACTTCCCCGTCCGGCTTTTCCGGATCGGGTTTGTTTGGTCTTCCGCCTCCGCCATTGTGATTGTCCGACGGTTTCAGCTGGTTTGATATCTGCAGTTCCGCGGCCGACGTATCCTCCGGGAACACAAATATGGTTTCCGCATTGGCGGGCAGCACATAGCCCTCCGGCGCCTTTGTCTCGATCAGCTTGATTTTCTGGGTATCGGCAGGCAGTCCCGCGATTTTGAGTATCCCATCCGACTTTGTCGTCCCATGGCCGTAACGGATGTATTCGGTGCCGTTTACCGAATAATAAATATCGAATTCCGCGCCCTCGAGTTTAAGATCCTGCTGTGCGGCTGAAACCTTGGTCAGCGTCAGCCGCTTGGCGCCTTTCGGCGGATCGTTCCAATTGCCGTTCACGCCCGCGCCATAATAACGCACTTTCACGTCGCCCGCGCTTTCGCCGATCTGCTCTTCTTTCGCCTCACAGCGCACCTTGTTTGTAACCACAGTACCTGCAAAATTTGGGTCAATTTCAGCGGTCAGGCAAATCCTATACGCACTGTACAACGGCTGTTCGTTTCCGTCCGCTTCATTCGGAAGCGTAAAGCGAAATACCCCGTCTACATACGTCCAGCCGTTCGGCATGCCATCTTCACCATATGCAAGATCATCACCGACGATGTTCTTTCGCGCGGCGTCCAGCTTATGAATGGAAATCTGATACCGTCCGCCCTCTTGTTTGAGCGTCATGCCCTCCGGGAATTCATCGATCACCGTCGGTTCGGTATAGCCGTTGGCCTTTCCATCGAGATTGACGTCGATCGTCCAATCGGCTTCGTAGATCGCCTTGCCATTTTCAAACCGCTGCGCGCCGCTTTTGGTTATGTGGTTGCGGCTGATCTCGGCGGTTTTTTTCGCGGTAGCCGTGAGAGCGTGCCCCATGTCCGTACCGTTGATCGTCACCGTATTCGGGAACTTGACCTTTTGCGCGGCGATGCCCGACAGCTTTTCCGAGGCGACCTTGGTCTTGACAAACAAGATATATCGCCCGGTCTTGGTGTCCGCGCGGTTCTTTGCCGCCTCGATCGGATCGTTAAACTGGAATGTCACGGTATTTCCGCTCGCCATCACCGCTAAATAGGAGCCGCCTGTCACACTTGTCTCTAGCGGCTTCTTCGGCGTAAGCAGACCCATATAGCCATTGGTGTTGTCATAATTCGTCACGCTCGCGGCGTACAGCTCATACCCGGCATAGGTCAAGCCCTCGGGTAAGGTATCCACAAATGAAGGGCCCTTGTTCGTGTCCACCGGATCTGCCATTGCACGGCCATCTGCGTTAATTTGTATCTTCCACCAAAGTGTATTGTCTGCGGGTTCATAAGGGGTGCCGTTTCCATTCGCCGTATGGTTATTGCTAAACGACTCTTTGATCAAGAACGCGGATGTTACCGGCACCTGCGCGCTATGCGATACGGTCCTGCCATCCCAAACCAGCGATGCCGTGTTGGACAACTTGGTCTGCATCTGGTTTTTAAAAATATTTTGGCCAATGACTTCGGTCTGAAATTTGAACTGGTAGGATTGCTGATTCATTTCCCTGACATAGACAGTCAGCTTTCCGTCAATCATCGTGTACGCGGGAATCTCCGGATATTCCGCTGCGGGCGCCTGATTGTTTGCACACTGCTGCAGTACCTGCCATTCTCCGTTTTCCACCGACCAGTAAAGAGAACCATCCACAAAGCGGTTTTTCCATCCATTTGCCTTATATAGGTTGTTCAGATCATCTTCTATGCGCACGCCGCCGGTTAATGCCTGCCGGTTGCTGTTCGCGCTGATCTTCCAAGTCACCAGCCGGTTGGAACGGTCATACGAACCGGTCTTCGCGATCGCTGCTTGTACATAAGAGACCTCAGGACTTGTCGCTCCCGGCATCTCGCCCGCTGCGCCGCCCTGGCCACTGCCGCCGGGGAGCGTAAACGTCATATAGGCTTTATTGACCGTTTTTTGATTCTCCGAACCGAATACCGGACCGACCTGAGTATAGAACGTAATATTCTGCTGCTTTGCTGCGAGAGACGGAATATGCACAATCAACAGCTGTGCTGATCCGGCCAGCGCGGCAATCTCAGCCTGAAGCGCGGCAGGGGCGCCTGCCAGTATGGTCTGCCTGGTGATTGTTTCAACCGAATACCATGGTTTTACGTCACTTTGCGCATTCAAAACCGATTTGCCATCCAATCGGACATCCGCGTTTTCGCCGAATATCATCTCCGACGGCAGCAGGTCATACACTAAAACGTTTTCCAGCTTGACCGGAGTTCCACCGTTCAGCTTGATGGTCCATTTGATCTCGCTCGCATGGTTTCCATCCACAGCTTGATACTCGCCGTCTTTGCCGAGCCATCGGGTATCAAAGACCTTATTAGCCGAAGCTTCAGCCGTTATCGTCCCCTGCTCCGCATCCTGCTTGATGACGGATGCCTGATTGGTAATGATGGCACGCTGCTCATTGAGATGGCTCATAAAAAACGAATCGTTGACCACAGTCTTGACCAACAGTTCGACCGCCTCATTTTTCCCAAGCGTAATCGTATTCTGTCCGTCAGTCACGCCGCCGTCCGCCGGGAACGTATAGGTCGGCTCTGTGCTTTCCGGATTGGATACCGCGCTTGTCACATCGATAGCGGTATTGCCGCGTACCGCCGACATGCTGCGAAAAGATAACGCATCGCCAAGCCGCTCGGCCACCACGGCGCCGGCAAGCGACGCGCCGTTTTCAGGCGTCAGCGTGATCGACCACGTGATGGTACGGGTATCTTTATCAAAGGCTTTTTCCTTTTTATTCATCTGGATGTGCGGGGTCTGTGCGTCGATATTGCTCCAATCAAGCTCGATAGTCGTGCCGCCCAGTGTCACCGTGTCCATATCCGGGTGGCCGCCGGAACCCTTTTCATAGCGGCAGGACATCCAAAACCACGGACGCAGGCCGGTGATCTGAGCGATGGATGCGCCGGACTGTCCGGGATTTGCCGCTTCAAAGCTTGCCCGCAGCGCTGCTTCATCCGCAATTTCAATATAGGCCGTGCTCGTGGGTTTATCCACCCTGATCGTACCAATGGCAAAGCCCTGATACTTGCCTGTCGAAGCGATCGTCAATTCCCGGTTGTCTCCGCCGCCGCCCAGCTCGCCTAAGCTGAACACCTGCCCAAAGGATTCCATATCCACTTGCAGGACGCTGCCCGCCGCATCGCGCAGCGAAAGCTGGGGATCGAGCGCGCAGTCGTACCGCACGCCAAACACTGTCTGCGGGTCGACCGGGGGCGTGAGCGGCTGTGCGGCCGGGTCGTTCGGATCTGCGTTTTCCCCATACAGCTTGATGGTTTCCGAAAGCGCACTGCCAGTGACGGTAAATGTGTATCCGCTCGCCAGGCCGGGGGCGATCGTCCAGCCGGAGGCGGCGCTACCGCTATCCGGGCCGCTGCTTAAGACGGCTCGCGGGCCGATCACACGTGTTCCAAACAGCGCGGCCATAGGCTCTGCAGCACTACTGTCTTGTTGTTCCTGCTGGTTATCTGCGGTAGACGCCTCCGTCTTCGCCTCTGTTTCAGGCTTTGATTCTATTGGCTGTACCTGCTGCGGCTCCGTGGGCGCGTCAGGCGGCTTCTCTTCGCCCTTTTGCTCCTCGCGATCCTGCTGATCATTCGCTTCCGGCTCAGATTCTGAGGGAACGGGCACTTGCCCTCCCTGCTCAGGCTGCAAGGTATTGTCTTCGGGCTGCGCAGCAGGCTTCTCCCCGTCTTGCGGAGCCGCTTCAGGCTGCTTTGCTTCATCAGCTTGTATCATATCAGGCTGCACTGCCGTACCACCGAGCATAACAACGCTGCTTTGGTCGATTGCCGCCCCATTGACCCGATCGACCGATACCGCCTCGCCGCTCTGGTTATAGACCACGGTCAGGAACTTATGCTGTGGCTGCTGGATACTGCCATCAAAGCGGTATGCGGCTACATACACCACATTGTCCCGCTGTGTCGCGTCGGCTATCGTGTAGCCGTCCAGCATGGCGAGCGCCTCTTGGGGCAGCTCCCAGTCGCTGAGATCGATACTCGATGTCACCAATCGTGCAGCAGCCGTATCGACAGACAGGTTTTGCCCATCAAATCCAATGATGCCGGCCGCAGCCGCGCCGGTTACTGGCAGCACGCCTGCGAGCAGGCAGGCCGCGAGCGCCGCCGCGCTTATGCGGCGAAACAATGAATGTAGACGCATGGAGCATTCTCCTCTTCTAAAATGCCGGATCTCCCCGGCAGAAAATTTGATGGTTGACAGAGCCCCTCCTGTCGGGGTACTCTTATAGTCAGGTGATAAAAATGGCTAAAAACTCTAGAAAAAAATTAGAACGCGGCCTGCTTATAACGGGTCTTGCACTGGCGGTCATCGGACTCGTCTATGAGGGCGCCAATTATCCGTGGGGCGTGCTGTTCGGCCAGCAAAGCGTGCCGGACGATCCCGCGCCGGTTTCCGCCGAATGGGTCGAAACCTCGAACGCGGAGGAATCGGTCGTCTATCTGCCCGGTGAAGAGGGATACGACGAAGCCGAACCTGCGGAAGCGCCGCTTCAGGCAGGTGTGATTAAAATCCCGCGCCTCGAGCTGGCGGACAATATCGTCGAGGGCGTCGATCAGCCATCGCTCAAGCTGGGCGTCGGCCATATGCCGGGAACCGCCCTGCCTGGTCAGAGCGGCAACTGCGTACTCGCCGGCCACCGGCCCCGCGCGCTTCTGCGCCATTTGGACATGATCGGCGAAAACGACCAGATCCTACTGAGCGACCAAGACAATGTCTATACCTATGAAGTATTCCGCACCCTGACCGTTGAGCCGACCGAAGTGTGGGTCACCGAGCCGGTCGACGGCCGGGAGTCTGTGATGACGCTTTTCACTTGCACGCCATATATGGTTTCCACGCACCGGCTGGTTGTGCAGGCCGAGCTGGTCTCATCCGAGCCACGCGTTTGACTGCTCCCGCTCTTGCTCACTGGTGAGCAGTGCGTCGTCTATCATGCGCAACAGCTCAAGTGCGCTGCGAAAAAACACTTTCCGCTCCCGCTCCAACCATACCGCTTCGCCCTGCCAGCTTGAATTCTGCCGGAACCGCACCCGGATGATGAACGTTGCGACGTGCCCGGGGCGCTCGGCGGCAGTTTCCAGCCGGCAGAACCTCCCGTGTTCGGGCGGCGCGCCGGGCAGCAGCCCGCGCCGCTGTTCCGGCCGTTCGGTCACCGGGTTTTCATCCAGCCAGCCGTCGATCAGCCGTAGTAGCGGCAGCATTGCGCTGAAGCTCACCGCTCTTCGCGGATTACCGCCATATGCCCTGCCGGTCAGTTCCCCGCGTCTGCTTGTGTCGATGCAGAGCAAGATATGCCGTTCCTGCCGGACCGCTCCGCCTGATTCAATATGCAGCATTGTGGTTTGCCTCCTCAGCAGGTTTTATATTCTACATATCCAGTATGACATCCCGCGGTGATATCCCGGTTACATTTCAGGCAACGCAGGAAGATTTTCTCCTGTCTGATAAAACCAAAAGCCGTGTCCGTATGATTCAATCACACGGACACGGCTTTTTTACGCATAATTATTATATTAAGCAATTTTTTCATCCATCTGTTCAATTTTTTCTGTTTCCCTGCATTTTTATGATTCTACACAAAAAAAGCGCGACCAATTATTTGGCCGCGCTTACTCTTCGAGTTCATTTTCCGTTTGTTCTTCACAGGGCCGCAGCGGCCGCAGTTTTCCAGATATCACCACAGGGGCCTTAGGATACAGCCGTCGAAACGCTCTCCTAATACGCTCCAGCACCATTTGCCCCGTCTCATAAGTAACCGTTGGCAGCAAGAGCACATATTGCGACGGGCTGTACCGGGCAATGACGTCACACCGGCGCAGGCTTGCGCAAGAGGCCTCCAGCAGGCGTTCCATCGCTTTGCCCAGCACGCGCTGTTCGGGCATCTGGCAATAAGCGTCGGTGACCGTCAGCAGCGCCAAAAACATCCGTCCGCCGTACCGCGCGAGGCATCGCGCCTCGATGCGGTAAATATCCTCAAAAATACCATATTCACAGACGTACGCGCCACCCTGCGCCTCGCGTTCCTCCAGCTTGCCGCGCACGCCGTCGATATCGAGTTCAGTGGCCTGTTCGACCTCGGCGATCTTCCGGTACAAGGCGCGCAGTTCGTCGGATACCTGCACACCCATGTCGTCATAATACAGATCAGTGATCCGGCTATACTGTGCCATTGCCTCTTGTGTGCGGCCGCAGGCAGTCAGCGCCAGGATAAGCGCATAGTTCGCCGCTTCATCCAATTCGTCGATCTGCAACGCTTCGCGGCAGACCGCGATGATCTCGTCATACTGCTCGTCTTCCTGCAGCAAGCCGCACAGTTCTCCTACCACGGACAGATACTGCCCATGCAGGTGCGCCGCCGGCGGCAGCATCCAGATCTCCGAACTGTCCAAAAAACGGCCCCGGTAAAGACTGGCAGCTGTGCGCAGCAGCTCCAGCCGCTCTTCCCGCGCAAGCCCGCCGCCGTGCAGCCTTTGGCATGCCGCTTCAAACGTCTCGATGTCCATTTGGGCTTTAAGCCCCAAGTTCCATTGATAGCTCCCCTGCTGCACCAAAAAGAACGGCAGATCATCCGGAGCGCCGCCCTGCACCAGCGCGGCGCGTAACCGGTGCATCAGCGTTTTGAGCGCCGCACGCGGATTTTGGCTGCTCTCGCCCGGCCAAAACGTCTCATAGAGCTCGGTGTGCGGAACCGGGCGGTCGGCGTTCAGCAGCAGGTACTGCACCACGCCGCGCAGCTTTTTTGACCGCCGCAGCTGCTCGCTGACCGTTTTCCCATCTACCGCGATCGAAAATTCACCCAGCATGCGGACCGAGACCCGTCCCCTATACTTCTCCAGTTCATCCATGCGCACACCTCCTCCCACTATTTATCCAGTATACCATTTTCATTCGCCAAGAACAACTGCCGTCATCCATCTTTTTCCGATAGACGTAACCGCCGCTGCATTTGTTCCCGGTCCAGGCTGCAGCGCAGTGCGTTCTCAGCAGAAATCAGCCCTTCGCCGTATAGGCGGAGCAGATCGCCATCCATCGTCTGCATCCCTTCGCCGGACGACGCTTGTAGCACGCCGCCCAGTTGATGCAGTTTTGCGTCCCGGATCAGATTCGCAACCGCGGTATTGACCCGCATGATCTCAAACGCAGGGCGCGCGCCGTCCGTCGACGGCACAAGCTGCTGCGACACGACCGCGCGCAGAACCATGGAAAGCTGAATACGTATCTGCCCCTGCTGGGAGGGCGAAAACGCGTCGATAATCCGGTCCACCGAGTTGACCGCGCCCGTGGTATGCAGCGTCGAAATGACTAAATGTCCGGTCTCAGCCGCCGTCATCGCGGTTCTGATGGTTTCATAATCGCGCATCTCGCCCAGAAGAATCACATCGGGCGCCTGCCGCAGCGCGGCGCGGAGCGCAGGCACATACCCCTCGGTATCCGCGCCGATCTCGCGCTGGCTGACGATCGAGCGCGCGTGCCGGTGCAGATATTCGATGGGATCCTCGAGCGTGACAATATGCCCCTCCCGCGTGCGGTTGATACGGTCGATCAGGCACGCGAGCGTGGTCGTCTTGCCGCTGCCCGCAGGCCCAGTGACCAGCAGCAAACCGCGCCGCAGTTCACTCAGCTCCATCACTGTATCCGGGATATGCAGCGCGTACGGGTCTGGCAGTTCAAATGTGATGATCCGGATAACAGCGGCAAGCGAGCCGCGCTGCCGGTATACATTGGCGCGAAAACGCGACAGCCCGGGCACAGAAAAGGCAAAATCGTCCTCGCCGGTTCTTTTTAGCCGCTCGTCCGGGCGGCCATTCGCAAGCTGATACAGCTTTTCAACCAATTCGGCAGTCTGCTCCGGCTTGAGCGGCGGCGTGTCCTCGCGGTGCAGCACGCCGTCCACCTTATAGGCGGGCGGCATCCCCGCGATAAAAAACACGTCGGACGCGCTTCGGTCGACCGCCTGCCGAAAAAATCCTTGTAAATCTAGCATAGTCGTTTCCATTCCTTTTCATTGATGGACGGGCAGCGCGGCCTCGCTGTCCGGCTGGTCTTCCGGCTCTACACGGCTGCTGCGCACCCGCCAGGCGGTGCCGTCCGCCTCGGCGGTCAGCACGATACGGGTCACCAGGTCGCCCTGCGCGCCCGCGGAGAACGCAAAGCAAAGCTCGGCGGCCTGCGCGTCATATTCCGCCTGCGCGCCGTTTTGTGTGGTGCGCTCCGCCATAGCAGGCCCAGCTTCATCCGGTGGTGCGCCGCACATATCGTCAAGCAGGCTGAGCACTAGCTCGGTCTGCGATTCGGCGGCATAATAGTCGGACACGGTCTGCGCGCCGCGTTCAGTCAGCCGCCAATTGTCGGCTGCACGGGAAAGGGCAAGCAGTGAAAAGCACGTCAGGCACAGGATAAGCAGCACGGTCAGCACCGTCGGCCCGCCAAACGCCACGCCGCGCGTAGCGGCGGTCTTCCGCGTCATTCCACCACCTCCCGGACATAGCGGCGCACAGTCAATGAATAAGCAGGTTCCCGCCGCCCCGCCTGCGTGACCTTGATCTCCGCCGTATGCAGGCCGTCCCGCGGCTGTTCCGGAGTCAGCGTCAGCGTGCATGCATCGGGCAGCGTTAGCACCGCCTGCGCACCGTCCCACGATGCGCCCAAAAGCGCCGCCGTTCGCGCCGGGTCCCCACCGGCGGACTGAAACGCCTCTGCAGCATTGACCGCCGCATCGGCCGCCCGCCCGAGCACAGCGCTTTGCTGTCCCAAGGTGTTTGCACGCCCCAGAAGCGCCAGACATACCGCCGCGCAAACACAGAAAAACAGCAGATCGACTGTCAGCTCGAGCAGAAACAGGCGGGAGCGGGTCATCCGTTTCATGAGCCGTCCCCCTCTCCCCGGCGCGGCGACAGCAGGAGCTCGGTCCGCTGTCCCGCTTCCGTTGTCCCTATCACGCGGAGCATGCCGTCTTCTTCTGCAAATTCCAGCGCCGCCAGGCCGACCAGCCGCGCGCCGTCCGTCGTCAGCAGCGTCACATCATCCGGGCTGAACAGCTCATAAAGTGCGCCGTCAAGGCAATACAGCCGCGTTTGATAACGCTTTCCCTCCCAATCACTGTCGAGCACAAGCGCCTGCACGCCGCTTTCCATCTGCTCCAGATGGATCGCATCGCTCTGCCGCGCTTTGCCCGCAATATAGGCGATCGGCGTGCGGCTGTCATAATTCTCCTCCATCCGCGCCTGCGCCGTGTGCCAAACACGCACCCCCAGCACGATTGCACACGATCCGGTCATCAAGTAGACAAACATCAGGGCGACCGCCGCCAAGGAATCAAAAGAATACCGTTTCATGCTGCCGCCTCCTCCGCCTCGACCACGGTGATATCAGGCATCAGATTTGCCGCAAAGGGCTGGTAAAACACATAAAACCGATGGGTATCATACCGCACACCGTATTGCGCTGTCAAATACGCCAGATCAGGCGGATACCGCCCCTCAACCGCATAGCAGTACACCGCCGCGCGGCGCACATCATCCAGCACATCGTCGGCCGTCCGGTCTGCCCTCACGCCAACCCAGCCCGCGCCGAACGCGAGCAGCCCCGCAAAAACGATCAAAGCAAGCAGGGACAGCAGGATCCCCCGCACTTTTAAACGCATGGCCGCGCCCCCTTATCCGAACGCGGTCATGGCGCCGAGCAGCGGCAGCATGACCGACAGCAGCACCAGCCCAGCCGCCAGCGCGAGCACGGTGACAATAGTTGGCTCGATTCGGGCGATCAGCTCATCCGCGTGTGCGGACGCGGACGCACTCATGCGCGACGCGACCTCTTCCATCATCTGTTCCGCGCGGCCCGCGTGTTCCCCGACCCGCAGCATACGCAGGTAAAACCCAGAAAACAATCCGGTGCCCGCCAGCGCTTCGCTCAGCGATGCACCGTCCATCACCCGTTCCGCCGCACGTACAGCGGAAGCGGTATGCGAGAGCTCTCCCGCGCGGCGAAGCGACTCGTCAAGCGGCAAGCCGCTGTGCAGCATAAGCGCCATCGCGGACGCAAAACGTCCGGCCGATGTTTCCCGCGACAGCTTTGTGCGACGCAGCAGGCCGAGCTTGCCCGTGCGCTTATCAAACCACAGCAACGCTCCAATAAGGAGCAAGCATGCAAGCAGCACGGCCGCGCCCAGCGCCACGCCCTGCCCTGCGACAGCCAGCCATGCGGCAGACGGCGATAGTGCAAGCCCGATTGACGCAAACACACTTGAGAACACAGGCAGTACAAACGCCAGCAAAACGCCGAGCAGAACAGCCATCAAACCGCCCATAAGCAACGGAAAAACAACCGCTCCCCGCACACTGTCCCGCAGCGCGGCTTCCCGGCTGAAATATTCCGCCAGCGCGCTGAGCACGTCCTCCATTGCGCCTGTGCGCTCACCGATGCGCACCATACCGGTCATATACGCGGGGAATACTTCCGCCTGTTCAAGCGCGCCGGACAGCGCACTCCCCTCGCGCAGCGCCCCTGCAATGCCGTCATACAGCGCGCTTTCGCGCTGATCCCGCGCATCCTCACCAAGGATCGCAAACGCTTCCTCAGCTGGCACGCCCGCGCCGATCAATTCTTTGAGTTGCAAACAAATTGCGCCCGCAGCCTCAGGCGGCAATATGCGCCGGTGTGATCTGCTCATTGTGTCCTCCCAACATTTAATTGCTGCTTCCAGTATAGCATAAAGAAACAAAAAAGGCGACCGCTTTCGCGGCCGCCCGTGGTTTTTCCCATCAATAACAATACTTCTCGGTATAGTTGGCGGGATTGTTGATATAATCCATGATCTGCTGGCTCTGTTTGCCCGTTGAAGCAAAGGTGGGATCCATCAGTTTCCAGCTCTTTCCATCAAACGAGATGACGTTATTGATCCAGCCGACCTGCGACACATGGGTGGAAATCCACGCATGGTACTCACCGCGGCTCGTATAGCCGATCACCAGCTTGGTCGGGATGCCCTTTGCACGCAGCATCGCCGTCATCACGGAAGCATAGTCAAAGCAGATGCCGGTCTGGTTGCTCAATACCGCGTCAAGATCGGGCAGATACGTGGATGGTACGTTTTTCGCAAGGTCGTAATCGTACCGGATGTTCTGTACAACATACTCAAATACAGCTGCGACCGTGTCCAACTCGTCGGACGCGGAGGCTGTGATATCGCCCGCTACCGCTACTACCCTGCTTGAAGCGTCAAAATCGACATACTGGTTCGGGTACAAGAACGGCAACAGCTCGTTTGCAAGCGAAACCTGCACGCTTTGGCCAAAAACCTGCGCATACTTCGTGCCGCTGATATTGCGGAACACGTTGACCTGATACGCACCGTCACCCTGCGGCAGCGGGAATACGTCGTAGGTGCCGTCTGGTTCGAGGTCGTACGTATAGGTAGTGCCGCCCGAGCGGGTAATCTGCACCTTGATGCGCGCGGTCTCTCCCGGCGCGTATTTGACCATCACATATCCTTGATCCGCGTTGGACGCATCCAGCGTGGCATACTCGTTTTCATAGACCACCGCGCCCGAAGCCACCGGCTCCAGAACGCCGTCTACCACTGGATTGGCTATGGCGAGCGGTACATCCTCCGGCACGATCTCTACAACATTGTGCAAATCGACCGTATCGAATATCTGCACTTCCTGAGCAAAACCGTCGGAAAGCGGCGCGGAGACATCCCGGATTTCAGCGGACGCATCGCCGCACGCGGATAGCGAGACGGCCAGCAATGCAGCCGCGCTTAGTCCCGCGCAAGCCCGTTTCCAACTCAACATGCCGTTTCGCCTCCTTTACACAAATATAACATTCTTATCTAACAGTATAGCGTATTTTTCGAAAATTGCAAGTAAGTTTTTACCAGTTCATCAGCATCCGCTTGCTGGAACGCCCGCTGCCGTGTTATACTGGGCTCAATAAATTTTTCGAGGTGTGCCATGCTCCATGAATTTTCCCGTGCCGAACTGCTGCTCGGCGCAGATGCACTGCAAACACTCCGCCGGTCACATGTCGCTGTTTTCGGCGTCGGCGGGGTCGGGTCGTTTGCCTGTGAAGCGCTCGCGCGGGCAGGTGTCGGCACGCTCACGCTCATTGACAACGACACCGTTTCGCTCACCAACCGGAACCGCCAGCTGATCGCGCTTCAGTCGACCATCGGACAGCCTAAGGTTGAGGTCATGCGGGAGCGGATTCTCGATATTAATCCAAAAGCCAATGTTTACGCGCTCCAAACGTTCTATACGCCGGACAGCGCCCTCGACCTGACGCAGTTTGGCTACATCATAGATGCCATCGACACGGTGACCGCCAAGCTGCACCTGATCACTGAATGCGACCGCCTCCAGGTTCCGCTTATCTGCTCGATGGGTACGGGCAACAAGCTCGACCCGGCGCGTTTTGAGGTCTCTGACATTTATAAAACCTCGGTCTGTCCGCTCGCGCGCGTCATCCGTCTGGAATGTAAAAAGCGGCGCATCAAGCATCTTAAGGTCGTCTACTCCAAAGAAGAGCCGCGCACGCCCCTACCCTCAGATGAGCAAAAAGGTACGGCGGGACGTGCTGTACCGGGCAGCGTGTCTTTCGTGCCGCCGGTTGCCGGCATGATTTTGGCCGGCGAAGTGATCAAAGCTTTGACCTGCATATCCTAAATGCCGCCGAAAAAGCCCCGCGCCAACAGGCGCGGGGCTTTTTTATGCCGTTATTAAAAATTACTGCTTACTGCTGGCCGTACAGCGCCTCGAGCTTCTTGAGGTGTGCGTAACGGTCGACGGACGCCTTTTCGGCTTCCTCGAACAGCTTCTCCGCGCGCTCGGGGAACGAACGAGTCAGTGCAGAATAACGCGCCTCGTTCATGATGAAGCCGCGGTAATCCTCGCTCTTGGGATCCTTGGAATCCATGATAAACGGATTCTTGCCCTCGGCCTTGAGCGCCGGATTATATCGGAACATGTTCCAGTAGCCGCAGTCGACAGCCTTCTTCATCTCGGCCTGGCAGTTGGTCATACCGCCCTTGATGGAGTGCATCTCGCAGGGCGCATAGCCGATGATAAGCGACGGACCCGGATACGCTTCCGCCTCGGCGATCGCCTTGAGCGTCTGGTTCATGTTGGCGCCCATCGCGACCTGCGCGACGTACACATAGCCATAGCTCATCGCGATCTCCGCGAGGGACTTCTTTCCAATGGCCTTGCCGGCCGCCGCGAACTGCGCTACCGCGCCGATCGGGGTCGACTTGGAAGCCTGGCCGCCGGTGTTGGAGTATACCTCGGTATCAAAGACCATGACGTTGACGTCCTGACCGGAAGCCAGCACATGGTCGAGGCCGCCGAAGCCAATGTCATACGCCCAGCCGTCGCCGCCGAAGATCCAGACGGACTTCTTGGACAGGTATTCCTTATGCGCGAGGATGTCCTTGACAAGCGTGCACGCGTCGCAGTCGCAGTAGGTCTCGCCCGCTGCCTTAAGCGCCTCAACGTGCTCCTTCATCTTGCCGTGCATCTCTCCGAAAACTTCCTTGCTTGCAGGGCTGTTGATGAACGCCTCGCAGCCCTCGACAGTCATCAGACCGTCCTTCAGCGCAGCGATATACTTCTCGGTCGCTTCGCCGTTTGTCTTGCCGTCGTCCACAGTATCCAGCCAAGCCTGCGCAGCTTCCTTGAGCGGCGCGTAGGTGTGCTCGATCGCGATCAATGCCTTGGTCTTTTCGATCAGGCGATCGCGGATGGCTTTCTGGCCATAGTACATGCCAAGGCCGTGCTCCGCATTGTCTTCAAACAGGCTGTTCGCCCAAGCCGGGCCATGGCCGTTTGCATCGACAGTGTACGGGCTGGTGGCAGCCGGGCCACCCCAGATGGACGAGCATCCCGTCGCGTTGGAGATATACATACGGTCGCCGCAGACCTGCGTGATCAGGCGGGCGTAAGAGGTCTCGGCACAGCCCGCGCACGAGCCGGAGAACTCCAGCAGCGGCTTCTTGAACTGGCTGTCCTTGACCGAAGCGGTCGAGATCATGTCCGGCTTCTCGGCGACCTCGGCGACACAGTAATCGAAAGCGTCCTGCTGGGCGGCTTCCTGCTCCTGCGGAACCATGGTCAGCGACTTGGTCGGGCACACGCCGATACATACGCCGCAGCCCATGCAGTCGAGCGGGGAAACGGCCATCGTGTACTTATAAACGCCCTTGCCCTTGCCGGCCTTGATATCGACGATCTTGGCAGAAGCAGGCGCCTTTGCGGCTTCGTCCTCAGTCAGCGCGAACGGACGGATAGTGGCGTGCGGGCAGACATACGCACACTGATTGCACTGTACGCAGGTCTCACTGTTCCAAGTCGGAACAGTAACGGCAACGCCGCGCTTCTCATAAGCGGCTGCGCCGTGCGCGAACGTGCCGTCGACATACTCGCCGGCAAACGCCGATACGGGCAGGCTGTCGCCGTCCATGCGGCCGATCGGGTCCATAAGCTCCTTGACCATCTTGACGGTCTCGGGACGGCCCTGCAGCTCCTCGCCGCTGCCGTTATCCTTGGCGTCGGCCCACGAAGCCGGGATCTCGACCTTATGGAACGCGGTAGCGCCCGCGTCGATCGCCTTGTGGTTCATATCGACCACGTCCTGACCTTTCTTGAGGTAGGACTTGGTCGCGGCGTCCTTCATGTAGCCGATGGCTTCCTCCTGCGGCATGACCTTGGCCAGCGTAAAGAAAGCGGACTGCAGGATGGTGTTGGTGCGCTTACCCATGCCGATCTCAATTGCCAGATCGATCGCGTTGATCGTGTAAACCTGGATATTGTTCGCCGCGATATAGCGCTTGGCAACGGCGGGCATGTGATGGTTAAGCTCCTCGTCAGACCACTGGCAGTTGATCATGAAGATACCGCCGGGCTTGACGTCGCGAACCATCGGATAGCCCTTGACGATATAGGACGGGTTGTGGCAGGCGACAAAGTCGGCCTTGTTGATATAATAGGGCGACTTGATCGGCTTATCACCGAAACGCAGGTGCGAAACGGTCACGCCGCCGGTCTTCTTGGAGTCGTACTGGAAGTACGCCTGAACATACTTATCGGTATGGTCGCCGATGATCTTGATGGAGTTCTTGTTCGCGCCGACCGTGCCGTCGCCGCCAAGACCCCAGAACTTGCACTCGATGGTGCCTTCGGCCGCGGTGTTCGGCGAGGGCTTCTCCTCAAGCGAAAGGTGCGTGACATCGTCGTTGATGCCGAGCGTGAACAGGTGCTTGGGCGCATTCTTGGACAGCTCCTCGTAGACCGCGAAGACGGACGCCGGAGGCGTGTCCTTAGAGCCGAGGCCGTAACGGCCGCCGGTGACAACCTTGTCCGTAACGCCTGCGTTGGCAAGCGCGGTGACAACATCCAGATAGAGCGGCTCGCCCTGGCTGCCGGGCTCCTTGGTGCGGTCAAGCACCGCGATCTTCTTGGCCGTAGCCGGGATGGCAGCAACCAGCTTGTCGGCCGCGAACGGGCGGTACAAGCGGACCTTAATCAGGCCGACCTTTTCGCCGTGCGCATTGAGGTAGTCAATGACTTCCTCGGCCACGTCGCAGATCGAACCCATTGCGATGATGACGCGATCAGCGTCCGCAGCGCCGTAATAGTTAAAGAGTTTATAATCGGTGCCCAGCTTGGCGTTAACCTTGTCCATGTACTTCTCAACGATGCCCGGAACAGCTTCGTAGTACGTGTTGCAGGCCTCGCGGTGCTGGAAGAACACGTCGCCGTTTTCGTGCGAGCCGCGCATCATTGCGTGCTCCGGATTCAAAGCGCGCGCGCGGAACGCCTCGACAGCGTCCATGTCGCACATTTCCTTGAGGTCCTCGTAGTCCCATACTTCGATCTTCTGGATCTCGTGCGAAGTGCGGAAGCCGTCGAAGAAGTTAATGAACGGCACGCGGCTCTCAATGGTGGCCAGATGCGCAACTGCGGAGAGATCCATGACCTCCTGCGGGTTGGTCTCGGCCAGCATGGCAAAACCGGTCTGGCGGCAGGCCATTACGTCTGAGTGGTCGCCGAAGATGTTAAGCGCGTGGGACGCGACCGTACGCGCCGAAACATGGAACACGCAGGGCAGAAGTTCGCCCGCGATCTTATACATATTCGGGATCATGAGGAGCAGGCCCTGAGAAGCGGTATATGTAGTGGTCAGTGCACCGGCGGCGAGCGAGCCGTGCACCGTGCCCGCGGCGCCTGCCTCGGACTGCATCTCGATCACCTTGACCTCAGTGCCAAAAATGTTCTTCTGACCCGCGGCTGCCCACTGGTCAACGCTGTCTGCCATGGGGCTGGACGGGGTGATCGGATAGATACCCGCGACCTCGGTAAACGCATACGACACGTGCGCCGCAGCAGTGTTACCGTCCATGGACTTCATCTTTCTTGCCATGTTTTATATCCTCCTATTCAGTTGATAACATGCTAAAGGCCTGAAAACGTTCTCTGACGCGCGTTTCACGCAACAAAGGACGCTTTGAGCGACCCTTTTTATTCTAGCACTCCGCCCCCAAATTGTAAACACCAAATCTGACAAATTTATAACATTCTTCCCCATCCTGAGAAAGTTTTTCGGTAGTATTCCACAATCCGAAACGACACAATGTTACAGTTTTCTTGCATGCGGAAAATGCCGTTGCGGGGCTGGATTTTATAATGTATAATTATAACATTGAAAGTTTTGTCGTTTAGGGGGCTTTTTATGGTTTCGCGCGTTTGTTCGGCCGGCCTTCGCGGGATCGACGGGTATATCGTCGAAGTCGAGTGCTTCCTGTCAAGCGGCCTGCCCCGGCTGGACATCGTCGGCCTGCCTACCGGCGCGGTCGCAGAGGCCGGGGAGCGCGTGCGCGCCGCTTTGAAGCACAGCGGGTTTGATTGGCCGGTCTCTCGGCTGACCGTCAACCTCGCCCCCGCCGACCTGAAAAAGGCCGGCACGGCTTACGACCTGCCTATCGCGCTCTCCATTCTGGCGGCGCAGGGCGCGATCGCCAAGCTGCCCGAACGCGCGGTATTTCTCGGTGAATTATCGCTCACCGGCGGTGTGCGTCCGGTCTGCGGCGCGCTTTCCATGGCGCTCGCCGCGCGGGACGCAGGCTTTGAAACCGTGTTCGTCCCCGCGGCCAACGCCGCAGAAGCCGCCTACGCCTCCGGCGTGGCCGTACTGCCTGTGCGCAGCCTGAATGAGCTGGCCGCCCATTTGGACGGCCGCGCGCTCCTGTCCCCCTGTCCGCCGCCACCCGCGCCCGAACCGCACGAAAACAAGCTTGATTTCGCTCATGTGATGGGACAGCGCGATGTCAAGCGCGCGCTGGAGATCGCGGCCGCGGGCGGACATAACGTGCTTCTCTCCGGTCCTCCGGGCTCAGGCAAAAGCATGATGGCCAAACGCTTTTCCTCCATCCTGCCACCGCTCACCGAGGCCGAACGCCTCGAAGTTATCCGGGTGTGGTCGGCGGTCGGACGCGGCGACGAAGCCGCGCGCCGCGCCGAGCGGCCTTTTCGCGCGCCGCACCATAATTCGTCCGCCAACGCGATCGCGGGCGGTTCAGGCGGCAGCGGCCGCCTGCCCGCGCCGGGCGAAATCACGCTCGCGCACCGCGGCGTGCTCTTTCTGGACGAACTGCCCGAATTCCAGCGAGACGTGCTGGAAACACTGCGGCAGCCGCTTGAGGATGGACAGGTTACGATTTCGCGCGTTGCCGGGCAGATCACCTACCCTGCCGATTTTCAGCTCATCGCGGCGATGAACCCCTGCAAATGCGGCTGGTACGGTACGCCGCGCTGCACCTGCTCGGAAACCTCGGTGCGGCAATACCTCAAACGCCTGTCCGGGCCGCTGCTCGACCGTATCGATCTTCAGGTCGCGGTGCAGCCGGTCGAATATGCCGCGCTTGCCGCGCGGCGCGAGGCTTCCGAGGAATGTTCGGCCGATATCCGCCGGCGTGTCCTGCGGGCGCGGGAAACGCAGTATGCACGGCAGGGGCAAGGTGTTTGCAACGCCAATATCCCACCTGCGCGTCTTGCCGAACTATGCCCATTGTCGGACAGCGCTTCGCGCATGTTCAAGGCCGCCTTCGAGCGGTTGGGGCTGACCGCCCGCGCGCACGACCGCGTACTGCGCACCGCGCGGACGATCGCCGACCTTGCGGGCAGCGAAGTATTGCAGGCCGAGCATCTTGCGGAAGCCCTGCAATACCGAACCTTGGACCGCATATCCGCCGAATGATTTTGTCAAAATTCGCCTTTTTCTGTGGATAACCCTGTGGATATTGTGAATAAGTTGCGTTTCCAAGTGATTTCGACAGATTATATTGTTTAACAGAAAAGAAAAATTCCACACCTGCTCCGTGTGATTCAAGGAGGTTTTTTCCATGCCCCGTTTTCCGTTTCGCCGCGCGGGGGCGCTTGCACTTTTGCTGACGCTTTTCATCCCCGAAGCCGGCGCGCTGTCCGGCGTTTCCAATTGGGCGCAGGCCGGTGTAAACGCGGCCAAGAGCGCCGGGCTGGAGCCCGCCGCTTTCGCCTCCCTGCCCGCCAAATCGCCCGTCACGCGCGCGGAGTTCTGCTCGGTTGCGCTCAATGCTTATAAGGCCGTGACCGGCTGGGAGGTAAAGCCCTCTTCCAGCAAGCCGTTTAACGACTGTGACAGCGCCGATGTGGTGACCGCCTATGAGTTGGGGTTGGTCAACGGGCGCGGAAACGGCGTTTTTGACCCCAAGGCGACCATTCAACGGCAGGATCTGTGCGTCATGCTCTATAATGTACTCGATGCGGCGGGCATCCGTGCCAAGGCCATCGCGGGCGACGCGGCGGTCGAGGATTACCCCGACGCCTCCACTATCCGCGGCTATGCGGTCGACGCGATGGTGACTATGGTCGACCATAAGATCGTCAACGGCGTGGCGGCGGCGGGCAAACCGACCCAGCTCTCCCCCTCCGGCACGGCGACGCGCGAGCAGGCGCTCATCATGGCCAGCCGCTTTACCGATACGTTTGAGGGACAGGCTGATCCGGAGTACGACCCCAACAAGGCCGAGATCCCCGACGAACCGGAGCCTGAACCGGACGATCCCGGAAATGTTCTGGACAACCTGCCCAAAACCAAGGAAGAGAAAATGGAACTGGTTTATGGCAAGGGCGGTGAAAAATACCAGTCCGCCGAGGAAGCCAAGGCCAATATGACCGAGATCTCCGTCAAGGTCTGGCGGCTCCAGCCGGACGGCAGTAAGCTTACCGGAACGGCTTATCTAATCGTCAATAAGAACCTTGCGCCGATCTACGAAGCGGTTTTCGACGAGATCTACCGCGGCAAGGAGCAGTTCCCCATCAAGGATGCCGGATGCTATGCGTGGCGCACGGGCGAACACAGCCAAGGCACGGCAATCGACCTTAACTGGGAAGAAAACATGGAGGCCACCATCAACGCGGATGGCACGCTCACGCCGACCACGGGCACGCATTGGACGCCCGGCGAGGATCCTTATTCCATCCCCGAGGGCGGCGACGTGTACAACGCGTTTACAAAATATGGGTTCCTATGGGGCGGCAACGCGTGGCGTTCCAAGCGTGATTACATGCATTTCAGTTATTTTGGAACATAACAGTAGCGTTCCGCAAATGATAAGCCCATGCAGATACCGCGCACGTAATTATCCTGCGCGGTCAAATCAATGAGGTCTGTCATTTCGTCGTAAAACCGGATGAACAGACGGCGTTGCTTCTTGTTCAGCATTTTCAACATGCGGCGGTAGGTCTTTTCCGATTCCGCGCTCTCTGTTATGGATTGGAAACATTCTGCGGCTATGTTGTCTGTCATATACATGAAGCAACCTCATTTCTATATTTTATATCCTTTTATGAGGTTATTATATTCCTTTACAAGGTTTATGTCAACTTATTTCTTGATATTTCTCCCCTATATGCTAGACTAAAATTATGGAGGGTTCTCCCTATGTTCACCTATAAACCGCTTTGGAAGCTTCTAATTGACAATGACATGAACAAAACCACATTAAAAGAAAGGCTAAACCTTTCTTCTAATACTATGTCCCGTCTATCGCATAACGAGTATGTTTCAATGGCTACCTTGGACGCCCTCTGCACCGAGTTTAACTGCACCCCAAACGACATCATCGAGCACATCAAAGAATAATCAACCGCCGGTTGGATTTTTCCTACCGGCGGTTAACTTTGCCTCCATTGTGCCGCGGCGCGGCGTATGCTAAGATAAACATAACAAAAGGCCTTTTGAATTCCCTATTATAAGGATGAAATTTATGGAACTGCAAATCGGAACCATTATTTCCCGCGCGCGCCATGCCAAAGGCATGACCCAGGAAATGCTCGCGGAGGCCGTCGGCGTGTCCGCTGCCGCCGTCAGCAAATGGGAGACCGGCGCGAGCTACCCCGACATCACCCTGCTGCCACCCCTCGCCCGCGCACTCGGCCTGACAGTCGACCGACTGCTGGATTTCCGCGAGCACCCCACCGACGACGAGATCCACACGCTCACCGAGCAGCTCAGCAAGGTATTTGACGAGCAAGGCTACGCCGCCGGTCAGGCCGCGTGTGCGCAGGTGCTCCAGCAATACCCCGCGAGCGGTTCGCTCAAGCTGGTGATCGGCTCGCTGTATTACCGTTATCTGTCCTTTGCCTTAAACGGCAAGGCAGACCCCGGCGAAGTTATGTCCGAGCTGTCCGAGCAGACCCTTTCCCTGTTCGAGCAGGGTGAAACGGAGTGCGTGAAACCGGATGATGCACAGCTCGCAAAGGCTCTGCGCGTCTCCGCGCTCATTATGCTTTCACGTTTCGACGAGGCCGAAGCCCTGCTGGACAGCTTGCCCAAACGCCCGTTTATCAGCCGCCCCGAACAGCTTTACCAGACCTTGTATCTAGCGCGCGGCGATCTGGACAAAGCCGAGGAGATAAACCAGCGCGCGCTGTTTGAGCAGGTGTGTGAGGCCGGTACGACGCTAATGAATCTGGCCGCCGTTGCCCGCCGCCAAGAGAACTGCGCCGCCGCCAGCCGCTTTACCGACGCTTACAGCGCCCTGAACGAGTTGTTTGAGCTTGATCCGCTCGCGGGTATCCAGATGCGGCTGATGCTGGCCGCGGAAGGCGACCGCGATACCGCTCTCAGCCTGTTTGAGCAATATGTGGACGCGGCGATTTCCCGCACGATGGACTACACAAAAAACCCGTTTTTCAAGCGCGTGCAGACCCGCGTGCCCACCCGGAACGAGCTGGACTCGATGAACCGCCTGCTGCTGCGCGCCGCCGAGGAGGACGACGAGCAAGTGTTCTCCCGCCTGCGCGGCGACCCGCGGTACGAGGCCGCGCTCGACCGCTTGCGCGCTTCCCTGCCCCCGGAATAAAATGAAAAACGCCCGCCACGGCTTTCCTGCCGCTGCGGACGTTTTCATTTTGTCGATAATAAACGCATTTTTACATTTAGAATGGAATTCTCCCGATTTCCGGGAAATAAATATAAAAAAACCACGCCGCAGTTTTTCCTGCGTCACGTGGATCGATCCGAATTATTTTTCGCTCTGTGTCTGATGCTCGTCGCTAAAGATCATATCGTCGATATCAGGCGTATCCGGATGCTGCGGTCTGCGAATGATACGCATGGCGTTTATCCACCTCCTCTTCTTCTATTGATAATGTCAGTATACCCTATCCTATGCACGGAATGCAAGTAAAATGCGTGTAAAGTCACAGAAATGTAACAAATAAGAAAAAATCCGCCCTACGGGCGGAAAAAAGTAAAAACCCCCGCCCTGCCGATGCGACCCGATTAGTAACCTGCACGACTCATGCAGGTGGGTTTTCTGTTTGGCATGTCTGCGCTTCCAACGTCCGTGTATACCCGGGAGGCCTGCTGCTCGATGCCAAAACCGTCCGAAATCCCGTACTAAAAATGTGGGTTAAAAAGGGGCCGCTGTCGCACAGGGCAGGGATCTGCTTCTTACTCTTCTTCTGCTTCGGCGCGCTCGATCACCAAATCGAACACTGCGTCCGCGATCGTGTCGTCCTCAACGGACGCGAGGATCTCCTCACCGTTTTCTTCCACGACCTGCAGGATGACCACTTCGGCCTCTTCCTCCAGCGAAAGCTCCGCCGGAATAAAGGCCAGATAAGTTTCGCCCTTGTATTCCACAGTGTCGATATGCTCGAATTCGACCTCGTTGCCGTCCTCATCGGTCAGCGTTACTAAATCGTTGCCAAACTCTTCACTCATGGTCCGGCTCCTCCTTACATTTTATGAAAATCCGGGAACTTGCCGTCCCCTGTTTTTAGCATAGCAAACGCGCCCGTTTTTGTAAAGCAAAATATCTTCGGTGCGCACTGTCATAGTATGCCGCGTGTAAGGTCAATCATACCAGCCCTTTGGCAAGAAAAAAAGCCTTGACTTTGCGTTTTTGTTCTGGTATAGTTATTCAGGTAACAAGGAAGAAGGTACGTCCTCACCCGCAGCTTTTGGCGAACGGGTTAATAAAGCAGTCCGGCATGCGGTTTTTCGCGCGCCTTTTGGACCTTTATGTGGAGGACGGTCACACCCTGTGAGCGTCCTTTTTCTGTTTTTCAAACCCGTTTTGTTTGGAGGTGCTTATCCATTAGCAGCATGGAACATCAGATCAACGAAGAGATCCGCGACAAGGAAGTCCGCCTGATCGGCGACGACGGCGAACAGCTCGGCATTGTTTTGAACGCTGAAGCGCAGAATCTTGCCATGGAAAAAGGCATGGATTTGGTCAAGATCGCCCCGCAGGCCAAGCCGCCTGTCTGCAAGATCATGGACTACGGCAAGTTTCGTTTTGAACAGGCCAAGCGCGAAAAAGAAGCGCGAAAAAACCAGAAGATCGTGGAACTTAAAGAAATCCGCCTGACCCCCAACACCGATGTGGGCGACCTGAACACCAAGGTTAAAAACGCCTGCAAATTCCTCAAGGACGGCGATAAGGTCAAGGTCGCGGTCCGCTTCCGCGGACGCCAGGTGACGCACGCGTCGCTCGGACAGGATCTGCTCCATCGCTTTGCTGAGATGTGCTCCGAGGTGAGCACGGTGGAGAAGATGCCCAAGCTTGAAGGCCGCCAGATGATGATGTTCCTGGCGCCCATCAAGGACAAAGAAAAGGAAAAGTAATCAAAACGCGCCCCGCGCGCAAATTCAGAGAGGAGCAAACCCTTATGCCTAAGATTAAAACGCACAGCGGTGCCAAAAAGAGATTCACCGTCACCAAGACCGGTAAAATCAAGCGCGGCCACGTCGGCAAGCGCCACCTGCTCAACGGCCATGGCAAAACTGCCAAGCGCCTGCGCCACCTGCGTAAGGAAGCGTTTGCGGACGCGACCAACGTAGCGCAGATCAAGCGCCTGATCCCCTACAAATAAGTTTAAAAACATCTTTTCATATAGGAGGCATTACAAATGGCTAGAGTTAAGGGCGCGATGATGACGCGCAAAAGAAGAAAGAAGATCCTGAAGCGTGCCAAGGGTTACTGGGGCTCCAAATCCACCCACTTCAAGGTAGCCAACCAGGCTGTTATGAAGAGCCTGAAGTACGCATATATCGGCCGCAAGCAGAAGAAGCGCGACTTCCGCCGCCTGTGGATCACCCGTATTTCGGCTGCCGCCAAGACCTGCGACATGAATTACAGCCGCTTCATGAACGGCCTGAAGAAAGCCGGCATCGACCTCAACCGCAAGATGCTCGCCGAGCTCGCCGTAAATGACAAGGCCGCTTTCGCCGCGCTGGCTGAAAAGGCCAAGGCTGCGCTCTAATCACAACATAGCAAAGGACGAAACGCCAAGCGTTTCGTCCTTTTTCTATACGCATCCATTTTTTGTTGTGCCCGGCAGCAAAATGCTGTATAATAAAATTAATCTTTAACCATCCCCGGCTAAGAAAGGTGGTTCTTTTATGCAGCAGCCGATCCGTGTCGTTTCCAAGGTAAATCCCAAGCTTTATGCCGACGCTATCCCCGGGCATTTCGCCACCAACCATTCGCATATCAATTATTACATCGATATGTCGGCGATCAAGCACAGCCAGTCGATGGCGACCGAGGCCGCGGCCAGCATTGCTTATCATTTCTCCTCCGTCAATATTGATACCATCCTGTGTCTGGAGGGTACCGAATACATCGGCGCGTTCCTCGCGCGAGAGCTCTCCCGCGATGGATTCCGCAGCATGAACGGCGGCAGCGACCTGTTTCTGGTCGAGCCGGATTCCAATGTCAACGGCCAGTTCATCTTTTCGGACAACCTCACCCCCATGATTTTCTCCAAAAATGTGCTGGTGCTCGTCACCTCGGCTTCGACCGGTCAGACGCTCAGTCAGGCGCGCGAGTGCGTCGAATACTACGGCGGGCGGATCGCGGGGTATTCCGCGCTGTTCTCCAATATCAAGGATTTGAACGGTAAACAGGTGGTCAGCCTGTTCTCGGGTTTGGACTTCCCGCACTACCATAACTGCTCACACGGCAAAAATTGCCCCGACTGTGCGGCAGGCGTTCCGCTTGACGCAATCGTTACCCCGCGCGGCTACACCAAGTTGTAACAACCAAAGAACGTCCCGGTGCTTTACTACAAGCGCCGGGACGTTTTTATTCGTTTTTACAGTGCCGGTGCGGGCAACAGCCACGCGGGCAGACGGCGCGGTGTTCGCACACCTCCACGTCGCCGCCCGCGATGCGCAGCACTTTGCCGCCCACCACGCAGTCGGCCAGCTTCCGGCGCGCGGCGTTATAGATCGCCTGCGCGGTCGTCCGCGCCACGCCCATCTGCTCGGCGGCCTGTTCCTGCTGCATGCCCTCCAGATCGATTAGACGGATCGCCTCATATTCGTCCAGTCCCATCACGACAAGTTCCGCGCCGCACCCCGCGCCGCGCGGCGCAAACTCGGTATACCCCGGCAGGCCGCACACACGGCGGCATTTTTTCGGCCTAGGCACCGGTCAACCGTGGCAGTGGCCGCCGCAGGTGTGATCGTGCGACGAGCACGCGTGCCCTTCGCCGTGCTGCTCGTGGTGGCTGCACCGGACGTCGGGATCAAACTGGAGCGTGCCCGCGAGTAGCGCCTCGATCGCGCTGTCTGCCCCGCCCTGCACGCCGCCGAACAGACGGATGCCCGCTTCCGCCAGCGCCGCCTGCGCGCCGCCGCCGATTCCACCGCAGACCAGGGTATCCACGCCCTGCTCACGCAAAAAGCCGGCCAGCGCGCCGTGACCACTGCCGTTCGTATCCACGATTTTAGAAGAAATCACGCGTTTTTCTGCCACTTCGTATAGTTTGAACTGCTGCGTATGGCCAAAATGCTGGAATACCTGCCCATTTTCATAGGTAACTGCAATTTTCATTTGGATTGCGCCTCCGTTTAATTTTTGGCATATGCCGTTTATATACCCTATCATACCACGTTTTCGGCATATGTCAAGAATCAATCAGCGAAGCAGCGCATAGATGCAGCTATCCTGAAGCTCGCCATTTTTCCACACGCTTTGCCGTTTGACACCCTCGAGCGCAAAGCCCGCCTTTTCCAGCACGCGGCGCGAGCCTGCATTCCCTGCGAACGGCTCGGCGTGGATGCGCACGATGTCAAATTCATCAAACGCCTCAGCGCATATCAGGCGCACCGCCGCGGTCATCACGCCATGCCCCCAGTATTCCTCGGCAAGCCAGTAGCCCAGCTCGGCGCTCTTTCGGTACACGTCGCGCTCGACGAACACGCCCACGCTGCCAACCGCATGGCCGTTTATCACAACCGCGCGGCAAAGCTGCGCGACCTCGTCATCTGCCGCGCAGGCCAGTACATAGCCCTCAGCATCCGCGTGCGTATAGGGGTATGGGAACGCATCACGCAGCCAACAGGCAATTTTCTCATTATTGGCATAGTGCGCCACGTCGTCAACAAAGCGCTCGTCCCATTTTTCCAGCGAAAAATCCATATCTTCACTCCTTTTCGACCAGCATACCACACGGTTCCCTCCGGCACAAGAAAAAGCGGCCTACCGGCCGCTTTTTCCCAATTACTTTCGCAGAAACTCCGGCAGGCGGCGCCGGGCTTCCATGCGGTAGATCCGCGCGCCCTCGGCGGAGAATTTTTCCTCATATTCGGTCATGATATTGCCTTCAAAGTCCGAGTGGTGCAGATCGAGTGAAACATTTTGGAGCAGCCAGCCGAACTGGCAGACCTCCGCAAGCGTCCATTCAAAAAAGCGCTGGTTGTCGGTCTTAAAGCACAGATCCCCTTTCTGTGCTAAAATCTCATCATAGACCTCCAGATACGCGCGCCAGATCAGGCGGCGCTTGCGCTGCCGGTTGGGCGGCCATGGATCGGAGAAGTTGAGATAGATCCGGTCGGCCTCGCCCGGCGCAAATACCTCGCGCAGTTCTGCCGCGTCCACCGATACAAACCGCAGATTAGGCAGCGGCTGCAACGCCGCGCGCTCGGCCGCCATGATTAGCGCGCCCTCTTCTCGTTCAATCGCAATAAAATTGATATCCGGATGCTGTTCGGCCATGCCGAGCGCGAACCGCCCCTTGCCGCAGCCAATCTCAACATGCACCGGATGGCTGTTTCCAAACAGCGCGCGCCATTTGCCGCGCTGCTCCTTGGGCGCGAACTCCATCACTGCCGCACAGGCCGCGAAGCGCACGTCCAAATTCTTTTTTTTCCGCATTCTCACCGAGGCATTCCCCTTTTACTCATTTTTCAGCCTTTTTATTATATCGGCAGGCTGCACGCTTGGCAAGCAAAATCGTCAAATTTCCGCAGTCCGCGCCAGTCGGACGTATCTTTTTAGCCATACTTATGATATAATGAAACAGACCAAAAGAGATGGGAGAAAGAATGTATATGTTTAAGCGTTCCAGCGGTGTGCTCGCGCACGTGACCTCGCTGCCCTCGCCGCACGGCGTAGGCACCATGGGAAAAACCGCTTACGAATTCGTCGATTTTTTGGAAAAAGCCCGGCAGACCTATTGGCAGGTGCTGCCGCTCGGCCACACCGGCTTCGGCGATTCGCCATACCAGTGCTTTTCCGCGGCGGCGGGCAATCCCTACCTGATCGACCTTGACCTGTTGGCCGAGGACGGTCTGCTCACCCGTGAGGAGATCGCGCAGGGGGATTTTCAGGCATCGCCCGACGAGGTGGATTTTGAGCAGCTTGCCGACACGCGCTGGCCGCTGTTCCGCAAGGCTTACGCGCGCATCAACGCGGAAACGCGCGCGGCAGTCGAAGCATTTGCGCAGGAAAACGCCGAATGGCTGCCCGATTACGCCCTGTTCATGGCGCTCAAAGAGGAAAAATATCACGACATGCCGGTGTATATGTGGCCGGACAAGGACGTGATCGTGCGCAAACCCGAGGCTCTTGCCCGCGTGCGTGAAGATCTGCAGGATGAGGTCTTGTTCCGAGAATTCCTGCAATATGTATTTTTCCGCCAGTGGGATGCTCTGCGCTTCTATGCCAATGCGCACGGCATACAGATCATCGGCGACATCCCGATCTACGTGTCGGCCGACTCGGCAGACGTATGGACGCACCCCGAGCTGTTTCAGCTGAAAGCCGACCGCAGCCCCAAGCTGGTCGCGGGCGTGCCGCCCGACTATTACTCCGAGACCGGCCAGCTCTGGGGCAATCCGGTATACAACTGGCCGGTGCATAAAAAAGAGGGCTACGCTTGGTGGATTTGGCGCATGAAAACCAACATGCGGCTGTTTGACGTTGTCCGGCTTGACCACTTCCGCGGCTTTGAGAGCTTTTGGGAGGTCAAGGCCGGGAGCGAAAACGCGGTCAATGGCGTCTGGCGCAAAGGGCCCGGCATGGAGCTGCTGCGCGCGCTTGAACAAGCACTTGGCGAACTGCCCGTTATCGCGGAGGATCTCGGCGTGATGACCGACGAGGTGCGGCAATTGCTGTCCGATAGCGGGTTCCCGGGCATGCGGGTGCTCATTTTCGGCTTTTCGCCCGACGAGGACAATGAACACCTGCCGCACAACTTTGTGCAAAACAGTATCGTTTACACCTCGACACACGACTCGCAGACCGTCTGCGAGCAGATCATGGACTTGTGCAGCGAGCCTGAAAAGCAGTTTGCCTACCGCTATCTGCGCACCTCGCAAAGCGAGGCGATGGGCTGGAGCGCCATCAAAAGCGTATGGGCCTCGCCCGCCCGCATCTCGATGACCACCCTGCAGGACCTGCTCTCGCTCGGTGCGGATTCCCGCATGAACACGCCCGCCACCATCGGCGGAAAAAACTGGCGCTGGCGCGTGCGGCGCGAAGCGCTTAACCCCGAGGTAGCCTCCCTGCTCGGCGATATTACGACAACTTATAAACGCGCATAACAAAAAGGATTCGATACATATGAAGATCACCACGGCAATTTTTGATTTGGACGGTACCCTGCTCAACACCCTGGGGGATTTATCCGACAGCGTAAACACCGCCATCCTGCGGCGCGGCTTCCCTCCGGTCACAGAGGAACAGACGCGCGAGCGCGTCGGCAATGGCGTGCGCAAGCTCATCGAACGCAGCCTGCCTGACGGCTCACCCGAAACGCTGGTCGACGAATGTCTGGATGATTTCCGCACCGCTTATGAAAGCCGTATGATGAACCGTACCCAGCCATATGACGGCGTGCTGCCGCTGCTCAAGGCGCTGAAAAAGGCCGGCGTCGCGGTGGGCGTACTGTCCAATAAATACGACCTCGCGGCCAAGGGCCTGATCCGCCACTATTTCGGCGATCTGGTGCAGATCACGGTGGGCGAGCGGCCCGGCGTGCCGCGAAAGCCCGACCCGACCAGCGCGCTCGAACTGCTCCGGCAGCTCGGCGGAAACGCGGGCGAAACGCTGTATATCGGCGACAGCGCGGTAGATATGCAGACCGCAAAAAATGCGGGACTGACCGCAGTCGGCGTGACCTGGGGCTTCCGGGACGCGGACACGCTGCGAAAAGCAGGCGCGGACGCCCTTGTGAACGAGCCGATGGAACTGCTGCCGCTGTTTGAACGCGGCCTGTGCAACGTGGACGCGCTCTGCGCGGCATTTACGGCGCGCGGCTTTGGCTTTACGTATTTTCCGGCCAAAGAGGGGGCAGTCGCTTATCTTTCCGAGGTGTGCGCCGATCAATCGGTCACGCTCGGCGGATCGATGACGCTCAAAGAGCTGGGGCTCCCCGGAGCGTTTGCGGAAAGCACCGATGTGCACTCACACTCGATCACGCCCGGCGAATACGTGCAGGACCCTGACATTTACCTGTGCTCGGCCAACGCGCTGAGCGAAACCGGCGAGATCGTCAATATAGACGGGCGGTGCAACCGCGTCGCCGGCACACTGTTCGGTGCGAAACGCTGCATTTTTGTTTGCGGCGTCAACAAATTATGCCCGGATCTGGAAAGTGCGGTCGACCGGGCGCGCAATATCGCCGCCCCGCAAAACGCCAAACGGCTATTGCGCAAGACCCCCTGCGCGCTGGACGGTAAATGCCACGACTGCCGCAGCCCGGAGCGCATCTGCTCGGCACTCGTCATTCATATGGCGCCGCCGCTCAGCATGGAGAAGTGCGAGATCGTCCTGATAGGCGAAGCACTGGGATATTAAGTTTAACGGCGTGATTTTATAAAATCGCGCCGTTTTTATGGCAATGCAACTGTCAGTTGCGGAATTTCCAAGCTGGATTGGTGGCATGCTACCGCTGCTTTCGGTAAACTGGTCTCATAAGTCAAGGAGGTAGCACCAATGAAATTAAATGAAAAAATCCAATCCCTTCGCCGTGCGCGCGCCCTTTCCCAGGAAGATCTGGCGATCACGCTCGGCGTATCGCGTCAGGCGGTCAGCAAATGGGAGCTCGGGGGTTCACTTAGATAAAGATACCACATCAATCCCACGCTGACTTTTGCTCAACCGATACAACCGGAGGGCTGGATAACAAGAAAAGGCGGTATGCGCCCCGTGGAGGGGTAGCGTACCGCCTTTTCTTGTGGGGGTTTCCAAAGGGGGCAACGCCCCCATTTGGCACACGACTTTGCGAAGCAAAGTGTAGTGTGTTATACGCTCTG
>NZ_JAXEOA010000010.1:0-13326 GCF_034098985.1 Agathobaculum sp. | reverse complement strand
CCGCAAGGCTTTATGGGGAGAAAAGGTGAATCCGGTGGGTTTAAAACGCAGGAAACCGGGAAGCCGTGACACGGATTGGCACAGGAAAGCGTGAGGGCAAAGGGGATGCTGGGAAGGCTTTCAAGCCAGAGCTGGCAAGGGGAAAAGGGAGTCCCGGGTTCCCACCTTTGGGCACACGGCGGGGAGATAAAAGCGGGCTGGCCCGCAGGACGAAAACCGTCCCTCGCCGCATGCCTGCGGCTTTCCTTCCGGCTTCCTCCAAAGGGCTTTCTGCTGTCGTAGTAAGTCTCGCTATTTCCGATGTTCAGGGCACTGTTGGAAAGGTCATGGCTATTATCTATATACGTCGTTGTTCCTGTCGAGCCATCTGGAAATCCAGCGCCGCCATTAGTTCCAGTGTTCGAGCGCTTGAACGGAAGGGATCCACCGTTTAGCAATGTGTAATTTATACCATACATTAAAGTAATTACGCCACCGTTTCCACCAGAGCCACCAGCACCGCCGCCACCATGTATGACACCTTGGATACCATTGGCACCGGAAGTAGTACCACCACCACTATCATTACCGTTACCAGAGCCACCAGCACCGCCGCCCATAGCTCCATTTATTGAGGTATCATTATATCCATAGCCACCATATCCCCCGGCGGAGCCAGCAGGTGATAGACCGTCTGCACCTGCGGCGTTTTGCCCCGCAGCAATTGCTGTGGGGCCATCTTGGCTACCTCCAATACCACCGATATAACCGCCGCCACCACCACCAGCATTCCATGAGCCACCGCCTCCACCTCCACCAGCGCCGCCACCGCCTATTGCTGCTGCTGGATAACCGGCCCCACCGCCACCACCGGCATTATATCCTGTTCCAGATCCTTGATGGCCACCGCCATATTGTCCCCCAAGGCCGCCATAGGCATTGACGGTAAGCAATAATGACACGGTCCCTGCGTTCCCGCCCCGTCCACCGCCATAGCCACGCAATCCTACTCGTAGACTTGATGCTTCATTAATATTCCCGCTTCCATTTTGCGCCCCCAAACCAGATATACCGCCGCCGCCGCTATGGCCGGGAACAGTCGCTTCATGTCCACCAGCGCCGCCAGCGCCGCCACCACCGCCATTTCCACCGATACCAGCACCCGCTCCGCCGCCAGCACCCGCACCACTACCATCATACTGACCTGGATCTCCATATCCGCCTGCACCACCATTTCCTGCATTACCACCGTATGCTTTGATCTGACCACCGCCTGACGCATTTAATGTTGCTCCTGAGATGACGGCAATACCTGCGTAGCCACCATTTCCGCCGTTGCCACCAATAGCCAAGGTTCCATTTTCACCAGATGTTGCGTGTTGTCCTTTTACAACTAACTCAGCGCTCACAATTAAATTTAGTGTGCCTCCTGCTGCGATAGTAATTGGTGATCCACCATGATTTGTGTTATCAATTGTTGTGCCACCGTTCACATAGATTGTGACCGGTTCACCAGCCGGAATGGTGAACGATACACCAGTTGCATTGCCGGTAGCAAGCTCGTATGTTTGGCCCGGAGTGAGCGTTGCACTTTGGAGCGGTAGCGGTATTATTTCTGCCGCTTTCGCATCAGGTGTAAATGATGGCAACAGTCCCACCACCATCGCTGCCGTCAGCAGCCACGCCATGCCCCTTTCCCCAAACTTTTTATGCATTTTCCTCATTACCATTCGCCCCTTTAAAAGCGTTTTATTGCTTCAGTAATTGGCCTTTTAGGCAGGCCGTGAAGTAATTAATTTCGCGCTGCGGGTTAGGTAAATTGACAATTACATTTTTTACATAAACAAAGAGGCCTTTCACTCTAAATGAGTGAAAGGCCTCTGAAAAAAACACTTTAAATACGACAGTTCTCCAGCAGCTCGTTCTTAACAGTCCACAGTTTTTTAGACAAATCTACAAAATACGTTTGCGGGTTTTCAAACCGCTTAATCTGCTCCCATAGGGTGTCAACCTCGTCGGCGCAGTAATTGCGCATGGATTCAATATCCGGACATTGGTAAACGCACTGACCCCGATCGAACAGCTTAACGCGGAGCGGACGCACCGTATAATCGGTAACAACCTTCTGCTTCCACGTATGGATCGGGTGGAACAACGTATAGGGCTTGGAAGAATCGATAACTTCATCATGGATCGTGATGACATCACCCAATGCCTTGCCCGTTTGATTGTCAAACAGACGGTAAACCTGCTTAAAATGTGGCGTAGTTATCTTTTCGACGTTCTCAGAAACCTTGATTTTCGGTACAATGTGGCCATTGATGTCTTCAACGGCAGCCAGTTTATACACACCGCCAAAAACAGGTTCGGATTTCGAGGTGATAAGGCGCTCGCCGATGCCAAAGGAATCAATGCGCGCACCTTGCGTGATCAAATCGCGCACAAGATATTCATCCAGCGAATTGGAGGCCATGATCTGCATGTCCGGGAAGCCGGCTTCGTCAAGCATCCGGCGCGCCTCGATCGACAAATACGCGATATCGCCCGAATCCAAACGGATACCCTTGGGGCGAACGCCCGTTTCCGCGACCATTTCCCGCGCAACGCGCAGCGCATTGGGCACGCCGGATTTGAGCACGTTGTAAGTATCGACCAGGAAAACGCAGTTATCTGGGTAAATATCGGCATAGGCCTTGAAGGCTTCGTATTCACTGTCAAACATCTGCACCCACGAATGGGCCATTGTGCCGCCCGCGGGAATACGGTAATCCCGGTCGGCCAGCACGCAAGCTGTGCCTTGGCAGCCGCCGATATAGGCCGCGCGCGCGCCGTAGATCGCGCCGTCGTAACCCTGCGCGCGGCGGGAGCCGAACTCCAGCACCACCCGCCCCTGCGCGGCGCGTGTGATACGGCTGGCTTTGGTGGCGATCAGCGTCTGGTGGTTAATCGTCAGCAACACCATGGTTTCCACAAACTGCGCTTGGATCATCGGACCGGCGACTGTTACGAGCGGTTCGCCCGGGAAAACCGGTGTGCCTTCGGGAACAGCCCAGACATCGCATTCAAACCGGAAGCGCCTAAGATAATCGAGGAACGCCTCGGAAAAACAGCCCCTACCGCGAAGATAGGCGATGTCGTCGTCGGTAAAATGCAGGTTTTCAAAATATTCGATGAGCTGCTGCACGCCCGCCATGATGGCATAGCCGCCGCCATCTGGCACGCGGCGGAAAAACATATCGAAGTACGCCCGGCGGTCGGCCATCCCCTTTTCAAAATAGCCGTGCGCCATGGTGAATTCATAAAAATCAGTGAGCATCGTCAGGTTTTTTTCGGTCATAGCAGCAGTCCCCCTGCTTTTTTATTCGCTCTGTGTATCTATCTTAACACACCATAATATAGCCATTTTAGCCCTTTTCCTGATAAAGTGCAAGAGTTTCTTTGCACACATCATTTGCACGTGTTGAATAAATATGCATAATATAAAATAATTATAAATTCTTGTTGCCAAACGTGAGAAACAGCGGTATAATACAAAGGTCATGAAAATTGTGTATATCGGAGGATTTGGCATGGAAAAGAAATATAACAAGGTCGTTTTAGCATATTCAGGCGGGCTGGATACCTCAGTGCTCATCCCGTGGCTCAAGGAGCATTACGGATGCGAGGTTGTCGCGGTTTCGGGCAACGTCGGTCAGGGTACCGAACTCGATGGACTGGAAGAAAAAGCCCTCAAAACGGGCGCGTCCAAGCTATACATTGAGGATCTGACCAAAGAATTTGTCGACGACTATATTATCCCGACCATGAAAGCCGGCGCTACATACGAACAGTATTTGCTTGGCACATCGTTCGCGCGCCCGATCATCGCCAAGCGCATTGTAGAGATTGCTTTGCAGGAAGGCGCGGACGCGATCTGCCACGGCTGCACAGGCAAGGGCAACGACCAGGTGCGTTTTGAACTGGCCATCCATGCCTTTGCGCCGCAGATGGATATCATCGCGCCGTGGCGGTTCTGGGAGCTTAACAGCCGCGAAAAAGAGATCGCCTACGCCGAGGCGCACAATATCCCGCTGAAGATCAACAAGGAGACCAATTATTCCAAGGATAAGAACCTGTGGCATCTCAGCCATGAGGGGCTCGATCTGGAGCTGCCGTCCAATGAAGCGCCGATCAACCGGCCCGGTTTCCTGGAACTCGGCGTATCGCCCGAAATGGCGCCCGACAAGCCGGCCTATGTCGACATCCACTTTGAAAAGGGCGTGCCGACCAGTGTGAATGGCGAAACGATGGATTCGGTCAAGATCATTGAGACGCTGAACCGGCTGGGCGGTGAAAACGGCGTCGGTATTCTGGATATCGTGGAAAACCGTTTGGTAGGAATGAAGAGCCGCGGCGTGTATGAGACCCCGGGCGGCGCGGTGCTGTACGCGGCGCATCAGAAGCTGGAGGAGATCACGCTCGACAAGGAGACCGCGCATTACAAGCAGCAGGTCGCCCTCAAATTCGGCGAACTGGTCTACAACGGCCAGTGGTACACCCCGCTGCGCAAGGCGCTTTCCGCTTTTGTCGATTCAACACAGGAGACGGTCACTGGCGACGTGAAACTCAAGCTCTACAAGGGCAATATCATTCCCGCCTCGGTCACCTCTCCATACAGCCTATATTCCGAGGACATGGCGACGTTCAACGAGGACGACTGCTACGACCAGGCCGATTCCGCGGGCTTCATCAACCTGTTCGGCCTGCCGCTCAAGGTGCGTGCGCTGAACGACCAGATGCTGCACGAAAAGACCGGAAAGCATTTCCCGTCGGTAGATAAGTAAGATACGCGTCAGGGCGCACCGTCAAGGCGCGCCCGCACGCTTTTTCAGAGGAGTAACAGAATTATGGCTAAACTTTGGGCAGGACGCTTTCAAAAAGAGACCGACCTGGTGGTAAACGACTTTAACTCGTCCATCCTGTTCGACTGCCGCATGTATAAGGAAGACATCGAGGGGTCGATGGCGCACGCGGCCATGCTGGGCAAGCAGGGCATCATCGAGCAGCACGAGGCCGACAAGATCGTCGAGGGCCTCAAACAGATATTGGAAGACATCGAAGAGGGCAAGGTCGAATTTTCGCTCGATTATGAAGATATCCACATGAATATCGAGCAGCTTCTGACCGAGCGCATCGGCGACACCGGCAAGCGCCTGCACACCGGCCGATCGCGCAACGACCAGGTCGCGCTCGATATGCGGCTTTATTGCCGCAAGGAGATCCGCGAGATCATCGGCCTGCTGCTCGGCTTTATGAAAGCGCTCGTGAAAAAGAGCCGGGAAAACCTCGATGCGGTCATGCCGGGCTATACGCATTTGCAGCGCGCGCAGCCAACCACCTTTGCGCATTATATGATGGCTTACGCCAACATGCTCAAGCGCGATGTGAGCCGTTTGCAGGACTGCCTTGAGCGTATGGACGAGATGCCGCTCGGCTCGGGCGCACTGGCATCGACCACCTACCCGATCGACCGCGATTTCGTCCGCGCGCAGCTCGGTTTTTCCCGGCTGACCGACAATTCGCTCGACGGCGTATCCGACCGTGACTACTGCGTCGAGTTGCTTTCGGCGCTGTCCATCCTGATGATGCACCTGTCGAGGCTTTCCGAGGAGATCATCTCGTGGTGCTCATGGGAGTTCAAGTTCGTTGAGCTGGACGACGCGTATTCGACCGGGTCGTCCATCATGCCGCAGAAGAAGAACCCGGACGTATGCGAGCTGATCCGCGGTAAGACTGGACGTGTGTATGGTAGCCTGACCACGATGCTGACCATGCTCAAGGGCCTGCCGCTGGCGTACAACAAGGATATGCAGGAGGACAAGGAGGCCGTGTTCGGCGCGGTTGATACCGTCAAGCAATGCCTTGAGGTCTTTACGCCCATGTTCTCGACTATGACGCTGCGGCGCGACAATATGCGGAAAGCGGCGTCCGGCGGCTTTATCAACGCGACTGACTGCGCCGACTACCTGACCAAGAAAGGCATGCCGTTCCGGGATGCGTACAAGACGGTCGGCCGTTTGGTCAACCAGTGTATCCGCGCCGACGAGACGCTTGAAACGCTTACGCTCAAGGATTTCGCCGCGATCTCAAACAAATTTGGCGACGACGTATATGACGCGCTCGACCTGCGCACCTGTGTCGGTGAACGCAAGGCGATCGGCGGTCCCGCGCCGCAGGAGGTCACGCGTCAGATCGACAAGATCGCAAAATTCATCGAGCAGGTGGCAAACGATGAAGCCTAAGGTATACATAGACGGCAAGGAAGGTACGACCGGCCTTCAAATATATGAGCGCCTCGGCGAGCGGGACGACATCGATCTGCTGCTCATCAGCGAGGACAAACGCAAGGATCCGGACGAGCGGCGCAAATTTCTGAACGCCGCCGATATCGTGTTCCTCTGCCTGCCGGACGCGGCGGCCAAAGAAGCCGTATCGCTGATTGAAAACGGAAAGACCCGCGTCATCGACGCGTCAACCGCGCACCGCACGGCGGACGGCTGGGATTACGGATTTGCCGAGTTGTCCAAAGCGCACCGGACGGCGATCGCGGCATCGGGACGGGTGGCCAACCCGGGGTGCCATGCGAGCGGTTTTATCGCATCGGTCTATCCGCTGGTCGCGAACGATGTGGCGCCGGTGGATTTCGCGTTCACCTGCTCGTCGCTGACCGGGTATTCGGGCGGCGGCAAAAAGCTAATCGCGGAATATGAGGACGAAAACCGGGACCCGCGCCACGACAGCCACCGGATCTACGGCTTGAATCTGAATCATAAGCACCTGCCCGAAATGCGGCATGTGTGCGGGCTGACGCATGACCCGGTGTTTGTCCCTATTTTAGGCGATTTCTATAAGGGCATGGCGACCACCGTCATGCTGCCGGGATTTGACGCGGAGCGCGTGCACGAAACGCTTGCAAAGCACTATGAGGGGCAAAACCTGGTCACGGTTGCGCCACTCGGCGGCGATGAACCGGTGATTTATGCCGATACCCTTGCCGGACACGACAGCCTGCGCCTGATCGTCAGCGGCCATGCGGAGCAGGCCATCGTCACGGCGCTGTTCGACAACCTCGGCAAGGGCGCCTCCGGCGCGGCAGTGCAGAATATGAATATCATGCTCGGTCTGGACGAAACGACCGGGCTTCACAAATAAGGAGTGTTCCTATGAAAATCATATCAGGCGGTGTATGCGCCGCCAAGGGCTTTCAGGCAGGCGGCATGCGCTGCGGCATCAAGGAAAGCCGCGCGGAGGACGATACCGCCATCATTTTAAGCGACTGTGAATGCACGGCCGCCGCAGTGTATACGATGAACCGCGTTAAGGCCGCGCCGCTGTATGTGACAATGGAGCACCTTGAAAATGGTGTGGCACGCGGCATCGTTGCCAACGCGGGCAACGCGAACGCCTGCGCGCCGGACGGCATGGAAAACGCCCGCCGCATGGCGAAAGCCGCGGCAGGTGTGCTTCAGGTGGACGAGGGTGACCTGGTCGTCGCATCGACCGGCGTAATCGGCCAGCGCCTGCCGGTCGAATGCATCGAAACACACCTGAAAGAGATCGAGCTGTCGAACGATGGCTCGGAAAAGGCAAACCACGCGATCATGACGACTGATACCAAGCCCAAGACCGCGGCGGTCGAATTCACCGTCGGCGGCAAGGTCTGCCGCATCGGCGGCATCTGCAAAGGCAGCGGCATGATCCACCCCAACATGGGCACCATGCTCTCGTTCCTGACGACTGACTGCGCTATTACGCATGAAATGCTGCTGGACGCGCTGCAGGAAAACGTCAAAAAGACGTATAACCGTGTCACGGTCGACGGAGACACCTCGACCAACGACATGTGCGTCGTACTGGCGAACGGCAAAGCGGGCAACGAGCTGATCGAATGGCAGGACGAGGAGTATCAGGCGTTCTGCAAGGCGCTCGGCGAAGTGAACACCCGGCTTGCCCGCCAAATTGCGGCGGACGGCGAGGGCGCGACCAAGCTAGTCACCTGCACGGTGCAGGGCGCGCGCACCGAGGAAGCCGCGGAGCGGCTGGCCAAGGCAGTCGTCGGCTCCAACCTGGTCAAGGCGGCCATGTTCGGCGCGGACGCCAACTGGGGACGCGTGCTGTGTGCAATGGGCTATTCCAAAGCGCCGTTCCGCCCCGAGTATGTGACCGTCACCTTTTCCTCCGATGCGGGCAGCGTGACCGTATGCGAAAAGGGCGCGGGGCTTCCCTTTGACGAACAGGCCGCAAAAACCGTGCTGTCGGAAAGCGAGGTCGCCATCCTGGTCGACCTCAATGAGGGCGTGGACAGCGCGACCGCATGGGGCTGTGACCTAACCTACGACTATGTGAAGATCAACGGAGATTACCGGACATGATGGACGAACAATTCAACCTGGACGCGGAACTGAAAGCCAAGATACTGGTCGAAGCGCTGCCGCACATCCAGATGTACTATGGGCAGACCGTGGTCGTCAAATACGGCGGCAACGCGATGATCAACGAGGAGCTCAAGGACGCGGTCATCCACGATCTCGTGCTGCTCAGCTTAGTCGGGGTCAAGGTCGTCGTCGTGCATGGCGGCGGACCCGAGATCAATGAAATGCTGCAAAAGATCGGCAAGGAATCAAAATTTGTGGGCGGCCTACGCTATACCGACCGCGAGACGATGGACATTGTGCAGATGGTGCTGTGCGGCAAGGTCAACAAAGATCTGGTGACGCTGCTTGAAAAGGCAGGCGGACGCGGCATCGGGCTGGGCGGTATGGACGGCGGACTGTTTCAGGCCAAGCGCCTGACCGACCGCATCGGCACTGACTACGGCTATGTGGGAGAAATCGTCGATGTCGATCCGTCGCCGGTGATCGATGTGCTCGAAAAGGGGTATATTCCGGTGGTCTCGACGGTCGCACAGGGAATCGATGACGAAACAAACTACAACATCAACGCGGACACGGCGGCCTCCAAGCTGGCGGTCGCGCTCAAAGCGAAAAAGCTGATATTGCTGACAGACGTGCGCGGCCTGATGCTCGACCCCGAGGACGACTCGACGCTTCTGCCGTTTCTGAAAGTATCCGAGGTGCCCAAGCTGGTGCGGGACGGCGTGATAAAAGGTGGTATGATCCCTAAGGTGGACTGCTGCGTGGAGGCCGTGCGCAAGGGCGTCGGCGCCGCCAATATCCAGGACGGCCGCGTGAAGCACTCGATCCTTATTGAATTGTTGTCCAAGGTCGGCGTCGGCACGATGTTCCAGTAAGAAAGAAGAGAAGAAAAGTGACCTATCAAGAATTAAAGGCCGAGGAAACACAGTATGTCATGAACACCTACGGTCGGTTTCCCATCGCGCTCGACCATGGCAAGGGCGCTACCGTTTGGGATGTCGAGGGCAAAAAATATATCGATCTTGCGTCTGGCATTGGCGTCAACTGCTTGGGATATGACAATGAAACGCTGATTTCTGCCATTACCGAGCAGGCGCATAAGCTGATGCACGTGTCCAACCTGTTTACGACCGAACCCATGATCCAAGTCGCCAAAAAGCTGGTAACGCACACGGGCATGGGCAAGGTGTTTTTCGCCAACTCGGGCGCCGAAGCCAACGAAGGCATGATAAAGCTCGCCCGCAAATATTCGTTTGATAAATACGGCGCGGGCCGGCATAAGATCATTACGCTTGTCAATTCTTTCCACGGGCGCACGATCACCACGCTGAACGCGACCGGACAGGATAAATTCCATAATTACTTTTTCCCCTTAACCGAAGGCTTTGATTATGCCGCTGCGAACGATCTCGACAGCCTGAAAGCCAAGCTGGATGACATGACCTGCGCGGTCATGATGGAACTGATACAAGGCGAGGGCGGCGTGCTGCCGCTCGATAGGGAATTCGTACAGGCGGTCGAAGCTCTGTGCCGCGAAAACGACCTGCTGCTGCTGATCGACGAGGTGCAGACCGGCATCGGCCGAACCGGCAGCCTGTTCTGTTTTCAGCAGTACGGCATTCAGCCCGACGTGGTATCGATGGCCAAGGGGCTTGGCGGCGGTGCGCCAATCGGCGCGGTTTTGGCCGCGCAGTCCTGCTGCGATGTGCTGACCCCCGGTACGCACGCGACGACTTTCGGCGGTACGCCGATGGTTTGCGCCGCGGCAAACGCCGTGCTTGATATCGTCGCGGATGAAGCGTTCCTTGCGGAGGTGCGCGAGAAAGGCCAATATCTCAAAGAGCAAATTCTGGCCATTGGTTCGCACAATATCCACGGCGTGCGCGGTTTAGGGCTCATGCTTGGTATCATCGTCGACGAGGGCAAACATACGGAGTTGGCCAACAAACTGATAGAAAAAGGCGTGCTCGCTATCACGGCGGGGAAAAACGCGGTTCGCCTGCTGCCGCCGCTGACGATCAGTAAGGCGGAAATGGAAGAGGCGCTCACCATTATGAAAGAGGTGTTTTAAATGAAGCATTTACTCAAGCTGCTCGACTGCTCGACCGAGGAGATCGTCTCGCTGCTCGATCTGGCCGATCAGCTCAAATATGAAAAAAAGCACAATATTTCACACCGTCATCTGGAGGGCAAAAGTCTCGGCATGATCTTCCAGAAGTCTTCCACCCGCACGCGCGTCTCTTTTGAGACCGGTATGTACCAGCTCGGCGGGCAGGCGCTGTTTCTCTCGAACCGCGATCTGCAGATCGGCCGCGGTGAGCCTGTTCAAGACACCGCGCGCGTGCTTTCCCGCTATCTGGACGGCATTATGATCCGCACCTATGCGCAGGAAGAGGTGGAAAATCTGGCCGGTTATGGTACGATCCCGGTAATCAATGGTCTGACGGATTTCTGTCATCCCTGCCAGGTGCTGGCCGACCTAATGACGATCCGCGAGAAATTCGCGGTGCTCGAGGGCCTTAAGATGTGCTATATCGGAGACGGTAACAACATGGCAAACTCATTGATCGTCGGCGGCCTGAAAACCGGCATGAAAGTGTCGATTGCAACGCCTGAAAGTTATCGGCCGCATCCGGACGTGCTGGCTTTCGCCGAAGCAAACCCTGATTTCTTCCTCACCGATGACCCTATGAAAGCTGCTGAAAATGCGGACGTGGTCATCACCGACACTTGGGCTTCGATGGGACAGGAAGCGGAAAAGGAAGCGCGCGTAAATGCGTTTCAGGGTTATCAAGTCAACGATGAGCTGCTGGCAGCTGCAAAACCAGGTTGCATGGTGCAGCACTGTCTGCCGGCCTACCGTGAACAGGAAATTACAACAAAAGTATTTGAAGCTCATGCATCGGAAATTTTTGAGGAGGCGGAAAACCGGCTGCATGCGCAAAAGGCTGTTATGGTTACACTGATGGGCGATAAGTAAAGATTTAAATTGTTAAAAATCTCTTTCATGATAATCATGAAAGAGATTTTTTTGTTATGGAACATCTAAAATTTAAAATATTCCATATTTTACAATTGTCAATCTGCCTAACCCGCAGCGCGAAATTAATTACTTCACGGCCTGCCTAAAAGGCTAATTACTGAAGCAATAAAACGCTTTTAAAGGGGCGAATGGTAATGAGAAAAATGCATAAAAAGTTTACGGAAAGGGGCATGGCGTGGCTACTGACGGTGGCGATGGTGGTGGGGTTATTGCCTATATTTCCAACAAAAGCCGGAGCAGTTGAGACGGACACTATGCCCGCCAACGGCATACTGGTCGATGGCGGAAATTATGTGCTGTCCACCTCGCGAACAGGCGTTGGGTTTACTCTATCCAGCGGGACAGCGACGGTCACAGTCCCCAAAGGAATAGTTGCCACTATAAATAATATAGGTAGTGGGGGTTCTCCTTTTACTCTTGCTGCAGGCACAACCCTCTATCTTGTAATTGACGGACAGTTAACTACCATAGGGCAATCGGCAGGTAATGGTGCGAATGCCTCACGTGATATTGCGGCTGGCGGTGCTGGGGGATATGCAGGGATTAATGTTATCGAGGGTGCATCATTGCTAATATCCGGAAATGGGATTTTATATACATATGGTGGCGATGCAGGAAACGGAGGTTATGTGGATAACACAAACTCTGGAAGTGGAGGCGGCGGCGGTGCCGGCGCTGCAATTGGTGGCAACGGAGGGGCTGGCGGAAGGTCAGAAACGTACGGCGGAAATATCACCAATGGCAACGATGGTATGCCTGCCGGAAATATTATAATCAATGCAAAAATTAAACTTTATGCCTTTGGCGGCGGTGGCGGCTCATCAGGAATTTCTGTTAAAAACGGATCAGCAGGTGCTGGAGGCTATCCCGCAGCTGGCATTGGCGGCGGCGGCGGTGGAGGCGGCGGCGGGAATGCCGGCACTGGAATAGGCGGTTTCTCTGGATCAAACAATGAGCTGGTAACTGCTGTAGCCACAGCTAATGGTTATTCGGGGAAAAACTATTATCAAGGGGGAGTATTTTCTGGCGGTGGCGGTGGCTATTTTGCCGCAGCGGAAGAATATGGAATGCACACAGCACATGATTCATCTCAAGATGCGGCAGGAGCTATTGGCGGTGGTGGTGGTGCATGGGCACAGGGTAATTCGGAAAGCAACGCATATATTGCTGGAAATGGTGGCGCATCTGGTTCGGGCGGAAATGTAATTCTCCATACCCATCTCGGCAATGTTCACGCCTACAACGGTTCCTACATGACCGAGGCAGACGGCCAAAGCTACATAGTAGACAGCGTTCAGACCAAAGCAAGTCCGATCTATGCGCAGTTAGGCTTCTCACTGGATGATATCCGTGCAAAAGGAATCACAGATACATCTGCCTACCGTGAGGATACAGCAGGTCTGGTCTCATATTTGTCCGGACAAGGGGTGGCTCGCAATATTGCGCCTGCCCAAATCTTGGGCATTGGCTCTGGCGCGGGCTACACGGAAACCAGCAACGGTACGCTTAAAATCGGCATAGACCATGATATTACCAGCAACCCATTGAACATCGGAACTAGCGAGACTTACTACGACAGCAGAAAGCCCTTTGGAGGAAGCCGGAAGGAAAGCCGCAGGCATGCGGCGGGGGGCGGCTTTCGTCCGGCGGGCCGGCCCGCTTTTATCTCCCCACCGTGTGCACAAAGGTGGGAGCACGGGACTCCCTTTTCCCCTTGCCAGCTCTGGCTTTTCCGCCTGCTTGGCCTTTTCCGTTCCCTCACGCTTTCCTGTGCCAATCCGTGTCACGGCTTCCCGGTTTCCTGCGTTTTAAACCCACCGGATTCACTCTTTCTCCCCATAAAGCCTTGCGGTGGGAGCCACTGCTCTTTCCGGTGGGATTACTTCTTTG
>NZ_JAXEOA010000009.1:0-37251 GCF_034098985.1 Agathobaculum sp. | reverse complement strand
TGTTATAGTTTTTCTTCTCGCTGCCCTGTGTGGTCATACGGGTGTGCCCCATGACGGCGTTTACTCCGTTCGGCACGTGCAGCTTGAGCTGATGGGCGGGCAGCGGGCGCTTGTAGATCCGCAGCCTGCCGCCGAAATTGTAGGCGATGCCGGTCGCGTCCGTGCCGCGGCATTCGCACTCGCGGGCGAGCGTGTTCAGGATACGGTTCTTCTCCTTGGTGGATAACACGTTATCGTGGTCAATCAGACCGAACAGACTGCACATTATTCGTCCTCCTCTACCGCAACCGGCTCATTCACATAAAGATTCCGCTCTTTTAGATACTGGATCAGCCCCGGCTCGGTGATCCGGCGCAGAAAACCATGCCAGCTCATATCCTGAAGCGCTGCGTCAGACAAAGAAACAGCCACCTCGCAGAGGTGGTTTACCAGATGCAGGGTGGCCAAAAGCGTATTCAGTTTGAGCGTGCCGCGAAAGATGCGGATCTCGATCGTGTCGCCGTTTGTCAGATTCACCGCCGCATAACGTCCCGCGCCGGAATGCTTCGCATGGTCGAGCTGGTCTTTGGGACATAACCGCGCACCGTAGCGCGCCGCCCATCGGTTGAGCTGGCTCTCGGTGCGGCGCGAAAACCGCAGCATCTCCGGCCAGAATTTCTCGACGAAGTAGACAAGACGGGCAATGGCGGTCTCCTGCTGGTCGTAAGTACAACCAAACGCCAAGCGGGAGACATGTACGTGCAGGCCGCAGGTTTCGGCGCGGTGGCTGAGATAGCCCATCGAGCGGGCGGCGGCGAGCACGTCTGCCCATGGCATTTCGTTTCGATGGTAATCCAGCGTCATCGGGTGGGTGACGAGTTCAAGGCCGTCGTCCAAGCTGCCGTCCGTCTTGATGTATAGGTTTTCAGCGCTCCGGTTGCCGATGTCCAGCAGCCGCCTCGCATTGGCGGCGCTCTGGCCGCCCTCGTCAATCTCCAGTTCCACGCCGAAATGCCGCAGGCCCTTGCCGTGGAAGGACAGGTCGGGCTTGTAGTCGTATTCGTGGATAGCGGCATGGCGGGTACGACGTTCATAGCATTCCCAGCAAAAGGTTTCGTCGCTGTCCTCCGGGTAGTAGGCGTGATTGGTGCGTATCATCGCGCCGCAGTTGTCGCAGGTGGTGTAATATGCCTCGCAGCACGCCTGACAGAGGACGTGCTGTGAGTCGCCGCGGTCGTCGTCGCGGTAGATGCGCGTTTGGCATTCGTCGCAGAGGATGGTCAATTGCGCCGCGCAATCGGGGCAGAGGTCGTCATTGCCGCAGCGGAATAACTCGCTGGTAGGATGCTTCGCGCCGCAATGGCTGCAAGGGTACGTCTCGTTCATGGCGGTTTCCTCCTAAAACCATAAAAATTGCCCGGAGGTTGTTCCTCCGGGCTCACTTTTATAGTATATAGGCGGAATTGCCGCATGAACAGCTTATAGTTGACCGAGCAGCCAGCGTACGTCCACTTTCAGGATTTCGGACAACGCTTTCAGTTCGATATCGGATACCGGGCGTTTCTGCCCCTCGAGCAGCGATAACGCCGGCAGGCTGATTTCTACACCCGCTACCTGCATGCGGGCCAGCAGATCCTTTTGCAAAATCCCCTGCGCCATGCGCGCTTCGGTCACCCGCGCACCCACGATATTCCGGTTCCCCAATGCAAGCTTCCGTTTGTTCAACACCATCACCTACTGGTCGTTTTCACCAGTATATGAAATTTTGGTGTTGCTTATTTTGGCATTACCAAATATAATGGAATTATCAGATAGAACAAGGGGGATTTTGTATGTTTTGCATGAAATGCGGTCAACAGATTCCAGACACCGCAAAATTCTGTTCAAAATGCGGGGCTGCGACCGGTGTACAGGATGCTGCCGCTCTGCATGATGCCGTCCATACGGCAAACGAAACGCCGCCGCAAGCTCCGCCATCACAGCCACATGCTCCCGCGCAGAATCAGCAGCCTGCACAACAGACGTTTTTGCGCAAAGGTAAAACCGAACGCTGGACCGATGCTGATTTTAATACAGAGCAAGAAAATTTCCGTGCTTTAGTAGGCCCAAATGCTTCGTATTATCTGGAGCAGTTTTTTAATATTCAGGAGAAAGATGAGCGAAAAACCAATTGGGCAGCATTTTTTCTCGGGTTGTACCACGCCGCTTACCGTAATATGTGGCGCGAGTATGTGCAGATGTGTTATATCCCGTTTTTGATCACACAGGCAAGCGGATTGCTTGGTTTGTTTGCCATCGCATCTTTTTCATTCAATCTCACTACTTTACTCATACCGATTTCAATAGGTGGTATGATCGGTACAGGAGTACGGCATATTCAGTTTGCCATGCGGTTTAACACGATGTATATGCATCATATTGACGATATGCTCCATGGTCGCGTGCCACATCAGCCCGGAGCCAATGGTAAGGCGGCTGCCATCAGTGTTGGCATCACTTTGGCAGTTGTTTTTATTGATAACTTGCTGTCCAGCGCCGTTATGATGTCGATGCTTTATTAAAATGTTTCAAAAAGGGGGATAGCTTATGAGTAAAATTTGCTTGGAATGCGGTAACGAACTGCCCAGTGAAGCGCAATATTGCAACATCTGCGGCACTGCGATGACAGCGGAAACCTCGATTGAAAAAGATCCGCCGCCGTCACCCTCAACCGCCGAAACGTTGACCTGTCCCCAGTGTGGCGCACAGCTTCCGGCGGATGCGCAATTTTGCAGGGTATGCGGCGCTTCAACCGCTGCGCCGCTAACATGTGCGCATTGCGGCGAAAGAATTCCGCCCGGCGCGAAGTTTTGCAAGGTCTGCGGCGCACCGACAGCGGCCAAGCAGCAGGAGCAGGATGCGAAGTTCACCGCAAATGAGGAAACACATGAACACGCGGAGCACATGGCCGGAAATACACATTCCACCAGCGGTTCCGCAAACGCCGACACAGATGCTAACGCTTCGTCAGGCGGTAACGCATCCACGTCAGATACATCCTCCGCAACAGAAGGAAGCACTTCGGTTAATTGGAAAGCGGTTGGCAGTGTATTATCGACGCTCCTTACGATTATCGTACTGGTTTGGCTGTTTACCAATCATCCGGTCAGCGATACCAAAAGCATTGTGTTCGATCAGTGGGGCACGATTGAATTAGGAGATGCAGTTGATCGAAACTTCTCAGGAGTGGACTGGCGTTCTTCCAAGGTCGGAGATAGGGAATATCTGGTCACCTTTTCCGGTTTTCAGCCCGACCGCGGCATACGGCTATCGCTCACATTCCATGTCAACTATGCGGGTGACTCTGTGTATGTAAAGCCCACTTCCGGAACAAGGGACGGCGAGCCTTTCAGCGACTGGCTCTCCATTGTGTTTGCGATGGGGCTGATTTATGGCTGACAGCCAAAGGAGTGAAAAACAATGTTTTGTACCAATTGTGGCAAAGAAATAGAGTCGGGCAGCGTATTTTGCCTCCATTGCGGCGCAAGGCAGGAACAAGCGCCTGCGCCAAGCGATCCCATATCTGCGCCGGAAGATTTACTGGAGAACGTGGTTGGCACAGAAGAAAGGGAATGCTCACCAGAACGCATACCAGACACAGCAGAAGAAGAAACCATACCCGAAGCCGCGCCATCCAGCGTCTGTAACAGCGATACTGCATCCGGCCCGGATACGACGCCGCAACCGGAAACAAACGAAACGCCGCAAAACGAGGGCGCGCCGGACACGTCCGATACCGACGAAGATTGCATGCGTAAAATCGTCTGCAAAAACACGGGCTATTATCTGAAAGAATTTGCGGAAATCCGGCGAGGCGGCTGCAACAAACTGAACTGGGCTTCGTTTTTCTTTTCTCTGGCGCATGCCAGCTACCGGAATGTCTGGCGGGAATGGCTCAAGGCCATGCGTATCCCGCTTTTGGCCATTATCCCGCTTGCGTTGACGACGATTTTTGGGCTTGCCGCTTCCAACGATTCCGTACTTCTCTGCGCTATGCTGCTGGGTGCAGTGGACAGTATCTGGTTCATCGCCTGCCAAATTCTGTTTGCCAAACGCTTTAACCGTATTTATCTGGCGCATGTGGAGAAAAAGCTGTGCCACGACAATTTGTTCCCCGATCCGTCCGCCGGACGTGTCCTATGCACCTTGCTGGCTTATTGGGGCATCTGTATTGCCGCATCGTTAATATTGTTTATCACAGTTTTGATTCCTTTGGCAATGGAAGAATATCCCGAGGAGTTCCCCAATGCGACAGAGGAATATTCTGCCGATCTCCCGCCAGACAGTGTGCCCGAGCCGTCCGCGGCCGCTCAGTCGGCGCTTGACAGTTTCCTCGGCGATTGGGTGGTTGAGCGTTATAGCGGCGATTCTCCGGAGCTTGTAAATTTTTCAATACAGAGCGCGAACGGGCGATACTATTTCTCGGCAACCGCAAATTGGAAAGTACAAATCCCCAGCACGCTGATCGAAGCCGCGCCCAGCGATACAACCGCTACACAAGCGTCCGGCGAGTACACGGACAACCGCGGTAATACCGGTAAGATTACGCTCAATTTAAGCTCTACGCAGCCAGATGTTTTGTATTTGACGATCACCGTAGACAATAGCGCCGACCGTGGTCTGGCGTTGGCCTATGAATATTGCATCCGCCCGGATGCGGTTAGAACAGAACCCGCATCAGCACCGGCTAAGACACAAAAAAATGCTGCGTCAACCCCGTCACGCCCAGCATATGAAAGCCTTTCTTCTTATGAGCAGTGGGAAGCCGCAACTTTCCAAACCTTTTCTGGATATATTTATGGTTTGACAGAGGCAATCAATTATCAGGATTTCTCGCTGGTATCCCACGTGTTTGTCAAAGGCAGTCAGATATATCAGGATCAAAAAGCTCTGGTCAGTAGTTTAAGCGAACAAGGCATCACGGAAGAGGTGCTGGCTTATGACACCATTGATCAAACATTAAATGGTGACACCGCTGTCCTTATTTCGGACGAGCTGATTGGTGTAACGTATGCAGATGGCACTTATAAGGAAGTCCATCAAAGCTACGCTTATTATATGCGAATTCAGGATAGTGATATTTGGTTGATGTATGATATGAAAGAACAATGAACTATAGCGAACAAAGGAAGTTTTATTGGGGGAAGATAAATGTTTTGCAAATTTTGCGGCGCGCAATTGCCCAACGGCAGCCTGTTCTGCACGACCTGCGGCAAAAACTTGACGCCGGAGCAGGACGCGCCTGTACAGAAAGACACGGTTTCTCATGCGGCCGCGCCACAGCAAGCGCCCGATCATTCAGAGCCGCCGCTGATGGCACAGCAGGTGTGCACGCCTAAAAAGCGGTCGACGGGAAAAATCATTGCTGTTGTTGCCGCTGCTCTTGCGGTGGCAGGCCTTGTCATTGGCGGCGTCATCGCGGTAAACAACCAGCGAAAACACGAGCAGGAATTACAGGCGGCACAGGCACAAGCCGCCGAAGCGCAGCAGGCCGCCGAACAGGCGCAGCAGCAAGCCGAAGCCGCGCAGGCTGAGCGGGAACAGGCGCAAAAGGATGCCGAGCAGGCTCAAAAGGACGCGGAAACCGCCAAACAGGAAGCCGACAAGGCCAAAGCAGACGCTTCCGCACAGGCTGCGCTCATTCTTGCGGCGATTACCGCGGCGCGCGATGGCGATAGTATCTCCTTTGACGGGTATATTTTCCCCAGCGACCGGCAATATATCACCGAGGCGGATATGCTTTTCTGGGATCTAACGATCGCGCTTTTGGCCCGCAACGAGATTTTTGCGCGCCACGGCTATGTATTTGAAACCGATTATATTCAGAACTACTTTTCCGCACAAAGCTGGTATTGGCCCGATTCCTCTTATAAAGGCGGTAATCTCAACAAGGTAGAGCAGGCTAACGTCGATACGATTTTAGCCTATGAAAAGAAGAGAGGCTGGCAATGAAGTGTTTGACAATCCCGTTCTTGTCGCTTTAAATTTGTAATATGAAAGGGGAAAATATCATGAAACAACGAATTCTTTCTTTTATTCTCGCGCTGTCTTTCTGCCTGACAGCAGCTCCGTCAGCGTCCGCCGCAATGGAGAATTTTACATCGCAGCGCAGCTATAACAATACCTTTACCGATGTACCAAGCACCGCGTGGTATGCGCCCTACTTTGCAAAGACCTATGAGCTGGGGCTAGTGAATGGAACCAGTCAAACGAAATTTTCCCCACAGAATAATATTACTTTGGCACAAACGATTGCGCTGGCCGCGCGCATTCACGCAAAATATCATGGAAACGACATCCCTACTGCAAACGGCGCATGGTATACACCGTATGTTGCATATGCGGTCACCAATGATATCATTGTTCCAGATTATTTAACAGCCGCCGATTTGGATAATCAAATGGCGACTCGTCTCAGTTTCGCGTGGATGATGGTAAATGCTTTACCAGCAAAAGAATTTGCGGATATCAATCAGATTGAAGAGGATGAAATACCCGACTTACCATTATCGGTTGAGGGCGCATTTTCGGTATATGCCATGTACGAAGCAGGTATTTTGACCGGCAATGACGCTTATGGCACGTTCGAGCCGTACTCCTATATTTCGCGCGCAGAGGTTGCAACCGTTATTTCACGTATGATTGAGCCAAGTTTGCGGAAAGTATTTACTCTGCAGGCAACGCCTCGTTTGGTCGGATACGAAGGAGAGTATTTCTCTTCCGCTGGTGATCCGGTTAGAACGTGGATCGGATGTTACTTAAACATTTTTAGCATTACAAGTAGCCAAATGCTGTTTGATTTCCAGTACGAAAAAGCAGGGCATGCCGTTTTATTTACCGCCGAACCTGCGACATTTACAAGTCCAACGACTGCGACTGGATATGGAACCTTTGCGTGGGGCGACCAACCGCAAAATGCTAGTCCGGTACGATATGAGTTTGTGTTCTCAAATTATAATATACATCTGGACGTGTATCTTGCCGATTCGGAACAACCTGGTTACGAAATAGACTATACGTGCAACGGTACGATTCAAATTTAACACAGCATACTTCGCAAGTTATACTGCACTCACAAATTCCGCCAGCACCTCCATCGTCACCCTCCACTCCCGGCCGACCTTAACGGCCGGGAGTTCTCCATCTTGAATCATCTTACGTACTTGCTGGCGGGTGGTTTTGAGCAAGTAGGCGACCTCTTTGACGGTCAGGATTTCGCCCATGCCCACGGGCCGTCACTCCGGTCGGATGAACGCTGATTACTCGTGCTGCCGTTTCGCTGCTCCTTGTAAATCGAGTTGTGCAGCTTGCACACCAATATCTTCCGGAATCCCCAGTTCCCATATTGATCCTCCTGCGGCCGAATGCCGTATTTTTCAGAATACTGTCGCAGCTCTTGCTTGTCCATTTCCAGCAGACGGCAAACCTCGTCGATGGTGTAGTATTATTTCATGTCGCGATAATCGATGTATTTCATTGGGAAAACTCCTTTGTATGAATGATATGCCGAACGTAAACGCAGCACACCGCAGATCACGCTTACTCATATTTATGTTAGGCAATTCACGTCAAAAAAGCCATTCCGCGCGGCGCATGAAACAGCCCCCACAGTTCAACATGCTTATAAAAAAGGGGGACTGCACGTTGTACAACAATACTTTTTCCAAGATTAAAGACCTGCTGGAGACATTGGAGGCCGATGTAGATGCCGCGTTTGAACACCCTGAGGAGGATAGCTTAAAAGAAATGCTGCGCGTACTGGTGCTGAGCGACCGGGTTTGTATGTTGGATCCGCTTATAGCGAAGCTTGATACCATTTTGGGCAATGTCCTGCTTAGCCCAGTCGAACGGCTCCGCTGGATGGAGTTGCTGTGCAAACTGATGGCACTGCACGAGCAATCGAGGGATTTACTGCGCCGCTCGATAGAGCCGCAGGAAAACACATGATAAATGCAAATATCTGCTTCTGAAACGATCCGCTCCCGGCCTGCCCAAACGGCCGGGAGTTTTCCGTTTCGGAGCACCGGAATGCCATTCCCCTCGTTCCATTGTCACGTTCTAAGCCTCATCACTTGGTCTTCCAATATTCCATTTCAACGATAAACGGCTGATCCCCAACCGTTTCCAGCAGTTCGACCGGGCTGGGCAGCCGCTTGCAGCAAAAGCCCTTGCGCAGCGGTACTGGGTTGACACAAAGCTTCTCAAATCTCTCAAGCAGGGTATCCACTTGGATGCCCTGCTTTTGCATGCCTTTCAGCGCCTTGTCCACGGTCTGCTTGCGCTTCATCCGCTGCGCGCCCGCGTTTCCTCCAACCCGAAGCTTTCGGACAGATGCAGCTTGATCGATATGTGATCGTCAAACACAGTCACCCGCTCCACATACGTATTCACCACCTCCCGGCAGCTTTCTAGCGTGCCCTGTGCTAACATGGCCTTTGCCCGGTGGAACGCATCCGCCAGCTGTTTTCCGACCAGCGTCTGTTCGCGCCGACGAGATTCGATCCCGCTCAAATCATGCTCTACCTGTGCTCGCTGCTGCTCCAACTCGCGCAGTTTATCCGTCAGAGCAGCGGAACCGGTCTGTGCGATCACGCCGACAATATTCTCGATCTGGACGCTGAGCTCCCCGTGCCGCTTTTGAAGCCGCTCGTATTCCTGCGCGTCCGCACCGCCTTGCTTGCACAGGAAATCCGCGTATTCCTTTTCTAAACGCGGCAGCAGCTTATCGTTAAACAGCCGCTCCGACAATACGCGCAACACAGTACGCTCGATGTCCTCTTTCCGGATCTCCTTGCTGTCACACCGGATCGCGTTATTTTTACGGCCGCACCGATACGAGGTATAGCCCACATGACCGGCATACGCTTTTCGATGATTCCCAACATAAGCAGAACCGCACTTCCCACAGACGATTTTGCCTGTCAGCAAATACGGCTCTTTTGCTTTGTGTCTCGCGCCTTTATGCCTGCGCCGCCGGAATGTCTCCTGCACACGCTGAAACGTTTCCTTGTCGATAATTTGTGGCACAGCCCCCTCCAACCGGATAATTTCGCTCTCATCTTTCAGGGCATGGCGGTTAAACTTGCCATCCACTGATTTGGCTACCGAGCGATTATAGATGTAAACACCCGTATACTTTTCGTTCCGCAGGATCTCATGGATCGAGTTCTTGCCGAACGGACGGCCGCGCTTGGTCGTGTAGCCGCCGCTGTTGAGCCTGTCTCGCATTTGGGTATGCCCCAGCCCCTCCCGAGACATGGCGAAAATCAGCCGTACCGCTTCCGCTTCCCGCTCGTTGATCACCAGCTTTCGTGTCTGCGGATCGACGTCGTACCCGAGCGGCGGAACACCGCCTACATGAATGCCCTTGCGCGCGTTCTCCTTTTTTCCTTTCTCTACCTCGCGCGCCAAATTGCGGGAATAATATTCGTTAAAACCCTCGATGACCGATTCCAAAATCACACTTTCCGGGCTGCCGTCCAAATTTTCCAGCACCGAATGCAGGGCGACGTTCGCCAGCCGCAGTTTGCGCTTATAAAACGCGCTGTCGTACCGGTCGCGTGAAAAGCGGTCGAGCTTGTGAACGATCACTACATCAAATTGCCCGCGCTGCGCGTCCACGATCATCCGCTGAAATTCCGGACGCTGATCGGTCGTGGCCGATTTGGCACGGTCAATGTAGCTGCCGCACAGCAGTAGATGGTTGTTTTCTGCATAGGTTTCGATTGCATGCAGCTGCGCGTCGATCGACTCTTCCCGCTGCATTTCCGAGCTAAAGCGGGCGTACGCGACAGCCCGCAACGATTTCTCCTTACGGGCTGCCATATTGCGCCCTCCCTTATTTCATTTAATGGTGCTGATTAGGCCGTTTCCTCCAGTTCGCATGCTACCTGCACCTCGAAAATCATCCTGCATAGCAGTTCCCACTCCGGCTGTAAGCTCGCCGTATCATGTTCAATGTTGACGTGTACACATCGCTCTTGGCTTGTCATACATTTCTCCTCCTCAAGGTTATAATACATACTCAGCTTAAACGCTTTTCCGTTTATCCCCTTGTTGAACGATGCGTGAAAAAGTACAGTCATCAGAACCATCCGTTACGACTTCGCTTGTGCCATCCTCCTCGATCTCTTGTAGGATATGCGGGAGACTGAGCAGCTTGTCCCGGTAAAAGTTCTTCTTAAGTGGAATCGGGCTGACGCCAAGGGTGGCAAACCGTACGAGTATTTGTTTTCGCTCATATGCGCCCAACCCATATTCCCCTGCAACCGCCCGCAGGGCATGATCCAGCGTCGGACGCTTGCACAAAGCACCCACCAATGCCAACATGTGACGTTTCTCCTCTGCCGAATATGTGGCATCTACTATACGCTCCTCCAGTAGCCCGGGTTTACAAAAGTCCTCTGCGGGAAAGCAGCGCTGTAGATGCTTTAACAGAAGCCGCCTGCTGTGAAGCGCGAGCGCCTTGAGCGTCTCCCATGAATCTCCCTCAGTATCAAACTTTTTTGCCGCCCTGCGGATATAAGCGCGCCTATATTGTACCTCGATACGCAGCACACCGTTTGGCAGTTTCTCTTTCTCGAGCAGCAGGCCGTTATCTGTGATATGGAATACTTTATCATAAAGCGCCACGTCGACCGCACCGGCATGAAACAGAATAATGTGTTTCATCTCGGGATACAGTCGTTTATACTTTGACGGCTCCGGCCACTTTCGCGCTGTCCGGATCAACTCTCGCGCGATTTTTGATTGCGGACAGACCAGATTGACGCACAAGTCGGCGCGGCTTAACCTCCAGTCCTCGAAAAACTCGGGCAAGCCCTGTTCCCGCATCACATCGGTAAACCGCTCATACAGTCGCTCCAGCGAGCACTCATCCCGCGGCATTGTGCCAAGATAGCTGCTGTTCCGGTCGAGCAGCTTCCGCGGATTAATGACCGCCTTGACCAACGGACGGATATTCCCCTGCCGATCATATTTCGTATAGTAAACCCGCACACCGTCACGCGCCCGCGATTTGTCGCAATATGCGCCCCGCGCGAACTCGTACATAGCAGGCTTTTTCTTATCTTTTGCATCTTGAAATGCCCGCGAAATGTGTTCTTTGAACTCGCGATGTGATAAGGGTGTCCTTACCTCGAACGTATGTATTGAATAGCCCTCAGCCGTGAGCATTGCTTTTCTCTTTTTTCGTCCCATCGCAATCCCTCCAGAAATGCTTTTAAATCTCTGTTGGGATGAATGTAAAAGACTACATGCGGCTGGAAAAAGTGGCATGCTAAAACAGATGTATAGAGTTATCAACTTGATACGTATCGAGCTTGCGTTCTTTAAAGGTTAAGATTTGTTTTACTATAATAATGGGTTCGCCAGCTATCCGGCGCTATCTATAGCTTTCCTTATGTCTCTTGGATTTGTTCTCTTACTCCGCATATAGGAACATAGGAACACAAGAACACGACCAAAAACCGAACTTTTTGCACAAAAAAGAGACCTGCCGAAGCAGGTCTCTTTTCATCAGTTTTTCTCTTGTTTAAACGTCTCCAGCAGCCGCTCCCGCAGGTCATCGGGCAGAAAATCCAGTTCGTCCAACATCAGAATAACGGACGGCACCGGCTTGTTATCGTTCAATGCGCGTGGTATGCGCGCCTTTCTCGATCCTTTCTTTTGCGGCGCAAAATACTTTGGCGTCGCACTGTTTTCGCAGTATGAGAGCACTTCCTTTGCATCGCATTTGCACGGACAATGCTTTTCAAACTGCTCTAGAAATTCATCCCGTACAAAAAACACAGCCGCCTGCTGCTCTTTTGTCTTGACAATCTCGAATGTTCGCCGATACCCATAGTATCGAAACCCCGGGTCGTCTTCAGCGCACTCGGGACAAATTTCCTTCTCGCTACCTCGAGGAATATAAGGAAGTCTCGTTAGGTCGTTCAGTGTCTGCGCTACGGTGCGCCGGAACAGCTCTGGATAATCTTCTTTTGAAAGGTTCTTCTCCTCCAGCGGCACATCTGGTTCTGACATTGGACAGCAGCCCGGTAAAATCAGATTGCGCCATAGCGGCTGGCATGTCTGACTTATATCAGACCGCGATACGTCACTTCCGTCAGCACAAGCAAGTTTGTCAAAGGAGCCTGCGACAAACTTGGCAAGCAGATCGGCGGACAATAAGCGGAGTTTCGGCCAGAAATAATCGCGTTTATTGACATTGACACGCTTCATGCATGTATCAAGTGCACGCCACATTGCCTTGATTTGCTTCTGATACTTCCGGTGTTTTTTCTTGCCGTCGGTTGCAATGCGGCAAATATCTTGAAGACATTGTTCAAAGGCCTGCATAACCAACCTCACGGCTTCGGTTTTTTTCTTGCCAAGCGGGAATCCCGCTTCGTTTAGCTGCACTGGTAGGATGCCGCACCGTTCAATCTTTTGATTTTTCTTTGTAATCAGCAGAACAGATGCCCACGGGTTTTCATCGAGAAATCGTTCTGCTTCGCCCTTTTTCAGCATACGCTGATCAATGATCACAGCCGTGTCCCGATATTGCATTGGCAGACGAGCACGCTTCACCTTGAAATAAGCCGAAGATTCCAAACGATCTCCATTATAGTTCTCCGGGAATAAGACTGGACTTTTCGATTGGCTCACGTCAAAGTCAACGTGATTAGGTACGAGCACCTTTGCCAAGCGCTCTAGTTCATCACGTACCAAGTCATCTGAATCTGCCTCAATGCGGTAGATCGGCGCTCTCCTTCGGGCGCGCGGACAAGGTTCCAAGCCCAGCTTATCGATCATGCGGGCAATGTATCCAGTGCTTAAACTGAGCAGTATTGTTCGCCAGTCTCCTGCCTCGTCTGCAGGCGGCTCGGTCATGATGCGATAAAAGGTGCGCTGAACCTTACCGTTCAGTTGTACTGGCTCAGGTGCGCAGACGCAGCTAGCCATGTCGCGATTCGCGCGCAACTGCTTCCAGCGTCCACCACGCGCCTTTACATACTCTTTGGCCTCGCTCTTGGTCGGGAATTTCTTGACCTGCCCATGCTTGCTGACTAAATACACCACGCCATTATCATAGCAGACTGCGGTATATTTTTTCTGGCTGCCCGTGTTTTGTTCACTCATTGTTAATTCCTCCATTTGTTTTATTCTTCAAATGGATTTTTGTATGAGAGCATAAAAAATCCACAGAAATCTAAAAAAGCGCACACTTTACCATTCAAAAAAGAAACTATAAGGACATTTTCTTGCACTCTTTTGTACTTTGTGACTGGCAAATTTATTTGCTTTTTTAGTATCTGTGGCAAATATTTATCAATAGTTTAAAAACTTAATTTTGAGATGAAATTCACTTCCTTCCTATGTTTTTTCTTAAGCATAACGCTGACGGCACATTTTGTCAAGCAAAAACACAAAACCCCCGCGGTCTTTCGACCGCGAGGGTTTGGATGGCGGAGAAGGAGGGATTTGAACCCTCGCGACCCTTTCGAGCCCTACTCCCTTAGCAGGGGAGCCCCTTCACCACTTGGGTACTTCTCCATACCAATATCAAGTTTTGCCCCGTCAGGGTAAATGGCGGAGCGGGTGGGATTCGAACCCACGCGCCCTTTCAGGCAAACGGTTTTCAAGACCGCCTCGTTATGACCACTTCGATACCGCTCCGTATCATGCCCGATAAGCAATAGTTATTATACTATACCGGGCACGCCCTGTCAATCTTTTTTCAGTTTATCCGCCCATTCGGCTTCCTTAAAGCCGGGCAAAGCAAAGTCTTCGCCTACCATAAGCGGCCGTTTGACCAGCATCCCATCTGTCGCGAGCAGCGCATACTGCTCGTCCTCGCTCATTTCCGGCAGCTTATCCTTCAGGCCGAGCGCCTTATATTGCAGGCCGCTCGTATTAAAAAAGCGGCGGAGCGGCAAGCCGCTCTTTTGATGCCACGCGCGAAGCTCGCTTTCGGTCGGACGGTCGAGTTTGATATCGCGTTCTTCATACGGCACGCCCTGTCCGTCCAGCCATTTTTTCGCTTTCTGGCAGGTGGTGCATTTGGGATAGCATACAAACAGCATTTTATTTCCTCCTTAAGCTTTTGGGGAACGCGGACGCAGGTCGAGCAGCGCCCGTTCGACACTCCAATAGAACGCCTCTTCCCCCAGCAGGTCGACCACGCCTGCGCGGCGCATCATGGTCATCGCCGCCGTCGGCAGGCCGCACAGCACCACGTCCATCCTCTGTTCCCGCAGGCTGTCCAGCAGGGTCAGCAGCGTCTGCGCTGCCGATACGTCGACCATAGGCACGCCGCGCATCGAAAGCAACAACGTGTCGCACCCCGCCGCACGTTCGGCAATCTCCTCCACTGTGCCAATATTGGCGAATAGCAGCGGTCCGGTGATATAAGCAACCATCGCGTTGTCATAGCGTGCGATGAGCGCCGGGTTGTCGATTTTGACACGGCTCATATCTACCCGCTCATAATTGACCTGCAATTTGCTCAGCCGCGCGACCATCAGAATCAGCCCGAGCGCCACGCCGACCGCGATCGCCACCGTCAGATCAAATACAATCGTACAAACCATGGTCACGATAAATTTTGCAACCGCGCCCTTAAATTTATGCGAGAAAATATAGCGAATCGCGTGCCATTCGTTCATGCGCCACGCGGTCACCATCAGCACGCCCGCCAGTCCTGCGAGCGGCACATGCTGGATCACAGGCGCCAGCACGAACATCATAATAAGCAGCCCAAGCGCATGAAACACGCCGGTCAGCCGCGTCTGTGCACCCGAGCGTACGGCTACCGAGGTGCGCGCGAGCGCGGCGGTCGCCGGGATGCCACCGAACAGCGGCAGCACCAGATTACCCACGCCCTGCGCGAGCAGCTCCTGATCATTATTGAGCTTGACGCCGGTTGCACGCCCGGCGGATGCGCCGCACAGCAGGCTTTCCAACATGTTGAGCACCGCAATGGAAAACGCAGGCGCGAGCAGCGCGGGCACCATGCCCCAGTCGATTGCGGACAGGTTCAACCGGTCTTCGAGCAGCAGGGTTTGGGGGATCTCTCCCACGGTCGCAATGTCCAGCCCGAACAGCATGGTTGCCGCCGTGGCAAGCACGATGCCGATGAGCGAGGCCGGGACGACCGCGTTCCATTTCTTCGGGAAGAACGCCATCAGCAGCACGACAAACAGCGCGACTGCAACCGTTGTCCAATCGGGCGAAAAGCCCAGCGTGCGGTAGGAAAGCAGCTTTTCAACTGCCGAGCCGCCCTCCGAGTGCGTACCGAAAAAGTTATCCACCTGCCCGAGCGCGATGATGACCGCGATGCCCGATGTAAAGCCCGTGATGACGGGCGCAGGCACAAACGCAGTCAGGTTGCCCAGATGCAGCACCGCGGCCAGAACCAGCAGGATGCCTGCGAGAAAGGCCGCAAGGAACATGCCCTGCATCCCGTAAACACTGATGAGCGAACCCAGGATGGCTGCCATAGCCCCAGTCGGCCCCGATATTTGATAATACCCCCCGGTTAGTGCGGAGATTACCAGCCCCGCGATGATAGCGGTCACCAGGCCAATAGCCGCCGTCGCTCCAGCGGATACGCCGAATGCGAGCGCGAGCGGCAGCGCCACCGCCGCTACCGTCAGACCCGCCATCAGATCCTTTGCTAATTTCTGTCCATTATAACCGGCAAACTCCCGCCGGAGCTGCCGCAAAAACTCGCTTCCCATGTTATCCCCCAATATTGTGTTTATTCTATGCCACTTTGCGGCACATTCTGCATTTCCGGTTCAGCAATCGGCTCCCGCGCCAGCAGAAACAACTCGGCCAGCAGCAGCACGCAGGCCGCCACCGTCACGCCGCCGCGAAGCAGGGTCTTGGCCGGCCAGTCTACCGCGCGCATGCCCATCAGCCATGCAACGCCGTACCCCCCCAGGTCGGACACCGCGATCACGGTCGCGGAGGCGCTGAAAAACGCAAGCAGCGACGGGTTCGGCTTGCCATAAAGCAGGCGCGCCAGATGGTAAAACGCGAGCACAAGCAGTACGTCGGCCACCAGGCCGAAGCCGAACGAAGGCAGCTTGGGGTCGATGCAAGTCATGCGGTAAGTGACGAGCAGATGCGCGCAGCTCCAGATCAACGGCGGCAACGTCAGCGCGGCCGACCGGGCGGTCATAGTCCGCCCCTGCGCGCCCGCAAGTCCGAGCAGGCTCGCTCCCGCAATCACGGTAAGCGCAGCATAAACATATTCAAGCGCGCGCGCCCACACGGCGGCGTCTTGTTCGGGAACGCGCAGCGTGGTCAGCAAATAGGCCACGCCGCCCAGCGCGACCAGCAGGCCCGCGGTCACCGCGGCCGTGCGGAAGCTGACGTTCTGCGTGCCGAGCAGCGTTTCAAACGGCGTGTGTTTTTCCGCGCGAAGCGGCAGCGCGCATACCGCGAATACCACCGCCGCCAGTGCAAACAGCGCGATGCAGGCGGTCAGCCACACGCTGCCCGCGGCCGGCAGGCCGGTGCCGATCTCAAAACCGTTCAGCAGGTGCAGCGCGCGCACAGCGACGCCGGGCACGCACAGACCGATCGTGAGCGCCGGAAGCGCTTTATAGGATTTCATCTATGAGTTCCTCCTCATCGGGATCAATTTGACATACAAAAGTAGTATAGCACAATCCCCTTCTCTCGGCAATGAAAAAGGACGCTTTTTAAAAGCGTCCTTCATGTGTATGCCGATTAGATATGGTCGGTCTTGGGCATGCGCACAGCTTCGCCGTTTACAAATTCGGTGTTTGCCGGCGTCTGCCGCTTCATGCCAAACTTGAGCAGAACCGGCGTGATCAGTGTTGTTACAATAACCATGAGCACGATCGGCGGGAAAAAGTGCGGGTCAATCAACCCAGCCTGCTCGCCCTTCTGCGCCACGATCAGCGCAACCTCGCCGCGTGACACCATGCCGAGGCCGACGGAAAGCGCATCGTAGGTTTGAAAGCCCATCAGCTTTGCGCCCAGCCCGCAGCCGATCACCTTGGACAAGATCGCGATCAGCGTCAGCACCACGGCAAACAGCACCATCATACCGGTTAGCCCGTGCAGCTCGGTCTTGATGCCGATGGAGGCAAAAAACAGCGGTGAGAAGAGCATATAGCTCAAAACAGTCAGTTTTTTCGCCGCGTATTCACGCGTATCAGAAATATTGCATAGAATCAGGCCCGCGAAATACGCACCCGTAATGTCCGCGATACCGAAGAAATGTTCGGCCACAAAGGAGAGCAGGAAGCAGAACGCCAGCGCGTAGATCGCGATGCGCCGGTGCTTGCTCCAAACGCTGTCCATCTTGGAAAACGCCTTGTGCATGATGATGCCGATGATACCGAGGAATACAAAGAACAGCGCGATGCGGCCAAATACCATGAGCGGCTGTACATCCGGATCGGTGAAACCGGTCAGCACGGTCAGCACGATGATGCCCAGAATATCGTCAATCACGGCCGCGCCCAGAATAGCGGTGCCCACCTTGCTTTTCAGCTTCCCCATCTCGCGCAGCGTTTCGACTGTGATCGAAACCGAAGTCGCGGTCAGCACGACGCCAATAAAAATCGCCTTGAGCATATTCTGCGGATCGCCGCCGTTGCTGTCAAACAACAGGTAGCAGCCCAGGCCGCCGACCAGCGGCACGATCACGCCAATGAGCGCAATGATGAACGACGCGAAGCCGGTCTGCTTCAGTTCATCTAGATCGGTGTCCAGCCCGGCGGTGAACATCAGGATAATAACGCCGATCTCGGATGCTTTCATCAGAAAATCGGTTTCGGACACGATATTGAAAACGCTCGGCCCGAGCAGCAGACCAGCGATCAGCGCGCCGACGACCTGCGGCATGTGCACCTTTTCCGATGCAAGCCCCAAAACCTTGGTCGATAGCAATATCAGCGCTATGACCAGCAAAAATGTGTAATCCATAAAACAACCTCCCCGATACCAGGGTTCCCCCTTACCTATTAAATATATTGCCTCATGCTCTCTCAAAAGCATCCTCTATTATAGTCCTGCGAGCCTGCCCGGTTCAAGCGTCTTAACGGAAAATTATCGCCAGTTTTCACAGGGAAAAACCATCTATTCTTGTTTGAAATGTGCAATTCCTCCTAAACGGTGGCAAAATAAAAAATCCGTCCACACAGGACGGATTTTTTATACGCTTGGGTAAGTTCTTATGTAAGAAACTTAGCCTTCCGAGATCGCGCCTACCGGGCAGGAACCCGCGCAGGAACCGCAATCGATGCAGGAGCCTGCATTGATCTCGTACTTGCCATCGCCCTCAGCGATCGCGCCTACCGGGCAAGCGCCCGCGCAGGAACCACAGCTGATGCAAGCGTCAGAAATTACGTATGCCATTGGTGTTGCACCTCCCATTTGATTTACAACTCTATTCTAACACAACACCTTTAAAAAGCAAGCAAAACAACTTGTTAGTGTTGGCTAACTTTTACAGATTATGCAAACCATCAAAAACCACTAAATTACTGTGATCAAGCGAGAAAACAAGAGATAATTCTACATTTATGAGACGCTATCAAAAATAATAGTCAGAATTGGTCAGAAAAAATGCTTGCATTTTCCGAAAGAGCGTTTATAATAAAATCATAGGTCAGACAAGGTCAGGAACGGCCGAATAACTGATCTAGAGGAGAGGTACACCATGAAAATGAGCGATGTGATCGCCGATTTTATCGGCGAGATGCTGTCGGCCGGCGGCGGTGTGGCCGAACTGCAGCGCAAAAGCCTGGCGGACCGGTTCGACTGTGTGCCCAGCCAGATTAATTACGTGATCGAAACACGCTTTTCGCCGGATAACGGCTATCTGGTCGAGAGCCAGCGCGGCGGCGGCGGATTTATCCGCATCATCCGGGTCATGGGAGATAAGCAGCGCACGCTTGTCGAGGCGGCGCGCGGCGTCGGCGGCGCGCTGACACAGAACAGCGCGGCCAAGCTCACCCGGGCGCTGGTCTCCGCCGAACTGCTTTCACCAACCGAAGGGCAGCTTTTGCTGTCCGCCTGTTCGGACGGCGCGCTGCAGGAGGTCGATCCCGCGGACCGCGACCGGCTGCGCGCCTCGATCTTCCGGTGCGCGATCCTGGGGATCGCGACCTGATTCCCCTTATAAAAACGTAAAATCAAACCGACAGACGACTTCCCGAAAGGAGCAATGCCTTATGAAATGCGAAAAATGCGGTAAGAATGAAGCGACAACGTTCTTCAGCGAGAACATCAACGGACAAAAGCGCGAGCTGCACCTGTGCGGCGAATGCGCCAAGGAAATGAATCTGGGCAGCGCGTTTGAAAACGCGTTTCAGAGCTTTGGTCACCTGTGGAGCGACCCGTTCCACTCGTTTCTGGGCGGCGGCTTCGGCTCCCTGTTCCCGGATACACTGGGCGCACCCACGGCGTCCATGCTTGGCACCGAACGCAAATGCCCGTCCTGCGGCATGAACGAGCGCGAACTCCGGCAGTCCGGGCGCGTCGGCTGTCCCGACTGCTATACCGCTTTTGCAGATATTCTGAACCCCTATGTGCAAAAAGTGCACGGTGCGACCCGGCATATCGGCGCCGCGCCCGCTGCCGCCGAGGAGCCGCAGCAGGACCCGGTCGCGGCGCTTCGCGCGCAGCTTCAGGAAGCGGTCGCCAGCGAAGACTATGAGCAGGCCGCGCGCCTGCGCGACGAGATCCACAGACTGGAGGGCGAAGCGAAATGAGCATGTTTTCCATCACCGGCGGGTTTCTGGGTCTGGCGGCCTCGTCCCGCGTGCGCCTCGCGCGCAATTTGAAAGGCTATCCGTTCCGCCTGACGGAAGCGCAGCAGGCCGAGATCGCGGAAAAGGTATTTTCGGCGCTGCAAAAGAACCCAACCGTCGGCCCGGAGTTTCAGAAAAGGCAGATCGTGCCCCGCTCATCTGAAGCGCTCGCGCTCGTTGAGCAGCATCAAATCTCGCCCGAGCTGGCGCAGAACGGCGGCTATCTCATCGCTTCGCAGGATAAGGGCGTCTCCATTATGATCGGCGAGGAGGATCATCTGCGCCTGCAGGCCATCGGCGCGGGGCTGTGCCCTACGGAATGCCTCGAGACTGCCGAACGCGTGGCCGCGCTGATCGAAAACGAGCTTCCTTTCGCCTATGACGAGCAGCTCGGCTACCTGACCGCGTGCCCGACCAATGTTGGCACCGGGCTGCGCGCCTCGGTCATGCTGCATCTGCCCATACTGACGCAGACGCGCGGCATCCAGCAGGTCATTGGCTACGCGGGCAGCCGCGGCTGCGCTGTACGCGGCGCATACGGCGAGGGTTCGGAGGCTGTCGGCGGCTTTTACCAGGTCTCAAATCAGGTGACGTTGGGCGCGTCAAGCGCCGAGCTGACCGAACGGCTGGTCGAGACTGCGGCCGCAATTCTCGACGCGGAAAAGAAAACGCGCGAACAGGTGCGCGGCTCGGACGGTGCGCGCCTGCGCGACCGCATCTGCCGCGCGGCTGGCACCATGCGGTCGGCCTATTTGATGGACACGAACGAAGCCGTATCCTGCATTTCGGATGTGCTCGTCGGCTTGCAGATGGGCTATCTTTCGGGCGCGGACCCGCAGGCGCTTTATGAACTGGAACAGGCGGTGCGTCCGGCTATGCTGCTCGGCACGCCGCAGGAGCGCGACCAGAAGCGCGCGACTTTGATGCGCGAGGCCGCCAAAACCATTCAAATCGTTTAATTATTCACAGTTTACACTCGAAAGGAGTGCTGCTTTATGTTTTATCAAAACCGTTTCACCGAGCGCGCCGCGAACGCTTTGGCGCTCGCTCAGCGCGCGGCTGGCGAGTTCGGCCACAGTTATATCGGCTCGGAACATCTGCTTTTAGGCCTGCTGCGCGAGGGCGGCGGCCCGGCCGCCAAGGCGCTCGCCGCGGCAGGCGTGGCCGACGACAAGCTTTCCGCGGAGATCGAAAAGCTTTCGGGACGCGGCACGCCGGATTCCTCCGCCCCGCAGGGCATGACCCCGCGCACCAAGCGCATCATCGAGCTGGCCATTTCGGCTGCCGCGCGCATGGGCGCCAGCTATGTCGGCACCGAGCACTTGCTGCTCGGCATCCTGGGTGAGGGGCAGAACGTCGCGCTGACCGCGCTCGCCAGCCTCGGCGTGACGCAGGGCACGCTCGAAACCAAGCTTTCCGAGGCGCTCGGCGTGCAGGAGCAGGGCGAATTCACGGCGGACGGTATGCCGGGCGCAGCTCCGGGCGCATCGGGCGACGCGCTTTCCCAGTTCGGCCGCGACCTGACCGCCGCCGCGAAAGAGGGCAAGCTCGACCCGGTCATCGGGCGGGCGAACGAGATCCAGCGCGTCATTCAGATTTTGTCGCGCCGCACCAAGAACAACCCCGCGCTCATCGGCGATCCCGGCGTCGGCAAGACCGCCGTAGCCGAGGGGCTGGCGCAGAAGATCATCGCGGGCGACGTGCCCGAGACCCTCAAAGACAAACGCCTCGTTTCTCTCGACCTGACCGGCATGATCGCGGGCACCAAGTACCGCGGCGAATTTGAGGAACGCATTAAAAAGGTCATCGAAGAGTTGACCGCGAAAAAGGATACCATCCTGTTTATTGACGAGATGCACATGCTGATGGGCGCGGGCGCCGCCGAGGGCGCGGCCGACGCGGCCAACATTTTAAAGCCCGCGCTCTCGCGCGGGGAGATCCAGGTCATCGGCGCGACCACGCTCGACGAATACCGCAAGCACGTAGAAAAGGACGCGGCGCTCGAACGCCGGTTCCAGCCCGTGCAGATTGACGAACCCAGCCCGGAAGACGCGGTCGAGATCCTCAAAGGCCTGCGCGACCGCTACGAGGCGCACCACCGCCTGTCCATCCCGGACGACGCCATCGAAGCCGCAGTCAAGCTGTCCGTGCGCTATGTTTCCGGCCGGCAGCTCCCCGACAAGGCTATTGACGTCATCGACGAGGCGTGCTCGCGCGTCCGCCTGTCGTCGCTCACCGCCCCGCCCGACCTCAAGGAGATTGAGGACGAGATCGCGTCCCTCGCGGCGCGCAAGGAAGAGGCGGTCAAGGGGCAGGACTATGAGACCGCCGCGCGCCTGCGTGACGAGGAGAAAAACAAACGCGAAGCGCTTGAAGCGCGCAAAAAAGAGTGGGCCGACAGCCAGACCAAGGCGCACGGCGCGGTCACCGAGGCCGATATTGCCGCGGTCATCTCGGGCTGGACGGGCGTGCCCGTTTCCCGCCTGACCGAAGACGAGGGCGAGCGCCTGCTGCACCTCGAGGACACGCTGCACGCGCGTGTGGTCGGCCAGAACGAGGCCGTCACTGCGGTCTCCAAGGCCATCCGGCGCGGGCGCGTCGGCCTGCGCGACCCGAAACGCCCCATCGGCTCGTTCCTTTTCCTCGGCCCCACCGGCGTGGGCAAGACCGAGCTGAGTAAGGCGCTGGCCGAGGCCATGTTCGGCGATGAAAACGCGATGATCCGCGTCGATATGTCGGAATACATGGAAAAGCACGCGGTTTCGCGCATGATCGGCTCGCCTCCGGGCTACGTCGGCTACGACGAGGGCGGACAGCTCTCTGAAAAGGTGCGGCGGCATCCGTATTCGGTCGTGCTGTTTGACGAGATCGAAAAAGCGCACCCGGACGTGTTCAACATCCTGCTCCAGATTCTGGAGGACGGCGTACTGACCGACGGGCAGGGCCGCCACGTCGATTTCAAGAACACCATCATCATCATGACCTCGAACATCGGCGCGCAGAAGATCACGGGGGCGGGCCGCAAGACGCTCGGCTTTACCGCGGGCGAGAAGTCCGAATCCGAGCGCACGTTCGAGCAGATCAAGGAAGACGTGCTGGGCGAGCTGAAAACCGCCGTCCGCCCCGAGTTTTTGAACCGCATTGACGATATCATCGTCTTTAACCGCCTGTCCGAGGACGAGATCGCCCAAATCGCGGACAGCATGCTGCGGCAGGTCGCGTCCCGCATGCGGGAGAGCGATATCGAGATGGACTGGACGGACGAGGCCAAAAAGCACCTCGCCAAAGCCGGGTTCGACCCTGTCTACGGCGCGCGGCCGCTGCGCCGCGCGGTGACAAGCGAGGTCGAGGATTTGGTGGCGGAGTCCATGCTTCGCGGCGAAACCAAGGCGGGGGCGCGCGTCACGCTCGATGTTTCGGACGGCAAACTGGCGCTCCGGCCCGCCGCCGAAGCATAAAAAACCGTTTTTCATTTAAGTACGCCAAAAGGGCGCCGCGTAAGCGGCGCCCTTTCTTTTATTCTTCATTAACCGGGCGGATCACCAGTTCCTGTTCCTTGCGCACGCGGCCGTCCTCCTTTACGGACAGGTTCACCGTAAACAGCCCGTCTTCATAGGAAACCGAGATATCCGCCTGCAAGTTGCCGGTGTAGGTGCGGCTGCCCAGGAGCGGCTCGCCGCCGACGGTCAAATGCCCGTCCCCATCGGCCTCGACCGACACGCCTTTGCCGTACACCGCGCTGTCGAAGCTGCCGTCCGCCTTGGGGCTCCGCGCGTAGCGCAGCTCGTCGCCCACAGCGGCGGACAAGGTGGAAAACAGGACGGACGCCTCCGCGTCCGCGGTAGCCTCATGATAGACGCGCGCCGCCGCGGGAACGCCCGCCGTCAGCCCCGCGCCCAGCACGCCCAGCACCGCGACCGCCGCGAGCAGCTCGGCCAGCGTCATGCCCGCGCGGGAACGCATCTTGCGTTTTATTTTCATGGCGCACCGCCTTCTTCCGGGAGCGCATAGGCATAAAATGCTCCGTTTTGCACGCGCGGCACGTCTTTAACGGTATCCGTGCCCACCATGACCGAAACGGTATCCGCATGGCCCTGCATCTGCTCCGTCTGGGAGACGTTTTGATAAAAGCTGTCGTCTTTTCGTGCGGCCATGCCGTTGACGCTCGCGGCATAAGTCACCATACCGGCGAACGCGGCCATGCCGAGCGACAGGATCAGGATGGCGGCGACCACTTCGATCAGCGTTTCGCCCTTTTGGCTTTTCAGCTTACGCTTCAGCATCATCCGCCCGCCCCTTTCGTATCTCCCCCGCCGTCCACGAGGCCGTGACCGCGCTGTGGCGGACGGTCATTTCGTGATGGATGGTCTCGGTTACCGGGTTGCCTGCCTCGTCCGTTCCCTGTGAAGTGGTCGTCCAGCTGACCGTGCGTTCCTCATCGGTCTGCCGCAGGATGGGGGCAAACGTGAGCGCCATGGGAGAGTGGTAGGGGTGCGTATCCTCGGTGTCAAGCGCGAGCGTCATTCCATATGTCTCGTCCATTTGGTACTTCACCGTCACCCTTGGCATGTCGGGCGCGGCCACCGTCCATATGGCGCTGCGTTCTTCCGCTGAAACGCCCTCATACCGCGCCTGAAACACGTTTTTTGCGTCGTCCCCGATGAGCGTGAATAAGCTGGGCAGTTGCTCCGCATCCATCCCTTTGAGGGTGTAATGTGGCTGCGCCAGCCGTCCCGGCGCGTTTTCACCGCCCACTTGCTTCTCGTACAGCGCGTCAAACGATACGCCCTCGATCTCGTCCCGGAGCAGTTCCGCCGCCGATCGGACGGCAAAATAGGCCTGCTGCTCGCCCTCGATGCGCTTGACGCGTCCGGCGTTTGCAGAAGCGGCGGTCAGCACCACCGCGCCCACCGTCAGGCAGAGCAGAAAGAAGATCAGCGCAATGACGATCGACGCACCCGATTCGCTTTTCAGTTTTCGGCGAAGGTTTCTCATTGCGCCTTTCCTCTCTTAGTTTTGATTGGTCTCAAACCGAGGTGGAATTGTATTTGAAATACTGAATGCCCATCCTTGCGGAGGCGTATCCCCACTGCCTGCTCCATTCGGTTTTTCCTTATAATAATACATGGTCTTTCCGGATACAAAAAGATCATTTCCAATATAAAACTCATATCCGTTAAGCGCAATTTCATTTGTGCTCTGAACCTGGTTTAAATGGGCGGCGCTTTGTCCGGACATACTGCTGTTCCACACATACCACCTGCCTACCCCCGCCATTCCAGAGCCCGTGCAAGCATAGAACGCACGGTCGATCGCCTTGTTGACTGTGAACGTCTCCACAGCATCCTGCGACCAGTTTCCCTGCTCGTCTGTACCCCAGATTTGGAAGGTTGTCTCTGGTTTGTTATAATCAACCGCCGTGCGGACACAGACGCCAATCGCAACCTCTCCGAACGCCGCCGTTTTCTCCGGCCAGTCGCCGTAGTGCACCCGCTCGCCCGCACCGTCTGTCACAACCGCCGGAAACGGATAGCTTCCGCTCCGCTCATAAGGAAAGGTGTGCGCCGCCGCGCCCATGCCCGGCAGCGTTTGGATTTCCAACTGCCCATAGCGCAGGCCTGCCGCACCAGGGACTTCCGTCACCGCGGGCTTCACCGTATCGGCCAAATAATAGCTGTCAGAAACGCCCTTTGGCCCGATGCCGTAAACCGTCGCTCCACTCTCGACCGTGCAGGCCGAATAGCAGTTTTGAATCGTCGGCGAGGCGTCATATTCCACCGCGCCGATCATGCCGCCAAGAGACGCAATGCCCGACAGTCTGCCGGTGGCATAGCAGTTATTCGTGAACTGCGTTCCGGTCGACCAGCCGATCAGCCCTCCCGCATAGCCGGACGCCTGCACCGCGCGGTTTGCCGCGCTGGACCCCTCTACCGTGCCGCCGTCGGCCTGTCCAATCAGGCCGCCCGCGAACTTGCTGTCCGTCCGGACGGTGAAGCCCGCTGCCGCGCAGTTGCGGACCGTGCCCGCACTGTATCCCGCAAGCGCGCCGGCCGCGTAGATACCGCCCTCGATTACCGCGCCATCCGCGCGGAAAACGATATTTTCCAGCGTGCCGGTCGAATATCCGAACAATCCCGCGAACACCGCGCTTTCCGCCGCGATACCCGTCCCCGTAATAGTGTGGCAGCTGCCGTCATAAACACCGGAAAACGCCGTTTTTTCTGTTCCGATCGGCGTTTGCTTGGTGGAAAGGCCGCTGAGGAACGTATAGGACGAAAAGTCGATATCGCGCTGCTGCGTGAACCGCTTGCCCCAGTATTCGCTGTGCGCGGCAAGCGCGGATAGCTGGCGCGCCGTGCGCACGGCGATTCTCTCCGGTTCGGCGGGCACCTTTTCGCCCTTTTGCACTGTGCGCGCAAAATGCGGATTAAACCACAAATACACCGTGCTCCCCCCGACCGCGACCGACTGGTAAAACCCGTCTGCGAACGAAGCGTCTGTCTGCACGAGCGGCGCGGTCAGCGGATAGGCCGAGCTGCCGGACAGCAGCGCGGAAAGCGCCGTATCCCTGTTCAGCGTTTGCTCGCCCTGTTTGCCCAGCGTGATCCTGACCGATGCGCCAAACTCCCCGGCCACCGCGTAGCCATCCGCTGTGACCGCCTTATCAGACCGCAGCGGCAATGTCCTGTTTGGATACGCCGTGCCGTCCGCTTGCAGGCCTTCGATTCCGTAGGAGCCGTCTGCATAGCGCTCATAGTACAGCAGCGCGCCCGTTTTGGCGGGCAGCGGCCAATCGCCGTAGTGCTCGGCTGTTTTCAGGCGCGGGAACGGATACACCGCCGCAGAATACAGCTTGTCGTCAATCTGCTTTTGCGTCGCCTCAGGCAGTTTATCAAACGTTGTCATCAAATAAGGGTGCGTCGTGTCCCGGTTGCTCGCGCTCCATCCGCCGTTTCCGAACACCGAAGCATCCATTTCCCCGAGCGTGCGGTAAGCGATCGGCTTTACTCCGTCCGGATCGGTTTCCGCGCGTGTGGGTCCGTTTATGATATCAACCACATAATAGCACCCGGTTGCCGACCCTATATTGCCCCGGTTGCCAAAGCCTATTGGGTCGTTTGCGTCCGCAGTGTCCTGATACGAAACGGCGGCATAGCAATTGGCAAACGAACCCGTGCCGCCCGTAAAAAATCCATAAGCATATTTTGCGCGTACAGCCGCGGACGCATAGCATTCCTTCACCGTCCCCGACACCGCGCCGGCAAACCCGCCGGACGTGTGCGCGGCAACCGTACCTGCCGACGCATAGCACTCTCTGACTGCCGTTCCCGCGCCCAGTTCTCCCGCAAATCCGCCGGCGCGGCCGGATACCGTTCCGCTGGTTACTGCGGGCAGCGCTGCGAACGACTTTGTGACGGGGTAAGATTGCGCCGCGTCATCCGACTTTTTGACGCTGCCCATCAGTCCGCCTGCCAATGTGCTGCCGGAGGCGAACACCCCATAAGGCGGCTTATCCGGGCTTGCTTTCAGGTTTGCCACGCCGTCGGTATCCAGATAAGCGCGGCAGTTGTCCACCGACGTATTCTCCGCCACGCCAGCAAGCGCGCCCGCCGTCCCGCTCTGCCCTGCCTTAATATAGGGATTGACCAACACGGTATCCTTGAGCGCCGACGCGGCTCCGGCTTTGCCGAACTGCGCGAACAGGCCCGCGTTGACCACCCGGTCTTCCACCGGCTCGACCCGCAGGTTTTTGATCTCCTGATTATTGCCGTCAAAGCTGGAGAGCGACGCGTTTTGGATGGGCACAAAACCGCCCTGCTTCGCGAGTTCCTTCGGCGGCACCATCTGCCCGCCCGCGCCGACCGCCCCGCCGCCAGGCGCGGTCACGGTCTTCTCCTGATAAACGGTCCAGTCGATCTTGCTCGATACCTTGGCTCTGACCGCCGCATAACCGCCCGACGTACCGATTCCCGAGACCGTCGGCTCCAGATTCTGCAAATGCCGCCCCTTGGTGAGGATGACAGTCTCCTGTTTCGTGCTTTCATCCTTCTCGCGCGAGGCAAACAGGCTGTTCGTCCGTCCGGACCATTTATATGGCTTGGCAATCACGCCGCTTTTGTTAAAATCAATGGTCAGGGAAACGATAATATCCGCGCCCGGCTCGATTTCCGGCTTGCCGTCCGCTCCGCGCACAACGTCCGCAAAATGGCGGCTGCCCGTGATGCTGTCCAGCACGACGCGGCAACCAACGTCCGTTTCCTCCAGATATTCCGCCCTGATCTCCACCGTCTGCTCCGGTTTGTCCGCCGGCGCCAATGACACATGATACGTGAGGTTTGGCAGCACCTCCGTGATATAGGACAGATCGGTGATCCCGCTGTTGTCGATCTCGAGCGCCAGCTCTTCCCCGTTCACCAGCTCGACGCTTGGCTCCAAAATGGTTTCCGTACCCGGCAGCGTCACGGCGTCGCCGCCGTAATAGCCCAGCATCGCATCACGCCGCGCCGGACGGTCGTCGCGCGGCAGGTCTGCGGCATACGCAAAATCCTCTCCGCGTTCAGCGTAGAACACACTGTAAACGCTGCCGCTGAGCGGTTCATATTCAATCACGACATGTCCGTTTTGGATCAGCTTCTCATCCACTGCGTTCTTAGGCAGCACGGTGTCAAACAGCTTCTGATCCCCGCCGGGGTTTTCCGCATATACCAAATCAGGGTATCCATCCACAAGCGCGCTGTTTCCAGCCTGCACCGCGTCCAGCCCGTCGGCGGATCGAAGCGCGGTCAAGCGGTTTTGTGCAGCGATAAAAACAGATCGCGCCGCCGCGTCCAGCTTGGCCAGCCGCATATCCTTCTGCAATGTAACCGCAGTCGGGATTGCGATGCCAAGCAGAATGCCCGCGATCGCCAGCACCGCAACGACCTCCGCCAGCGTGAAGCCCGCCGCACGTCTGGCTTTGCGCCAAATTCCCCGCAAGATGGTACCCCCTTTCCGTTTTGCAGGCGCAATTTCCCAGTTTAAGGGTAGGTTACGCCCTACAACCCGTATTTTTCCTTATCATATCATGTTTTTTTGTAAATTAACAGTGGGGGGCGAAAAAAGCGCCTACAATTTTCGTCGCGATTGCTTGCGTCCCCCCACTGCTTATGATAAAATAAAGAAAATATGTAACCGCAAGCACCGGTGGCTGCTCTCGTTTGCCGACCGCACGGAGTTTTTCTCTATTCGCGGCACGGCTTTTTTTCTCACAGCCTCCATCCGCCGCGGCACAGAGGGGAGGGGTAAACAGCATGGCCTATATGCGTCTCGGCGACCTGTTGGTCTCCAACGGCCTGATCACGCAGGAACAGCTCGCGCAGGCGCTTCATATGCAGAAGAAGACCGGCGAGCGTCTGGGCTCGGTGCTCACCAAATATGGCTTTATCGGCGAGCGGCAGCTCATCGAAGCGCTCGAGATGCAGCTCGGCGTGGAATTTATCGATCTTGCCGCCCAGCCGCCCGGCTCCGAAATGGCGACCGTGCTGCCCAAAACCATCGCGAAGAAATACCAGGTCGTGCCCGTCCGTGTGGAGCGCGACGCGCTCTATCTCGCCATGGCTGACCCGCTCAACTTCGTCGCGCTCAAGGAAGTGCGCACGGCGACGCGCAAGCGCGTCATTCCGATGATCGCCACCGCCGACGCGGTCGACCGCGCAGTCATGACGCTTTACGGCAACGAGGGCGCCGCCCGCGCCAACGAGGAGATGAAGCGCGAGCCGCACCGCCAAAGCGAGGACGCGATCGCGTCCCCAGTCGGGGTGGAGGACGCACCGGCCGCACCCACCGTGCGGCTGGTCAATTCCATCATCGAGCGCGCGGCGACCGAACGCGCGAGTGACATCCATCTCGAGCCGCGCGAAAACGAAATGCAGGTGCGCATGCGCATCGACGGCCTGCTGCGCAATATCCTGACCGTGCCGCGCGAATTGCAGGCTTCAGTCATCTCGCGGCTCAAGGTCATGGGCGGACTGGATATCTCCGAACGCAAGGTGCCGCAGGACGGACGCGCCGCTGTGCGCATCAAAAGCGCGGATATCGACCTGCGCCTGTCCACCCTGCCCACGATCTACGGTGAAAAAATCGTCATCCGCCTGCTCGACAAGGCAAACGGCCTGCTCGACAAACAGCAGCTCGGGCTGACGGGCGAAACGCTCGCGGCCTACGACCGCCTGCTGCAGAACCCAAGCGGCGTGGTGCTGATCGCCGGACCGACCGGGTCGGGCAAATCCTCCACGATGTACACCATGATCCGTGGCCTCAACACCGAGCAGGTCAATCTGGTAACGCTCGAAGACCCGGTCGAATACAACCTCGACGGTGTAAACCAGGTGCAGATTAATGAAAAAACCGGCCTGACCTTTGCGGGCGGCCTGCGCGCCATCCTGCGGCAGGATCCGGACATCATCGCGGTCGGCGAGATACGCGACGGCGAGACCGCCGAGATCGCCATGCGCGCGGCCATTACCGGCCACCTCGTTTTGTCGACCATTCACACGGGCGATTCCGTTTCCACTATCGACCGCCTATACGACATCGGCGTTGAGCCTTACCTGATCGCGGGCGCAGTGCGCGGCGTGATCGCGCAGCGCTTAGTGCGCCGCGTTTGCCCGCACTGCAAAAAAGCCTATACGCCGGACGGCGACGAGCTTGCCGCCCTCGGCCTTTCGGGCGAGCAGACCTTCTATAAGGGCGAGGGCTGCCCGATGTGCTTCCACACCGGCTACCGCGGGCGCATCGGCGTGTTTGAGATCCTGACGGTCGACCATGCGCTGCGCGAGCTGATTGCAGCGCGCGCCCCGCGCGACCAGCTGTACGCCGCCGTGCGCCAGAGCGGATTCCGCTCGCTGCGGGACGGCTGCCGCGAGCTGGTCTTGCAGGGCGTGACCACTGCGGAAGAGGCGTACCGCACCATCCATTCAAGCGAGGACTGACGCTTATGCAAAATATTGCTTCCATCGTTTCCGCCGCCGCCGAGGCCGGCGCGAGCGATATCCATATTGTCTGCGGTCTACCCGTGCGCCTGCGCGTGGACGGCAAGCTGCGCGACCTCGACGCATACCGCCTGACCCACGAGGACTGCGAAGCGCTCGCGCGCGAGCTTTCCGCCGTGCCGCTCGGCGCTGTGGGCGAAATCGACGCCGCCCAGTCCTTTCCGGACGGGACACGCGTGCGTATCAACCTGTTCCGCCAGCAGGGACACGCTTCGGCGGCCATCCGTATTCTGAGCGACCGCATCCCCCTGCTTTCTTCCCTCGGGCTTCCCGAAGCGGTGCAGGGTTTCCCTAGGCTGCAGCGCGGCATCGTGCTTGTGACCGGCGAGACCGGCTCGGGCAAATCGACCACGCTCGCCGCCATCCTCGATGAGATCAACCACACGCGGGACGACCATATCATCACACTGGAAGACCCGATCGAATACCTCTACACGCCCGACCGCTGCGTCATCAACCAGCGCGAGATCGGCCGCGACACCGCCTCCTATTCGGATGGACTGCGCGCCATCCTGCGCGAGGACCCGGACGTGATCCTCATCGGTGAAATGCGCGACCTTGACACCATCGAGACCGCGCTGACCGCGGCGGAGACCGGGCATCTGGTGTTCGCCACGCTGCACACCGGCTCGGCGGCGGACGCGGTGGACCGCATCGTCGAGGTGTTCCCGGCGGGGCGGCAGAAGCAGGTGCGCATGCAGCTTTCGATGACGCTGCAAGCCGTTCTCAGCCAGCAGCTCCTGCCCCGCAGGGGCGGCGCCGGGCGCGTCGCCGCGTGCGAGCTTATGATGGTCACCCCGGCCATCCGCAACCTCATCCGCGAGGGCAAGACCCCGCAGATCGCAAACGCGCTCGCCACCTCGGCGGAGGAGGGCAGCATCACGATGGACAACCGGCTCATCCGCATGTTTAAGGATAAGCTGATTTCGGGCGACACCGCGCGGGACAACGCGCACGACCCGGAATATGTCCGCAAGCATACACTGTTTTAGATAAGGAGGTGACCGCACACGACGACCTTTCAATACAAGGCGCAGTCGCCCTCGGGCTCGGTCGTATCCGGCGTGATCGAGGCGTACGACGAGTTTGACGCGGTCGCCCGCATCAAGCAGACGTGCCCGATCGTCATTTCCATCAGCGAGGTCAAGGGGAGCGGCGCGAAGGACCTGTTTTCCACGCCCCGCATTTCGAGCAAACAGCTCGCGCTCATTTGCAGCCAATTCGCGATCATCCTGGGCGCCGGTCTGCCGACGGTGCGCACGGTCGAACTGGTGGCCGAGCAGACGGCGGACAAGGCGCTGCGCGGCATCCTGAAATCCGTCGCGGGAGACGTTGCGGCGGGCAATTCGCTGGCGGACAGCTTTGAAAACAAGGGCAAAGGCCTGCCGCCTACTTTTATCGAGACCGTCCGCGCGGGCGAGGAATCGGGCACGCTGGACGACGCGTTCCGCACGCTGCATACTTATTTCGACAAATCGGCCAAAACCAGCGCTAAGGTGACTAGCGCGCTGATCTATCCGGCGTTTCTGGTGGTCATTTCCATTATCGTCGTCGCGGTCATCATGATCCGCGTCATCCCCGTTTTTGTGGATATGTTCTCGTCCATGGAGATGGAGCTGCCGCTGCCGACGCGCATCATCATCGGGATATCCGATTTTATGGTGCGGTATTGGCTCGTCATCCTCGGCATAATCGCGGCGGCGGTGTTCGCGCTGCTGCTGTGGAGCAAAACGCCTGCGGGCATGAAGTATTTTGCGACCCTACGGCTGAAGCTGCCGCTGTTCGGGCGCATTGAGCGCATGAACGGCGCGAGCCAGTTCGCCGGCACCATGTCCACCCTGCTGGGCGCGGGCATGCCGATCACGCGCGCGCTGACGATCACCGCCAAGGTGATGAACAACTATGTGCTCGGCCTCGAGGTACGCGACATGGTCTCGGGCATCGAGGAGGGCGCGCCGCTGGGCGACTGTATGCGCCGCAGCCCGTGGTTTGACAATCTGCTCACTGAGATGGCGGGCGTTGGCGAGCAGACCGGCTCGCTGGAAAACACGCTTTCCATCATCGGAGACTTTTTTGACAATGAGGTGCAGGTTTCCACCTCGCGCATCCTCGCCATGCTGGAGCCGACCATCATCGTGCTCATGGCGATCGGCGTCGTGATGGTCGTGTTCGGCTTCTACATGCCGATGTTCGAAATGTACGGCGGCATGTAAGCAATGGTTTCTATCGGGCGCTTTGGCGGCCGTGATGAAATAGAGAAAAAACAGATAAATTTTAGGAGGAATTTTTTATGTTTGCAAAACTTTGCGCAAAGCGCAGCAAAAAGGGCTTCACGCTCGCAGAGCTGCTCATCGTGGTGGCGATTATCGCCATTCTGGTGGCGATCGCGATTCCGGTGTTCTCGGCGCAGCTAAATAATGCTAGAACACAGGTATCCGAGGCCAACAAGCGCGCTGCTCTGTCTATGGCACATGCTCAATATCTGCTGGATGAGGGCGCGAATAGCAAGTATTACATCCACGAAAGTGCCAATCATGAGTTCACTGTTAATACTTCCGCTGATGGCGCAGTATATACCATTACCTTTGATGCCAATGGCCATGGTACTCTAAGCTGAAAAATAGCCACAAATTACCCCCGGCCTTAACGCCGGGCACAAGCCGTCCCGCGCGGACGGCTTGTGCATGGCGTTAATCTGTCTACTTAAAGGAAGAGGTCCTATGCGAAAGAAAAAAGGCTTTACGCTCGCGGAATTGCTGACTGTCGTTGCGCTTATCGCCATCCTCGCGGCGATCGCGATCCCTGTGTATCACAGTCAGATCAACCGCGCTGGACTGCGCATGGATGAGGCAAGCGAAAATATGCTGCATTCCTATATTGGCATCCTGCAGAGTGCCGGACAGCTCGAATCCGACGGCACCCTGCTCCGGTATCCTGCCGAGGGCGGCGACAGCCGCTATGTGTTCCTGTCGGACAGCACCTTGCAGCCCGATTCCCCTGAAGCGCGCGAAAGTGCCTATACCGCGCAGGGAGACGATAAGGAAAACGCCTCCCACGCCAAAGGCTCATATTTGATTCTATCTGTTCCGGCTTCAAAGGGTCAGCCCATTGAATTTTCCTGGGTCAAGCCCGATGTTTGACCTGTCCGCTGCCTTGACTGCTTACCTGCTGTTCCTCACCGCCGTGCTCGGCCTTGTATTCGGCTCCTTTGGGAACGCTTGGGCGTGGCGCATCGTAAACGGTGAAAGCGTTGCCAAAGGCCGGTCGCACTGCGCGACGTGCGGGCACCCGCTGTCCGCGGCCGACCTCGTGCCGCTTGCCAGCTTCCTCTTTCTGCGCGGCCGCTGCCGCTACTGCGGCGAAAAGATCTCGCCCCGTTATCCCCTCGCCGAAACCCTGTGCGCGCTGGTTTTTGTTTCTCTCGCGCTGCGCTTTGGGTTTACACCCGAAACGCTCCGTCTGTGCATTCTCGGGTTTCTGCTTTTCGTGCTGTCGCTGGTTGACCTCGATAGCTGTGTCATCCCGAACCGCTTTCCCCTGCTCGCGGCGGCGAATTTCGCCGCTTTCGCGCTGTTTGGCGCGCAGCCTGGCAAAACGCTGCTGCACGGCCTTATCGGCGGGCTTTCGCTTTTCGTGCCCATGCTCGCGCTCGTCATGTTGGCCGACCGCGTGTTGGGGCGCGAATCCATGGGTGGCGGCGACCTCAAGCTGCTGTTTGTTCTCGGCTTGTACACCGGCGCGGCGCGCGGCCTCATGCTGCTCATCCTCGCCTGCTGCATCGGCCTTGTTTTCGCGCTGCTGCCCGGCGTGCGCGGCAAGGACGCGGAAAATCCCCGCGCGTTCCCGTTCGGCCCGTCGCTCGCGCTTGCCGCGTGGCCTGTTTTGCTGTTTGGGGATGCGTTCCTCACATGGTATCTGGGATTGTTTTGATCCCCCGAAAGGAAATTGTCCTATGTCCAAACAATATATCGGCATTGATATTGGGGAACACACGGTCAAAATGGCCGTATGTTCGTATGGCCAAGTGCACCGGATGGCTGTGCGTGAGCTGCCCGAAAATATGATGACCGACGGCCGTATGCTGTCGCCCGCGTCGATGAGCGAATTTTTGCGCCAGATGAAGCACGAAAACCGCATCCCCGGCCGCCATGCCGCGCTGATCCTGCCCGAACAAGCGGTGTTCTGCCGTCCGCTGACCATGCCCGCCATGACCGCAGAACAGCTTGATATCAATCTGCCCTACGAGTTCCGGGACTATATCGCGCGGGAAAAGGACAAATACTTTTATGACTACGCGGTTGTCGGCCAAATCGAAGGCGGGGATAACGAGCCCGCCCAGTTGGAGCTGACCGCCGCCGCTGTTTTAAAAGAAACCATTGAGGAATACCGCGACATGCTGCGCCGGGCCGGCTTCCGCCTGTCCATCGCGCTGCCGCAGGAAATGGCGTGGAGCAACCTGCTTTACGCCTACAAGCTCGCGCACCCGCGCGCGGAAGGCGAGCCTGAGCGTGAATTCTGCCTGCTCGATATCGGCCACGCCGCCACGCGCATGTTCCTATATCACGGGCGGCGCATCGAGATGATCAAAATGATCGACCACAGCTGTTCACTGCTTGACCTCGCCATCGCCGAGTCCCGCGACGTGGACGTGCACGTCGCCCACACCTACAAGGAATCCAATTATGAGGATGCGCTCGAGCTCGAGGCCTGCCAGTCCGTGTATAACGCGATTGCGCTCGAGGTAATGAAGGCGCTCAATTTCCACGCCTACGAGCACCGCGACCATAATTTGCAGCAGGTGTACTACTGCGGCGGCGGTGCGAATATCGCCCCGCTGGTCGAGGCGATCGGCACGTCGATCGACCTGCCGCTTGTCAGCATGGCCGCGCTCCTGCCCCCCATCGGCGCGGATGAAAGCCTCGCGCTCGCCTGCGCCGCCGCCATCGGCGCCACGCAGCAGGAAGGGGGACGGTGAACATGAACAAAAAGACACGCTACCCTTCCAAATCCTATTTAAACCTCGCCATGCGCGAACGGACGGCGAACAGCCCCAGCCGCATCCTGCCGCTCGCAATCGTGTGCGCCGTGCTCATCGGGCTGTTTGCCAAGTTCGCGGTTGTCGACCGTCTGGTGGCGGTAGCCGCCGCACAGGGCAAGGTAGCGGAACTCCGCCAGCAGATCGACGCGCTGAGCCAGGATACGGCCGGCTATGACGAGCTGCTCACCGAATACGCCCGCTATACGGCCGGCTGGATGACCGATGAGGAACGGTCGATCCCCAACCGTTTGGTGATCTTCTCTCTGCTCGAGCAGGATGTGCTGCCCACCGCCAACCTGCGCGGCTTCTCGGTCACGGATAATCAGGTGGTTTTTGACCTTAACCGCCTCTCCCTGAAAGACGCCTCCGCTATCGAAACGCGCCTGCGGGCGCGTGAAGAGGTCAGCGCTGTAACCGTCACGGCGGCCTCCTCTATCCTGGATTACGGCGCGGTCTCGATGACGGTCACACTCAATCGTCCCGAGGGCGCCACGCCTCCCGCTGCAGAAGAGGGCGGCGGGCAAGTGGAAGGAGGCGAAGCCTCATGATGTACCGCAGCTTTACCACGCGTGAAAAAGTGCTGCTGCTGATCCTTGCGCTGATGCTGGTCGGATTGGCCTATTATATGCTGATCCAGGTGCCGGTCACCGAGCAGCTTTCCGCGCTGCAAAGCGAGCAGATCACCGCAGAGACCGAACTTATCATCACGCAGGCGCGCAAGGCGCAGATGGAAAATATGCAGGAAGAACTGGACAATGCCGCCAAGCAGGAGCAGGCTGTCGGCGTGCCCGAATACGACAACCAGCCCGCGCTGCTGAATTTCCTCCATCAGGCGTTGGACGGTACCAGCTATACGGTGAATTTTGACGAGGCCGACATTTCGACACAGTTTGTCCGCCGTCCGGCTTCCATAAAATTCTCAGCGCTCAACTATGAAAACGCCAAGGCCGTCGTGCAGGCGCTCGCAAACGCGCCGTACCGCTGCCAGATCGGCGATGTGGTCTTCCTTGCGAACGACACCGGCATTACAGTGCAGATGAAAATTACCTATTTCGAGGTGCAGATGGATATTTCCGATGTCATGTCGGCGCCCATGACCGACGAACTGCAAACCCTTTTGGACGAGCAAACGAAAACAGCGGCCTGACAGCCGCTGTTTTCTATTTGCGCACAAAAAAACTCCCATCCAGTGGATGGGAGTTTTTATTTTGCTTACTTGGCAGCCTGCGCAGCCTTGACCGCGTCGATCATCATCGGAACGACCTTGAACAGGTCGCCGCAGATGCCGTAGTCCGCCACGTCGAAAATCGGCGCGCCGTCGTTCTTGTTCACGGCGATGATGCACTCCGAATCCTGCATGCCGGCCTTGTGCTGGATCGCGCCCGAA
>NZ_JAXEOA010000008.1:0-2911 GCF_034098985.1 Agathobaculum sp. | reverse complement strand
TTCGGGCGCGATCCAGCACAAGGCCGGCATGCAGGATTCGGAGTGCATCATCGCCGTGAACAAGAACGACGGCGCGCCGATTTTCGACGTGGCGGACTACGGCATCTGCGGCGACCTGTTCAAGGTCGTTCCGATGATGATTGACGCGGTCAAGGCTGCGCAGGCTGCCAAGTAAGCATGATTTCACCACCTGACCCGATTGCCGTTTCGGAAACCTCCCATTTTCCACGATAGCAGGCCGGAGCACCTGCGATTTGTAAGACGATCCGGAAAGCCTAACGGATCGTCCGGCAGTTGGATATCAGCGTGAAATATTAGAGAAGGCCGCGGAGAGATCCGCGGCCTTTTTCTGCGTAAAAAGCACTGGGCGGCTGTTCGTGCGCTGAAACAGCCTGGATATAAAGGATTTCTGAGAAAACAAAGGAACAGGCCGCCTTTCGGGGCGGCCTGTTCCTTTGTGGGGGTGGATAAGCGGGGGATCAATCATCGCCGCGCAGCAGCTTTTCGGCATAGCCTTGCAGCTCCTCGCAGGAGTGCAGATTGCTGCCGCGTGTGACGATCATGTCGCGCACATAATCGGGCAGATCGTCAAAGTATGCGTGCGCCGCATTGTTGAGCGCGAGCATCTCGGTCAGATTATGGTAGTGGTCCATTGGAAAATCACCTCGGCAGTATTATGCCGCGGGATAGGATAAAATATAATCCAAAATGTTCAAAATTTTCACGCCATAGTCCGCACCGGCCGCCCAGCCGTATCCCTTTGGATTTTCCTGCATGCCCAAATGCTCGAGATATTCTGCGCAGCCCCGTGTGACAAGGGAAAAGCGCGGGTCGATGCACTCGTTTTTCAGGGGCTGGCGGCTGGCATAGGCTTTCAGATGCTGGATCTGCGCGCGGATGCCGAGCTGGGGGGTATCGAACGCCGCGCCCGTCATGCCGTTGGAGGTCACGCCTAGACCGCAGAAGTTATTTTGCTCGAGTGTGACCGCGCTGCCCTCAAAGCGGAAGTTGCCGGTCTCCAGACACGACTGCGCGAACGCCAGATCGCCGCGTATGCCCTCGGCCTCTCCCTCAGACAGGTAATAAGGGATCATATCCAGCACCGATTGGGCGACCTCTGGGTTGACCGCCTTGATATAGGCGCGCATTTGTTCCGCGGTGGCGACTGATGCGCCGGCGATGGGATGATAGGTGAAGTACCGGTCAACCGGCGAGGACTTGCTGTCCGCGTAGGAGGAACCCGGACGCATTACCTGCGTCAGCAGTATGGTCGAGCCGGGGTGGGTGTCGTCGGGCAGATAGGCCTCCAGGGAATACAGTGTGTCGCCCTTGGACGCTTCAAATACCGACCAGGTTTGATCAACGTATACAACGTTCCACGCCTTGTTATAGCTGCGGGCGATAAAAGAGGGGATGCCTGCCTCCCAGAACATCCAGTCGGCGGCGCAGGCAAAGGAAAAGCTGTCCATAGCAGCGCCCGACTGCCATGCGGCCGTCCAAAACGCCCCGCCGCCCGCGCGGAAATTGGATTTCAGCAGGTAAGCTATCCTGGAAACGCGTTCCCGGTCGGTGGACAGTGCGGACAGGGCGGCCATATCGGCGGAAAAATGCTGTTTTGCGGCGGCAAGTTCGCCGTCTGCTGCACCGTGCGCGGCGGCGTATTCGTCCGCTAGCGAAAAGCGTGCGCGCGCGTCTTTGGAAAAGCCGTTTGTCACGGCAACATCCGATGCGCTTTTGGGAGAAGTGCCAAGATATGCAGCCGACAGAGCGGTGAAGTCCTGCTCCAATGCGGTTTTGTCCGGGTTATCGAACAGATCGGCGTCGGCAAGGCCGGCAAGCTTGCCATCCAGCCGCGGTGTAGTGGAAACGGCGGAATGGGTCATCGCGGCGGTCAGACGATCCGCCCAGTATAGGTTGGCGCGGTATAGCATGTTGGGACCCTCGGTGAACGGCGGCGCCGATTTGACGGCGCGCAGCGTGCTGACCAGTTCGCGCCAGCCTGCGGCCTTTTCACCGGTGACGGCCGGGGCGTGGCGTTCCGCAGCCGCCGGATAGGAGGCTGCGGGCAGCACGCTAAGATTGATGGCAAGATCGTTCATAGCGGCGGACCAGGAGGTTTCTGAAGCGTATGGATAGGCGCCGTAAACAGTGATACGCCGGGTGTCGTAGTTATAGGCAACGCCAAAATCAACCAGCTCACCAAGCTCGCGCAGACCGAGATAGTTGTTGCCCTTGATGTTGTACACGGCAGGCGTGATGCGTTTGTCGTTTAAGTACAAGGTTTGTTTGGTGGGGACGGCTTCAGCGCGTTCGGTGGCAGTATTTGTTGTGCTTTCGTTTGCGGTTGGAGTGTAGGGCTTGTCCGGCAGGATATGAACGGATTTGTCGGACGCGTCGTAAGTGACACCGAAATCAAGCAGGCGTCCGAGGTCGCGCAGCTTAAAATAGGTCTTGCCCTCAATATTATATATAGTAGGGTCGGCACGCGTACCGGTTGTATCCGCTTCGGTGGTGCTGATATAAACGGTCTGTCCGCCGGCGGAAGCGGGCGCGGCGGGAACGGCAGACGCAGCTGCCGGGAGTGCAAGCACAAGACCCAGTGCCAAAATCAGGCGTTTCAAAATGGTTTCCTCCTCTGTGTGAATAACGGGCTGGAATAGGGGTATTATACCATAAATAACGGGGTCAGACAAAGGCAGGTTCCGGAAGAATGAGAAAATTCCAGAAAAAATGCAAAACCCTGTTGACAAGGAGGGAATCCTATGGTAATCTAATTAAGCTGCTTTCGGGCGGCGGAACACGAAGCGAAGCGATGGAGACAACTTAAGGCGAGAAAAAATCGAAAAAAGATGTTGACAAAGCTAAGCGGATGTGATATTATAAATAAGCTGTCACCGAGAGGGGCGCGGTT
>NZ_JAXEOA010000007.1:0-31179 GCF_034098985.1 Agathobaculum sp. | reverse complement strand
CATAGCCAAGCGGTAAGGCATGGGACTGCAACTCCCTGATCCCCAGTTCGATTCTGGGTGGTACCTCCATGATAAGCTGATATCCTTTTGGATATCAGCTTGTTTTGTTATTTTGCCCGCCGGCTTTCTGCCAGGCGGGCTTTTTCGTATAGAATCGGACGGGCTGCAAAAAATATAGCAAAAAGGTGTTGACAGCATAAACTGTTCATGTTATGATTACAGTACAAACTGAAACAAAAAGAATTACAGATTGGAGCGCCAACATGAACTCATGGAAAGCGGCCGCCGCAATGGCGGCGATGCTCGCGGTTTTAAGTGGTTGCGGCGCGGCGCCAACGCAGGCGAAACCGCAGACGGATGGGATGCAGCAGAGCGGAACGGAGGAAAAGCAGGATACCATGAATAAAGCCTATCATAAAATCACAGCAGAGGAAGCCAAAAAGATGATGGATGAGGGCGGCGTGACCATCGTAGACGTCCGCACCGAAGAAGAATACCGGGAGGGCCATGTGCAGGATGCGATCCTTGTGCCGAATGAGACGATTTCGACCGAACCGCCCGAGGCGCTGCCTGACAAAGATGCTAAGCTGCTCGTTTACTGCCGTTCTGGCAGGCGCAGCAAGGACGCATCCGATAAGCTGGTCGATATGGGCTATCAAAACGTCTTTGATTTCGGCGGCATCATCGATTGGCCGTATGACACCGTAACCGAATAATTGTTTTAAGCTTGAAAGGAGCACTTTTATTATGAACATTTTAAACATCACCAAGGAAAACTTTGCACAAGAGGTTCTGCAATCCGCAACGCCTGTTCTGGTGGACTTCTGGGCACCGTGGTGCGGCTACTGCCGCCGGTTGGGGCCGGTGATCGACTGGGCGGCCGAGGCGTATGAAGGCAAGCTCCAGATCGGAAAGATCAATATTGACGAGCAGCCGGAGCTTGCTGAGCAGTTCCAGGTCGATACCATTCCGACGCTGATTTTGTTCCAGAGCGGAAAGGCGAGTGAGCCGATCATCGCGACTGAGGGCAAAGGACAGCTTACAGCGTGGCTCGAGCAACAGGGCATTTCGTAATTGGGGAGGCAATAATATGAGCGAGCAGGTTTATGATGTCGCGGTGATCGGCGGCGGACCGGGCGGCTATACGGCAGCGCTGTACTGCGCCCGCAGCGGCCTGCGCGTGGTCGTGCTGGAAAAACTGTCTGCCGGCGGGCAGATGGCGACCACCGAGCAGATCGATAACTACCCCGGTTTTGAGGATGGCGTGGACGGCTTTGAGCTGGGCGAGAAAATGAAAAAAGGTGCGGAACGCTTTGGCGTGCGCACCGAGCTCGAGGAAGTGACTTCGGTCGACCTGCGGGGCGCGGTCAAGCGCATCGAGACGGGCGGCGGCGCCTTTGAAGCCCGCACGGTCGTGCTGGCGACCGGCGCGTATCCGCGCGAACTCGGTCTGCCGGAGGAAAAGCAGCTTCGCGGACGCGGTGTGGCGTACTGCGCGACGTGCGACGGAATGATGTACCGTGGAAAGACAGTGGTCGTGTCCGGCGGCGGTAATACCGCGGTCGCCGATGCGCTGCATCTTGCAAATATTTGCAAGAAGGTCTATCTGGTACACCGCCGCGATGCGCTGCGCGCTTCCAAGGTTTATATGAAAGCGCTTGAAGAGAGCGGTGTGGAGATCATCTGGAATAGCCGCATTGAGGAGATCCTGCATGAAAAAAAGGTGGTCGGCGTCCGGCTCGCAAATGTACAGACGGGAGAAACCTCTGAACTCGCGTGCGACGGTGTGTTCGTTGCTATCGGCCGCGTGCCGGATACCAAGCTGTACCGGGAACAGGTCGAGACTGATGAGGCGGGCTATCTGATCGCGGACGAGACCACGCGCACCAGCGTGCCCGGCGTATTTGCAGTGGGTGACGCACGTACCAAGGCCGTGCGGCAGATTGTGACCGCGACGGCGGATGGTGCAAACGCCGCATTCTTTATCGAGGAATATTTGATTGAGCAGGAGGAAACGGCAGAATGAACAGCGATTTTTGCGTTGCAGTACACGCTCTGGTTTTTTTAAACCATAAGGCATGTGTACAGTCGAGCGACGCGCTGGCTGAAAATATCTGCACAAATCCAGCGCGTGTGCGCAAGGTGATGGCGAAACTGAAAAAAGCGGGCTTTATCGAAACGAAAGAGGGAAGCGAGGGCGGCTACCGATTTTCCGGCGATGCCGCCGCCGTTTCGCTCGCAGATATTGCGGAGGCGCTTGATGTGCAGTTTGTCTCATCCTCCTGGCACAGCGGCGACAGCGATATGAAATGCCTGATCGCTTCCGGCATGGCAGGCCTGATGGACGACGTGTTCGGAGATCTTGACCGCCTGTGCCGCGAACGCCTCAGGCAGAGGACGATCGCGGAGTTGGACAAGCGCATCTTCCATGCAGCCAAGAAAGAAGGATAACATATGAAGCGGTTTGACAACATCGTCATCGGGTTTGGCAAGGGCGGCAAAACGCTCGCAGCCAAGCTGTCCAAAGAGGGGCAGTCGGTCGCGTTGCTGGAGCGGTCGGACAGGATGTTCGGCGGTACATGTATCAATGTGGCCTGCATCCCGACAAAGTCGCTTGAAAACAGCGCGCGGCTGTCGGATGATATGGGCGGCGGTTTTGATGCGCGCGCGGAGCGCTATCGGGAGGCGGTCGAACGAAAGCGCGAACTGACCGCGTCGCTCCGCCAGAAGAACTATGCAAAGATGGAAGCCGCGGGCGTAGCGGTTCTGGTGGGCGCCGCGTCATTCACCGGCGCGCATACGGTTCGGCTCGACCTGCCAGATGGCCAGAGCGAAGAACTGTATGGTGAACGTATTTTCATCAATACGGGCGCGCGCCCGTTCATCCCGCCGATCGATGGCCTGCTAGACAGCAGATATTCCTACACCAGCGAACAGATGATGGAACTGGATGAGCTTCCAAAACGTCTTATGATCCTAGGCGGTGGGTATATTGGGATGGAATTTGCCTCGATCTTTTGCAATTTCGGATCAAAGGTGACCGTGGTGCAGGACGGCGATGCGTTCCTGCCGCGCGAGGACACGGAAATTGCTGAGGCGGTTTTGGAAAGCCTGGAAAAGCGCGGCGTGCGCGTGCTGCGGGGGACGAAGACCAAATCGGTGCGCGACGCGGGCGGCCATGCCGATATTTTGCTGGATACCCCGGCTGGCGAGGAACGACTGGAAGCGGAAGCCATCCTGATCGCGACAGGCCGCCGTCCCGAGCTCAGCGGTCTGTATCCCGAAGCAGCGGGCATAGAGCTGACCGAACGCGGCGCGGTAAAGGTCGACGAGCATTTGCGCACCTCTGTGCCGCATATCTTCGCAATGGGTGATGTGGCCGGCGGGCTGCAGTTTACATACATCTCGCTGGATGACAGCCGTATTGTAGCGTCTGCCGTTCTTGGGGACGGCGCGCGCACAACGGAAAACCGCGGCGCGGTGCCGTACAGCGTGTTTCTCGACCCGCCGTTCTCCCGCGTAGGCCTTAGCGAAGCCGAGGCGGTGAAGCAGGGCTACACGGTAAAGATTGCGCGGCTGCCTGTGGCGGCGATCCCCAAATCGCAGGTGCTGCGCAAGCCGGATGGTCTGCTCAAAGCAGTGGTAGACGCAGAGACCGGACATATTTTGGGCGCGCACCTGTTTTGTGTCGAGTCGTATGAAATGATTAACCAAATCAAACTGGCGATGGACGCGGATTTGCCCTATACAGTGCTGCGCGACGCGATCTATACGCATCCGACGATGAGCGAAGCGTTTAACGACCTGTTCGCCGCGCTCGCCTAACCGATTTCTAACGTGATAAGGAGAACTCCATGGGATTTTCAGTTGAAACCAGCGTGCCTGTGCTGACCGTATTTGTGCAGGGCCTCTTAAGCTTTTTCTCCCCCTGTGTGCTCCCGCTTGTGCCGCTGTATATCGGCTATCTGGCGGGCGGTGCGAAAACGGTCGACGAAGACGGGACGATTCGGTATCCGCGCGGCAGGGTCATGCTGAACACGCTGTTTTTTGTTATCGGCGTCAGCTTCACTTTTTTGATGCTGGGCATGGGCTTTTCAGCGCTCGGCCGCTTTTTCAGCGACAACCGCGTGTGGTTTGCCCGCATCAGCGGTATCATCATGATCGCATTCGGCCTTTACCAGTTTGGTGTGTTCGGACAATCGGCTGCGATCGAGCGGGAGCACCGTCTCCCGCTCAAGCTGGAGCGCTTTGCCATGAATCCGCTGCTGGCGCTCGTGCTGGGCTTTACGTTCAGCTTTGCGTGGACACCATGCGTGGGGCCGACGTTGGGCAGCGTGCTGCTGATGGCGGGCTCGTCCGGCTCGTCGTCTGCTGGCTTCGCGCTCATCGGCGTGTATACGCTGGGCTTTGTGCTGCCGTTCCTCGCGGTCGGCCTGTTTACCGGGACCGTGCTCGGCTTTTTCAAAAAGCATAATAACGTGGTCAGATATACGGTCAAGGCCGGCGCGGCGCTTCTCATCCTGATGGGTATTATGACACTGACCGGCTTTATGAACGGCATGACCAGCTATTTGTCCTCGCTGACCGGAGACACGCCGCCCTCTGCATCGCAGTCGGAGCAAAACGGCAGCGAGCCGCAGGACGAGCCGCCGGCGGAGGATGCGCCAAAGGACTCGGAAAATGACCCGGCAAAGGAACCCGGCGCATCGCCCTCGGACGGTACGGACGAGGAGGAAGAAACGTTGTCTCCTGCGCCTGACTTTACGCTCGTAGACCAGAACGGCGTTGAGCATACGCTCTCCGATTATAAGGGGAAGACGGTATTTTTAAACTTCTGGGCAAGCTGGTGCGGCCCGTGCCAGCGCGAAATGCCGGAGATTCAGGCCTTGTATGAGGAATACGGTGAAAACGCAGAGGATCTCGTTGTGCTGGGCGTTGTCAATCCCAAAAGCAAGGAATACCCGCGCAACCAAGATGAGGATGCGGATACAATCAAAAAGCTGATCGCGGATAAGGGCTACACGTTCCCGACGGTCATGGATACGACCGGCGAAGTGTTTTATCAATATGGCATCCGTGCTTTCCCGACAACTTTTATGATCGATAAGGACGGAAACCTGTTCGGTTATGTGGAAAGCGCGCTGACCTCGGATATGATGCACAGCATTATCCGGCAGACAATGGACGGCAAACGCGAAGCAGAAAATAAATAAATTATATGGATAAGCCCCGCCGGAACACCGGCGGGGCTTGTTTTAGGTTTCTTTTGATAGGCGTTGCGGTTCATGGTATAATCAATTCGTTACGGACTTAAAGAAATCTTAAGATTTTTATGAACGAATTAAACAAAAACACTTGATATGATAAAGGCGTAGTAAGGAGGGGGACGCGATGGAGAAGCTTTGCGTGCTGGTGGTGGACGACGACCGTGAAATCGTGGACAGCATTGCGATATTTCTGGAGGCGGATGGCTATGCGGTGGAAAAAGCGTATAACGGGCTGGAGGCGCTTGATATTGTGATGACGAGGCCGGTGCATCTACTGTTGCTCGATATCATGATGCCAGAGCTGGATGGCGTTAAAACGCTGCTCAAAGTGCGGGAAAGCAAAAATATCCCGATCATTCTTATTTCTGCAAAATCGGAGGATGCGGACAAAATTCTTGGACTGACCGCGGGTGCGGATGATTATATCACCAAGCCCTTTAATCCCTCCGAGCTGGTGGCGCGTGTGAAAAGCCAGCTTCGCCGGTATACGCAGCTTGGCGCGATGCAGGTGCGTGAAACGCAGATCGCAATTCGCGGGCTGGTGCTCGATACAGACAGCAAGCAGGTCACGATCGACGGCGACGAGGTGCGCCTGACGCCGCTCGAATATAAAATCCTCGAGCTGCTGTGCCGCCATCCGGGCCGGGTGTTTTCCACAGAAGAGATCTATCGCCGTGTCTGGAACGATGAGGTGGTTTCGGATAACGCGATTGCGGTGCATATCCGGCATATCCGCGAAAAAATTGAGATCAATCCCAAAGAGCCCCGGTATTTAAAAGTCGTATGGGGCGTCGGCTATAAGATAGAGAGGAATGAATGAGATGATGGCAAAAAAGATATTCCGCAGCAGCGCCGCCAAGCTGCTCGCGTTTTTGCTGATGTTGGCCTGTGTTGCAGGCGCGGCGGGCACCGTAGGCGAAATGTTCGAGCAGATCGGCACGGAATCGGGTTCGGAGTGGGTCTATCAGTTCGAGAGCAACTTTCAGGACTCCGGGTATGTATCAAGTATTTTAAACATGCAGCTCTCCAATCTCAATTATGCCCTGGAGGAAAATAACAACGCGGATAGCGCGAATCATTTTCCAGGCGATTATTACGGACGCTATGGCACTGTCATTCGGAAAAATACGGATCTCGACGAACGGGCTGTGACAAGCTCTCGGTTTTACGCCATTGTGAAAAAGGGACAGATGGAATCCAACATCGGCAGCCGGTATTATCTGCCGATCATGGATGAGGACGCTTCGGTGCCATCTGAAGCCGTGCTCATGGTGCGCCTGACCGATCAGCAGGCCGCGGGGATCGAAGCCGCATGGAACGAGCAGGCCAAGTTGTGTGCCGATACGGTCAAAAGCGTGCTGCTGCTGCTGATTTGCGCGCTGGTCCTGTTCATTTACCTGCTGTTTGTGACCGGACGCAGGCCGGAGGACGAAGAGGTGCACATGGTCACGGTAGACCGGCTGTTTGCGGAACTCAACGTCGCTTTGATATGCGTATCGGCGGGAATAGGCATCGGCGCATATGTCGCGTTGCTGGGCGAACTGTCCGGCAACGGCGACGTGGCGATCCTGCTGTGGCCGGCGGTGGTGCTTTTAACCGTCTGCACCGCGCTTTCCACCGAACTGCTGCTGTCGATCGTGCGCAATGTGAAAAACCGCTCGTTCGTGTCGCGTTCGCTCTTCCTCCGCGCTTGTAAATGGTGCTGGAAACAGACAAAACGCATCTGGCGCTGGCTGATTGGCGCCTGCAAAAAGGTCTGGCACATGCTGGGCGGCGCGAAGGACACGCTATGGAACAGCCTATCCAAAAACTATAAGACCCGCAATGTTGTTCTCATTTTCCTTGGATATTCGGTCGTGCTTGCGATATTTGCCTGCATGTTCGGCTTTATGATGGATTATGGCGAGGGTATCATGGTGTTTATTCTCGGCGTGTTATGGTTTGTGATCGCGTCTGCGTTCCTAATCAACCGTATCACAGGCTTTGAGTCCATTGTGGACGCACTGCAAAAGCTGCGTGGCGGCGACCTTTCCTATAAGCTGGAGAATATGCCGGCCGGGATATTCGCGAATATGGCGGATGACATCAATTCGCTGGGCGATGGGATGCAGGCCGCACTGCAGACCGAGATCCGTGCCGAACGTATGAAGAGCGAGCTGATCACCAATGTCAGTCATGATTTAAAAACGCCGCTGACCTCGATTATCAACTATTCCGACCTGCTGTGCCAGGAACACCTGACACCGGAAGAGGCCAACGATTACGCCAAGATCATCTACCAGAAATCCAACCGCTTGAAAAACCTGACGAGCGACCTGTTTGACATTTCCAAGGTGCAGGCGGGAGCGGAGTCGATTATTTCAGAACGGCTGGACGCCTGCACGCTGGTGCGGCAGGCGCTTGCGGAGCAGGAACAGGCGGTGGAGGCGGGAGGCCTTGCACTGAAGGTGACGATGCCGGAACGCGAAGTTCCGATTTGGGCGGACGGCAAAAAACTGTCCCGCGTACTGGAAAACCTGATTGGAAACTGCGTAAAGTACGCCATGAAAAACACGCGTGTATTTGTCACGGTCTCCGAGCAGGAGGAACGCGCGGTGCTCGAACTGAAAAACATTGCAAACTATGCAATGGATTTTGACAGCGAGGAGATCACCGAACGCTTTGTCCGCGGCGACGCTTCCCGAACCACCGAGGGCAGCGGCCTGGGGCTAGCTATCGCCAAAAGTTATGTCGCCGCTTGCGGCGGTACCCTCAAAGTTGATGTGGACGGCGATTTGTTCAAGGTGACGGTCACGTTTCCGCTATACCACAGTTGACCCATTGAAAAGCAGCCGCTAAATGCGGCTGCTTTTTCTTTGCTTTTTTTAAAATAGGGGTTGACTTAATGTTGATATTGTATATAATGAGTATATACGATATGAAAGGGGAAAACAGCATGGAGATCATCCTGTCTAATATGGACGGAACCCCGATTTATGAGCAGATCGCACGTCAGATCAAGGCGAAGATTGTTTCGGGAGAGCTGAAGCCCGGTGAAGCGCTGCCCTCGATGCGGCTGCTGGCAAAGGAACTGCGCATCAGCGTGATCACGACAAAACGCGCTTATGAGGAGCTGGAACGGGAAGGCTTTCTTACCACGCAGACAGGCCGCGGCAGCTTTGTTGCCCCCTGTAACACTGAACTCTTGCGCGAGGAGCATTTGCGCGTGGCAGAGGAGCATCTGGGCATGGCGGTGGATGCGGCTAAACTCGGTGGCTTGGGGAAAGACGAATTTCTGTCGGTTGCATCGACCCTGTTTGAGGAGGTATAAGGATGGATAACGCATTGGAAATCAAAGGGCTGTGCAAGTCCTACGATGGCTTTGCACTGAGCGACATCAGCTTTACGCTGCCGCGCGGCGCGGTCATGGGTTTTATTGGGGAAAACGGCGCAGGGAAGACTACGACCATCAAAGCGATTTTAAATTTGATTCGCCGGGACGGCGGAGAGATCCGCATACTTGGGGAGGATAACCTGAAAGAAGAGCGTGCGGTAAAAGAAAAGCTGGGAATCGTGATGGAGGACGGCGGCTTTCCCAATTATTTCACCGCCCGCAACGTAGACACTTTAATGGGAAAGACATACGCGCACTGGGATTCGGCACAGTATTGGGAATATATCCACCGCTTCGGTATCGCGGATACAAAAAAGCTCAAGGATTATTCCAAGGGTATGCGCATGAAAATCGCAATCGCAAGCGCGCTGTCGCATCATGCGGAGCTGCTGATCCTTGACGAGCCGACCAGCGGCTTAGACCCGGTCGTGCGAGACGAAGTGCTCGACCTGTTTTACGATTTTATGCAGGACGACGGGCACGCGGTGCTGATGTCCAGCCATATCACAAGCGATCTGGACAAAATCGCGGATCATATCACATTTATCCACGAAGGCAAAATTGTGCTCAGTGAGCCGCGCGACGAGCTGCTCGATACCTATGGCGTACTGAAATGCACGTCTGACCAGCTAAGCTCGCTGGATGCTTCGGCGGTGCGCGCGTATAGAAAAGGTGCGTTCGGCTGCGAGGCGCTGGTACGGCGTGGACTGGTACCAGCGGGATGGCCGGTGGAGCCGGTCAGCATCGAGCAGATCATGCTGTTTATGACGAGAGGGGAGAATGTACGATGAAAGCGATGCTTTATGCGGATTGGATGAATTTTCGGCAAACGCTCAAATCGCTGTTATTTATGATTATCGTGTTTGCGGTAGCGGCATTTATGTGGAGCGGACCGTCGTTTTTCTGCATGATCGTGGTTATGGTGAGCATCATGGTGCCGCTTACCCTGTGTTCGGCAGACAAAGCCTATGGCTGGGACCGTCTCAGCCTATCCATGCCGATTCTGCGGCGCGACGTGGTAGGCAGCAAATTCGTGCTGAGCGGGCTGTCCAGCGTGCTGATGACGGTGGTTGGCTGTGTGCTGTCCGCGGTATACTGCGTCATTGACCGCACATCCGTGCTGATGGAAAACATCAATGCCATGCTGATATGCGAAGCGGTCGCACTGGTGCTGATGGGTATTATTCTAACGGCGGCGGTTAAATGGGGTATTGAAAAAGCGCGCTATATTATGATGGCGTGCGTGTGGATCCCAATAATTGCGGTGTTTCTGCTGAGCAAACTGGATTTTCCAAAGCCCGACCTGCGGTGGCTGAACAACGTGAGCGGCACGCAGCTGACGCTGGTCGCGCTGGCGCTGATCGGTGTGGGTCTGCTGGTCTACCTGTGCTGTTACGCGGTGTCGCTTCGCATCTACCAGAAAACAGAGCTGTAAAGGGAAAGCCCCGCCGGATGGCGGGGCTTTTTGCGCTGTCACAGGAACGGCTTCATCTGCTCCACATTGGCCTGCTCTGTGGAAAGAAGCTCTTCTGCCAGCGCGCGGATCTGCCGGTCGTCGCCCGCATAGTCGTGTAGGTGCTTGAGACCTTTGGTGATCCCCATATTGTTGCCCTGAATAACCATTTCGGCAATCTTGGAGGAGGAGGAATCGGCCAGCGTCTGCACGGTCGACATGACCTCGGACGAAATGCGTGCCATAAGGCTGGGGTCTTTTGGATCTTTTCCCTTAGAGCGCAGCATCTGAGCAGAGCGCTGGGAAATGTCCCGGTATTCCGCAATCTGCGATTGGACGGATTGCAGCAGCCTGCCGTCCGTGATTTGCCCTTTCACGTTTTCCAGCCCTTCAACGCCCATTTCAGCGGTTTCATGGACATATTGGAGCAATTCTGTATCCTGCATCATACATCACCTCGGCAGTAGTATGCCCCGCAGAACGCCTGCGCTACCCGAAAATACGAAATCAATAAAAACTGCTGACAGCAAACAAAAACCCGCCCAAACAGGCGGGTTTTTAATGGTTGAACGGTGTGAGCGACGCGGTAAGCCGGGTTCTGTCGTTGAACGGTCATCTATCTCGAACGCATGTCGCCATACGCCTCAAGCCGCCAGTCGGGACGGTCGGGCAAACCATAGTCCCAGTCGGCGTTGCTGCGGATAGAGTTTACAGGCCCCCCATGTTGCCATGAGGCGCGGTGAGCTCTTACCTCGCCTTTCCACCCTTACCGGCAAATTGCCGGCGGTATATCTCTGTTGCACTATTCCTGGGGTCGCCCCCGGCGGACGTTATCCGTTATCCTTGCCCTATGCAGCCCGGACTTTCCTCATACCTCGCGGTACGCGACCGTCTGCGTCACTCACGCCTTCCAGTATACCCGAAATTCGGCGCGCCGTCAAACCAGACTTGAAAATGCGTCCCAAATCGTGTAAACTATGTGGATAGAGAAATAAAGGGAGGCTGTATATGACAGCATTAGAACGATATTTCGGCAGTCTGTCCGACAAGCGGGTCGGGGTGATCGGCGCGGGCGTAAGCAATATGCCGCTGATCAGCATGCTGCGCGCGGCTGGTATCCGGGTGACCGTACATGACAAAAAGACGCCCGAGGACTTAGGTGATCAATATTCCACACTGGCGACTCTGGGCGTGGATTTCGTGCTGGGAGAGCACTATCTGGATGTGCTGGATGAAGACGTGATTTTCCGTACGCCCGGTTTGCACCCGCGTTTTCTGGAAAAAGCGTGCGAGAGGGGAAGCACGGTCACGAGCGAGATGGAGTTGTTTTTCGCCGTCTGCCCATGCCCAATCATCGGTATCACCGGATCGGACGGTAAAACCACCACCACCACGCTGGTCTGCGAAATGCTGAAGCACGCGGGCTACACTGTTCATTTGGGCGGAAATATCGGACGGCCGCTTCTGCCGCGCGTGGGGGAGATGCATGAGGGCGATGTCGCGGTCGTCGAACTGTCCTCTTTCCAGCTCATGGGCATGAAATATTCGCCGTGTGTGGCGGCGATCACCAACCTGACGCCGAACCATTTGGATTATCACAAGGATTTTGACGAATATGTGCGGGCCAAAACCGCGATTTACAAAAACCAGAAGGAAGGCGACCGGCTGATCCTCAACCTGGACGACGAGGTCACGCGGTCTCTCAAAGCGTCCGGCGGGCTGTTCTGCATCAGCAAACAGCGTGAGCTGGCGAACGGGGTCTATTTAAAGAACGACCGAATCTATATTGCCCAGCAAGGCGAAGTGCGTGAACTGATGGCGGCGGCGGATATCCGTATCCCGGGCGCGCACAACGTTTATAACATGATGATGGCGGCGGCGGTCGTGCAGGGCTGGTGCTCGGATGACGATATCCGCGCGGTCGCAGCTACGTTCGGCGGCGTTGAGCATCGCATTGAGTTTGTTCGCGAGAAGGACGGTGTCAAATATTATAATGATTCCATCGCCTCCAGCCCGACACGCACTATCGCGGGGTTGCAATCGTTTCAGCAGAAGGTCATTCTGATTGCGGGCGGCTATGATAAGCAGATTCCATACGACGTGCTGGGCGGACCGATCTGCGAACACGTCAAGACGCTCATCGTCACGGGCGCGACCGCGCCGAAGATCCGGGACTGCGTTCTCGCCGTGCATGGAGAACATCCGCCTATCTACGAGGTTGACAGCCTCGAGGTAGCCGTGCACGAAGCAAGCCATCTCGCGGAGCCGGGCGACGTGGTGCTGATGAGCCCGGCGAGTGCATCGTTCGACCGATTCAAGAATTTCATGGAGCGCGGCGATCTGTTTAAGTCGTTGGTGCACGCCTTATAAATAAGAAAAAACTGCGGGCATAGCCCGCAGTTTTTTTGCTTACTCGGTTTTCCAGAAGACAGCGGACAGAGGCGCAAGCTCGCTGCCGCCGCCAAAATCGTGCATTTCGCCGGTGATCAGGTCGACCGCGCGGCCGGCGCGCGCGTCAAAGTGCGCGGCATAGGACTCGTTGCCAATGTTGACCGCAACCAGCACGCGTTCACTGTCGCACACGCGCTCCCAAATGCACTGCTTGTTTTGCAGCACGAGCTGCTTGAAATCGCCGTCGCACAGCGCGCGGCTATTCCGGCGGGCCTTGGCAAGCGCGGCGATCCAGTCGGTCAATTCGTTCCATTCGGGTTGCTCGAACGACGGGCGAAGCGCGTCGTCGCCGTGCGCCTTGTCGCCCTCAGCGCCCCACTCGCTGCCATAGTAGATACAAGGGATGCCCGGCATGCCGAACAAAAGCGCATATAGAAGCGGCAGGTGGTCCGGGTTGGACAGGATAGAGGCGGCACGGGTGACATCGTGGTTGTCCACGAACGACAGCAGGTGTTTGCCGCGGTACAGCGTCCAGTTTTCCGGTCCGAACTGGCGGAGCAGCGAATGGGTAATCTCGAACAGGTTCAGCGAGTTCAGTGATGAGTGGAGACCCTTGTAGCACTCGTAGTTGGTGCACGAATGAAGCATGCCGTCGCCCACAAACTGGTTATAATCCCCGTGCAGCAGCTCGCCGACCAGCAGAAAATCGGGCTTTAAGCTGTCGCAGAAGGCGCGGAGCTGGCGGATGAACCCTTTATCCAGGCAGTAGGCCACGTCGAGGCGCAGCCCGTCGATGCCGAATTCCTCGACCCACAGGCGGATGCAGTCGAAAATGTGCGCGACAACTTCAGGGTTTTGCAGGTTGAGCTTGACCAGCTCGAAATGCCCCTCCCAGCCTTCATACCAAAAGCCGTCGTTATAATTGGAATTGCCCTCGAATGAGATATGGAACCAGTCCTTATAGGGGGAGTCCCATTTTTTCTCCTGCACGTCGCGGAACGCCCAGAACCCGCGGCCGACATGATTGAACACCCCATCCAGCACGACGCGGATATCATGGTCGTGCAGCGTATCGCATACAGCTGAGAAGTCCGCGTTAGTGCCTAAACGGCAGTCGATTTTGCGGAAATCCCGCGTATCGTAGCCGTGGCTGTCCGATTCAAACAGCGGGGAAAAATAGACGGCGTTGCAGCCCAGTTTTTCAATATGGCCGGCCCATTCGCCGACTTTTTGAATACGCGGTACGGTTTCGCCATCGTTGACGCGCGGCGCGCCGCAAAAACCGATCGGATAGATTTGATAGAACACACTTTGGTAAGCCCACATAAATAGTTGGAGCTCCTTTCAGGTTTTATATATTATAAGTATACTATGGATTCCAAAAAATACAAGCGGAACGGGTGAACTTTAAAATTTAACAAACAAAAAGCTTGCATCGGAGCGCGGCATATGGTATTATATTTCGGTAACACGGGCATTCCTCTGCTTGTTTTTAGAGGAACAGGGCAAGAATGTCTAAGACGAAAGGATGACAGAGAAAATGGATCTGGTCAAAGTATTATCCGAGCAGCAGCTCAAGAGCGACCTGCCCGATCTCAAGATCGGCGACACCGTTAAGGTTCATGCAAAGATCAAGGAAGGAAACCGTGAGCGTATCCAGATGTTCGAAGGCATCATCATTGCCAGAAAGCACGCTGGCGTAAACCAGACGGTTACCGTTCGCCGCATTTCCTATGGCGTAGGCGTTGAAAAGACGTTCCCGGTGCACTCTCCGAACGTAGCTAAGTTCGAGATCGTCCGCCGCGGTAAGGTCCGCCGTGCCAAGCTGTACTATCTGCGCGGCCGCGTAGGTAAGGCTGCCAAGGTTGCGGAAAAGGTTTAAGGCAATCAAACAAAAGCGGGAAGCGTAAGCTTCCCGCTTTTGTATTGTAAAGAAAAAAGACGCACGTTTCGTGCGTCTTTTTTGGGATTAAACGGATGCCAACCAATCTTCAATGATGTCCATTAAATGAATTTCAGATGCCTCATAGCGATTCAACATAGAGCAGAGCGCGGAAGCCCGGACTTGAGAAACGGTAAGCTCTCTCACGGACATGCTTTTACTGCAAATGCCGAATTCTCCTGAAGAATAAAAGATGCTGAACATAAAACCCGCCCCTTAGATATGGATTGTTTGATATCAGCCGTAGAGATAACTGGCAGAAGTAACGCTCGTCTGCTCAATTACATTTCCACTGCTATCCAGAACTTTGAGTGTTGCCGTATGCTTATAGGTTTTGTTCTTAGGGACAGAGAAGTAGAGCTGGACTGTTTGAGCAGAGGAAGCTGAGGCAGTGCCGTATGCCGACTTCGTTTGCTGGACAGAACCATCGGTGGATTTCACAACAGATTCAACAATATATTTATGCGTCGAATATAAAGCAAATCCGGTATCAGCTTCTAGTTGCCCGCCTCCATTTCCCAGACCAGCAGAAACGGAAATGATGTTGACATAACGGGGAGAGGCGGGGGCGATTTGAGAATTACGGGAGAGCGGAGTAGCTGCAAATGCACTAAAGGACGTGCAAAGGATAAGTGCTAGGGCGAGTACAATGCGTTTCTTAGATGTTTTCATGATGTTTCCTCCATTTTTTTCTTTTTATCGGTTGGACACCAAATAATAAATACAAAAAACAGAAGAATGTAACATGTTATTTTCCACAAAGTGGAGCGTAAAAATTTGTTAATCACAGACAATTGTCAAGAGATCAATTGTCGGGTCATTAGTAACTACTTCCATTATATAACCTTGTTCTTCCCATGTAAGGCTTTGACTAGAATTATTTGTCACATAAAAACCGGGGTTACCTCGAATAAAAATTCCATCGGTAAGAGAAGGAGAGTCAATGTTAATATTAGTGGTAGCGTCGCGCCATCTGAAGAATAGCACATAGTCATTTTTACAGTATTCAATTGTATGAATGGACGCTGTGGAGATGTTTTTGCTAAGTATATATCCTGATGGAATATCTCTGTCTCGAAAAATTATAGGTAAATGAGAATCAACTAAATCTGACAGGCGATTATCTGACCAAGTAAGTGAAGTATACGTCCCTTCATCAGACGGAATAAGCCGGAGAAAAACATTTCGAATAGCACTGACATGTAATGTCCCTATAATAAGCACAGCGATGATAGCCATATTCGTTACATAGCGCAGCAAAGGACTCTTTTTTCTTATGCGTTTCACTTTAGTCGTGTAGGTTCGGGCTGTAAGCGCCTTATCGATAGTTTTTTCTATGCGTTGCAGTTCATCTTTTGAGGGCTCGATGTCCGGTAAAGAGGCAAGCTCTTCTAGCAAACGATCTCCCTCGGCTTCACATAGGTCTTCCACAGCTATCGTCGCCATTAACTCTTCATATTCATCCAAGAGCTGTTGCATTCGCTTATCCATTTATCTTCCCCCTTTCGTATTCTTCGAGTAGATCCGCGTCTAGATACTTGAGCAACCGTTTTCTGGCACGCATAACATATGTTCTGATATTCGCCTCCGGAATGCCTGTGTATTCGGACAATTCACGGTCTGAATAATCCAGCAAATAGCGGCTCACAAGTAGCTCCTGATCGCGCACTGACAAATTGGCGATAGCGTTAGAAAGCGTGTTCCGCAATTCTACCTGGCTTAAATGCGTTTGTGGTGGAGGAACAATGCAAGACTCGATTTCATCACCATCAAACGGCTCTGTATAAAGCGGAGTTACCCGGCGGCTTTTTATGAGATAACGCAATGATGCATTTTTAGTGGTTCTGATGATATAGCTGACACGCTTGCTTTCGGATAGAGAATGGAGCTTTTCAATGTGTGAAATAAGCGCGACAATTACATCGTTGGTGATATCCTCTACACTTTGCCGATCCTGTGTGATATCATAAATATATTTGTATATCAGGCGTTTATATTTATGATAAAGTTCTAGGATAAAAGCTTTATCGCTGGCCATGTGATGTTTGCTTTCCAATCCTAACCCCACCCTTTGTATCTATGTATTTTGATTATATCATGTCTCGCGGCAAAAACCTGAAACTAAAGTTTCCATTACGTCTATAACCAGCGCACGCTGTGAATGTGTTAGATGCTGTATTCGACTTTCGAGTGACGAAAGCTTGTGTTTGTACCCGCAATGCAGGCTGTCCTGCAGAACGATATCCGCAGATGCTTCCAGAACATTTAAAATGGTAACGAGCGTTTCAAGCTTCGGCACCTTATCGCCACGTTCAATATCAGCCAGATAACGAGGAGATAACCCCATTTTCTCAGCTGCGGTTTTTGGCGTCCATCCTTTGGCAACACGAGAAGCCCTAAGCTGAGCGCCCAAACTGGCCTTGTTGATGTGCTCCACATTCACGTTAAATACACCTCCGTACGCACTAATTGGGGAAACATCCCTATTCAGTATACTGGGCAACAAAGAAAAGCATATGATCCAACGATAGAAAATTCCCCAAATAGGGGATAAAATGAAAGAAAAACGTAGGAGATGCGATACAGCGCATTTTCTCAATGTCGAAATACGTCAGTTGGTAATGAAAAAGCTTGTCATTTATCATGACAAGCTTTCATGAACACTTTGCAATGCTATATCATAATGGCTTCATTCACCGCATCATTTACCAGATACCATAGGTCCTCAGGTGAAGCTTGATTTTCATTAAATTTTGCCACTAGATTCTTCACAAAGTTTTTGTCTGAACTGATATCGGGAATAGTAATAGGGGTTTCATTTTCTCGGCAACAATTAATTCCATATACCTCTTTTCTGTGGCCGTCAACCTCCACGACCGTGCGTATTAACAGACACCATGTACGGATTTTTGCGCCCGCCTCCACATCGCAGACGGTTATGTTTTTTAACAAAATACGTCCGAGCATGTCCAACACGCGGAACGGGTCGTAATAGCGAATTAGCTTATCCGAGAAAAGCATATTGCGCTTTATAAAACGGGTTACCGTTTCGTATCGTTCTTCTCGTGCACCCTCGTCAAACAATTCGTGCAGCTGCATATCAAGCGCATTGGATATCCGCAATAATATATCCAATGTCGCATTGTGTTTTCCGCGCTCGATTTTTCCAATGTGTGATGTGTCAACCCCGGCAGCATTTCCCAAATCCTCAAGTGTTTCTCCACGAGATATTCTTTTTCGCCTGATGTTTGCCCCAACAATTTCTGTAAGCATTGGCAGCCCCTCCTAATTAGAATATAATATATTTGAAAGGGATTTGACAAAGCATTTGCATACCTTTACAAATTCACCAGCATATGAAAGCATTGATTTGACAAAAATTTCGGACACAGGATTGCAGCAACTCTGAAAAGACGATTTTCAGGAATTATTTGCGAGGCGGGAGAGTATGTGATATAATAAACCCGTATGTTTATCTTTGTGGAGGAAAAAACAATGCCAGAGACATCGGAAAAGACAGTGCGCCCTGAAGGACGCTTTCAAAGCGAGTGGTTCAGCTGGGGCGAATCGTTGCTTACTGTTTTGATTTTTTTTGTAGTGGTCTTCACTTTTCTCGTCCGCCTGATCGGCGTGGACGGTTCGTCAATGTTCCCGACGCTCGAAGACCATAATATAATGCTGGTCAGCAATTTGAACTACCACCCCGAAAAGGGCGATATCGTCGTGCTGAACAAGGCAGGCTTTTGGAACGACCAGCCGATCGTCAAGCGCATTATCGCGACCGGCGGCGATACCATTGATATCGATTTTTCAACTGGGACGGTCAGCGTGAACGGCGAGGCGCTCGACGAACCCTATATCGCGGAATTGACGGCGCGTGAGGGCGATATGGCCTTTCCCCAGACTGTGCCTGAGGGCAGCATCTTTGTTATGGGCGACAACCGCAACGCCTCGACCGACAGCCGCTGGACCTCGCTCGGCATGGTCGACGAGCGTTATATCCTCGGACATGTGCTGTCTGTCATCTATCCGTTTAACAAGTTTGGAGCTGTTTCATAAACTATGAATATCCAATGGTATCCCGGCCATATGACCAAGACCCGGCGGCAGATGGCCGAGCACATTAAGAATATCGACGCAGTCTGCGAAGTGGTCGACGCGCGCATCCCGCAGGTTAGCAGGAACCCCGATATGGACGAGATTGCCGCGGGCAAGCCGCGCCTTATCGTGCTCAACCGCATCGATTTGGCCGACCCGGACAGCACACGCCTTTGGGCAAAGCATTTCCGCGCCAAGGGCTGGGCGGTCATCGAGACCGATAGCCGTTCGGGAGCGGGTACGGCGCAGTTTACTGCGGCCGTCCGCGGTCTGCTGGCGGACAAGATCGCTCAGTGGAATGAAAAAGGACAGGTCGGCAAAGCGGTGCGCGTGATGGTGGTCGGCATCCCAAACGTTGGAAAGTCAACGTTCATCAACCGGATTTTAGGGCGGCGCTCGGCCAAAGCCGAGGACAGGCCGGGCGTGACGCGCGGCAGCCAGTGGTTCCGCGTCGAGGGCGGCATCGACCTATTAGATACGCCGGGTATTCTCTGGCCAAAATTTGAGGACGAGCGCGTCGGCCTGCTGCTCGCGGCGACTGGCGCGGTCAAGGACGACATTCTGGACACGGAGACGCTGGCCTGCAAGCTGCTGGAAATTTTGGCGGTACGCGCCCCTAAAGCAATTATCGCGCGCTATGGGCTTGCTATCCCGGAGGAAAGCGATTTTCTGGGCTATGAGCTGTTGCAGCAGGCGGGCAAAAAACGCGGCTTTATCCAGCGCGGCGCGGAGATCGACACCGAGCGGATGGCGCGCGTGCTGCTGGACGAGTTTCGCGGTGGCGTGCTCGGACGCATCACGCTCGAACTGCCGGAGGACTACGAATATGACTTGGGAATTTGAGCGGCGCGCGTGGGAAAACGGCTTTTCCGCTGTGTGCGGCGTGGACGAGGCCGGGCGCGGTCCGATCGCGGGACCGGTGTGCGCGGGCGCGGTCATTTTGCCGTCGGACATTGAAATTGATGGCCTGAACGATTCCAAAAAGCTGAGCGAAAAAAAGCGCGAGACGCTGTATGATGTGATCTGCGAAAAGGCGGTCGCCTGGGCGGTGGCGCTGGTCGATGAAAACGTAATTGACGAGATTAACATCCTCCAGGCGACCTACCGGGCGATGGCGCAGGCTGTGGAGGGGCTTTCCGTCCCCGCTGATTTTGTTTATGTGGACGGCAACCGCTCAGAGGGACTAAGCGTGCCGCACCTCTGCGTCATAGGCGGCGATGGCAAGGTGCCGTCTGTCGCGGCGGCATCCATCCTAGCGAAAGTGACGCGTGACCGGCTGATGCGGCGGTACGACGTACAGTATCCGGCCTATGGGTTTGCAAAGCACAAGGGCTATGAGACCCGCGCGCACGACGAGGCGCTTCTGGCGAACGGGCCTTGCCCGATCCATCGGAGGACGTTTTTGAAGAAATTCTACGAGAAGCATCCGGAGGCGCCACGGTGAAGCGGGGCGAGTGGGGCGAGCAGGCGGCGCGGGCGTATCTGCAAAAGCTTGGCTGGCGCGTTGTCGAGACTAATTTCCGGACGCGGTTCGGAGAAATCGACATTATTGCGCAGTGCGGCCAATATATTATCTTTGTCGAAGTCAAGACGCGGAAAGACGACCGCTTTGCCGCGGCGCGCGAGCATGTGACGTTCACCAAGCAGCAGAAAATCCTGGCGGCGGCAGAAACATGGCTACAGCGGTATCCGTCCGGCCTGCAGCCGCGCTTCGACGTGATCGAGGTTTACGGCGAGGAGGACGGAGAGGTCCCGCGCCGCGTCAACCTGCTGGAGAACGCCTTTGGGGGAGCATGATGAACCTTTTTGACCTGCACTGCGATACCTTGTACGAATGCTGCGAAACTGGAAAGCCGCTGCGGGACGGCGGCTTCGCCGTCAGCCGCGCGGCAGCCAAGCAATTTGGGCACTATGCACAGTTTTTTGCATTGTTCTGCGGCGCGCGCGCGCCAAGCGACGCGTTGGCGAAAGGGCGGCACAGCCTGCTTGATACGCCTCCGGACGAACGTCTCGAGCGCATGCTGCGCACAGCGGCGCGCGAGTTCGCCGCTAACGCAGATTGGCTTCGTTTCTGCCGGTCGGCCGAGGATTTTGAAGAGGCGGCGCGGCAGGGGAAATCGGCGGCGCTCCTCTCGATCGAGGGTGCGGAGCTACTGCCCGACAGGCCGGATGCGCTGGAGATCGCCTATGAGGCGGGAATACGGCTGATTACATTGACGTGGAACTACAGCAGCCGGTTTGGTTGCCCGGCAACGGTGGATCAGCAGGCCGGCCTGACGGACGAGGGGCGTGCGCTGGTGCGCGGCTGCGCACAGGCAGGCATCATCATCGACGTGTCTCACTTGTCCGAACAGGGCTTTTGGGATGTGTGCGAGCAAACGGATCGGCCGTTTGTGGCAAGCCACAGCAACGCGCGGGCGATGTGCCGCCATCCCCGGAACCTGACGGATGAACAGATTTCGGAAATTGTGCGGCGGCGCGGCCTGATCGGCGTCAATTTGTATACGCCGTTTCTCGTGCGGCAGACCCAGTGCACATTGGATGCCGTGCTCGATCATATTGAGCATTTCCTAGGCTTTGTGGGTGCGGAGCATCACATCGCGCTGGGTTGCGACCTAGACGGCTGCGACGAACTTCCCGCCGGGGTGGACGGTCTGGCCGACCTGCCTAAGCTTGCCGAGTGCATGCTGCAAAAGGGCTATAAAGAAAGCACCGTGAACGCGCTGTTTTACGACAACGCGCGCGCGTTTGTCCATAAGATGTTATAAAATATCCACTTCGGAGGTTTGACAGATGGAATATGTAAGTACGAGAGACAAGAGCCGCCGGGTATCGTCGGCGTATGCGATCGCGAACGGCATTGCGCCCGACGGCGGACTATATTGTCCGGCCGAGTTTCCGGCGCTTTCCTGTCAGGATTGGGAACAACTGGCCGCCATGGACTATAAAGGCCGTGCGGCACTCATCCTTGGCAAGTTTTTGACCGATTTCGAGCCGGCTGAGTTGGAGGATTTTGCGAAGAAAGCCTATGCTGACGAAAAGTTTGGCGGCAGCATCACCGCGCCGGTCGCCGCGCTGCGGGAAGGCAAACACATGCTGGAATTGTGGCATGGGCCGACCTGCGCGTTTAAGGATATGGCGCTGCAAATGCTGCCGCATCTGCTGACCGCCTCGCTCCGCAAAACGGGCGAAACGCGTACGGCGTGTATCCTCGTCGCGACCTCGGGCGATACGGGCAAGGCTGCGCTCGACGGTTTTGCGGACGTACCCGGAACCAAGATTATGGTATATTATCCGGAAAACGGCGTGTCACCTATGCAGAAGCTACAAATGACTACGCAGGCGGGGAATAACGTCGAGGTTGTCGCCATCCGCGGCAATTTTGATGACGCGCAGTCCGCAGTCAAACGCATTTTCACGGATACCGCGACCCGGGATAAGCTTGACCGGGACGGCCTGATGCTGTCGTCCGCTAACTCGATCAACTGGGGCCGCCTTGCCCCGCAGATTGCTTATTATGTATCGGCGTACTGCGACATGGTGGCGGCCGGAGCGATTCGGCAGGGCGAGAAGATCAACGTCTGCGTGCCGACCGGCAACTTCGGCAATATTCTGGCCGCCTATATTGCGGGTCAGATGGGCTTGCCGGTCAACAAATTCATCTGCGCCTCCAACCGTAACAACGTGCTGACCGACTTTTTCCAAAAAGGCGGTAGCTATGATAAAAACCGCGATTTCTATACTACTGTTTCGCCCTCGATGGATATTTTAATATCGTCCAATCTGGAGCGGCTGCTGTTCTTCGCCTCCGGGCAGGACGATAAGCTGGTCGCCTCCTTAATGGACAAGCTGAATACCGAGGGATGCTACGCGCTTCCGGGGGATATTTTCTCGAAAATCGGGGCCGACTTCGACGCGGGCTGCTGCGATGATACGGAGACCGCCCGGACCATACGCCGGTTGTGGGAGGACGAGCATTACCTCGCCGATACGCATACAGCGGTCGCGGTCAAGGTCTATGAGGACTACCGCGCCCGCACGGGCGACGAAACGCCGACGGTCATCGCTTCAACTGCGAGTCCATTCAAGTTCTGCCGTGCAGTCGTCGAAGCGCTGGGCGGCACGCTGCAAAAGGACGATTTTTCGCAGCTCGATGTGCTGACCGCGCTGACCGGCGTACCAGCGCCTAAACCGCTGGACGCGCTGCACGGCAAAATGCCGCGGTTTGACCGCGTGGTGGATAAGCAAGAGATACTAAGCACGGTCGAGCTGCTGAAGGGCTTGTAAGAATGGCGCTGTTTACGCTAGCCGACCTGCATTTGGCGACTACGACTCAAAAACCGATGGACATTTTTGGCGGCCGCTGGCAGGGATATATAGAAAAAATTGTAAAAAACTGGCGTGCGCTGGTCGGGGATCAGGACACCGTTGTCTTGGGCGGCGATATTTCGTGGGGTATCAGCCTTGCGGAGGCGCGCGGCGATTTTGCGTTGCTCGAAAGCCTACCGGGGGAAAAGATCATTCTGAAAGGAAATCATGACCTTTGGTGGGAGACTGCTGCGAAAATGCACCGTTTTCTCGAGGAAAACGGCTTTCAAAGCATCGACTTTTTGCATAACAACTGCTTTTTTTATGAAAAAACGGCGATTTGCGGCACCCGTGGTTGGCCCTTTGAAGAGGATTTCGCCGATCCACATAACGAAAAGATATTTCGGCGCGAGCTCTTGCGCCTGGAGTCCTCACTCAAGCAGGGCGCGGCGGGAAAACCCGAGGAGATCCTATGCTTTTTGCATTACCCGCCGCTTTACGCAAATTTCCGCTGCGGTGAGATCATTGCGCTTTTGCAGCGGTACGGTGTCCGGCGCTGCGTCTATGGTCATCTCCATTCGGACAGCCTGCGTTATGCGGTCGAGGGCATGTATGAGGGGATCGAATGGCGGCTTGCGTCGGGAGATCATGTGAATTTTACGCCGATTCTGCTTAAAAAATAGAAAAAACTATGGAAATCCATAAAACAATCTGATAAAATAGATTGGATACATTGAAAGTATTACGTAAGGAGTAGGCAACATGGAACTGAAAAAGACTGAAAAGCTGGAACACAGCGTCGTTTCGCTGACGATCGAGATCACGAAGGACGAGTTTGAGGCCGCCAAGGACAAGGCGTTTAAAAAGGCCGGTAAGAACATTACCGTTCCGGGCTTCCGCAAGGGCAAGGCCCCGCGCAAGATGATCGAGAAGCTGTACGGCGAAGGCGTTTTCTTTGAAGAAGCGTTTAATATCGTTTACCCGGAAGCGATGGATATGGCGGTCAAGGAGGCCGGTATCGAGCCGGTTGGCCGCGCGGACGTTGACTTGGGCGAGGACGCGCCCGAGGGCGGTCTTTCCATCATCGCCAAGGTACCGGTTGAGCCCGAAGTTGAGCTGGGCGAATACAAAGGCGTCGAGGCGGAAAAAGAGACGGTCAAGGTGCCGGCTGCCGACGTAAAGGCGGAGCTGAACCGTCTGGCCGAGCGCAATGCGCGCACAGAGACCGTGGATCGCAAAGCTAAGAAGAATGACACGGTCGATATCGACTTTGAGGGCTTTGTGGACGGCGTCGCCTTTGAAGGCGGCAAGGCTGAGCACCATGAGCTGACGCTGGGATCGGGTTCGTTCATCCCGGGCTTTGAGGATCAGCTGATCGGTTGCAAGGCGGGCGATGAGAAAGACGTTGTCGTCACGTTCCCGGCGGAGTACCATGCCAAGGAGCTTGCAGGCAAGGAAGCTGTGTTCAAGTGCAAGGTGCATAAGGTAGAGCAGACCATTCTGCCTGAGATCGACGATGAGTTCGCTAAGGACGTATCCGAAACCTGTGAAACGCTGGAGGATCTCAAAAAGGAGATCACCGAGCGCCTTAAGACCGAGCGCCAGACCGCGGCCGACCATGACTTTGAAGAGAAAGTGCTTGACGCGGTGATCGCAAACATGAAGGCCGACATTCCGGAGGCTATGTTTGAGAGCCAGATCGACTCGATTGTACAAGATTTTGGCTATCGCATTCAGATGCAGGGCATGCAGCTAGAGCAGTACCTCAAGATGAACAATATGGACGTGCAGACTTTCCGCGGCCTGTTCCGCGAACAGGCGGAGCGTCAGGTCAAGGTGCGCCTTGCGCTGCAAAAGGTAGCTGCGCTTGAAAATATCGCAATTTCCGACAAGGATCTTGACGAGGAGTATGGTAAACTGGCAGAGCAGTACGGTATGGAGGTCGACAAGATCAAGGCCGCCGTCGGCGCTGATGCCCTGACCGGAGACCTGAAAATCAGCCGTGCGCTGGAATTGCTGACCAAGAACGCCAAGGCCAAGAAAAAAACCGCGTCCAAGAAAAAAGCGGATGGCGGCGAGGGCGAAAGCGAAGAATAATTTTCCAAGGGCTGAGAGGAGTCTTTTCACGTGAGTTTAGTCCCAATGGTCATCGAGCAAACTGGACGCGGCGAACGTTCGTATGACATTTTTTCCCGTTTGCTGAACGACCGCATTGTCATGCTGGGCGAGGAGGTCAACGACACGACCGCATCGCTGATCGTCGCGCAGCTGCTGTATCTTGAAGCGCAGGATCCGGATAAGGACATTTCGTTCTATATCAATAGCCCCGGCGGTTCGGTGACGGCCGGCATGGCGATCTATGATACGATGAACTATATTAAGTGCGACGTGTCGACCATCTGCGTCGGCCTGGCCGCTTCCATGGGCGCGTTTTTGCTGTGCTCGGGCGCGAAGGGTAAGCGCTATGCGCTGCCGAACGCGGAGATCATGATCCATCAGCCGATGGGAGGCGCGAAAGGGCAGGCGTCCGACATGAAAATCCACACGGAATGGATCCTGAAAACGCGCGATAAACTGAACCGCATCATGGCCGAAAACACGGGCAAACCGCTTGAAATCATCGAGCGCGATACCGACCGCGACAACTTTATGTCGGCCAAAGAGGCGCTTGATTACGGCCTGATCGATCAGGTGTTTGACAAGCATTAATTCCCGATTTGTTTGAGGTGCGAAATGCCGAATTTTGATGATGAGAAGACGCTCAAATGCTCGTTTTGCGGAAAGCCGCAAAGCAGGGTGCGCAAGCTGATCGCAGGCCCCGGCGTTTATATCTGCGATGAGTGTATTGGCGTGTGCACCAGCATTTTGGACGATGAGCTCGATTTCTCCCCGTCGCTGCGCGATGAGGAAACCGTGCTCGAGCCCGAGCGCCTGCCCACGCCGCAGGAGCTCAAGGCCACGCTCGACGAGTATGTCATCGGGCAGGACCGCGCCAAGATCGCACTGTCTGTCGCGGTCTATAACCACTATAAACGCATTTACCATCCGGATGCCGAAGTGGAGTTGCAAAAGTCGAATATCCTGATGCTTGGGCCCTCGGGTTCGGGCAAGACGCTGCTCGCGCAGACCCTTGCCAAAACGCTCAAGGTTCCGTTTGCCATCGCGGACGCGACGACGCTCACCGAGGCCGGCTATGTGGGCGAGGATGTGGAAAACATCCTGCTGCGCTTGATTCAGGCTGCGGATTTTGATGTGGAGCTCGCTGAGCACGGCATCATCTATGTGGATGAGATCGACAAAATCGCCCGCAAAAGCGAAAACCCCTCGATCACACGCGATGTGTCGGGCGAGGGTGTGCAGCAGGCGCTGCTCAAGATGCTTGAGGGTACGACGGCAAACGTCCCGCCGCAGGGCGGACGCAAGCATCCGCATCAGGATTTTATCCAGATCGACACATCGAACATCCTGTTCATCTGCGGCGGTGCGTTCGACGGGGTCGAGGGCATTATCCAGAAGCGCACGGGCAAGCAGGGGCTTGGCTTTGGCGCAGAGGTGCACAGCAAGGAGGAAGACCGGAACGATCAGCTGCTCGCCAAAATTGAGCCGCATGATTTGATGAAATTTGGTCTGATCCCCGAGCTGATTGGCCGCCTGCCGGTCATTGTGGCGCTCGACACACTGGATGAGGACGCATTGGTCCGCATTTTACAAGAGCCTAAGAATGCTCTGGTCAAGCAGTATCAGGCGCTTTTGCAGATGGACGGCGCCGAACTTGTATTTGAGCCGGACGCTTTGCGTGAGGTCGCGAAAATCGCGCTTGCGCGCAAGACGGGCGCGCGCGGCCTGCGCGGTGTGCTGGAAGCTGTCATGACCGATATCATGTTCCAGATCCCATCGGACGAAACGATCACCAAGGTGATGATCACGCGTGCCACGGTCGCGGGGGAGAGCGGCCCGGTGCTGGAGCACGGCGGACGGCCTGCGCTTTCCGAAGGCAAGACCGGGGTGGAAGCGCTGCCAAAACCGGATAAAAGCGCATAAATTATGAAAAACGTGGGCGGGACGGTTTGTTTCGCCCGCGTTTTTGCTGTTTCGGCAGGTTTTCCCGCTTGCCAAACCGCGCGAAATATACTATACTAACCCTATCTATTTCCCGCGTATAGGAGAAAAACATATGATGGAAACCAATGAAATCACTTTGCGCCTGCTGCCGGTGCTGCCGCTTCGCGGACTGACGGCATTTCCGCGCATGTTGATACATTTTGACGTAGGCCGTTCGATGTCGATCCGCGCGCTCGAAGCGGCGATGAAGAACGAGCAGATGATCTTTTTGACCGCGCAGCGCGAGCTCAAGACCGATACGCCGGGTCCGGGCGACCTGTTCCAGACCGGCTCGGTGTGCGTGGTCAAGCAGATTCTCCGCTTGCCGGGGGACAATATCCGCGTGCTGGTCGAGGGGCGCGCACGCGCGCTTGCGCACCAGTTCACCCGCCCGGAGAACGAGGAAGACTGCATTTACGCAGAGGTCGAGCAGCTTGAGGATTTTGAGCTGGGCGTGACCGAACGCCGCGCGCAGGCTTTGGTGCGGACCGCGCAGGAGCGCTTTTCCGAATACGCACAGTACGCCGCCCGTGTATCCGACGACGTGGAGATGACTGTAGCGGCGGGCGGTCCTCCGGGCTATCTCGCCGATTACATAGCGCAAAACCTCGCGGTCGACGTGGAAGCCAAACAGGATATTTTGGAGGAGCTCAACGTAACGCGCCGTCTGACCATGGTGATTCGGCTGCTGGGCGAGGAAACCGAGATTCTGAAAATTGAAAATGAGATCCAGGACGAGCTGAAAAGCCAAATTGATAAAAACCAACGGGAATATTATTTGCGTGAGCAGATCAAGGTGATCCAGAGCGAGCTGGGCGAGCAGGACCTTGCATCCGAGGCAGAGGAATACCGCGCTAAGGTGCAGCGGCTGCGGCTTCCTAAGGAATGCGAAGAAAAGCTGATGAAAGAGGTCGACCGTTTTGCAAAGCTAGGCGGCTCGCCGGCCGAGCAAGGTGTGGTGCGCACTTATCTTGATACGGTGCTTGAACTGCCGTGGAAGAAGCGTAGCAAGGAACGCATTGACCTGACGGAGGCCGCGGCGATTCTCGATCGCGACCATTTTGGACTGACAAAGGTCAAAGAGCGTATATTGGAGTTCCTCGCGGTCAAGGCGCTGTCGCCTGAACTCAAGGGACAGGTGCTGTGTCTGGTCGGCCCCCCGGGCGTCGGCAAGACTTCGATTGCTAAATCGGTCGCGGAAGCGATGGGGCGCAATTATGCCCGCATGTCGCTCGGCGGCGTGCGCGATGAGGCAGATATCCGCGGCCACCGCAAAACCTACATTGGCGCCATGCCCGGCCGCATTATGGACGCGCTGCGCCGTGCCGGCACGTCAAACCCCCTGATTTTACTCGATGAGATCGATAAAATGGGCAGCGATTTTCGAGGCGATCCGGCTTCTGCTATGCTGGAGGTGCTGGATACCGAGCAAAACGTCGCGTTCCGCGACCATTATATTGAGCTCCCGTTTGATTTATCCGACGTACTGTTCCTGACGACGGCGAACGATTTGTCGACCGTGCCGCGCCCTCTGCTCGACCGTATGGAGGTCATTGAGCTTTCCTCGTACACGGAAGAGGAAAAACTGCAAATAGCGGAGCATCATCTGCTGCCTAAGCAGATGAAAAAGCACGGTCTGAAAAAGACGCAGCTCGGCATAGCGGAAAAGGTGCTGCGCGCAGTGATCTCGGGCTATACCCGGGAGGCGGGCGTGCGGAAGCTGGAGCAGCTGCTTGCAAAAATCTGCCGCAAGGCGGCCAAACATATTGCGGACGGCGGCAAAAAGCTGACCCTTACCGAAAAATCCATTGAAACGCTGCTAGGCGTGCCGCCATATAAAGATGACGTGGTGACAAAAAAGGACGAGATTGGCATTGTAAACGGTCTTGCGTGGACGAGCGTGGGCGGCGAGATGCTGGAAGTCGAAGTTGCGGTCGTACCGGGTACTGGTAAGATCGAGGTGACGGGCAATCTGGGCACGGTCATGCAGGAAAGCGCAAAAGCGGCGGTCACGTTTGTCCGCTCCAAGGCGTCCGAACTGGAGATCGACCCGATGTTTTATAAGGATAACGATCTGCACATTCACTTCCCGGAAGCTGCAGTACCGAAAGACGGCCCGTCCGCAGGCGTGACAATCACGACCGCGCTGGTCTCCGCGCTTACGGAGGCTCCGGTGCGCCACGATGTGGCAATGACCGGAGAGGTCACGCTGCGTGGGCGCGTGCTGCCTATTGGCGGCCTGCGTGAGAAAACCATGGCGGCCTACCGCGCGGGTATCAAAACGGTTGTTATCCCCAAGGACAATGAATCCGATCTGCAGGACATCGAACCTGTGGTGCGGGAAAACCTGCGGTTTGTCCCGGCAGTGCATATGGACACGGTTATGGAGACCGCAATCGATTTCGCCCGTCGTCCGGATAAGAAAAAGCGCGCCGCGGCGGGCAATGTGCCGGCTCGTCCATCCAAAGCACCGGCGGCGCACGTCATCCAGTAACAGACATCGAGAGGAGCGTAACATGCTCAACCTGCATAACGCGGAGTTTATCCGCTCGGCCGTAAGCGAACGCGATTTTCCGGCCGACGGATTGCCGCAGATCGTTTTTTCCGGCAAATCAAATGTCGGCAAATCCTCAGTCATCAACCGGCTGCTGAACCGCAAAAATTTCGCGCGTGTCGGCGGCCAGCCCGGTAAGACCATTCACATCAACTTTTTTTTGCTCGACAAACAGGCGTACTGGGTCGATCTTCCTGGCTATGGCTACGCCAAGGTGTCCAAAGCCGAGCGTGACCGATGGGGAGCGCTGATCGAGCAGTATTTTGCGTCCGGGCTTTTATCGGTCGGCGTGCAGATCGTCGATATCCGTCATAAGCCGACGGGCGACGACGTAACGATGGCGAACTGGTTCCGCATGTCGGACATGCCGTGGATCGTGATTGCCAACAAGCATGATAAAATCAAGAAGAGCCAGTTAGAGGGCAATTTAAACATCATTCGGCAGACCTTGCTTTTGCCGGAGGAAGTGCCGCTGATCCCGTTTTCTGCGGAAAAGGGGACGGGCAAGGATGAAGTGCTGGCACGGATTTTTGACTTTCTGGGAAAGGACGGCCCTGCATGATGAACTTTCTGCGGCGCATGATGTATGGGCGCTACGGCGGGGACCAGCTCAATAATGCGCTGCTTGTGTTAGCTATGGTGCTGATGCTGCTGCGCGCTTTGACGGGCTGGGCATTTCTCGGCATGATGGCGCTCGCACTTCTGATTTTATGCTACTTTCGGATGTTTTCGCGTAATATTCAAGCCCGCTACTCGGAAAACCAGTGGTTTATGCAGCGTTGGATGCCGGTTAAACAGGCAATTAAAGGCGTAAAAACACGTTTTTCCGACCGTAAGACACACTGTTATTACAAATGCCCCCAATGTAAGAAGCGGCTGCGGGTACCGCGTGGGCGCGGGAAAATAGAGATTACCTGCCCGGAATGTCATACCCGCTTTGTGAAGAAGACGTAGCGCATCGGATTTTGTGTGATAAAGGGAAAAACAGTGTTGCATTTTCCTAGAAAAGTTTTATAATAAAATTAACCAATAACTAGGGGGCGATACCAATGACAATTGATCAGCTGATTGGGAAGATCTATAACAAATTGAGCAAAGCGGATATCAGCGGTACCCAAGGCCGTGTCGCGGTGCAGTTTAACCTGACCGGCAAGGTTTCCGGCGTGTTTTATGTGGAGATCCTCAATGGCGTTTTGTCTGTCATGCCTTATGAGTATATCGACCGCGACGCAAGTGTGTCTGGCACGATGACCAATATTGAAAAAATGTTTAACGGTAAGCTGGTTCCACAGGTTGCAGTTGCCGAAGGGAAAATTTCAATTGAGGGAAATGTGGACAAGGTCATGTTGCTGGCTGAATTGCTCAAGCAGTGATCCCGAGTGTACATGCGATCCCGCCCGTTTTGTCAGAAACCGGGCGGGATTTTTGTTGGGAAATGACATTGACAGAAACAGCCGGAAAACGTACAATAAAAGAACTCTCCGGTAAGAAGGAGGATCGATCTCAAAACCTTTGAAAAAAGTGTTGACAAATGGCATTGAGAGCGATATACTAATTAAGCTGCTTTCGGGCGGCGGAACACGAAGCGAAGCGATGGAGACAACTTAAGGCGAGAAAAAATCGAAAAAAGATGTTGACAAAGCTAAGCGGATGTGATATTATAAATAAGCTGTCACCGAGAGGGGCGCGGTT
>NZ_JAXEOA010000006.1:0-12638 GCF_034098985.1 Agathobaculum sp. | reverse complement strand
GGTTACCCGGATGGCACATTCCGTCCGGAGCAGCCTATCACCCGCACCGAAGCAGCGAAGATCATGAACGCTGTACTGGGCTGGTCTGATATGGCGGCTGACGGCGAAATGAAGTTTAACGACGTTGCGACGGACTTCTGGGGCTGGAATGATATCCTGAAAGCCTCGAATGGCGTAGTGGCCTAAGAGAAGTCTTTACAACTTAACGCTGAAAACATCAAGAGGCAGGCAGTATATATTACTGCCTGCCTCTTGCCGTCACAAGGTGCAAAAAGGGCAGACCGTTTGGTCTGCCCTTTTGTATTTTGCGGAGGGTTATGCGAAATGTCTGGGATTAAGCCACAACACCGTTGCTGGCCTTAAGAATGTCGTTCCAGCCCCAGAAATCGGTAGCAACATCAGAGAACTTCATTTCGCCGTTAGCCGCCATATCAGACCAGCCCAGTACAGCGTTCATGATCTTCGCTGCTTCGGTGCGGGTGATAGGCTGCTCCGGACGGAATGTGCCATCCGGGTAACCCGAAACATACGCCTTCTCCACCGCGGAGATGATGTACTTGGTCGCCCAGTTGCTATCGTTTACGTCCGTGAAACTGTTCGTGCCGTTCACCAAACCGTCCACGCGAATGACAATCGCAACGAACTCGCTGCGGGTGATGGTCTGGTCAGGCTTGAAGCTGCCATCCGGATAACCGGTGACAACACCGAGGGATTCCAGATAGCCAATGTACTTGGAAGCCCAGTGGCCGCTGAGGTCGCTGTAGGACGGAACCTCGGAACCGTCAGCCGGGAACTCGGGAAGGATGGTGCGTGCGATAACAGCGGAGACCTCACCGCGAGTGATACCAGCCTGGGGACGGAAGGTGCCGTCGGGATAGCCGTTCATATAAGAGTCGGTGCGATCCTTGACAAAGCCTTCAGCAGAGGGCTCAACCGGCTCGCCGGTCTTTTCATAGAGAGCGGTATAGGTGACAGCCTTAGTAACCTTGGCTTCAGTGGGATCGACAACGGTCTTGCCGTCGAGGGACCAGCCGAGGAACTTGTAGCCATCGTTGGCGGTAACGGTTGGGATCTTGCTCTCGGTGAGCTTGGAACCGGAGTTAACGTAAGCAGAAGCATTGCCCTTGGTGATTTTACCGTTGTCGCCAACGTTGAAGGAGACCTTGTAGGAGGTGGTTCCGCCGCCACCGCCGGAAGACTTTGCGTTAATCTGCAGCGTGCCGGTAACCGGCATGGTGACAGCCGCTAAGTTGGTGCTCGCCGCCGAGGTCGCTTCCACATTTACGGTCGAGCCGCCAGACAAGCTATTCAAATAGTCGCTCACGCTGGCGTATGTAGTATCGGTCGGCGTATCGTCCCATGCCAGCTTCTCGGTCGTAGCGGGAATCGTTACCACCGCGCCGCATCCGATCTCGTGATCTGCCACATTCGTCAAGCCGCCGCGTACAGAGCAATTGCAGTGGCTGCCGGGAGAGGCAACCGCATACGTACAGCTATCCTGATGCGCTGCAGTTGTCGGGTCGGCGGCGCTGCTGGTAGAGCCGCAGTCACAAGATGTTGTCGTTGTGGGATCGCTCTTATATGCTACCAAGTAAGCGCAGTCCTTTGCATGAGCAAGCTTATCAGCATTGTTGCAAGTGCAGTTTCCCGCAGTGACTGTGGTCTGAGACGCTATCGGCACTTCGTATTTCACCGTTGCATTCAGGTCAGTACTCGTGGGGGCAGAGCTTACTGTGACCTGCGTAACGCTGCCTGTCGTCTGCGACAGATTACCCAAGGTGAGTGTAGGGGTAACCTGAGCAATATTGCCGGTCAAACCAGTCAGGCTGCTCAAGCTATCCGCCAGCACATAGTAATCGCTCGGCGCGTCTTCAGTAACCGTCGTGGTCGTAATCACCTTGCCGTTGCCGACATTTGCATCCGCATACGTGCCTTCGATGCTCACCGTATAGGCCTGCCCATTGACTTGCGAAGCAACTTCAGCTTTTGCGCCGGCAGGCAGCGCTTTGCTCGCGTCGTAATCCTTGTTTAGCGTTGTGCCGCTGGCTTGGAAATCGCCGGCCTCAAGCTGCTTTTTCACATAGATTGTTGCGGTGCTGGTGGTGGGTGCATAAGTCGTGCCATCAATATCGCCGTTCGGCGTCCACGTCAGACTAACACCACTCATTTTGCCAGCGGTGAGCGACGTACTGCCATTAGTCCACGTCCATGTACCACCGCTCGTTACTTCCTTGGTACCATCCATGACTTTCAGTCCAGCGGCAGCATCGGGAGCCGTCAACTGAGCGGAAACAGAATCCAAATCGCCACTTAGCGAACCAGTATAAGTGACTGTGCCACCGGCAGCGGTGCCGTCAACTGTAACCGCTTTGCCTAGGGAGACTGTGACCGTCAACGTCACAATATTACTTGCGGCGTAGTAATTTGTCTTTGCATCAGCTTTGGCATAGATCGTATTATTGCCAGCCGAACTAATATCAAGTGTTGTAATCTCGCTCGAAGCTCCACTATCACTGTAAAATTTAACTGTACCTTGCTGGCTGGACGGAATAGCAGTGCCAGCCGCATTGGTGAGCGTAAAGCCAAATTGATTTGCAATATCAGCCAAAGTTAAGGCCGTATCGTTCTTAGTCACGGTCGCAGTGGCAGTGGTCGCTGCCAACGTTGGCGTTCCCTCGGAAACGGTAAGCGTGGCCGCCGTGCCATAGGTAGAATCCTCATAGGTCGCGTTGCCTTTTCGCATAGCCGAGATATCCGCACTGCCAGCTTTCAGGATCGTGACAACGCCAGTTGAGGCATTGACAGTAGCAACATCAGTATCGCTGCTCTTAAACTGATAATCGCCGTCGCCGTCGCCACCAGCGGCCGCAGCGGTAATGACAGCAGCCTGCCCAACAGTAGCGTTTACGCCCGTACCCGCACCACTGCCTAAATCAACTGTAACGGGAGTGGTCTGTGCGGTCTTAACAGTAAACCATGAGTCGTCTTCAAATGTATCTTTTCCTGTTTTCTTGAACGAAGCTTCGTAAATGTTGTTGGCAGTTGAATTAATATTACCTGAAGAGCCAGAGCCATCCAGTATAAACTTGACATGGTATGACTGATGAGCAGTCATTTTCATGGCATCTGATACTGCATTTTTGCTGGCCTGTAATGTGATGGTCCAGTTTGTACCAGAGCCGCTTGCATTATTCTGCGAGATTAATGTATCATTTCCATATGCATCGCTTGTATATACCGCACCATAGATGGCCGCTGCCTGGTCGCTAAAGCATGTACCGCTTAAGGTTAAAACACCTACCGTTACACCTTCGACAACGGTTTCATCAATAGTAGCACCTGTAATAACCATGGTGAGGTCATTATCGCCCGTTATGCTTGCTGCCAATGCTCCTGCTGGTAACATTGTAAATAATAGTGCCAAACTTAATATTGCACTCACAATTTTTTTCTTCATATTAACTCTCCTTTTATCTGGCTAAATAACTATTAAGCGCCTGTTGTAAAGAAACTGGAAGGAACTGTGATTTGGTTGGACAATGCACCATCCTCTCCATCGACTACTTGCAATCGTACGCCGTCCAACTCACCGACAGCATTTAAAGGAACAGTTACGGTTGCTGTTGTATAATCATTTGGATCCAACGGAATTTTTATATAGGACGGAGATGCTCCTTTGGCTGTAATACCTACCACCAAATACACTAAGCCCAAATTCCCGCGCCTTGCAGCAGACGGTCGTTGTATTTGTACTGGAAGCTCCTGTCCCAGTGCGCTGGGTACAGCTGGAGAATACGTTATAGTGTACCTTCTCTGAAATGGCAACTTTCCTATTTGAGTAGCGTCTTCATTGTACGCAGCTTTCAATATCAAATTTTCTGTAATATTGGTCAGCGATACTAATTTATCATCACCGCTGCTTGGCTGCGTTAAACCAGGGGAACTGTTACTGGCAGCAGTCGGGGTACTTTCGCCCTTATAATAATCCACCCAACCGGCAAAGTCATATCCATCGCGTTTATCTTTAATGTCACCATCTTGGAACATGCCATCTCCATTTGCATCGTACAGTAGCTTTTCCGAGTCAGGCTCTGGAGCATCGGTTATTGAACCTCCGATGCCGACAATGCGTGTGCCTAGCAACGTATCATCCCAATCATAAAAGACAACTGTACAGAAATCAGCCGTGCTTGGCGGGCCGACGCTACCTCCAGTTCCCCCGCCGCCAGCAGCGATAACTAGCTCGACCGGATCGGATTGTCCAAAATCGCTATTTTGTATAGTTGCATAAAAAATCTCGGACGAGTTGTCCGAGTCAAGGCATAAAAAAGCGTTGATGGAAATTATCCATCAACGCTTTTACTATTATTCTAGATGTTTTGGCATTTCCCAAGTAAAATGATCCACATGAAGCAGATGCTCGGCTTTCTCCGAACACGGCGCATCCAGATACTCCTGATACAAAGTCTGGACAACCGGATTTTCATGAGAAAACCGAAGTTCAGCCGCTTCGTCGAGCATATACAGTGCGTCACTTCGCGGCGTGGCCTTTTCCAGATCCGAACCGTCAATCGGCTGTCCACCACCGCCTGCGCAGCCGCCTGGACAAGCCATGACTTCTACAAATTCATATTTAACCTCGCCCCGCTTTAATGCGTGGAGCAGACGGCGCGTATTGCCTAGGCCGCTGACAACCGCGCAGCGAACCGGAATCCCGGCGAGTTCAAACGTCGCCTCGCGCCAGCCATGCCGTCCCGCATCGTAGCCGCGCACATCATGAAATGCGTCGGGCGGTGGATTTTTGCCTGCGGTCAGAAAGTAAGCCGACCGGAGTGCGGCCTCCATTACGCCGCCGGATGCGCCAAAGATCACGCCTGCGCCTGTGCCTACGCCAAGCGGGGAATCAAATTCCACTTCGGGAAGCGTGCGCACATCGAGATTTTCCGCGCGGATCATGCGTGTCAATTCGCGCGTTGTTAGCACGAGATCGACATCAGGCCCCGCATCCGTCGATTGCATTCCGGGCAGCTCACATTCAGATTTTTTCGCCACGCAGGGCATGATGGAAATGCTGTAAATTTTGGACGGGTCGACGCCGATCCTCTCTGCGAACCAGGTTTTTGCGATGGCGCCAAACATCTGCTGCGGAGATTTTGCGGATGACAGCCGTCCGGTGAGCTCAGGGAACTGTGATTTCAAAAACCGCACCCAGCCCGGGCAGCAGGAGGTGAACATCGGCTGCTTAGCCAAATCACCCGCACGTAACCGGTGGAGCAGCTCGGTGCCCTCCTCCATAATGGTCAGATCGGCGGAAAAGGTGGTGTCGAACACATATTCCGCGCCCATTTTCCTCAGGGCGGCGACAATCTGCTTGACGCTAGCGCCGCCGGTATCCTCACCGAGTGTTTCAGCCCAAGCGGATCGGACAGCGGGCGCGATCTGCACGACTGTGATCTTTTCCGGATCAGCCAGTGCAGCGAAGGCCTTTGCGGTGTCGTCCCGCTCGCGCAGCGCGCCGGTGGGGCAGTGGGTGATACACTGACCACACAGCGCACAGTCGGCCTCTTTGATAAAGCGGTAGCCGGACACATCAACCGTGGTGCGTGAGCCCGAACCGCTCACATCCCAAACTGAAAGCGACTGTACTTTATCGCAAATTTGTATGCAGCGCATGCATTTAATACATTTATTGACCTCGCGGTACAGCGGAAAGGTCTTTGTCCACTGCGTCTTTTTGCCCTGCGCCAGATCGTGCATATACGGCACCTGGAGCACGCCTAGATCGGTCGCGACCTTCTGTAGCTGGCAGGTGCCGGAGCGCACACAGGTCGCGCACTGTACATCGTGCTGCGACAGGATGAGCTCGACATTGGTACGCCTTGCCTCACGTACGCGCGGGGAATTGGTGTGGATAATCATGCCCTCGCGCACCACATTGTTGCAGGAGGGCACCAGCTTGCCCTCTCCTTCGATTTCAACACAGCATACGCGGCATGCGCTGATCTCGTTAAGGTTTTTGAGATAACACAGATTGGGGATCTCAATCCCAACTGACGCGGCGGCTTCTAGGATGGTCAGGCCGGGCTTGACAGAAACCGGCGTATCGTTGATCGTCAGGTTTACCATTTGCTTGTCCGCCCTCCTTTAAAGATGCCGAAGCCAAAGTGATCGCACCGCAGGCAGCGCGAGGTCTCCTGGAGCGCCTCCTCATCGGTCATGCCGCATTTGACCAGTTCAAAATTATCCTTGCATTCCGCAAGCGGGCGGTTGCGCAGCTCGACGCGGCCGCAGGCAGGCGTGTTGGTCAGATGGGCAGGGGGGATGTCGACATCGGTCGTGATGATATGATGGAAGCCCAGATGCGCGTCAATATTGGCCGCGGCGACTTTGCCGGCAGCCACCGCGCGGATGACAGTCGCGGGACCGGTGACCGCGTCGCCGCCGGCGAAAACGTGCGGTGTGTTGGGTACGAACGAATCGGAAGCCGCCTGGATTTTGCCGCGCACAACGGGCGCGATCTGCTCGAACGGCTTGGCATCGATGGCCTGGCCGATGGCGACGATGACGACGTCGCACGGAATACGGAAGGTGCGTGCGTCCGCGTCGTGCGGTTTGGGACGGCCATCCGAGCCGTATTCGCCGATGATCTGCGGGCGTGTCCATAATGCGGTGACCTGTCCGTTTTCATCGGCCTCTACATGGTCGGGTGCTTGTAGATATAGCAATTGCGCGCCTTCACCAGCGGCCTCTTCAATTTCTTCCGCCAGCGCAGTCATATCGTTCATTCGGCGGCGGTAGACGCAGGTTACAGACGCCGCGCCCAAACGGATGGCGGTGCGGGTCGCGTCCATGGACACATTGCCGCCGCCAATCACACAAACACGCTTGCCCTGCAGATCGGGCGCGCGTCCCTCTCCGATATCGCGCAGCATCTGGACAGCCGAATAAACGCCTTCGCTGTCTTCACCCGGAATGCCGAGCTTTTTGTCATTGTGCGCGCCGATGGCGAGATAGACCGCGTCATACTGTTCTTCAATCTCAGAAAACGAGATGTCGCGGCCAATGGAAATATCAGTATGTACCTTGATGCCGGTGGACAGGATGAAAGCGATATCCGCATCCAGCTTTTCCTGCGGCAGGCGATAGTCAGGGATGCCGTAGCGCAGCATGCCGCCGAGCTTGGGCCGCTGATCGTACACCTCGACCGCGTGACCCATCAGCGAAAGGAAATAGGCCGCGGACAAGCCGCCGGGTCCGCCGCCGACAACTGCGACGCGCTTACCTGTTGGCGGCGCGGAGGGGGGAGGCGCAGCGTCTGGCGAGGCATGGTCGCAGGCATAGCGCTTGATGCCGCAGATATTGACCGCGTCATCCATCATGCGGCGACGGCAGCGGGCTTCGCAGGGATGCTCGCACACATAGCCGCAGACGGTCGGAAAGGGGTTGTCCTTGCGGATGAGGCGCACCGCGTCGTCGCATCGGCCGGCGCGGACGAGTGAAATGTAACCAGGAATATCGACGCCGGCAGGGCACAGTGCCACACAGGGCACAGGCTGATTGAGGCCGCACAGGCAGCGGCCATATTCGACATGAGCAAGATAATCGTCGCGGAAGCCCTGCACGCCCTGCAGCACCATGCGTGCGGCTTCGTAGCCGATGGCGCAGTCCGCTGTGTCTTGGATCACGCGCGCGGTCTTCTCGATCAGGTCAATTGTTTCAGGCTTGGCGGTGGAATCGAGCACGGATTCGAGAAGCGAGGTGAGCTGACCCAAACCGATGCGGCACGGAACACATTTGCCGCAGGTCTGTGCATGGCACAATCGCAAAAAAGAAAGCGCCATATCGACCGGGCAAAGCCCCGGGGGACTGGCGCTGATACGGCGCTCTACGTCGCGGTACAGCCCTTCAACGACCGTTTGTCCGCGGCTGGGAGAGTCTATGGACAATCTGCTCAAGCAATATTCCTCCTGTTTCATCAATTATTGTAAAAAATGCACTACTTTATATATACTCCTTTGAGGACAGAAAGTCAATTGTTAAAGCACATTTTTAAGGAGGAAAGGTAAGGTTTCAAAGAATGTCAAAAGTCCAGCAAATACAAGGTATTGCAAATAATCAAAACGTATTATATAATACTTATATTAAATATCTAAAAATACAATGAAGGAGCGTGAGAAACATGAAAAAGATGAAGCTTGGAAAGTCGGGGCTGGAGGTGCCGCGCATTGCCATCGGATGCATGAGAATGAGTCAGGAGTGCGCTGATCTCAAAAAGGCGGAAGCGTTTATCCGAACGGCTATGGAGTTGGGCGTCAATTATTTTGACCACGCCGATATCTATGATGGCGGGGAAAGCGAACGTGTATTTGCCAAAGCAATCGGAATGACCGACACGCTCCGTGAGCAAATGTATTTGCAGTCGAAATGCGATATCCTGCTGGAGAACGGTACAGTCGTCGGCTATAACACCACGCGAGAGTATATACGTGGGGCCGTAGACGGCATTTTATCGCGGCTGCAGACTGATTATCTCGATATGCTGCTGCTCCATCGCCCCGATCCGATTTGTAATTATGAGGAATTAGGCGATACGCTGTATATGCTGAAAATGAGTGGGAAGGTGCGTCATTTTGGCGTGTCCAACTTTACGCCCAATCAGATCCGGCTGCTGAAGCGATATTTTGACGAGCCGGTGTGTGTCGATCAAGTGCAGTTTAGTCCTTTACATACGCTCATGATCTCCGCGCCGATCAACATGAACAATCCGACTGATGAGGCGGTGATGCACGAGGACGGCCTGCTGGATTTCTGCCGTCTGGAAGATATCACGCTTCAGGCGTGGTCGCCATTTCAAGCTGGTTTTGACCGAGGAACGTATCTAGGCTCTTATATCGATAACCCGGACTATCCGGAACTAAATAAAGCATTGCAGAAAATCGCAGATCAATATAAGATTACTAAAACCAGTGCGGCCATTGCTTGGATAGTGCGACACCCTGCAAAGATTCAGCCTGTGGTTGGCACGATGAAGATAAGCCGCCTTGCGGAATGCTTAGCGGGCGCAGAGGTCGAGCTGACGCGGGAAGACTGGTATGCGGTGTACCGTGCGGCAGGAAATGTGCTGCTTTAAATTTTACCAATTACGCTGTCAACAACTGGCTTAGTCAATTGCTATCCCAGCAAAACGGCGTGGAAGTGAAGACCCTATCGGCCATACCGGGCCATGCGACGGCAGTCCCATGGACGGCTACCCCTACAATCGTTTTCTATGAAAGGAAAGTTGACGATATAATACGCGTCACCGTCCGAAGTAGAGGCGTCAAAAGTACAAAAATCGAGCACCCGGTCCACCACTGATTGGTGAATGCGGATTTTGATTTTGGTTTGCATGGCCACCGTAAGATCCGTAGCATTCAACTGCGGTTTTTCATCATCCCGCGGCATAAACGTTTCCTTCCGTATTTGCAGGTTTGACATGCGGGATAACCTGAATACCGCAAGTTCCACAGGAGCTTTGCTGTGGGCGAAGCAAATTATTGAACATTTAGGTGTCTTTTAATCAGACACATTAGAATGTAGCACAGCAAACCCTGCCGTCCTCAAAATCTTCGACGAACTAAATAAAGAAAAGCCCTCTGAAATGACTGATTTCAGAGGGCTTTGGTTCGCAGGGCAGTATAGGAGTTGAAGAAACAGAAGTAATATTAATGGTTTGAAGGCAATAGGCAAGTAGTATTATGCCCCGCCATTTTTGCTATGCTATATAATATTTTCAATAGAAATGATAAATCCGAACACATCTCCCACTTGGAGAATGTAGTTCGGATTATCAGGAAATGGTCCGAGTGACAGGATTCGAACCTGCGGCATCCTGCTCCCAAAGCAGGCGCGCTACCAACTGCGCTACACCCGGATAAAACAATGATAGGAAAAGAACCATTCCGAAGAATGGTTCTTAATTGGTGGACCTGAAGAGATTCGAACTCTCGACCTCTCGGATGCGAACCGAACGCTCTCCCAACTGAGCTACAGGCCCATGCTTCGGGGAAAATCAGGACTTTTCGGGGAAGTCTTCCTCAGTCCCTTGACAATTAATAATTATATCGGTAGAATAGTCCTATGTCAAGCATTTTTTTTTGCAATTGACAAAAAAGCGCGTATCAGCCAGATGCGCCAATAAGGAGAATGATCATGAAAAACAGCGAAAAGACAATGGACAAAATCGTCGCCCTATGTAAGGGCCGAGGCTTCGTTTATTCCGGGTCGGAGATTTACGGCGGCCTCGCCAATACGTGGGACTACGGCCCGCTCGGCGTTGAATTCAAAAACAACGTAAAGGCCGCGTGGCGCAAAAAGTTCGTGCAGGAGAGCCAGTATAATGTCGGCTTGGATGCGGCGATCCTCATGAACCCGACCACATGGGTCGCGTCGGGCCACGTTGGCGGTTTTTCCGATCCGCTGATGGACTGTAAAGACTGCAAGACCCGCCACCGCGCCGACCAGTTGATCGAGGACGCGACGGGCGAAAACCCTGCTGGCTGGTCCAACGAGCAGATGAAAGCCTATATCGACGAAAAGCAAATTGCCTGCCCGAATTGCGGCGGCCATAACTTCACCGATATTCGCCAGTTTAACCTGATGTTCAAGACCTATCAGGGCGTTACTGAAAATGCCAAGAACGAAATTTTCCTACGCCCGGAGACCGCGCAGGGCATTTTCGTTAATTTCCAGAACATCCAGCGAACCACCCGCAGAAAGATTCCGTTCGGTGTCGGACAGGTGGGTAAGTCTTTCCGCAATGAGATTACCCCGGGCAACTTTACGTTCCGTACACGTGAATTTGAGCAGATGGAACTAGAGTTCTTCTGCAAGCCCGGCACTGATCTGGAATGGTTTAAATACTGGAAGGATTTTTGCCATAATTGGCTGCTTGAGCTGGGCATGAAGGATGAGAACCTCCGTCTGCGCGACCACGATCCTGAGGAGCTTTCGCACTATTCTAACGCTACCACTGATATCGAATTCATGTTCCCATTCGGTTGGGGTGAGCTGTGGGGCATTGCAGACCGCACCGATTTCGACCTGACCCAGCACCAGAACACCTCGGGCGTATCGATGGAATATTTCGATCAGGAAGCTAATGAGAAGTATATCCCGTACGTGATCGAGCCTTCGCTTGGCGCCGACCGCGTCGCTCTCGCTTTCCTGTGCGAGGCGTACGACGAGGAGGTCGTCGGACAGGATAAAAACGGTAAGGACGATGTGCGTACCGTGCTGCGCCTGCATCCGGCGCTGGCGCCGTTCAAGGCCGCCGTGCTGCCGCTTTCTAAAAAGCTGAGCGAGCAGGCAATGCCCGTATGGGAGAAGCTGTCTAAGAAATGGAGTGTTGATTTCGACGACGCCGGCTCGATCGGCAAGCGTTACCGTCGCGAAGACGAGATTGGCACCCCGTATTGCATCACGGTCGACTTTGAAACCGAGCAGGACGGCTGTGTGACCGTCCGCGACCGTGATTCGATGGAGCAGGAGCGCGTCAAGATTGACGAACTGACCCATTACCTCGCAAAGAAACTGGCCTATTAAGAAAAAAGCCTTTCCCGGATTGGGAAAGGCTTTTTTATGCGGTAAAGCAGGCATTACACGCCGCTAGCGTCGTTTAACTCAAACAAATTTCCTTCCGGATCCCTGAAATAGGTACAACGCATACCCCATTCTTTAATATGCTGAGGTTCACCTAAAAACGGCACCCCTGCTTCCTTGAGCCGAAAATAGTCACCATCCAGATCGAGCGTAGGAATGACCGCCACAACGGTGTCAGGTTGCGCGCTGTTCTGCGGTTGCGTATAGCCCTGAAACATTGACATAGCATCTCCCGCGAAAATGGCAAAGCAGGGTGGGGCGTCGCTGCTGACGGCAAAGGAGGTGTAAGGGCCATTCCGGTCTCCCCAAACAGCGGTCAGACCCAGTTTCTCCGTATAAAAATCAAAGCATGCCCCATAGTTTTTCCGCACCAGAATACGAAGCGTTGTTTCTTGAAACTTCATTTTAAACCATGTCCTTTCATTTACTAAGATCGGACAGCCTGAAACACAGCGGTCCTTGAATTTTATTATAAATTAAAATTTTGCAATTTCACTGTAAAAATCGGACATGTTGTTTCGAAACTCCTGCGGTTTCATGCCGCAAACAGATTGGAAATCGCGGATAAAGTGCGAAGAGTCATAGAAACCTGCTTCGCAGGAAGCATGGGTGACGCTGCACTGCGGATCCTGCAAAAGGCGGATCGCCTTGTTGATACGGACCAGACGAGAGAATGTTTTGACACCTAGGCCGAGATGGTTTTCAAAAATGCGGCCGAGATGCCGCGCGCTGAAATATACGGAAGCAGATAGCTCGTTGCATGAAATATTCCCATTGTGCAGCACCATCAGGCTTGTCGCAATTTGAAGTTCAGGGGGATAGGCGGTTTGCAGATGCTCTAATAAGCGCCGATCCAAGAGCTGGATCAAACCATCCAAATCATGTGAGCATTCCAAAGCCTCCAACAGCAGCCTGTTCAGGATGGGATGGATGTCATCAAATGAAATAATCCGGTCGGCAAGTTCTTTTTGATGGACATTAGTAAACGCAGACAACCC
>NZ_JAXEOA010000005.1:0-7476 GCF_034098985.1 Agathobaculum sp. | reverse complement strand
CACGCGGCCATGGTGTGAAAACCACGCCTGCCGCACGGACAGGACGCGCTTCGCGGGTGGAAATGTTCCGGCGGGATGGGGCACATCGGTCTGCACGCGGCGGCGCGACAGGCGCTTCAGCCCTTTTTTCAGCCGCCGCACGGCAAGGCCGGTGTCCGAGCAGGTCAAAATGAAAACGGCGTTGCGAAGATCGGCCATTTCACAGGCCACGCCGCACTCGCGCCAAAGCGCGTCGGCGAGCTGGCGGCCGGTCATATCGGTGCCCGCGGTGCACACGGTCAGGCGGCACGGGTCGAGCTCGGGGAAATCGTTTGCACCGAGCGCCGTGAAGCACGTGCGCGAATCGACATACCGCCGCAGCGCCATGCAGGTTTCAGCCGCGCGGTGATAGGCCGGGCGGCCGGGACCCTCGATGTAAGCCCGCGCCAAGTCGATGGAAGCCATGATGGGATAGGACGGGCTTGAGGTGCCGAACAGCGCCGTATTTTCGCGCAGCGCCTTGCGGTCGACCGCGCCGCCGGACAGCACGGCCGCGCCCTGCCCCAGACAGGGCAGTGTTTTGTGGATGGAGAGCACCGCGAGATCGGCACCCTCGGCGATGGGCGCGGGCAAGCCGAGCGCGGGGAAATGTGCGCCGTGCGCCGCATCGACCAGCAGCTTTTTGCCGTATGCCGCGCATAGATCCGCGAAAGCCGGAATATCGCGGCAGATCCCATAATAGGTTGGGGAGGTGATGAGTACGGCGGCGATCGCAGGATGGTCGAGCAGCATCCGCTCCGCCTCGGAGGTATCCAGCGCGCCCGCCACGCCGAACGGCTCGATCAGCTCGGCCGAGAGGAAATACGGCGTGATATCCAAAAGCGCGCAGGCCGCGCACACCGATTTGTGGCAGCCACGGTCTAAAAGCACGCTGCCGCCCGCGCCGACCGCGGTCGCCAGCATGGCGTAGATACCCTGCGTCGAACCGCCGGTGAGGAAAAAGCAGTCCTCCGCATCAAAATAGCGCGCCGCCGCAACCTCGGCGTCGCGGATCGGGCCGTCGCCCAGATAGAGGTTGCCGGTGCCGTAGGTCTCGGTGAAGTCGATCGCGAACACGTCTGCATAGCTGGTGAACACCGGCTCGCCCTTGTGGCCGGGCATATGGAAACGCGCGGCGTCGCCGGTCGCGAGCAGGTTGAGCGCGTGATAGAGCGGCGCGGTGGTAAAGGGCAGCAGGCGGTTGATCTGCCGGTGCCCCATGTGCTGCCGCCGGATGGGCTTTTTGTGCGTCCGCATGTCCGCACCTCCCCTTGGTGCAAAAGTTTTGTTTATTATACCACGCGCGGCGGGAATGTTGCAAACTGTCCATAATGTGCACACATTCGTCTTTTTACGGCGGAATTTTGGTGGGGTTTCACGTAGTAAATAAAAGGCCGTTATATTATAATGAATACTGCGTTCTTTTTATGAACAGCATGCTGATAATTTGAAAGGCAGGTAACAATCCTATGGCTGACAATCGCATTTACAATTTTTCCGCAGGCCCCTCCATGCTGCCGGTGCCCGTGCTCGAGCGCGCGGCGTCCGAAATGCTCAATTATAAGGGTTCCGGTATGTCCGTCATGGAGATGAGTCACCGTTCCAAGGTATACGACGGCGTCATCAAGGAGACCGAGGCCGCGCTTCGCCGCGTGCTCTCGATTCCGGACAATTATAAGGTCCTGTTCCTCCAGGGCGGCGCGACCATGCAGTTCGCGGCCATCCCGATGAACCTGATGAAGACCGGCAAGGCCGACTACGCTGTCACGGGCAATTTTGCGAATAACGCTTATAAGGAAGCCAAGAAGTTTGGCGATATCCACGTGGCGTTCACCTCCAAGGAAGGCAATTTCGACCGCGTTCCCACGCAGGCCGAGCTCGATATCCGTCCGGACGCCGACTATTTCTATATTTGCGCGAACAACACCATTTACGGCACCGAATATCAATACGACCCCGAGACCCCGGCGAACGTGCCACTGGTCGCGGATATGTCGTCCAACATCCTGTCCAAGCCGGTCGATGTCTCGAAATACGGCGTGATCTATGCGGGCGCGCAGAAAAACATGGGCCCCGCGGGCGTGACCGTCGTGATCGTGCGCGAGGATCTGCTTGGCGGCTATCCGCTGGAGAAATACCCGGTCATGCTCGACTGGAAGACCATGGCGGAAAAAGAGAGCATGTACAACACGCCCCCCACGTATGGCATCTACGTGCTCGGCCTGGTGCTCGCATGGGTCGAGGAGCAGGGCGGCGTTTCCGCCATGCAAAAGCTTGCGGAAAAGCGTTCCTCCATGCTGTATGATTATCTGGACAGCCAGGATTTCTATCAGCCGGTCGCGGAAAAGGCGAGCCGCAGCCACATGAACGTCACGTTCCGCACGGGCGACGACGAGCTTGACGCCAAGTTCGCCAAGGAGTCGGCGGCTGCCGGGATGTCCAACCTCAAGGGGCACCGCTCGGTCGGCGGTATGCGCGCGTCCATCTATAACGCGATGCCGGTCGAGGGCGTGGAAACGCTGATCGCCTTTATGAAGAAGTTTGCGGAGGAGAACCGATAATCATGTATAACGTAAAGCTGTATAACAAGATTTCCAAGGTCGGCCTCGATAACCTCGATCCCGCGAAATACACCTGCTCGGAGGATTTTGAGGAGTACGACGCGGTGCTCGTCCGTTCGGCCAAGCTGCACGACGTGCAGTTCCCCAAAAACCTCAAGTGCATCGCGCGCGCGGGCGCGGGCGTCAATAATATCCCGGTCGAGCGCTGCGCGGAAGAGGGCATCGTCGTGTTCAACACGCCGGGCGCAAACGCCAACGCGGTCAAGGAGCTGGTCATCTGCGCGCTGCTGATGGCCTCCCGCAAGATCGTGCAGGGCGCGAACTGGGTACGCGGGCTGAAAGGCACGCCGGATATCGGCCCCGCCGCCGAAAAAGGTAAGGCGACCTATGCCGGCCCCGAGATTGCGGGCAAGAAGCTGGGCGTCATCGGCTTGGGCGCGATCGGCGTCAAGGTAGCGAACGCCGCCGTTTCGCTCGATATGGACGTTTGGGGCTACGACCCGTTCCTGTCGGTCGACGGCGCTTTGCAGCTGTCCCGTTCGGTCAAGCACGTGACCGATTTAAATGAAATTTTTGCGAATTGCGATTACATCACCGTCCATGTCCCGCTCACGCCCGACACCCGGAACATTATCGGCGAAGAGGCTTTTGCGAAAATGAAGGACGGCGCGCGCATCATTAACCTCGCGCGCGGCGAGCTGGTAGACGAGCAGGCAATGGCAAAAGCGCTTGAAAGCGGCAAGGTCGCCTGCTATGTGTCCGATTTCGCTTCCGACTGCATTCTGGAGCAGGAAAACGCCATCGTGCTGCCCCACCTCGGCGCGTCCACGCCCGAGAGCGAGGACAATTGCGCAAAAATGGCTGTCTATGAGATCAGCGAGTATCTGGAAAAGGGTACGATCCGCAATTCGGTCAACTTCCCGAACCTCAAGGTGCCCTATGAGGGCGGCTACCGCATCTGCATGATCCATAAGAACGTGCCCAACATGATCGCCTCGATCACCTCTGCGGTCAAATGCAACATTGAGAACATGGGCAACCGCTCCAAGGGCGACTATGCTTACACCATCGTCGACACCGCCGAGCAGCCCACCGAGGCCAATCTGGATGATCTCCGCGCGATCGACGGCATGATTTCGGTACGCGCACTTTAATTTTCCAAAAAAATGAAAAAACGGACGCTTCGGCGCCCGTTTTTTATTTGACCTTGTAGCATGTCCGCATATACCTTATTATATAAGCAATGATAACCCCGCGTAATATTACCCGTTTGTTACACTTCGGGCGTCTCGCTTGACGTTTCGCCGGCCCGCGTGGTATGATGAATCACGTAAAAAGGGCAAAAAGCCCGAAAATTTAAAGGAGGAAAACACCCCATGAAGAATCTCAAAAAGGTTCTCGCACTGGTTCTGGCGTTCGCTTGCGCGTTCACCATGTTCGCCGGTGCGGCGTTCACGGATTCGGCTGATATTAACTCTAATGCAACCGAAGCTGTAGACACGCTGTCTGCGCTGGGCGTAATCAAGGGTTACACCGACGGTTCGTTCCAGCCCAACGGCACCATCACCCGTGCAGAGGCAGCAAAAATGCTGTACGTTCTGCGTACCGGCAGCGACAACGCTGACGCGTACAAGAGCATCAACACCAAGTTCACCGACCTCAACACCTCGAAGAGCTCTTGGGCCGCGGGCTACATCAAGTATTGCGAATCCCTGGGCATCATCGCTGGTAAGTCGGCGACCAAGTTCGACCCCGACTCGACAGTAACTGGCCAGGAACTGGCTAAGATGCTGCTCGTAACCCTGGGCTACGGCGCAGACAAGGCGCAGCTGGTTGGTTCCGGCTGGGGCCAGCGCGCAACCGCTCTGGCTGACGAAAACGGCATTCTGGACGACGTTACCGCGCCGCTCGCACTGGCTCTGCCCCGCGAGTTTGCCGCGCTGATGATGTTCAACGCCGTTAACGCGCCGACCGTTGTTTGGCGCGACGACGCGTACACCAACATGAAGATGGTAACCGGTATCGGTGGAGATGACTACAACGATACGATCGGCGAAAAGTACATGGGCCTCGTAACCGAGACCGTTACCCTGTCCGGCGTTGTGAAAGAAGACAACAAGTCCACCTATCAGGTAAACGTTACTGCGATCCCGACAGAGGATGTTCCGCAGTACACAACGTTCACCAAGGTTGTGAATGACTACTCCGCACTGGTTGGCCAGAAGGTCAAGCTGCTGCACAAGAAAGACAAGAGCGACGTGGTTTACGGCATTACCGCTGTCAGCGGCGTAAAAACCGTTAGCGTTATCGTCGGCGATCTGGACGCTTTTGCGACCAGCGCAACCGAAATCAAGGCCAACGGCACCACCTATAAGCTGGAGGGTGCTGCATCTGGTATCCAGATCGACACCAACCGTGCAACTGACATTGCCAAGCTGGGCGATCTGACTACCGGCACCGCGCTGCAGAGCAAGACCGTTACTGTTGACGGCGTTACCTTTGCAATCGACAAGGCCAGCACGCTGACCCTGATCGACAACAACGACAACGGCAAGTACGACCTGATCGTTGCTACGCCGCACGCTGTTGGTAAGGTTACCTTTAAGGGCGCCGATTCCATCACCGTTAACACGGTTGTCGGCTTCGGCAATCAGGACAACGACGATGTTGCCATCGGCGACGGCATTGCTAAGGACAGCTTCGTAGAAGTTACTCCTAAGGCGTACAGCACCGCCGACAAGTTCACGCTGACCAAGCTGGACGTTGTTGAGGGCACTGCTTCCTCAACCCGTGCTACGGGCAGCGAGGTTCGCATCGACGGCACATGGTACACGCATATCGCAGGTACCGCGAACTCGTTCTCCCCGAACAGCAAGTATAAGCTGGCTGTCCTGAACGGCTATGTTTACGATTCCGACGGACAGGTTTCGACCGATCCGGCTGACTACGTATATGTTGCCAAGGCTGGCGCTGGTTCCGGTCTCGATACTGACTCCCTGATCGCCAATCTGTACTTTGCGGACGGCACCACCAAGAGCAACGTTGTGATCAACTCCGTTGATGACAAGGACGTTGTTGCAGAGGGTGCAACTCCGACCGGTACGGAAGTCAAGGTTTCCGTTGCCGCAGGCCAGATCAAGACCAAGCTCTGCACGTTCACCGAGGACGGCGGCGAGTACGACCTCGAGGTTGTTGCCGCTAAGGGCAACTTCGATGATTACAACGGCTCTCTGTCCCAGTATCAGAAAAAGAAGCTTGGTTCTTTTGAAATCGCTGACGACGCGACCATCTTTGTTGACGCAAAGGACAGCACCAAGGTTCTGACCGGCAAGCAGGTTAAGGCTTGGGGCGACGACGCTAAGGCTCTGACCGGTGGTCAGGCTCTGACGCTGAAGTCCAGCGGCTTCCAGTATGTCCAGATCGCTGCGATCCAAATGGGTACCGATCTGCCGGATGCCGACAACGATACCGTTTACGGCTATCTGACCGACGAGGTCGGCACTTCCAAGGAAGGCAACACCACGTACTACAACTTCACCATTTGGAATGGTACGGACACGGTTGAGGTTTCTGCCAAGAGCAGCAATGTTACCGCTGGCGCATCTATGTCCAAGGGCGATCTGATCGAGTACAAGATTGTTGACGACGCGACGATCAATGGCGTGAAGAAGATTTCCGCGACCAAGATCACCTCTTCGACCGCTGTTTCCAAGGACAAGACGTTCTACGAGGCTGCGGTAGCGGCGTTCGACGGCAGCAAGATTCGCTTCTATGGCGATAGCAATGCGGAGAACACCTACGATATCGACAGCGACACCTACCAGCTGTTCATCAACTCGAAGGACACCAAGGGCGCTCAGGGCGAGATCGACCTTGCGCAGGACGACCCGACCAATACGGCCGATGCAATCCTGAACGCGGTCTTCGCGGTTGATTCCGACGGCGACGTTATCGCAATCATTGTTGACGTAAACGGCAACATGGGCGATGATGCTGATCGCATCACCAAGTAATTTGGTTCTCTGATTAGTTGGTTGCAAAACCGCATCAAAAGGGCCTCCGAGCAACTGCTCGGAGGCCCTTTTTACGTTATTTGAACGCGATATAGTTGAAGCAGTATGCGCTTACATTGAGATAATTATCGGTCGTGCGCTGCGAAAACGGTCCATAGACGGCAAAACCGTTTTCCGTCACTTCAAGTGCTTTCTTGTCAATCGACGAGTAATCATAGATGTGCTGCTCGCGCGTTGCAAGGCAATGCAGGAATCTGCGCTCGCTGTCATAGTTGGCACACATCACCAGCACCGCACGAGGATAGAAGCCCAGCGAAAATTCTCGCCATTCCGTACCGTCGCCTATATAGCTGCCGATATAGATCTCACATTTTTGCGCAATGGCACTCTGCAGTTGTTTATGGGCGGCTGTGTTGTCGGATGCAGCCGCTTTTCCGTCAATTTCGTTTTGTAGCTCAGTAGAAAGCATCGTTTTGGAGATTGCATCCTCGAACGTCTGCGTAATAATACCGGAAACGCGGCCGTCCAGCCGTTCCGCATCGTCGCAGATGCCGTTTACGGCCTCGCGAAGTTCCTCCGGGCTGCTGTCGAACCGGGCTTTCAGGTCTTTGGGCGGCAGGCTCGGCTGGTCAGGCAACTCGCTTACCGTGTGGGTGAATTTTGTGATCTTATGGTCGGAAAATGACATGAATGGTGTTCCTCCTTAAAAAGCGCGCGCGGGCGCGCGTGGCGGACGCCCGCGTTCTTTGTCCTGCGGGAAGAAGTAAGCAAGGCTTTATAATAAGCGGAAACGGAAAAAAGGCAAGCGCAATTATTTGCGCTTGCCTTTTCCTGTTTTTCGGCTATTCTAAAAGACGCTTACTTTCCCCGGAAATCATCGTGGG
>NZ_JAXEOA010000004.1:0-133814 GCF_034098985.1 Agathobaculum sp. | reverse complement strand
CGCCGCGGCGCTTCTTTTACACTTCTTCCAGCAGGCACACGCAATGCGCGGCAATGCCCTGCCCCGCGCCGGTGAAGCCGAGGCCCTCCTCGGTCGTCGCCTTGACCGACACACGCGAAGCCTCGCACCCGATCGCGGCGGCCAAATTTTCGCGCATTTGCCCGATATGCGGCGCGAGCTTGGGCGCCTGCGCGAGCACGGTCGCGTCGAGGTTTGCAAGGCGGTAGCCGTTTTCAGCAATCAGCGCCGCCACATGGCGAAGTAGCGCAATGCTGTCCGCGCCGCGGTAGCGCTCGTCGGTATCAGGGAAATGCTTTCCGATGTCGCCCAGCGCCAGTGCGCCCAGCAGCGCGTCCATGACCGCGTGCGTCAGCACGTCGGCGTCCGAATGCCCGTCAAGCCCGCGTTCATACGGGATCTCGACTCCGCCCAAAATCAGCCTGCGCCCTTCGGTCAGACGGTGTACATCATATCCGTGCCCGATCCTCAATAGGGTTCCCTCCCCTGCAAGATCGCCTCAGCCAGCAGGATATCCTCGGGCGTGGTGATCTTGATATTTTCATAGTCCCCCTGCGTTGCGCGGACGGGCGTGCCAAACGCCTCGACCGCGGCGCAGTCGTCGGTAAACGCTTTGCCCTCGCGCGCGGCGGCCGTGAGCGCGCGTTCCAGCAGCGTTTTGCCGAACACCTGCGGCGTCTGCACCGCCGCGATGCGCTCGCGCGGCACGTCCTGCTCGATATAGCCGTCCCGCACGCGCTTGATGCTGTCCTTGAGCGCGACCACCGGGGCTGCCGCGCCGCCCTGCGCCGCCGCCTCGACCGCCTGTGCGATCACCGCGCCCGACACGAGCGGCCGCGCGCCGTCGTGCACCGCGACCAACTCCGCGTCCTCCGGGCAGGCGCGCACACCCGCGAGCACCGACGCCGTCCGGCTTTCGCCGCCGCGCACAGCCGTGCGCAGCTTGCTGATGCCATAGCGCTCGGCGAGCGACGAAAACGTTACGATATCCTGTTCGCGGCAGACGAGCACGATATCGCGCACCGCTGAGCAATGCTCGAACGCGGACAGCGTGTGCGCCAGCACGGGCGCGCCGGCAAGGTCAAGCAGCAGCTTATTTTCGCCGCCCATGCGCCGCGACGAGCCCGCCGCGACGATCACCGCGCAGCACGCCTTAACGGCTTCCTTTTTCTTCCGTTTCAAAAACATACCGGTTTCCTTTCCGCAGAGAAAAAGGCTTTGCTATATGCAAAGCCTTTGGTCGATCAGCTTTTCCGCGTCCTCCATGCTCATGCTGAGCGAGAACGCCACTTCGGAAATAATAATCCGCTTGGCCGAGGCCAGCATTTTCTTTTCGCCGGTCGAAAGGCCGCGCTCGTGTTCGCGCTCGGCCAAGTTTTTCACCACCTGCCCGACTTCGAGCAGATCCCCCGAGCGGATGCGCTGCATATTCTCCCGGTAGCGCTGGTTCCAGCCCTTGTCCTCGCTGCGCGCGAGCTCTTCTAAATGGTCGAGCAGTTTCTTGGCCTCTTTCGCGCTGCACACCGGGCGGATGCCCAATTTTTCGCTATTGTCCACAGGCAAAAACAGCGTCACATCATCCAGCGCCAGCTTCAGGGCATAGTACCTCGCGCTTTCCCCATCGATGGTACGTTCGACCACGTCCTCAATAATGCCCGCGCCGTGCATGGGATGTACGACCTTATCGCCGATTCGAAACATGAATCCTCCGATCCCGCTTGCCTATGTTGTTATCTTTATTCTACACCGCAAGCCGCCCTTTTGCAAGTTTTTTCGCCGTTTGGAGCACGGTGAGCACGGAAACGAGCAGCAGCCAGACGCCGCCGCCCCCTGCAAAGAGCGCCATGCCGGCCGCAAACAGCAGGCATACGGAGAGAAGCGCCACTGCCCCGCGCAGACGCGGCAAGCGGCCGTCCAGCGCGTGGCAAAGCGCCATGCCGCCGTCGAGCGGCGGCATGGGAAGCAGATTGAACAGCCCGAGCAGCACGCTCGCGCCCGCGGTGCGGTACCACGAAAGCTGCATACCGAGCGCGGCCAAAAGAAAGCTCGCCGCGGGTCCGGCGAGGCAGACGGCGGCGCGCGCATACGACCCCTCGGGCAGGCGGCACCGCATGACCGCCCCGCACGCGGTCAGCGTGAGCCTTTGCAGACGGCCGCCCAGCGCGTAAAGCGCCGCCGCGTGCCCCAGTTCATGCACCGCCGCCGCCAGCAAAAACACGGGCAGCACGCCGCCCGTGTCCACGAACCACAGCGCCGCCATGATAACGACAAAGCCGTCTCGCACCTCGAGGCGGTTCCGCATCACACCGCCGTCAGATAGTCGGACGGGTCGAGCGCCGCGCCGTCCTTCCACAATTCCAGATGCAGGTGTGGCCCGGTCGCGTTGCCCGTCTGCCCGACGCGCGCGATCTCGCCGCCGCATTTGACCTCATCCCCCACCTTGGCCGAAATGCTGCTGCAATGCGCGTATAGGGTGGTAAAGCCGTCGTCATGGTCGATAATCAGGTATTTGCCATAGCTCGATTCCCCAACCTCGCGCACCGTACCGTCCGCGAACGCGCCGATCGGCACGCCCTCGTCCGCCGCGATGTCCAGCCCATAGTGGAAGCCGGGCTGCCCGGTGATCGGGCTTAACCGGCTGCCGAAATCCGAGGTCAGCGTGCCGTCCGCCGGCTGCTTGTGGTCGAACTCCATCGGATAGACCGTTTCGTCGACCGTGTCGGGGAACAGCGTTTTCTCGCGCCCGATGATATCGTCCGCCCCCCCGGACGAGGAGGCGTACTGCCCATCCTCGGCCGCAATGGTGGGCTTGCCCGGTTTTGCCGCCGCGTTTTGCGGATAAAACACGTCCTCCGTGCCGCCGTTCTGCTCTTCGCCGCCGAACGCCGCCAGCACCTTATCGAAGCTCAGCGAACCGCTGAACACCTCGGCCGCCTTTTCACGCGCGGCGCGTGCGAACGGCATATCCGCATATTTCAGCACAAACAGCCCGATAATCAGCAGCATGCATATCAGCATGCCCTTGCCCCCGCCGCCGCGCTTGCGCACCGGCCGTCTTCCCGTCATGTTCTCCGCCTCCTTTGCCTCAAATCATCCTATGCGGCGGAGGGAGACGATATACCCCTGTGAACGCTGAGGGAGTACGAAAAAACACCGTGGATCATTCCACGGTGTTTTCCTTTTGCAGTTCTTTTGTAATCTGCCGGAACCGGATAGCAAACAGCGTCGTCGTTGTCGCCGCCGCGAGAAAATCCGCGACCGGCTCGGCCAGAAACACGGCGAAAAGCTGGTCCGATAATATCTGCGGCAAAATCAAAATCAGCGGGATCAGCAGGATGATCTTACGCAGCAATGCGAGGAACAGCGACACCTTGGCCTCCCCCAGCGAGATAAACGCCTGCTGGAAGCCCCACTGGAACGCCGATGTAAAGCCGACCGCCAGATAGATGCGCATGGCCCATGCCGCTTTTTCGATCAGCGCCTGGTCGCTCGCAAAAAAGCTTGCGATAGTCGCCGGGAACAGCATGACGCACAGCCAGATCAGCCCCGCGAACACGAACGCCGACGATACCATGTATTTCACGCACTGCTTCATCCGGTCGGGCTTGCGCGCGCCCAGATTATAGCTCAAAATCGGCTGCGCGCCCTGCGCGAGCCCCATGAGCGGCATCTGCATGATCTGCATGACCGAGGTGAGGATGGTCATCGCGCCGACCGCAATATCGCCGCCGTAGTGCAGCAGCGAGCGGTTAAAGGTGATGGTGAGCAGGCTCTCGGTCGACTGCATGACGAACGGCGACGCGCCAAGCGCGATCGCGGGCAGCAGAAGCCGGCGGTCAGGCTTCAGATAGGCCTTGCGAAGCCGCAGCGTACTCTTTTCACTCGCCAGAAACTTGACCACCCACACGGCGGACACGCCCTGCGAGATGACCGTTGCGATCGCAGCGCCGCGCACGCCCATGTGGAACCCGAAAATAAAGATCGGGTCGAGCACGACGTTCAGCCCCGCGCCGATGAGCACGGTCTTCATCGCAACCGAGGACTTGCCCTGCGCCGTAATAAAGCCGTTGAGCCCGAGCGCGCTCATGACAAAGACTGTGCCCAGCACATAAATATTTAAGTAGCTCATCGCATACGGCAGTGTGGCGTCCGACGCGCCGAACAGCCGCAAAAGCGGCTCCTGCCAAAGCAAAAACGCGCCCGTCAGCGCGATGGACAGCAGCCACATCGCACCCGTGCAGGTGCCGAGCGTGCGCTCGGCTTTCTCGTGCTCGCCCGCGCCCAGCGCGATCGACGCCCGCGGCGCGCCGCCCATGCCGATCAGCGCGGCGAACGCCGAAATGAGCGTGATGACCGGGAATGTGACGCCCATGCCCGTCAGCGCTGCCGTATCGGGCAGACGGCCGATATACACACGGTCGACCAGGTTGTATAAAAGGTTCACCACCTGCGCGCAGATGGTCGGCAGCGCGAGGCGCAATAATAAGGGGCCTACCGGATCGCGGCCCAGGTCGTTTTCTCTTGTCGTCATGTCTGTGCGTTATCCTCCGCAATCAAAATCCGCAGCGCTTCAACCGCGATCCTCACGCCCCGTTCGCTCGCGTCGGGCGGGATATTCGGCGCGTCGTCGTTATCGGCGTTCCACAAAACGTTTAAAACCGAGCCGCAGCGCACATGCAGCACCTGCGACACGATGAAAAGAGCAGCTGTTTCCATTTCGCTCGTCAGCGCGCCCGCTGCTTTCCACGCTTTCCATTTGGCGAGCAGCTCTTCGGCCACCGCCTGCCGCTGCGGGCGTATCTCGCCATAAAAGCTGTCTTTCGACTGGATCACGCCGACGTGATGGCGGTAGTCCAGCGTTTTCGCCGCGTCCCGCAGTGCGGAAACGACCTCGAAGCTCGCCGCCGCCGGGAACTCAATGGGCAGGTATTCGCGGCTCGTGCCCTCCTGCCGGATGGCCGCGGTTGCGATGACCACGTCGCCGCCTTTCACCTCATCGACAATGCCGCCCGACGTGCCCACGCGGATAAACGTGTCCGCGCCGCACTCGACCAGCTCCTCCAGCGCGATCGCCGCGCTCGGCCCGCCGATACCGGTCGAGCACACGGCGACCGGCACGCCGGAAAGCGTTCCGGTAAAGACCGTGTATTCGCGGTTCGAGGCAATTTGTTTGGCTCCGTCGAAATATTTTGCGATCTTTTCACAGCGGCCGGGATCGCCCGGCAGGATGACATAGCGTCCCACGTCGCCTTTCCTGATTTGCAAATGCATCTGTTTGCCGTCGATCAGCATACGTTTGTCCCCTCCCGTTCAATGTGCCGGATGTTTTTTTCCGCCTTGCTCCGCGGCAGCATCACCTCGTGCCCGCAGCCCTCGCACTTCATCCTAAAATCCATGCCGGTGCGAAGCACCTTCCAGCGGCTGCTGCCGCACGGGTGCGGCTTTTTCATAATGAGGATATCGTTCAGACGAACGTCCATACGGTCACTCCCTTGCCTTTCTTTCTATGATACCACATCCTGCGGTGCTATTCAAAGCCGAAATCACATATAGTGACAGTGATCTCAAAGGAGGCACGGCTTTTTATGAAAACAAGCGAACGCTATCTGCCCGAGGGCAGCATCGAAGCATTGGAAACGACCCGCGCGGCGCTCCAGTCCCTGGATGGCATCAAACAGGCCATCGAGGAGGGGACTATTTTGGAAGCGACCGCCCTGCGCTGCACAGCCGATCACGACCTGACGTTCGACCTCGGCCCGGCGCAGGGCTTTATGCCGCGCGAAGCCTGCGCGCTCGGCATCGCCGAGGGCGAGACCCGCGAGATCGCGATCCTTTCCCGTGTCGGCAAGCCGACCTGCTTCTGCGTCGTTTCGCTCGATGAATCGGTCTCTCCCCCGCTCGCGCGCCTGTCGCGCACGGCGGCGCAGCGCCGCGCGCAGGATTTCCTGCTCGAAACGCTCGAGCCGGGCGATATCATCCCCGCGCGCGTCACCCATCTCGAGCCGTTCGGCGCGTTTGTCGATATTGGCTGCGGCGTGGCCTCGCTCATCGGCATTGAAAACCTCTCGGTTTCACGCATCTTCCACCCGCGCGACCGGCTCGCCGTGGGGCAGGAGATTTTCGCCGCCGTGCGCGCGGTCGACCAGGAAAGCCGCCGTGTCACGCTGACCCACCGCGAGCTGCTCGGCACATGGGAACAGAACGCCGCGCTGTTTTCACCGGGTGAGACCGTGCGCGGCATTGTCCGCTCCATCGAGCCCTACGGCGTGTTTATCGAGCTTGCGCCCAACCTGTCCGGCCTTGCCGAGCCGCGGGGCGACCTCGCGGTCGGCGATACGGTGTCGGTGTTTATCAAATCCATTTTGCCGGCACGCATGAAGATCAAGCTGACCGTCATCGACGTGCTTGGCGCACGCGAGCCGCCTCAGCCGCCAAAATACTTCATCACCGAGGGCCGGCTTGCGGAATGGGTGTATACCCCGGACTGTTGCGACCGGAAATACATCGCGACCGAGTTCTGAACACCGCGCAAAAGGGAGGGCCTTGACCCTCCCTTTTCTCATTGCCCTTTTACCTTGTCCCAATAGGCGCGCGCGGCCTGCTCGGTCTTGTTCGGGCCGTATTCGTAATAACGCGCGTCCGCAAGCTCCTCCGGCAGATAGGACTGCTTAACCCAATGGTTCGGGTAGTCGTGCGGGAACCGATAGGTCAGCCCGCGCCCCATCTTGGCCGCGCCGCCGTAGTGCGCGTCCTTGATATGGGCGGGGATGTCGCCGGTTTTCCCGGCCTGCACGTCGGCGAACGCCTTTTCGACCGCCGCGGCTGCGGAATTGGATTTGGGCGCGGTCGCCATCAGGAGGACGGCTTCGGCCAGCGGAATGCGCGCCTCGGGCAGGCCGAGCTGGAACGCGCTGTCCACACACGCCTTGACGATCGGCATGCACTGGGGATAGGCCAGCCCCACGTCCTCCGCCGCGATGACCAGCAGACGGCGCGCGGCGGAGATCATATCGCCCGCCTCCAGAAGCCGCGCGAGATAATGCAGCGCCGCGTCCGGGTCGGAACCTCGGATCGACTTTTGCAGCGCGGACAGGATATCATAGTGGCTGTCGCCGTCCCGGTCGTAGCGCATGTTGGAGCGCTGCGCGGCCTGCTTCGCGTCCGCGAGCGTCACGCCGTCCGCCCCCGCGCCAAGGGCAAGCAGCTCGACCGCGCCGAGCGCCTTGCGCACATCCCCGCCGCATGCCTGCGCAATATGGGCGGCCACACCGTCCTCCACGGGAAAGTCCCTGCCCTCCCGCGCGGCCGCGATCGCCCGGTGCACCGCCCGCTCCACGTCGCGCGGCTCGACCGGCTTAAACTCAAACACCGTGCACCGGCTCAAAATAGCGTTGTAGATATAGAAATAGGGGTTTTCGGTGGTCGAGGCGATCAGCGTCATTTTGCCGGTCTCAATAAACTCTAAAAGGCTCTGCTGCTGTTTTTTGTTGAAATACTGGATCTCGTCCAGATAGACGAGCGCGCCGTTTGGCGCGAGGAACGTGTCCAGCTCGTCGATGACCGCCTTGATATCGGCAATGCCCGAGGTCGTCGCGTTCAAATGGTACAGCTTTCGCTCGGTACGCGCCGCAATAATGGACGCGACCGTGGTCTTTCCCACGCCGGACGGGCCGTAAAAAATCATATTGGGAATGCTGCCCGACTCGATGACACGGCGCAAAAGCCCATTTTCGCCCAGCAGATGCGTTTGTCCCACCACGTCGTCCAGCGTTTTCGGGCGCAGCCGGTCGGCCAGAGGTTGATACATCCGGAAACCGCCTCCTTTCCTCTTTGCAGCACTTGTGATAAAATCATAGCATATTCTATATGAGAAAACAATTGACTTTCATATTTTATCGTGATAAACTATGAAACAAATGATAACGCTGACGAAAAGGTGGAATCCCCCATGAACAAACCATTTGCGGACAAGCTGCGCAAAATCGCCTCCTATGTGCCGGGCGAGCAGCCGCAATGCGCCGGACGCATCAAGCTAAACGCCAACGAGAACCCCTATCCGCCCTCGCCCCGCGTGGCGGCAGCGCTACGGGATTTCGACGCCGCCACGCTCGCGTTCTATCCGGACGCGAACGCCCACCGCCTCAAAAACGCGCTCGCGGCGCAAAACGGGCTGAAAGCGTCGCAGGTGTTTGTCGGCAACGGGTCGGACGATGTGCTGGCGCTCGCTTTCCAGTCGTTTTTCTGCTCGGATCAGCCCATCCTATATCCTGATATTACCTATTCGTTTTATCCGGTGTGGTGTGGGCTGTTCCGCGTGCCGTACGAGACCGTGCCGCTGGGAGCGGATTTCCGCGTCAACCCGCGTGCGTTCGACCGGCGAAGCGGCGGCGTGCTGCTGCCCAACCCCAACGCACCGACCGGCATCGGCGAGCCGCTTGCCCTGCTCGAGGACATCCTCCGCCACAATGCCGACTGCGTCGTCATCATCGACGAGGCATACGTCGATTTCGGCGCAGAAAGCGCGGTGTCGCTCCTCCCCAAATACGAAAACCTGCTCATTGTGCAGACCGCCAGCAAGTCCCGCTCGCTCGCAGGACTGCGCGTTGGCTGGGCGTTCGGGTCGGAAACGCTGATCGGGACGCTCGAGGCGGTCAAAAACTCCTATAACTCCTACACGCTTGACGCAGTCGCCATCGAGGCCGCGGCGGCCTCAGTCGAAGACGACGCGTATTTCCGGAAAACCTGCAAGCAAGTAATGGACACCCGCGAAGCCTCCGCCGAAGCGCTGCGCGCGCTCGGGTTTTCCATTTTGCCCTCGCAGGCCAACTTCCTGTTTGCCACGCATCCGCAAAAAAACGCCGCCGAACTGTTTGAAGCACTGCGCGCGCAAAATATCTTTGTCCGCTATTTTGATCTGCCGCGCATCGATAACTACCTGCGCATCACCGTTGGCACCGACGCGCAGATGGCGCGGCTCACTGACGCGCTCAAAACCATTCTCAGCTGAAAAAACGCCCCGAACGGGGCGTTTTTTAATCCCTGACGATCAGGCCGAGCCGTTTTGCTAGTTCTGCCGCCTGCATCGCGGTCACGACCGCGCCGCGCAGCTCCTGATTGGTATCCGAAGCCGCAAGGCTGTCCAAATCACAGGTGGTCAGATCCAGCCCCGCGAGCGGTGTGTGCAGCACGCTCGCGCCGCGGAAACTGGTCTGCTCAAAGGCGACCCGTTTCCATGTGCATTCGGTTAGCGCGGCGAAGCTGAGGTCGGTGCGCGAAAATACCGTGTCGCGCAGCACCGCGCGGTCAAAGCCTGCATAGGACAGTGCACAATCGGCCACCTCGGCCTGCCTGAAGCTCGCTTCCGGGAAATTCGCGCCGACCGCCTTGCAGCTGTCCAGCGAGACCCGCTCAAAATAGCCGTCCCGGAAGTCGCTGTTCGACAGGTCGCAGTGCCGCAGCACCACGTCCATAAAGTCGGCGTGTTCCCAGCGGCAGCCGGTCATCCGGCAGTTTTCCAGCACCACGCCGCGAAAGCGCAGCCCGAAAAAGCGGCTGTCCGACAGGTCGGCGTCCCGGATATGTACGCCCTCGACCGCCCGTTCCTCCCGCTCGGCGCGCGCGAGCAACTCGGAAGCGTCCTGCGCGGGTTCAAGGCGGGACGGCAGACGCGCCGTCATTGCTTATCGAGCAGTTTGATGATCTCATCCAGCTTCTGCTCCCGGGCCTGCTCGTCGCCCATCTCGAACGCCTCCTGCACGCAGCCCGCGAGGTGCGCGCGCAGCACCTCGCGCTGGGCCTTGTGCACCAGCGATTCGACCGCCTGCAATTGAATGACGATATCCATGCAGTAGCGGTCGTCCTCGATCATTTTCAGCACACCGTCGAGCTGGCCGCGCGCGGTACGCAGCAGCGGCTCGACCTTTTTCCGCTCCGCCCTCATTCGATGCTCACGACCTTGTAGCCCGCCTGCTCGACCGCGCCGGACAGTGTTTTGTCATCCGGCAGCGCGCCCTGCACGATGGCCGTGCCGCTCTCATGGCTCACCTCGGCAGTAACGCCCAGCTGCTCCAGCGCCTCGCGCACCCGTCCCGAACAGTGCGCGCACATCATGCCCTCGATCCTCATTACCTTTGTCATCGTTTTTCTTTCCTCCTTTTGTACGACAATCAGCGGCTCACCCGACTCCGGCCGCGGCGTCGCCGCAAAAAATTTCAGTCTCAGCGCGTTTGATACCACGCAAACAGAACTCAGGCTCATCGCGGCCGCCGCGAACATCGGGCTGAGCTTGAGGCCCAGCGGAATCCACAGCACGCCCGCCGCGAGCGGAATGCCGATCACATTGTAGAAAAACGCCCAGAACAGGTTTTGCTTGATATTGCGCAGCGTTTGGCGCGACAGGCGGATCGCGTCCACCGCGTCGACAAGGTCGCTCTTCATCAGCACCACGTCGGCGGACGATATGGCAACGTCGGTGCCCGCGCCGATGGCGATGCCCACGTCGGCGCGCGCGAGCGCGGGCGCATCGTTGATACCGTCGCCGATCATGGCGACCTTTTTGCCCTCCGCCTGCTTTTCACGCACGGCTTTTTCCTTGTCCTGCGGCAGCACCTCGGCCACCACGTTGTCGATCCCGAGCTGCTTTGCGATCGCTTCGGCGGTCACGCGGTTATCGCCGGTCAGCAGCGTCACCTCGACGCCAAGGCCGCGCATCAGATCGATAGCCGCGCGCGAGGTGGGTTTAACCACGTCCGCCACAGCAAAAATACCGACCACCTGGCGGTTCGCCGCAAAAAACAGCGGCGTCTTGCCTTCGGCGGCAAAGCGTTCGCCCGTCTCCTGCGCGCCGCGCGGCAGCACAAGGCCGTTTGCCAGCAGCATCCTGCGGTTGCCCGCCATGCAGGGCACGCCGTCGACGGTTGCCGAGATGCCCTGTCCCTCGGTCGCGGTAAAGTCCACCGTTTCCCGCTCTTTCGCGCCTTGGCTGCGCGCATAGCGCACGATGGCGTCCGCCAGCGGATGCTCGGATTTCTCCTCGAGCGACAGCGCGAGCGACAGCAGGTCGTCCTGATCAACGCCGAGCGGCTGAATATCCGTCACGACCGGACGCCCCTCGGTGACCGTGCCCGTTTTATCCAAAATAACCGACTGCACGCCGTGCAGGTTTTCCAGCGCCTCGGCCGACTGGAACAGCACGCCGTTTCGCGCGCCCACGCCCGTACCGACCATGATCGCGACCGGCGTGGCAAGCCCAAGCGCGCACGGGCAGGAAATGACGAGCACCGCGATCGCACGGGTGAGCGCAAAGCTGCCCGTCTGCCCCAAGAGAAGCCAGACCGCCGCGGTGAGCGCCGCGAGAACCAGCACGACCGGCACAAATACCCCGGCCACCTTGTCTGCCAGTTTGGCGATCGGCGCCTTGCTCGCGCCCGCTTCCTCCACCAGGCGGATGATCTGCGACAGCGTCGTATCGTCCCCGACGCGCGAGGCTTTCATAACAAAATAGCCGTTTTTGCTGACCGTCGCGCCGATGACCACGTCGCCCTTGCCTTTTTCGACCGGCATACTCTCGCCCGTCAGCGCGCTTTCGTCGAGCGCCGCGCGGCCCTCGACGATCTCGCCGTCCACCGGCACGGACTGCCCGCCGCGCACGACCACCAGATCGCCCACCTGCACGTCCTCGACCGGGATGCTGACCTCCTCGCCGCCGCGTTTGACCGTCGCCGTCTGCGGGCGCAGGTCCATGAGCGCCGCGATGGCTTCGCCGGTCTTGCGCTTGGCGCGCGCTTCAAAATACTTGCCCAGCGTGACGAGCGTTAAAATCATGCCCGCCGACTCAAAATACAGATCGTGGGCTAGCGTGTGCACGGTCTGCGTGTCGCCCGCGGCGGACGCGCTCCCGATTGCGAACAGCGCGTAGATACCATAAACGAGCGCCGCACCCGAGCCGACCGCGATCAGCGCGTCCATGGTCGGCGCGCCGCGAAACAGTGTTTTGAAGCCGTTGGTGTAATATTTATAGTTGACAAAAACGATCGGCAGCGTCAGCACGAGCTGGATCAGCGTGAGCATGAACGCCTGCTTGATGCCGCTGACAAACGGCGGCATGGGCAGCCCGACCATCGGCCCCATGGAAAAATACATCAGCGCGATGAGGAACACGGACGAAATTAGGATACGCCTTTTCATTTCCCGCAGGCCGTCGTCCGCATCGGGGGCGTTTGCCGGGGTATCGTTTTCCGCGGTCTTGACCGACGCGGTATAACCGCCGTGCTCGACCGCCGCGATAATTTTCGCTTCATCGCACCCGGTCTCGTCGTACTCGACCGTCATGCTGCCCGCGAGCAGGTTGACCTGCGCAAGCCGCACGCCCGGGAGCGCGGACACACTCTTTTCCACGTGGGACGAACACGCCGCGCAGCTCATGCCGCCGACGCGAAATTGCTGTTTCATGGGTTCACTCCTTAATCCCTCCCCCGGAGAGGGGGTGTTTCTGCTGTCAGTATACGGCAGGGCGGGGCTATTTGTCAAGTAGTGTGCGGCAAAATTTCTCGGAATATGCAAGAAAGCCGCCGGACATGCGTCCGGCGGCATCTTCCAGATCAGTCTACGATGGTCACGGTGTAGGTGAGCGTTTCCTCAGCGCCCGGCTGGAGTACGCGCACGCCGACCTTGTGTTCAAGCGCGTAATCGAGATAGCCGCCGTCCGGCAGCGTGCTCCACGGCTCTAGGCAGACGAACGGCACGTCGAAATCCTTATACGGGCTCCACAGCGCGAAATATGGGAAATCGGAAAAATCCATCGTCACGCGCTTGCTGTTTTTCACGCATCCGATCGACGCGCGGCGCACCGGCAGATCGTCAAAAATCATCGCGTCGTCCTGAAAGGTGTGCCGCGTGATCGGCAGGCAGCCGTTTTGCAGCGGCAGCTCGCCGTGATCCTGCGAAAGAAACACGTTTTCATCCGTCAGCACCGGATGCAGCGCCTCCGTGCCCTCAAACTCAACGAAATAATCGGTGATGCTTTCGCCTGAGCAAAGGCAGAGCGCGTAAGCGTCGTGCCCGCCGACCTCGTAATACAGGTCTTCCGCACCCGGGTTTGAAGTGATATGCTCTTTTTTGAGCATCGCACCGTCCAGCGTGTAGCGCACGGTGAATACAAAGTCAAACGGATACATATTCTTGGTGTATTCGCTGGGCTTCAAAACAAATTCAACCGCGGTATCGCTCAGCTTGACCGCTTCAAAAGGCAGGTCGCGCGCAAAGCCGTGCTGGGTGATCTCATATTTCTTTCCGCCGACAGTATAGGATTTGTCCTTGAGCCGTCCGACGATGGGGAACAAAATCGGCGCGTGGCGCTTCCACGCCGCCGGGTCGCCTTTCCAGACATACTCGGTGCCGTCCTTTTTGCTTTTCATCGAGGTAAGCTCGGCGCCAAACTCGTTGATCTCCACACGGAACTGCCCGTTTTCAATTACCTGCATTTCCATCAGCCTCCCTGTTCTTTTGTTATCTTTAGCATAGCCGGTTTCCCTGTTGAAGTCAACAAAAAAGCGCCGCCGAAAACGGCGGCGCTTGTGTACTTATTCCTGCACGGCGGCGCAGAGCGCGTCGGCCTTGTCCGTCTGCTCCCATTTGACGCCAAGCTCCTCGCGGCCCATATGTCCATAAGCGGCGAGTTTTTTGTAAATGGGCTTTCGCAGGTCGAGCGCCTCGATGATGGCGGCCGGGCGCAGATCGAACACGCGGCGGACGGCCTCGGACAATTTGCCCTCGTCCACCGTGCCCGTGCCGAACGTCTCGACCATGACCGATACCGGCTCGGCCACGCCGATGGCATAGGCGAGCTGCAATTCGCAGCGTTTGGCAAGCCCGGCGGCCACGATGTTCTTCGCGACCCAGCGCGCGGCATAGGCCGCCGAACGGTCTACCTTGGTCGGGTCCTTGCCCGAAAACGCGCCGCCGCCGTGTCGGCCGATGCCGCCATAGGAATCGACGATGATCTTGCGGCCGGTCAGGCCCGAGTCGCCCTGCGGCCCGCCGATGACGAAGCGGCCCGTGGGGTTGATGTAATACTTGGTTTTTTCATCCAGCAGATGCGGGGGCACGATGGGCTTCACGACCTGCTCGACCATATCTTTCCGGATCTGCTGGAGCGAAACCTCGGGGCTGTGCTGGGTGGAGAGCACGACCGTGTCCACGCGCACCGGCTGGTTCTCCTCATCATACTCGACCGTGACCTGGGTCTTGCCGTCCGGCCGCAGATAGTCAAACATGCCGTTTTTGCGCACCTCGGACAGGCGCTCGGCCAAACGGTGGGCGAGCGAGATGGGCAGCGGCATCAGCTCGTCCGTCTCGTCGCACGCGTAGCCAAACATCATGCCCTGGTCGCCCGCGCCGATTGCAAGGTCGGCCTCGGAGGCGCCCTCCTTGCGTTCGAGCGAATTGTCCACACCCAAAGCGATATCAGGCGACTGCTCGTCAATCGAAGTCAACACCGCGCAGGTGTCGCAGTCGAAGCCATATTTCGCGCGGTCATAGCCGATCTCACGCACAGTGTCGCGCACGATCTTCGGGATGTCCACATAGCAGGTGGTCGAAATCTCCCCCATGACCGACACCATGCCGGTCGTGCAGGTGGTCTCGCAGGCCACGCGCGCATAGGGGTCGTGCGTTAAGATTTCGTCAAGAATTGCGTCCGAGATCTGATCGCAGATCTTGTCCGGATGGCCTTCGGTGACCGATTCGGAGGTGAAAAGATGATGTGCCATTGTCCCTCTTCCTTTCTGTTCTGAGCATGAAAAAAGCTCCCGTTCGGGAGCCTGTTTTGTACATTTGCTCCCTCATCTTTCGTGTTTCTACGCCGGATTTGGCACCTTACGGATCATTTTTACCGCAGGTTGCCGGGTTTCATCGGGCCGTTCCCTCCACCGCTCTGGATAAGGTTCACTATTCAGTTCGGCATCAATTCTATCTAAAAATGAGGCGATTGTCAAGAGCCAATTTCGGCAATAAGTGACAGGGCTTGTCAATTGACTTTTGGAGTCTATACGTATATATTAAATAGGTAGGGTAACCGACGCTTGAAAAAGCGTCTTATTTTGTGGAGACTAAAGAATGTTATGAACGTAAACCTAGGCATTGATATCGGCTCGACGACGGTCAAGATCGTCGCCGTGCGCGATGGTAAAATTATTCACAAGCGTTATGAACGCCACTTTTCCAAGGTGCGCGAGAAAGCGGTCGAGCTGGTGCGCGAGGCGCGCGCGCTCATCGGCGAGGACGCCGCCATCCGCTGCGCCATCACCGGTTCCGCCGGCCTCGGCGTCGCCAAGGCCGCAAATATTGATTTTGTGCAGGAGGTGTACGCGACGCGCAAAGCGGTCGGCGTGCATGTGCCGCAGGCCGACGTGGTCATCGAGCTCGGCGGCGAGGACGCCAAGATCGTCTTCCTGTCGGGCCAGCTCGAGGAGCGTATGAACGGCTCGTGCGCAGGCGGCACCGGCGCGTTTATCGACCAGATGGCCGTGCTGCTCGACGTTACGCCCGCGCAGCTCGACGAGCTTTCGCTCGGCGCGGAGCGCATTTATACAATCGCATCGCGCTGCGGCGTATTTGCCAAGTCGGACATCCAGCCGCTTCTGAACGAGGGCGCGCGCAAGGAAGACGTGGCCGCGTCGATCTTTCAGGCGGTTGTCAACCAAACGCTGACCGGGCTCGCGCAGGGCCGCGACATCGCGGGCGACGTGCTGTTCCTCGGCGGCCCGCTCTTCTTCTTCAAGGGGCTGCAAAAGCAGTTCCAAAAAACGCTCGCGCTGACAGATGAGCACGCGCATTTCCCCGATCTTGCCCCCTATGCGATCGCGGCGGGCGCCGCGGAATACGCGGGCGGCACCAAAGCGGAATATTCGGTGCAGTCGCTGCTGGACGCGCTGGAAAAAGCGGCCGACGCGCCCGTGATTGCGCAGTACCTGCCGCCGCTCTTCCAAAACCAGCAGGAGTACGACGCGTTCAAAACGCGCCACGGCGTGCACGACGTGATGACGCAGAACGTCACCGTATACGAGGGCAACGCCTATCTCGGCATCGACTGTGGCTCGACCACGACCAAGCTCGTGCTGATCGGCGAGGACAACCAGATTTTATTCCACCACTACCAGTCCAACAAGGGCAACCCGGCGGACGTTATCCGCGAGCAGCTCACAAAGCTCTACGGGCTGTGCGGCGGGCGCGTACATATCGTATCCTCCGCAGTCACCGGCTACGGCGAAGCGCTCATCCAAAACGCGTTTGGCGTGGACTTCGGGCTGGTCGAAACGGTGGCGCACTTCCGCGCGGCACGGCATTTCTGCCCGGACGTCGATTTTATCATCGACATCGGCGGCCAGGACATCAAATGCTTCAAAATCCGCAACAAATGCATTGATAATATTTCGCTCAACGAGGCCTGCTCCTCGGGCTGCGGCTCGTTTATCGAGACCTTTGCCCGCTCGATGGGCTATTCCATCGAGGAGTTCTGCAAGCTCGGGCTGTTTGCCGAGCATCCCATCGATCTCGGCTCGCGCTGCACGGTGTTTATGAACTCCTCTGTCAAGCAGGCGCAGAAAGACGGCGCGGGCATCGACGCGATCTCGGCCGGGCTTTCGGTCTCTGTCGTCAAAAACGCGCTGTACAAGGTCATCCGCGCGCATTCGCCGGACGAACTGGGGAAGAACATCGTCGTGCAGGGCGGCACGTTCTTAAACGACGCGATCCTGCGCTCGTTCGAGCAGGAGATCGGTCGAAACGTCACTCGTCCGGCCATTTCCGGCCTGATGGGCGCTTACGGCGCGGCGCTCCACGCCAAGGACAATACGCCCGCCCGCTCGTCGCTGCTCTCCGAAGGCGAACTCGCCGAATTTACGCACACGGTGCAGTCGGTGCGCTGCGGACTGTGTGAAAACCATTGCAGCCTGACCGTCAACCAGTTTTCCGGCGGCCGCCGCTTTATTTCAGGCAACCGCTGCGACAAGCCGCTCGGCAAGGGCGACCACAAGGAGCTTCCCAACCTATACCGCTGGAAGCTTGAAAAAATCAAATCCTACGCTCTGCCTGCTGAAACGCCCGCGCCGCTCGGCAAGATCGGCCTGCCGTTCGGCCTCAATTTCTATGAGCTGCTGCCGTTCTGGACGACGCTTTTGCGCGGCCTCGGCTTCGAGCCTGTGCTCAGCGACGTTTCAACGCGCGAGCTTTATCAAAAGGGGCAGCATTCGATCCCGTCGGACACGGTGTGCTATCCCGCCAAGCTCATGCACGGGCATATTGAAAACCTGCTCGCTAAGGGCATAAAATCGATTTTCTACCCCTGCATGACCTATAACCTCGACGAGGGCCGCGCGACCAACTGCTACAACTGCCCGGTCGTCGCGTACTATCCCGAGCTGCTGCAGGCCAATATGAGCGCGCTGCACGGCGCGGATTTCATGATGCCCTATTTTGAGTTGACGGAGAAAAGGCGCTTTATCCAGCAGGCAGCCAAGTTTTTCTGCGGCAAATACCCGCAGATCAAAAAGAAGCAGATCGAGCCCGCGGTTGAAAACGCCTATCAGGCGCTGGCGGACTACTATGCCCAGATCCGGGACGAGGGTCAGAAAGCCATCGCCTATGCCGATACGCACGGGCTGGAGATCGCGGTCATCGCCGGCCGGCCGTACCATATCGACCCGGAGATCAACCACGGCATCGACCAGCTCATTTCCTCCTATGGCATGGTCATCGTGTCCGAGGACGCGGTCTGGCAGCTCGCCGAGGCGCCCGAAGTGCACGTTTTGAACCAGTGGACGTACCATTCCCGCATGTACGGCGCGGCCGAATACGTCACGCATAAGGAAAACGCGCAGCTCATCCAGCTTGTGTCGTTCGGGTGCGGCATCGACGCGGTCACGACCGACGAGATGCGCGCCATCTGCGAGAGCCGCGGCAAAATCTACACCCAGCTTAAAATCGATGAAATATCCAATCTTGGCGCTGCCAAGATCCGCATCCGCAGCATGCTTGCCGCGGTCGAGGAGGGCAGAAAACTTGCAAAGAAACGATCCTAATAGCCATCAGGCGGCGCATGTGGCATTCACCGAGGAGATGCGCGAAAGCTACACCATCCTCGTGCCCAACATGCTGCCCGTGCAGCTCGGCCTGATTTGCCGCCTGATGAAAAACTACGGCTACAACATGGTGCTTCTGGACACCGAGGGCCCGGCCATTGTCGAGCAGGGGCTCAAAAACGTACACAACGACACCTGCTATCCCGCGCTGCTCGTCATCGGGCAGCTGATGGACGCGATCGAGTCCGGCAAATACGACGTGCACAAGCTCGCGCTCATCATGCCGCAGACCGGCGGCGGCTGCCGCGCGTCCAACTACATCCACCTGCTGCGCAAGGCGCTGCAGAAAAACGGCTATGAATATATCCCAGTCATTTCGCTGAACTTCACCGGGCTTGAGGACAATCCGGGCTTTAAGCTGACCAAGACCATGCTCATCCAGGTGGCCTACGCGATGCTGATCGGAGACCTGATCATGATGGTCGCCAACCAGTGCCGTCCCTATGAATGTGTGCCCGGCTCGACCGATAAGGCGATCGAGATCTGCATGGACGCGGTCTCACAGCGCTTCACGGGCGACCGGTCCATCCATTATGGCGAGGTCAAGCGGCTTTACCAGTTCGTGCTCGACGTGTTTGCCAAGATCCGGTTGGACCGATCGCAAAAAAAGAAGCTGGTCGGCGTCGTCGGCGAGATCTATGTCAAATTTTCGCCGCTCGGCAACAACAACCTCGAAAAGTTCCTGCTTTCCGAGGGCTGCGAGCCGGTGCTGCCCGGGCTAATGGATTTCTGCCTATATACGATCTATAATTCCGTGATCGACCGCGACCTATACGGCCGCAGCCCCAAAAAGGCGATGGCCTACAAGCTGGTCTACCAGTACGTGCTCGGCAAGCAGGCCGATATCATTAAAATGATGAAAAAACACGGCGCGTTCCGTCCGCCGCAGGCGTTCGACGCGGTGCGGAAAAAAGCGCAGGACATCATCGGCCCGGGCGTCAAAATGGGCGAGGGCTGGCTGCTGCCCGCCGAAATGATCGAGCTGATCACCGAGGGCGTGCGCAACATCGTGTGCACCCAGCCGTTCGGCTGCCTTCCCAACCACATCGCTGGCAAGGGCATGATCCGCAAGATCCGCGAGACCTATCCGGAGGCGAATATCGTGGCGGTCGATTACGATCCCGGCGCGAGTAAGATCAACCAGGAAAACCGCATTAAGCTGATGCTGTCGAGTGCGGAATAATAAAAAAAGAGGCCTTTCGGCCTCTTTTTTTATTTGTCTTTCTTGGGCAGTTCGATACAGCTGATGCCATAGCCGCCGGGACCGCTCTGCCCGATATGCACGCCGCGCCTAATCTTATAGTCCAACCCCGCAATGCGGACAAGCTGCTCGCCATCCTCATTTTCTCCCTGAAATTCATAGGGGTAGCCATGTTCTGCACAGTAGGCGGCGATCGCCTGCTTTGCAGTATTCAGGCTTGGGTACGTCCGGTTCTCCTCATATGGAACCACAATGGTTTTTCTCATGCCAGTCTACTCCTCTCATTTTGGCATCCGCTTGTTTAACACATACACGATCACGAACAGCAGCACCAGCACCACCGGCAGGGACAGCAGCGTCGCGGCAAGCGACGTGGGCATCCGCGCAAACACCGGGCCGAAATCGCGCACTAGATTTCTGCACAGCACAACGCACACCGGCAGCAGCGCGGGCAGCGCAAGCTGCAGGGGGGACATGTAATACCCGCCCCACCAGCGGCGGCTGCGCCGTTCAGCCTCGTCATGCTGACGAACCTGTTCATAATCAATGCCGCCCATCGTGGCGCCGGAAACAAACTGCGACGCAAGGCAGATGACGCTCAAAACGGCCAGCGCACCGATATAGAAATGCGACGCGCGTGTGAGTCCCAAAAGCTCCAGCACAAACGCCATGAGCGGGCACGCCAGATACCAGATTCGCAAGCCGGTGAGATACCGCGCCACCTGTTTTTCCGGCGCGGCGGGCTTTTCAGGCTTTACCGCCACCTCGGTCTCCATGCGCCGGAGCGTAGCCCGGCACACGGGACATTCCGCCAGGTGTTCTTCCAGTAGCGCCGCGGTTTGCCCGCTCACCAGCTTTTCCGCATACAGCGGCAGCAGGTCGCGCGCCACCGCGCAGTCCAATTTGCTGCTCATAGATAACCCTCCAATCGCTTTAAGATTTCATTTTTGGCCCGCAGGAACGTCACGCGGCACCAAGTATCGCTTTTTCCCAAAACCGCGCCGATATCCGGGAATGAACGTTCGCCCAGCAGCCGCATCGCCAGCAGGCTTTTTTTCGGTTCCTCGCACGCCTCGATATAATCCAGCACGACGCGCGCCGCTTCCCGGTCGCACGCCGTCTGCTCTACATAGACCGCGCTTTCGAGTTCCCCGCTTTCCCGTTCCTCATTTGGCGGCCGCTTGCCGATCTGCCGCAGGCATTCGTTCCGCGTGATGGTGAACAGCCAGGTCTTCACCGAGCTGTCGCCCCGGAACCCCTGCTCCGCGCGCAGCGCGCGCTCAAACGCGTTTTGCACCGCGTCTTCGGCTTCGGCGGCGCTGCCGCAGAGCATCAGCGCGTACCGGTAGAGATGGGAAAAATATAGGCGGTACAGCGCCTCGAAATTCAATTTTTCTCGCAAGCGGCCACCCCCTTTCGCTTTCTCTGTTCTTTAGACCCGGCAACTCTGGATTTCGTTACATAAAAAAGAGGCCTGCCGGCCTCTTTTTTATGAATCCTTTTGGAACTGCTCCGCGAGCAGGATCAAATGCGTCACCGGCTTGCCGTTCCGGTCGTCCGTGGTCTTCTCGGTCAGCGGCGCGGTGCCTTGTTCCGGTTCGCCGACCTGTTTCCAGGTTTTATCAAATGTGTAGCGCGTTGCCGAAACTACATCGTCTTTCTTTTTGCCCTCCACCGGCTCGAACACGTAGACAACGAATGACCCGTTCGACTGATTTTTCCATACGCGGAAATCGTAGTCCAGCGTCGTGTTCAGCTCTTCGGCCAGCTTTTTCTTAATATCCAAACCCCAGTTTGGGCCGCTCGAATCCAATTCCTTGCGCGAGGTATCCGCCCCAAAATATCCCTTTACCGCTTCTGCCAGCGCGGTGATCTTGCTATTGACAATCTCTACCGCGGTTCTGCCGTGGACGCTGCATAGCACGACCAGGCTCGCAGTATTGTCCGAATCGACTTCGACCTTGTATTTGCCGCCCGACGGGCACAGCGTTTCGGGGTCACCGACCGATTCCTTGATCAGCGCGAGCGCCTCCTGCGCCGTCAGCCCGGGCTCCAGCATGCGCTGCATAGTGACGATATGCTGCGACGAGGTCAAGTTGGCCAGACACACGCGCTCGCGTGCTTTCTCCAGCGTATGGGAAAACACCGGGATCGCGATCGCGATCAGCACCGCAATGATTGCCACTACGACGAGCAGTTCGGCCAGCGTAAAGCCGCGCGTTTTCCGTTTCCCCACCAGCGTCCCCCCTCGGCTGTTTTTATCAGTATACACCAAAGAGATCGTGTTTGGCAAGCGGCGCCGCACGCCCTGGTGTCCAGCCGCATAGCATGAGGTAGTCGTGCACCCATTTGTGCGCGTCAATCCAACATGCGAGGGCTGAACTCACCATGAACGAACGTTATCAGACGCTCCCCGAGCTGCCCGAAGGCGGGCGGGCGCGGGTGCGCGCTTTACATCTTTCCGGCAGCATGCGCCGCCGTTTACAAGACCTCGGACTGGTTGCCGGCACGCCGGTCACCTGCCTGCAGCGGGCGGCCTCGGGCGACCCCACAGCCTACCTGATCCGGGGCGCGGTCATCGCGCTGCGCCAAACGGATGCCGAGCAGGTCGAAGTGGGGGTGCAGGAAATTTGAAAGAACACGCGCAAATCCCGGTCATCGCGCTCGCCGGCAACCCTAATGTCGGCAAATCCACTGTTTTCAACGCGCTGACCGGTTCGCATCAGCATACAGGGAACTGGGCCGGAAAGACCGTTGCCAACGCGCACGGCACAATGCGCTGCGGCTGCGAGCAGCTCACGCTGGTAGACCTGCCTGGTACTTATTCGCTGCGCGCCCGTTCGGAGGAAGAGCGGGCGGCGCGCGATTTCATCGTCAGCGGCGAGCCTGACTGCACCATTCTGGTCGCGGACGCGACCTGCCTTGAGCGCAACCTGATTCTGGTGCTTCAGGTGCTCGAGGTGACGCCGCGCGTCGTTCTATGCCTCAATTTGATGGACGAGGCGCGGAAAAAGGGTATCCGTATCGACGTCGCCGCACTTTCCCGCGAACTGGGCATCCCGGTCGTGCCCTGCGCCGCGCGGCGGCGGCAAGGGCTGCCCCAATTGCAGCGCATGGCTTGCCGCGCCGCCTCCGGCGAGACCGAAAACGAAGTGGCCGCCATCCGGTATCCCGCCGTAATCGAACAGGCAGCCCACGAAACCGGCCTTCCACGCGCCGAGGCGCTGGAGCGTTTGCTTGAAGTCCCGCCCGCAGGCATGACCTCGACCGAGGTTGGCGATATGCTGACCGCCTCCGCCGCCCTGCGCGCCGAGGAGATTGCCATGGGCTGTGTCGAATGCTCGGCCTGCGCCTACTCGCGCGACCGGCGCATCGACCGCGTGCTCATGAGCCGCCGCTTCGGCATCCCGCTCATGCTGCTACTGCTCGCGCTTGTCTTTTACATCACCCTGTTCGGCGCCAATGTGCCCAGCGAATGGCTGGGCGAACACCTGCTCGGCCTTGCCGAACCGATTGCCGCGGGGCTGACCGCACTCGGGCTTCCCGCCGCCCTGGTCTCCCTGCTTGTGGATGGCGCGTGGCGCGTGCTGGCAACCGTCGTTTCCGTTATGCTGCCGCCAATGGCGATCTTTTTCCCGCTCTTTACGCTTCTGGAAGACGCGGGCTACCTGCCCCGCGTGGCTTTCCAGCTTGACCATTCATTCCGCCGCGCCCACGCCTGCGGTAAACAAAGCTTAACCATGTGTATGGGATTCGGCTGTAACGCGTGCGGCGTGACGGGCTGCCGCATCATCGATTCGCCGCGCGAACGATTGATCGCCATGCTGACCAATACATTCGCGCCGTGCAACGGCCGGTTTCCCTTGCTCATTTTCCTGTGCTCCGTTTTCTTTGCCGGCAACGCCATCACCGGTTCGCTGCTGCTGACCGGCGTGCTCGTCGGCAGTGTGCTGCTCACGCTCGCGGCCTCCCGCCTGCTGTCCGCCACGCTGCTTAAAGGCGAGCCGTCCTCCTTTACCTTGGAACTGCCGCCCTACCGCGCGCCGCAGCTCGGCAAAGTCATCGTGCGCAGCATTTTTGACCGCACGCTGTTTGTTCTGGGACGGGCGATTATCGTCGCGGCGCCAGCCGGCCTCATCATCTATCTACTGGCCAACATCATGGTGGGCGACGCATCGGTGCTGACGCATATCGCGCAGGCGCTCGACCCGTTCGGCAAGCTGCTCGGCATGGACGGCGTCATCCTGCTCGCGTTTATCCTGGGCTTTCCGGCAAACGAGCTGGTCATGCCGCTAATCGTCATGGGCTATCTGGCGACCGGCACGCTGGCCGACGTTTCCGACCTCGCGGCTTTCCGCACGCTGCTCGTCGCAAACGGCTGGACGGTGACGACCGCGCTGTGCACGCTGGTTTTCGCGGTCGCGCACTGGCCGTGCTCGACGACCTGCCTGACCATCTGGAAAGAAAGCCATAGCGTCAAATGGACGCTCTGGTCGATCGCGCTGCCCACGCTCATCGGCTTTGCGTTGTGCTTTGCCACAGCCTCGGCCTGCCGTCTGCTCGGCATAGCTTGAAGCCGCAAAAAAAACGCCGCAACGTGTGTTGCGGCGTTTTGCCATACTGTTTTCACTTTTTGAGCAGCCGCCCGAGCGCCGCCGTGTCCAGCAGGTTGACGGTCTGAAATTCGCCCCGGTAAAACACGGCCCAATTGTTAAACACACCGGGCATCGCCTTGGCCTTTTGCAGCGTGTCCACCTCGATGAGCGACAGGGGCACCGCGTTTGCCTCGCAATACTCCCGGAACAGCCTGACACGCTGTTCGATAAACGGGCACTGCCTGTCAAAATAGACTGTCAGCTCCTGGTTTTCGATGCGCTGTTTTTTTGCGTTTTGCGCAAAGCGCGGCGCCGTGCCGTCGAACGACAGCGCGAGCAGCTCGTACTCCCCTGCCGTGTCGACGCACGTAAATCCGAACTTTTTTGCAAAGGCCTGATCGCTCAGCCACGATTTCTGCTTGCGCGCACCCAGCATGCACACGCCCGAGCGGCCCCTCTCTTTTGCGTCGTTCAGGCAGTATTCCATGAGCGCGCGGCCATACCCTTTGCCTTTATAGGCGGCGCCAGTGACCCATAGGCAGTATAGGTAGAGGTAGTTCTCGCCCTCGATGGGCACCCACGCGGTCTCGAGCGGCGCGTATTCGATGAAGACCGTGCCCTTGGCGTCGAGCTTGCGGAACACGTGTCCCTCACCCAGCCGATCCGCCAGCCATTGGCGCTTGGCCTCCACGCCCGGATGCGGCTTTTTACTGCGGATAATGCAGCACAAATGCTCTTCGGCGAGGTTTTCCGCCGTCAGATTGATAAAGTCCATCGGGGCGCCTCCATCTTTTTTATCAGAGCTTTTCCATGAACTGCGCAGCGCTCTTGGCCATCAGGCGCTTGGTGCCCTTTTCGTCAAACGCGATCTCGAGCAGCGCGTCCCCGCCCATAGGCTTTACGGCGGTCACCAGCCCCTCGCCGAACGCCTTATGGCGGATGCGGCAGCCGGCCGGGAAATCCGGCAGCGGCTGGGAAGCCGTATTCATCCGAATGGCCGGGCGCGCGGCAGGCGACGCCGAAACGCTGCGGGCGGACGCGAAATCCGGCCCGGGCGAAGCGACGGCCTGCGCGGCCTGCTCAAACTGGTTCGCGGTCACGTTGCTGTCGAGCAGCTCGCTTGGCATCTCCTGCACGAAGCGCGACGGATGCGCATACTGCGTGCGGCCATACAGCAGGCGGCGCTCGGCGCAGGTCAGGTAAAGCTGCTCGCGCGCACGCGTCACCGCGACATAGCACAGCCGGCGTTCCTCCTCCATATCATCCCCGCGCTCCATGGCGCGGAAGCCGGGGAACAGCCCGTCCTCCATGCCCGCGAGGAAGACGATGGGGAACTCCAGCCCCTTGGCCGAGTGCATGGTCATCATCAGCACGGCGTCCTCGTCGTCGCCGGTCTGGTCGGCGTCGGTATAGAGCGCCATTTCCTCGAGAAAACCGGAAAGCGTGGGCGTTTCGGTCTTTTCCTCATAGGTCAGGATGTAGGATTTCAGTTCTTCGATATGTTCGAGGCGGCCCTTGGATTCCATGTCGCCTTTGGCTTCGAGCACGGCGGCATAGCCCGATTTATCCAACAGCTCGTCATATAGCTCGGACAGGCTCAAAAACTCGCGCTGTTTGCGCAGGTTTTCCATCATCTGGCCGAATTTCATCATCGCGTTCGCGCCGCGCGACAGCTCGGCAAATTCGCCCGCTTTCTGCACCACGTCGTACAGCAGCATACTCTGCTCCGCGGCCACGCTTTCCGCGAGCTCGACCGAGCGGTCGCCGATCTTGCGGGCGGGCGTGTTGATGATGCGCTTAAGGCGCAGCGTGTCGGCCGGGTTTTCAATCACCCACAGGTAGGCGAACATGTCGCGGATTTCGGCGCGCGAGAAGAAGTCGCGCCCCTTATACACGCGGTAGGGGATGCCGTTGCGGATGAACGCGGCGGCGATATTGTCCGAAAGGACGTTGTTGCGGTACAGCACCGCGTAGTCGCTGAACGAACGGCCCTCGCGCACGCCGTCCAGGATCGTATCCGCGATATAGGCGGCCTCGCCCTCCTGGCTGTCCGAGCGATGCAGGCGGATCTTCGCGCCGCCGTCGTGGTCGGTCCAAAGCTCTTTGCCCTTGCGCTGCACGTTGTTGCGGATGATCTCGTTCGCGGCGTTCAAAATATTGCCGGTCGAGCGGTAATTCTGCTCGAGGCGGATGGTGCGGGCGTTTTTATACTGCTTTTCAAATTCGAGGATGTTGGTGATCGTCGCGCCGCGGAATTTATAGATGGATTGGTCGTCGTCACCGACGACGCAGATATTCTCATGCCCGCCCGCGAGCAGGCTGGACAGCACATACTGCGCGTAGTTCGTATCCTGATACTCGTCGACGAGCACATAGCGGAATTTGTGCTGGTAATAGTCGAGCACGTCGGGGTTTTGCTGCAAAAGCAGCACGGTCTTCATGATGATATCGTCAAAATCGAGCGCGCAGGCCTTTTTCATTTCCTTTTCGTACAGCGCATACACATCGCCCACCTTTTCGCGGACATAATCGCCCTGCGCGTCGGCCTTGAACTGCTTCGGGGTCATCAGCTTGTCCTTGGCGCGCGAAATCTGACCCATGACCATGCGCGGGTCGTAAATTTTTTCATCCAGATTGAGGCGGCGCAGCAGATCGATGATAACGCGCTTTTTATCGTCCTCGTCATAGATGGTGAAAGCGGTTTCAAAGCCCAAAAGCTCGCCGTGGCGGCGCAGGATACGCAGGCAGGCGGTGTGGAACGTGTGCGCCCAGATGGCGGAGGCGTCCTCCTCACCCACGCTCCGCGTCAGGCGTTCGCGCAGCTCGCGCGCGGCCTTGTTGGTGAACGTGATGGCGATGATCTCCCACGGGCGCGCGGGGCGCACGGCGCACAGGCGGTCGGCGCGGTCGCGGTTCTCGGGCTTGGGGTCGGTCAGGTATTCGGTGAGAAACAGCAGGTCCTCCTCGGACGCGCCCGGCGGTGCGTAAGGGTCGGTATAGCCCTCGCCAAACCGCAGGATGCTGACGATCCGGTTGATGAGCACGGTCGTCTTGCCGCTACCCGCGCCCGCGAGGATCAAAAGCGGGCCCTCGGTCGTATAGACGGCCTCGCGCTGCATGTCGTTCAAATGCGCAAACCGCTGCTCGATGACCGCACGGCGCACAGCTGCATATTTCATATCAAATTTGGTCGGTTCCATAGAGTATCCTCGTTTCATATGACGCTATGCAACGATTATACCACAGTTCCTTTAACAAAACAAATGTTCTTATCTGCTAAAATAGCGCGCCTGCCCGGCGCGGGGGAACGAGCCGCTCCCGCGGCGGGGCACAAAGGGACAAGACACCTACGGTTTCTTGTCCCTCTGTGGACTCCCTATCTTCCCTTCGGTTGTATTTCACGCGTTGGCCGCGCCAAAATCTCACGCAGTACTTTGCAGCCGCGTTAAATGCGGGGCTACGGGCGTTTGAACGACTTGGCTCAATTCTAGGGGCCGCCGTGCTGGCGGGAGCCTCGGGCCAGCACGGCGGCAAGCGGAGCAGAGCCAAGTTGTTTGACGGCGTATCCCCGCGTTTCTCCGAGGCTGCAAGGTACTGCGGAAAGAAAGCGCGCGGCGCAGAAAGCGAAATACTACATGAGGGAAGATCGGGAGTTCCAAGAGGGGTAAGAAACCGTAGGTGTCTTACTCCTTTTGGCCCCGCGCCGGGCAGGCGCGCGTTACTTTTCTTTCGAGGTAAGGATAATCTGGCCGTCTTTCACATCGATGCAAACCGTATCGCCCTTTTTCAGCCCCAGTGAGCGGCGCATATCCAACGGCAGCACAACGCGCCCCTGCCCATCGATTTTGCGTTCAAAGTTTACTTCCATGTTGCTTTTCACCTTACTTTTCACTATTTTTAATATCTATATCCATATTATATATTTATTGTTGTATATTGTCAATATTTATATGTATCCCTTTGGTTAATTTCATCCATCTTATATCACCGATACACTATTTACGAGGTGATAATATGGATTTTAAACATTCGGATAAATACCGCAAACTTGGCCTTAACATTGCCTATTACCGCAAAGACCGTGGGTTTACGCAAGACCAATTAGCGGAAGCAATTGATGCCGCTCGTGTCAGCATTGGAAAGATCGAAACGGCTTCTGTTGGCATTTCACTCGATATGCTCTTTGATATTGCCGATGCGCTTGAAATTCCTCCCAACAAGCTCCTTGAATTCCGCGACTAAAAAAACTCCCACGCCTAAGCGTGGGAGTTTTTCTATTCCACCAATTGCTCACGGAGCAGCGCAAGCGCCCTCTTCTCGATGCGCGACACCTGCACCTGCGACACCCCGATCACCTTCGCCACCTGCTGCTGCGTCATATCGCGCGAAAACCGCAAAGCGAGCACCTGCTGTTCCCGCTCGGGCAAGTCCCGTATGGCCTCCTTGAGCGATAAATATAGGCACGCGCGCTCTTCCAGCCCTTCGTCGCCCACCAGATCGCCCAGCCGCCCGCCGCCCGAAAGCTCGCGCTCGAACGAATCGACCGACACGTTGGCCTGTTCGCACGCGGCGACCTCTTCAACTGTCAGCCCGCTTGCCGCGGCCAGCTCGGACACCGTGGGCGCCTCGCCATGCCTGGCCTCCAATTCGCCCTGTATCCTGTGCAGGCGCACCGCGCGTTCTTTGACCGCACGGCTGACCTTAACCGCGCCGTCGTCCCGCAGAAACCGCCGGATCTCGCCCGCGATCTTGGGCACAGCATAGGTTGAGAACTCGCAGCCCTTGTCCACGTCGAACCCGCGCACCGCCTTAATAAACCCGACGCACGCAAGCTGGTATAGGTCGTCCGCCTCGACGCCGCGCCCATAATACCGCCGCGCGATGCTCCAGATCAGACCGCTGTTTTTCTCCAGCAGCTCGGTTTCCGCATCGCGGCTGCCCGCGGCCGCCTGTTCCAGCAGGCCGCGCGTTTCACTCGTCACGCGCCGCGCTCCTTAAGCTGCTTGACCATGGTCACGATCGTGCCGTGTTCGGACGCTGAGCGCACGCGCAGCTTGTCCGTGAAGGTCTCCATGATCGTAAAGCCCATGCCGCTCCTCGTATCGTCGCCCGTGGTAAACATGGGCTGGCGCGCTTGCTGTACGTCCGCGATGCCGCGCCCCGAATCCTTGATTTTCAGCTCCAGCGCCCTGCCCTCGAACAGCCGCACGGTAACGGTGATAAACCCAGTCTTATCCCCATAGCCATGCACGATGGCGTTCGTGACCGCCTCGGAAACGACGGTTTTCACATCGCCCAGCTCGTCCATCGTCGGGTCGAGCTGCGCGACGAACGCGCCGACCGCCTGCCGGGCGAACGCCTCGTTCACCGACCGGCTCTCAAATTTAATGCTCATTTTATTGACTACCTCGCGCACGCTCATACCCCCCTCTCAAAAATCATGACCTGCGGCAGCCCGGCTGCCTCAAACACGCGAAGCGGCTGCGGCGGCGCGCCGCGCACGACAAAATCGCGCTCCGAACGCGCGCAGGTGCGGAACAGGTGCATCACTAGCGCCAAGCCGGACGAATCCATAAACGTCAGGCCGGACAGGTCGAGCGTCAGCTTGGGCGCGGGATACAGCGCGAGCAGATCCTCGCAGGTGTCAATGGCGTCGCGCGTTTCATGATGGTCGAGCTCGCCCGCAAGCGAGATGACAAGCTCGCTCTCGCGCTCGGTTGGATTGATATGTAACATCTCTTTTTCACCTCTGCATACAAAAAGGGCTTGTACCCTTTTGCGGTACAAGCCCAATTTACCATAATTTTCTATTTTATTCTGCCGGTTTCTGTCGTGTGCGCAGGATTTTTTCGGCCTCGCCCACGAGAAACAGCGAACCGCAGACGAGCACGCAGTCTTTTGGCTCGGCGCGCTCCAGCGCAAGCGCAATCGCCTGCGCCGCGCCGCCGCAGTCGGACACGCAGTCACAGTCGCGTTCGGCCAGCGCGGCGAGCGTCTGCGCGCAAAGCGCGCGGTCGGTCCCGCCCGGTTCGCAGGCGTAGAACGAATCTGCCCGGCATGCCAGCTCGCGAACGCAGACTTCAAAGTCCTTATCGCGCACCATACCCATGACGACGTGCAGCCGCCGCATTTTCAGAAACTCGTCCACCGTGCGGCACAGCGCGGCCACGCCGCCCTCATTATGCGCACCGTCCAGCAGTACGAGCGGCGATTCGCGCAGGCGTTCGAGCCGCCCCGGCATCCGCGCCGCCGCAAGCCCCCGCACGACTGCGGCCGGATCGATCTTCCAGCCGCGCGCGCGCAGCGCGGAAACGGTTTGCAGCGCGGTCATGGCGTTTTGGAGCTGGTGTCGGCCGGACATCGGGATGGTATAGCCCTGCCCCTCGTAGACAAACGCGGTGCCTTCAATATCCATGCGCAGCAGCCGGATATCCAGCGGCTCGCTCCACCAGATGCCGCCCGCAGCCTCACACGCGCGCAGGACAACCGGCATGACCCCGCCGGGCTGACCGTTTGCGCAGATGACCGCGCTGCCCGGCTTGATGACGGCCGCTTTTTCCGCGGCGATCTCGGCCACCGTATCGCCCAGAACGGCCATATGGTCGCGCGAGATCGGCGTGAGCACGACAGCCTCGGGCGCATCGATGACGTTGGTCGCGTCGCAGCGGCCGCCCAGCCCGGTTTCCAGCACAACGATATCGCAGCCCTGTTCGGCGAAATACAAAAACGCGAGCGCGGTCGTGAACTCAAATTCCCCGATGCTCTCGCCGTCCGGCAGGATGAGGCTTTGCGCCGCAAGGCCGACCCGTTCGACAAGGCGCGTCAGGTCGCCGTCCGGGATCATTGCGCCGTCCACCCGGATGCGCTCGTGAAAATGGATGAGGTACGGCGAGGTATAAAGCCCCGTCCGGTATCCCGCCGCGCGCAGCACCGACGCGAGCATACACGCGGTCGAGCCCTTGCCGTTGGTACCGGCCAGGTGCACAAATTTGAGCGTTTTCTGCGGATCGCCCAGCGCCGCGCAAAGCGCGCGGATGCGGTGCAGCCCGGGCTTTCCGGAAAACCGCCCGAGCGAATGGATATAGTCTATCGCTGTTTTGGGAAGGTCTGTGTCCATGATTTCTGAAACCTCTCGGATTGATATTTCCATCTATTATAGCACGTTTTGGCAAAAAGAAAAGCCCGCCCGGCCTCTCGGGGCCGAACGGGCTTTTTTCAGGCCGCGGACACCTCCCGCGTGCCCGAAATAAAATCGTGCAGCATCCGCCTGCCGGGCGTGTACAGCCCGAGGCAAATCGAAATTACCGTCAGCGCGACCATGGCGATGCGGACAAGGTTCGCCGCCCCGTCCCCCGCCGCGCGGGCGAGCAGTTCACGCAAAAGCTGGCTCGGGAACGCCACCGCCCCCTCGAGCAGCAGCACGCCGGCGAGCTGGCGCAGCGCAAGCGCACCCGCGCCGGGCGTTTTCCCGCCGTCCGTGACGATGCGCAGGCGAAACAACCGTTTGCCCGGCGTCTGGCCGTGCCAGAAGACCGGGAACAGCAGATAATACGCCGCGCCGACCGCAAACGCGATCAGCCCCCAAAGATAGCCTTCCGCACCGGGCGGCAGCGATGTGTCGATCTCCGCGAGGCCGGTGCGCATGCTGTTGACCAGCATGAGCGGCGCGCCGCACAGCATCGTGCACACATACCAGTCGACCGCATAGGCGAAAAGCCGCCGAAACGGGTTTGCCGGGGTCATTGCCATCCGTGCGCCTCCTATTCCAATAACTGCCGCAGTGCCTGCCCGACCGTGCGGACCGTGCGCCCGGCGGCCTGCCGCACGCAGTCCTCCGCATACTCGATCGCAAAGCCGCCGAAGCGCCGCAGCATTTCCATATCGTTCCTGCCGTCGCCCGCGGTATAGATGTTCTGATCGTCGACTCCGTACCGGCTGCCGACAAACGCGACCGCTTCGGCCTTGCTCACGCCATGCGGCACGATATCGACATATTCCCAGTTGGGGAACGCATCCAGCCCCAGTGTGTGCAGCTTTTCTGCCAGCGCGACCGCCTCGGCCTGCCCGGGCGTTCGGCAGCTGATCTGATAAACCACGCGCATGTCCTCCGGACGGGACACCTGCCGGTATTTGGTGCGCAGATCGTCCATATATGCCTGCTCTGCGGGCTCTTCCAGCCGAAAGTCGGGCGGGCACAGGCAAAGCTCGCCGTCGCCCGTCATGCTGAAGAACAGGCAGCTTTCGGAGAGCAGCGGCAGCGCTTGCTCAAAGCCGGTGAGCACGTGCTCTCGAACGCAGTCCCCGCCGCATTCGATGCGCGAGCCGTTCATCATGATGAAGAAATCGCATGTAAGGTCATAAGCCGAAAGCTCGCTTTGCAGCGAACCCGGGTCTCGTCCGCTGCAAATGCCGAACAGTCCGCCGCGCGCCTGATAGTCCCGGATCGCGCGCAGCGTTTCTTCGTCGATGCCGCCGTCCTGCGACAGCGTGCCGTCATAATCGCAGGCAAATAGCTGTTTCACGCTTCCTCCAATGCTTCAGCCGGTTCGGCCTGCTCTTCCTTCATGTACTGGCGGTCGAGCGCCGAAATAAACGGATAGTAGATCAGCCCGCCGATGATGAGCACCACAAGCTGCAAAAGGCCGCCGCGGATATCGTTGCACATCATCCAGCCGCCGAAAGGCGCGGGCAGCGTCCACGGCACGGTAACACCCGTGGGATAGGGCACCAGCCCGAAATACATGGCCGCGAACGAAATCAGCACTGTCACGGGCGGCACAATGAAGAATGGGATCGCCATGATCGGGTTCAGCACGAGCGGCAGGCCGAAGATGACCGGCTCGTTAACGTTGAAAATACCGGGCAGCAGGCTGAGCTTACCGAGCGATTTTATGCGTTTGGATCTGCACTTGAACGCCATGATCGCGGCGAGCGAAACCGTGTTGCCGGTGCCGCCGAGGAAGATGATCATGTTCGCAAAATCCTGCGTGACGATGTACGGGCGCGCCGCGCCTGCCGCAGCCTGGAATACGTCGAGGTTGGCAAAGCGCGCGGCATACCACAGCGGGCCCATGAACGAATCGATGACCGCTGTGCCATGAATGCCGAAGAACCACAAAAGCGAGTTCAGGAAGGTGATGAGCAGCGTGCCAATCAGCGAGGTGCCGATGTTGGTCAGCGGCATCTGGATCATGGTGACAATGAAGTTCGACACCGTGCCGAACGGGGTCGCCGCGAAGACCAGCCGGATGATCAGGAAAATCGGCAGGATGATGGCCGCCGGGATAAGCGCCTCGAACTGGCGGGAAACGAAGCTCGGCACGGTCTCCGGCATTTTGATTTTCCAGTTTTTCTTTAGGATGACCGCGTACAGCTTGGTCGCGATCAGCGCGGTGAGCATGGCGGTGAACAGGCCGCTCGCCTCAAAGGAGGAGGCCGCGTATCCGCCCTCCTCCATCTGCTGCAAAAGCAGGAAATAGGCCGAAATGGAAATCGCGACCGCGGGCAGCGGCTCGACGTCCTCCTCACTCGCGAGGCTGTGCGCCACGCCGATGACCGCAAACAGCGCGACCAGCCCCATGGTCGCGGGATTGACCATGTTCCAGCACCATTCATACCACACGTCGCCCACGATGGACGCCATAAAGTCATGGAAGCCCTGCACCGGGAAATCGCCGATGATGATGGCGACCGCGCCGATGATCAGCAGCGGCATCGAGAGCATCAGGCCGTCGCGCAGCGCGACCAGATACTTGTTTGCCGACAGCTTCTGCGAAAGCGGCATCAGATGCTGCTCCATGAAGTTCGTCAGTTTCTTCATTTTTGTTTTACCCCCTTAACATTGTCCGGCTTTTATTTCAAAACAGGGAAGTGCTCCCCATTTGCCGCGATGTATTCATCGAGGATGGTGCGCGCGAGGTCGGTGTCGGCCACGGTGCGGCTCACTGCGAGCGCTTGCAGCGCTTTCTGGTAAGAGCCCTCAAGCGCCGCGTCGACCGCCAGCTTTTCATAGGCGTACTGCCCTTCGAGCAAGCCCTTTTCAAATGTCCCGGCTTCCTCCATGCGGAACGGCTCGGCGCCGCGCGCGCCCACCCGGCACGCGACCTCGAGCATCATCCCGTCCGACAGATTGGGCACCACGCCCTTGTTTTCGGTGATGATGAGGAACACGTCGTTCCGGTTATAAGCGATGCTCATGGCCAGCTCGACAATGTAGGTGGCGTGCGCGTCGTTGTGCGCGACCGTGGCCGATTCAAATTCACCGTCCGCATTTTTATGCGAGCCGGCGCTGTATTTCCGGTCCAGGTCAAATTTGGTGCCCCGCATCCTGCCGAGCGAGGCGACCTCGTCGCAATACGCCTTGACGCGCTTTTCGCGCCCGTCGATCACGGTGTTGGCGCGCGTATAATTGGGGTCGCTGTGCGCGACCATCGTTTGCGGATATAGATAGTACTGCATATAGGTATTGGGCAGCGAATGGGGATAGTCCTGCACCATTTTTTCCAGATGCTTAAACGTGAAGTTCCAGTAATCATCGTTTTTGCCGGAGAATCCAAGCTCGTCGTCACAGCCGCCCTTTTGCAGCTTTTCTAAAATTTCGGGCAGCACGTCCTCGCCGGTCTGCTTGTCGTACATCGCGGTGAACCAGCCGAAGTGGTTCAGGCCGTAGTAGCGCGGCTCAATGTCCATGCGCTTGCGTCCGCCCGCGAGCGGACAAAAGATATCCATGATCGAGATCGGCATATCGCAGATGTTGATGAGCCGGAAATCGTCCGGGAACACGCGCTTGGTCGCCTCGGCGACGATCGCGGCCGGGTTCGAATAGTTGAGGATCCACGCCTCGGGCGAATAGCGGCGGATGGTGTTCACCAGCTCGATCATCGCGGGCACAGAGCGCATCCCGTAGGCGAAGCCGCCGGGGCCGCAGGTCTCCTGCCCGATCACGCCGTGCCGAAGCGGGATCTTTTCATCCTGCTCGCGCATCGCAAGCCCGCCGGGGCGGATCTGCACAAGAACAAAATCGATATCCGTGAACGCTTTCGCGGGATCGGTCGTATAGCAGAACTCCACCCCGGGGTAGTATTCGCGGAACAAAATCTCGCCGAACCGGCCGATATGCGCCTGCCGGGTTTCGTCGATATCATACAGCACCACGCGGCGAAGCGGAAAATGCTCGCGCACCAGGCACAGCATTTCCAGCATATCCGGGGTGTATGTGCTGCCGCCGCCGGCAATGGCGACTGAGAACTGTTTCATAGGGAATCCTCCTCATTTCCATCGGGATGAGCCAACTCATTTCCACCGGGAAAGCAAAAGCACCCGGCGCCTCATACTCTCAAGCATAAAGGTTTCGGGTGTTTTTTCAAGAAGTTCGACCGATTAAAAAATATTTCAACCGCATAAAAAACATGTTTCCGTTTTGTCCGGGCGGTTGCACGGCGCGCACGGACATGCTAAGATACCCTTAGAAGCTCATTCGCTTTCGGCCAGCCGGTCGACCAGGCGCGAAAGGATATATTCAAACAGGATGATTGTCCGGCCGATAAAGAAATCCGGCACGTCGTACGCGACCGAGCCGCCTGTGCGCAGCACCAGCCGGTGCTCGCTCATGCGCGCGAGCGTCGAATCCCCGTGCGCGGTGATGGTGTACAGCCGGTGCCCAAGCGCCTGCGCGTGGGAAGCCACATCGACCAGGTCGCGCGTTTCCCCGCTTTTGGACAGGATGATCGTGAACGACGGCTCGCTGCCGGGCCGCATCATGTCGACGGGCGACCCGTCGTAGGCCAATATGCGGAGTGTTGCCAGCCGCCGCATGATATAGGAGGACGCAATTGTATTAAACCCCAGGCCGACGACGAACACACAGCCGTTCCGGCAGCGGAACAGCTCGTCCGCAAATGCCTCGATGCACGGCACGTCGACCTCGGCGAGGATGCTGGTCAGGTCGATGCCGGCGGCCGCCGAGCGCTCCTCCTCTGCATGGCGGCGCAGCGAATAGATCATATCGCTGTAACCGTGGTATCCCAGCTTTTTAGAGAGCTTGATGACCGTCGTTGTCGATACATAGGACTGCTGGGCAACGTCCCGAATGTTGATCTTGCTTTCCCCTTGCTCGATGGACTGCAAGATGCAGGCGAGCACGCGGTGTTCGGTTTCGTTCAGCAGATAGCGCTTGGACAGGTCGACCAGGTTCATTTCATCACCTCCGCATTTTGCGTGCGGTTTTCCGTCATTATATCACACTTTTTCCTGCATGAACATATTTAAGGAGGCTGTTTTTCATGAATGTTTTGCTGCTTTGCTCCCAGGGGATGTCGACCGGTATGCTGTGCGACCGTATCGCCGCCGCCGCGAAAGACGACGGGTGCGACCTCAACATCTGGGCCGCGAGCGAGATCAAGGCGCGCGAGCACGTCGGCAAGGCCGACCTGATCCTGCTCGGGCCGCAGGTGCGCTATCTCAAGAGCCGCATCGAGGAGATGAGCGAGGGCAAGCCCGTCGCTGTTATCGACATGATGGCGTATGGCACGATGAACGGCAAGCAGGTTTATCAGGATATCAAAAAGCTGATGGGGGACAACTAAAATGGCGATCACATCCGAACAGCTCGAACAGGCCTGCTTTTCGCTGATTTCGTTCAGCGGCGCGGCCAAGAGCGATTATTTGGAGGCCGTTGAGCACGCCAAAAAGGGCGATTTTGAAGCGGCGGAGCAGGCCGTTTCCCGCGGCAATGAGGAATACCTGCACGCGCATGAGGCGCATTTTGACCTGATCCAGGAGGAAGTCTCCTCCGATGAGGGGCTGCTCACCCGGCTGACGCTCGTGCACGCCGAGGATCAGCTCGCCATGGCGGAAACCACGCGTTTGTTTGCCGAACAGATTATTGAGCTGTACCGCCGGCTGGCATAACCGGAGACGTTTATCCATTCAAAAAGGCACCCGAACAGGGTGCCTTTTTTCTTACTTATCCGAGCGCCTTGATGGATTCTTCCAGTTTGGCGAGGTGTTCGCGCAGCTTCTCGGCTTTCTCCCGCTCTACCGCGACGACTTTCTCAGGCGCTTTATCCACAAAGCCGGGATTATCCAGCTTTTTCATGACAAACGCGATATCATCCTCCACCTTGGCCTTTTCTTTCTGGAGGCGCGCGCGTTCGGCCTCAAAGTCGATCAGGTCGCCCATCGGCATATAGATCTGCGCGTCCTCGGTGACGACGGACGCCATTTTCGCCGCATCCGCCGGCACCGCTTCGATCAGCTCGATTTCGGAGGCATAAGCCAGCTTGGGGAAGAAGATACCGCCCGCTTCAAACGTGGCTTTTTTCTCTGTCAGCACGAGCACCTTGGCCTTTTTGGAGGGCGGCACGTTCATTTCGGCGCGGCGGCCGCGGATGGCGCGGACGGCGTTCATCAGCGTTTCCATCTGCGCTTCCTCGGCGGAAAAATGCAGATCGTCCCGGTATCCCGGCCATTTGGACACCATGACGCTTTTCCCCTCGTGCGGCAGCGCCTGCCAGATGGTCTCGGTGATGAACGGCATGAACGGATGCAGCAGCTGCATCGCGCCGGAGAGCACGAAACACAGCACCTTTTGCACATTTTCATCCTTGTTCTGGATGCGGGTCTTCGCAATCTCGATATACCAATCGCAGAAGCTTTCCCAAATAAAATCGTTCAGCTTGGAGGCGGCCAGCCCTAACTCGTACTGGTCGATGTTGCGGGTGACCTCGCGCACAAGCGTGTTAAACTTGCTGATGATCCACTTGTCCTCAATGGCCAGCGTTTCCGGCAGCTCGGCCTTATCGATGGTCAGGTTCATCTGGATGAAACGCGACGCGTTCCAGATCTTGTTGCAGAAGTTGCGGCTCGCCTCGACGCGCTCGGTCGAAAAGCGCATATCGTTTCCGGGGCTGTTGCCGGTCGCGAGCGTAAAGCGCAGCGCGTCCGCGCCGTATTGGTCAATGACCTCTAGCGGGTCGATGCCGTTGCCGAGGGATTTCGACATTTTGCGTCCCTGCGCGTCGCGCACAAGGCCATGGATATACACGGTGTCAAACGGCGTTTCGCCCATGTGCTCCACGCCCGAAAAGATCATGCGCGCGACCCAGAAGAAGATGATATCGTAGCCGGTGACGAGTGTGGAGGTCGGGTAAAAATAGTCGAGTTCCTTGGTCTTTTCCGGCCAGCCGAGCGTGGAGAACGGCCACAGCGCGGAAGAGAACCACGTGTCCAGCACGTCCTCCTCCTGGGTAACGTTCTTCGAGCCGCACTTCGGGCAGACGTGCACATCGTCCTTAGAGACGACCATCTCGCCGCAGTCCTCGCAGTAGAACGCGGGGATGCGATGTCCCCACCAGAGCTGGCGGGAGATACACCAATCGTGTACGTTTTCCATCCAGCGCAGATAGGTCTTGGAGAAGCGGTCGGGCACGAACTTGGTCTTGCCCTCGGTCACCACATCCATGGCGGGCTTTGCGAGCGGCGCCATCTTGACAAACCACTGCGCCGAGGTCATCGGCTCGACCGTCGTGCCGCAGCGGTAGCAGGTGCCGACGTTGTGCTCGTGCTCCTCGATTTTGACGAGGTAGCCGCCCTCCTCAAGGTCCTTGACCACGGCCTTGCGGCACTCGTAGCGGTCCATACCCTCATACTTGCCGCCGTTTTCGTTGACGGTCGCGTCCTCGTTAAAGACAAGGATTTGCTCGAGGTTGTGCCGCTGCCCCATGTCGAAGTCGTTCGGGTCGTGGCAGGGCGTGACCTTGACACAGCCTGTGCCGAACTCCATGTCAACGTATTCGTCTCCGAAGATCGGGATTTCGCGGTTCATGATGGGCAGGATGCAGGTCTTGCCGATCAAATGCTTGTAGCGGTCGTCATTCGGGTTGACGGCAACACCGGTGTCGCCCATGAACGTCTCCGGGCGGGTGGTCGCGACGACCAGATCGCCCGAGCCGTCCGCCAGCGGATAGCGCAGGTGCCAAAGCTTACCGGGCTGGGTCTCGTATTCGACTTCGGCGTCGGAAAGCGCGGTCGTGCAGTGCGGGCACCAGTTGATGATGCGGTGGCCTTTGTAGATCAGCCCCTTGTTATAGAGGTTGACGAACACCTCGCGCACGGCTTTGGAGCAGCCTTCGTCCATGGTGAAGCGCTCACGCTCCCAATCGCAGGACGAACCGAGCTTTTTCAGCTGGTCTATGATGCGGTTTCCGTATTTGTGCTTCCAGTCCCACACGCGCTCGAGGAATTTCTCGCGGCCGAGGTCGTAGCGGGTGAGTCCCTCCTCTTTCCGGAGGGCTTCCTCGACCTTGATCTGCGTGGCGATGCCCGCGTGGTCGGTGCCCGGCACCCACAGGGCTTCATAGCCCTGCATGCGTTTTGTGCGGATAAGGATGTCCTGCAGCGTTTCGTCGAACGCGTGGCCCATGTGGAGCTGGCCGGTGACGTTCGGGGGCGGGATAACGATGGTGAACGGCTTCTTGTCCGGGTTCACCTCGGCATGGAAAAAGCCGGAATCGTTCCAGAAGCTGTACAGCTTGTCCTCGGCCGCTTTCGGGTCGTAGGTCTTTGGCAGTTCGCTCATTAGACTATTCTCCTTTATGGTTTTGTTTGCAAAATAAAAAATGCCCCGTCCATCAACAGGACGAAGCAAACTCCGTGGTACCACCTGAATTTCCGGCTTTCGCCGGACACTCGAAGCCCGTAACGGGGGCAAGGCGAAACGGCTTACTGTGTTTTCAGCCATTCTGCTCCAAAGCGACTTCTCCATTCCCCGCACCAAGGCTTGCACCGACCGCCTTTTCTCTGAGAGCGGGAATATGGATACTACTCTTTGTCATTGCAATTCTCGTATTAACTTTAATAGTATATCCAGAAATGTTGAAACTGTCAAGGGGGAGTACGCCGCCTGCGGGCGGCGGGAACGTGCGCCTGCCCGGCGCGGGGCCAAAGTATGATGGGGGGACTCCGTCCCCCCGCGATACTTTGGAAACCGCTCCCCCCTGCGCCGTTTTTTACGCTCTGGCCGCGCCTAAACCTCACGCAGTACTTTGCAGCCACGGTGAATCGCGGGGAACGGAGCGTTTGAACGACTTGGCTCAATTCTAGGGGCCGCCGTGCTGGCGGGAACCTCGGGCCAGCGCGGCGGCCTCTTGGACAGAGTCGAGTAGCCTCCTGCACCCCGTTCCCCGCTTTTCTCCGTGAAAAGAAGGTACTGCGTGAAGCACTGGCGCGGCTAACGCGTGAAAAACTACACGAGGGAAGATCGGGAGTTCCAAGAGGGGTAAGAAACCGTAGGTGTCTTACTCCTTTTGGCCCCCGCGCGGGCAGCGCGGCGTTCCCTGCCGCCCGCAGGCGGCTTTCCCCGCTTCGTCAATCCTGTTTTACGAAGTGTTCACAGGCACGTGTATCAGGTTTTCGAAACTTGATTCTTGGATATGTGCAATGGCCGCAGTCTGTGGTAACAAAACCGTCCTTTCGACGAACATAGTGCCGTCTGTAATGTTTGCAATGTCTACATTGAACTTGATCCACAATTTTCACCTCAATTATATTTAAAACCATGTAAAGGCATTTGTGTTGAAAGTGGCGCCAAAGTGGGTTCTTAATATTTAAAAATCAGCAAAAAATAAAATCCCCCTTGCTTTTTCCTCTCCTCTGTGCTTTAATAATACTATTCTTAATAAGTAACCTGCGATGAACAGGGAAAGTAACGTCCCGCCCCCTCCTTTCAGAGAAAGCGGCCTTGGCTGTGAGCCGCTGGGAGAGACCTGACGCGAAGTTCCCCTGCGAGCACCGGCGCTGAACCTATTCCAGTAGGCGCGGGCGGACTGACGGGACGTTATCCCCGTTCAATGAGCGCCCGGCGTGTGTCCGGGAATCAGGGTGGTACCACGGAAGTATCTTTTGCCTTTCGTCCCTATGCATTGGGGCGAAAGGCTTTTTATTTTCTGGGAGGAGAAACAGCATGAAAGAAAAACTGCAAGGCATTTTGCAGGCCGCCAAGGACGAGCTGAACCGCGCGGCCGACCCGCGCGCGCTTGATGCCGCGCGCGTGAAATTCCTCGGCAAAAAGGGCGAGCTGACCGCCCTGCTCAAAGGCATGAAAGATGTTGCGGCGGAGGAACGCCCGGTCGTCGGCCAGCTCATCAACGACGTGCGCGCCGAGATCGAGACCATTATCGATAAGCAGAAAGAGCTGATCGAAAACGCCGCACTCGCACACAAGCTCGAAAGCGAAACGATCGATGTGACCCTGCCCGGCGAGGAGGTCATTCTCGGCAAAAAGCATCCGCTCAATATCGTACTCGACGAGCTCAAGGAAATTTTCCTCGGCCTCGGCTTCTCCATTGCGGAAGGCCCCGAGGTCGAGCTCGACCACTATAACTTTGAAGCGCTCAACATCCCCAAGGACCATCCCGCGCGCGACACGCAGGACACGTTCTACATTTCGGACAATGTCGTGCTGCGCACGCAGACCTCGGGCATGCAGGTGCGCGTGATGGAAAACAAAAAGCCGCCCATCCGCATCATCGCCCCCGGCCGGGTTTACCGCTCGGACGCGGTCGACGCGACGCACTCGCCGCTGTTCCACCAGCTTGAGGGCTTAGTCGTTGATAAGGGCATCCGCATGAGTGACCTGAAGGGCATTTTGGAGTTGTTCGCCAAGAAACTGTACGGCGAGGACACGGTCGTCCGTTTCCGTCCGCACCACTTCCCGTTCACCGAGCCGTCGGCCGAAATGGATATCCAGTGCTACCGCTGCCACGGCGAGGGCTGCCCGCTCTGCAAGGGCGAGGGCTGGATCGAAATTTTGGGCTGCGGCATGGTGCACCCCAAGGTGCTCGAAATGAGCGGCATCGACCCCGAGGAATACTCGGGCTATGCGTTTGGCGCGGGACTTGAGCGCATGGTCATGGGCCGCTTCAAAATCGACGATATCCGTCTGTTCTATGAGAACGACGTCCGTTTCCTGCATCAGTTCTAAGGGAGGAAAATTACTCATGAAACTGCCACTTTCCTGGCTTTCGGATTATACCGATATTTCCGGCGTCACGCCCAAGGAGTATGACGCCAAAATGACCATGTCCGGCTCCAAGGTCGAGGAGGTTTCTTACCTCGGCGCGGGCATCGAAAACGTCGTGACCGGCAAAGTCCTGTCCGTCGTTGACCACCCGGACTCCGACCATCTCAAGATCTGCCAGATCGACGCGGGACAGGGCGAGCCCGTCCAGATCGTCACCGGTGCGCCCAACGTGACCGAGGCTTCCGTTGGCGAAATCTGCCCGGTCGCGCTGCACAAATCGACGCTGCCCGGCGGCGTTAAGATCACCAAGGGCAAGCTGCGCGGCGTGGCCTCGAACGGCATGATGTGTTCGTTCCAGGAGCTCGGGCTTTCCCACGGCTGCGTGCCCTACGCGCACGAAAACGGCATCCTGTTCCTGCCCGCGGGCACGCCTGTGGGCGAGGACATCAAAAAGGTTTTGGGGCTTGACGACTATGTAGCCGATTTCGAGATCACCTCCAACCGGCCGGACTGCCTTTCGGTCATCGGCCTCGCCCGTGAGACCGCCGCGACGTTCGGCCGATCGTTTTCCGTCAAGACCCCCGAAGTGCAGGGCTGCGGCGACTCGATCAGCAATTATATGTCGGTCGAGGTCAAAGACCCTGACCTGTGCCCGCGCTACACCGCGCGGCTGGTCAAAAACATCAAGATCGAGCCGAGCCCCGCGTGGATGCGCGAAAGGCTGCACGCGTCCGGCGTTCGGCCGATCAACAACATCGTCGACATCACCAACTACGTGATGCTCGAATACGGCCAGCCGATGCACGCTTTCGACTACAAGTGCCTGTCGGACGGCAAGATCGTCGTGCGCCGCGCGCGAAGCGGCGAATCCATCCAGACGCTCGACGGGCAGGACCACGAGCTGTCTGATAAAATGCTCGCCATCTGCGACAACGACAAGCCGGTCGCGGTCGCAGGCGTGATGGGCGGCGCAAACTCCGAGATTGAGGACGATACGAAAACGGTCGTGTTCGAGTCCGCCAATTTCCACGGGGCGACCGTCCGCGTGACCGCCAAGACGCTCGGCATGCGCACCGAGGCGTCCGGCCGCTTTGAAAAGGGGCTTGACCCGCGCATGACCATGGCCGCGGTCGACCGCGCGTGCGAGCTGGTCGAACAGCTCCATGCGGGCGAGGTCGTAAACGGCGTGATCGACGTCGACCATTCCGACCCGAACCCCAAACGCCTGCCGTTTGAACCCGACAAAATGAACGCGCTGCTCGGCATCGAATTGCCCGCTGACGAGCAGAAGCGGCTGCTGGAAAAGCTGGAGTTCCGTGTAGAGGGAAACGAGGTCGTCGTGCCGTCGTTCCGCACCGATATCGAGCGCATGTGCGACCTGTCCGAGGAAGTCGCCCGCATGTACGGCTATGACAAAATCCCGGTGACGCTCTACGCGGGCGAAATGGTGCAGGGCGAGTTTACGCCGCGGCAGCAGATGGAACGCACGGTATCGCTCATCTGCCGCGAGGCGGGCTTCGACGAGGCCATGAGCCATTCGTTCATCTCGCCCAAATTCTATGACGCCATCGACCTGCCCGCGAACGACCCGCGCCGCATCTCGACCACCATTTTAAACCCGCTCGGCGAGGATTTCAGCGTCATGCGCACGACCGTGCTGCCCTCGATGCTGCTGAACCTCGCGCACAACCATGCCCACCGGAACCCCACGGCATCGCTCTTTGAGCTGGGCACAGTGTACACGCCCGCGGTAAAGGACGGCAAAGCCGACCCCGACGTGCTGCCGCATGAGGAAAAGATTCTGGCGCTTGGCTCTTACGGGCGCCTGTCGTTCTTCCAGTTCAAGGGCGTGCTCGAAGCGCTCTTCCGCGAGCTGAACATCAAGGACGTGCAGTTCGTCCCCAAAAAGGATGACCCGTCCTACCATCCGGGACGCTGTGCGGGCATCGTCATCGGCGGCAAAGCCGCCGGCGTGTTTGGCGCGGTGCACCCGTCCGTATGCAGGAAAAACGATCTGTCCGGCGAGATCCTCGCCGCCGAGCTGCCGCTCGACGCGCTCTTTGACGCGATCGACCCGGTGAAGCTCTACCACCCCCTGCCCAAGTTCCCGGCGTCGACGCGCGACATCGCCGTGCTGGTTGACGACGAAACGCCCGCCGCGGCGCTGCAGGCTGCGATCTGCAAGGCCGCGGGCGATATCCTGGAGGATGTCCGCCTGTTCGACGTTTACAAGGGACAGGGCATCCCGGAGGGCAGGAAGTCGGTCGCCTATTCGCTCATCCTGCGCGCGCCCGACCGCACGCTGACCGACGAGGAGTGCGACAAGGCCATGCGCGCCGCCATCGCCGCGCTGGAAAAAGATTTTAGCGCCGTACTTCGCGGATAAGGCTTTACTTTTCACGCGTTTTGTATTATGCTTGTATCAGACCAAAAGAGAAAACCCCTAGGAAAGGAGACAGCCATGCTTGACGGCACGAGAAAGTTCAGTCTGGTAGACGAATCCAACAAAGAAATGAAGCGCACGCTGACCGCGGTCTATGACGCGCTTAAGGAGAAGGGTTATAACCCAATCAACCAGATCGTCGGATATCTCCTCTCCGAGGACCCGACCTACATCACCAATCACAACAACGCCCGCAGCCTGATCTGCAAGATCGACCGCGACGAGTTGATGCAGGAATTGGTGCAGTATTATCTCGACAACTGACGAAACACACGAATAACCGTTTCCTTTGATCGGGAAACGGTTATTTTTTTGCAAAGGTGGAACATATGAGCGGTTTTTTACCGATTTCAAAACAGGATATGGAGGCGTGCGGCTGGTATTACTGCGATTTTCTGCTTGTGACCGGCGATGCGTATGTCGATCATCCGTCATTCGGCACGGCGATCATTTCACGCGTTTTGGAGGATGCGGGCTTCCGCGTCGCCATTTTGAGCCAGCCGGATTTCCACGATGAACGGGATTTCCTCGCCATGGGCCGGCCGCGCTACGCCGTGCTCATCAACGGCGGCAACATCGATTCGATGGTCGCGCACTACACGGCGGCCAAAAAACGACGGTCGGACGACGCGTACACCCCCGGCGGAAAGTCGGGAAAACGGCCCGACCGCGCCGTGACCGTCTATTCCATGCTGGCGCGCCGCGCGTTCCCCGATACGCCCATCTATCTGGGCGGCATAGAGGCTTCCTTACGCCGCTTCGCACACTACGACTACTGGGCCGACCGCGTTATGCCGTCCATTCTGGAATCCACCGGTGCGGACGGGCTGATGTACGGCATGAGCGAGCGCTCGGTACTCGAGCTAGCGGAAAACCTCAAACACGGCAAAAAGGGGGCGGACGCGTGCCGGGAGGTCCGCGGCACGGCCTATTTCGCGCACAGCGCGGCGGAAACGCCGTTTGAAGCCGTCGAGTGCCCCTCGTTTGACGAGGTATCCGCCGACAAGCCCCAGTACGCCCGTTCGGTCATGCTGCAATACGGCGAGCAGGATTTTGTGCGCGGCAAAGCCCTTTTGCAGCGGCACGGCAAGCGCGTGCTCGTGCAGAACCCGCCCGCGAGGCCGCTTTCCACCGCGGAGATGGACAGGGTGTATGCCCTGCCTTTCATGCGCGCCTACCATCCCTCCTATGAGGCGCAAGGCGGCGTGCCCGCGATCCAGGAGGTGCAGTTTTCCATCATCCACAACCGCGGCTGCTTCGGCGCATGCAATTTTTGCGCGCTCGCTTTTCATCAGGGACGCTATATTTCGGCACGAAGCCATGAAAGCGTGCTTACAGAGGCAACGCAGATCGCGGCCATGCCAGAATTTAAGGGGTATATCCATGACGTCGGCGGGCCGACCGCCAACTTCCGCTTCCCCTCCTGCAAAAAACAGGAGGAGCATGGCCTTTGCCGGGACAAGCGCTGCCTGTTCCCCTCCGCCTGCAAAAACCTTGAGGCCGACCATACCGACTATCTGAACCTGCTGCGCGAGCTGCGGCAGATCGAGGGCGTAAAAAAGGTGTTTGTGCGTTCGGGGCTGCGCTATGACTACATGATGGCAGACCGGAACGACGCGTTTTTCCGCGAACTGGTAGAGCACCATATTTCAGGGCAGCTCAAGGTCGCGCCCGAGCACATGAGCGATAACGTTCTGTATTATATGGGCAAACCATCATTCTCTGTATATGAAAGCTTCCGCGAACGCTATGCCCGTATCAATCAAAAGCTGGGACGCAAGCAATACCTTGTGCCGTATCTGATGTCGTCCCATCCGGGCGCGACACTGCGGGACGCGGTCGAGCTGGCCTGCTACCTGAACCGTGTCGGCTATATGCCGGAGCAGGTGCAGGATTTTTACCCCACGCCGGGCACGCTGTCGACCGCGATGTACTATACCGGCCTCGACCCGCGCACGATGAAGCCGGTCTTTGTCGCCAAAACCGCCGAGGAGAAGGCCATGCAGCGCGCGCTGCTGCAATGGCGCCGGCCGGATAAGCGCCCCATCGTCCTCGCCGCGCTCAAGAAGGCCGGACGCGAGGATCTGATCGGCTTCGGGAAGGACTGTCTCATCCGCCCCGCGCACGGCGAAAAGCCGCCGGCGGGGCGGAACGCGAAGCCCGCGAAAGACGCGCGCCGCCGCCCTGCCCCGCCCAAGAAAGCCGGATGGGCCAAGCCGAAAAGGAAAAAATAGCGTGCGGACGCCGTCGGGAACGGCGTATTCCGCCAAAGCTGGGCAGGCCGCGAACTCGTTCGCGGCCTGCTTTTGCGCTTGCCGCCCCAAAACCGACAATTTGCATGAAATCCCGCGCGTTTGCACCCCGCTGTCTTGACACAATTTAAATTGCTTTACCCACCGTTTGGTGGTAAAATAGAAACTGATATATTATGGAATGATGGGGAACACGCTTATGTGGATCGCAGACAACTGGAAAGATTACGCCGTGCTCGACTGCGGCGAGGGCAAAAAGGTCGAGCGTTGGGCAAACCAGGTGCTCGTGCGCCCCGACCCGCAGGCCATCTGGCCGCGCGAAGCAGGCTGCCGCGCGTGGGACAAGCCGAACGCGGTTTACCACCGCTCCTCAGCTGGCGGCGGCAAATGGGAGATCCGGAAGCTACCCGAGCAGTGGGCCATCCGCTATGGGGAGCTGACCTTTCAGCTCAAGCCCATGAGCTTCAAGCACACCGGCCTATTCCCCGAGCAGGCCGCAAACTGGGATTTTATCGACCGCATGGTGCGCGGCGCACACCGCCCGGTGCGGGTGCTCAACCTGTTCGCCTACACGGGCGGGGCGACGCTCGCGGCGGCTGCCGCGGGTGCGGAGGTCTGCCATGTGGACGCCTCCAAGGGCATGGTCGGCTGGGCGAAGGAAAACGCGCAGTCCTCCGGCCTCGCGGACAAACCCATCCGCTGGATCGTGGATGACTGCAAGAAGTTCGTGCAGCGCGAGATTCGGCGCGGCCGCAAATACGACGCCATTATCATGGATCCGCCCTCATATGGCCGTGGGCCGTCGGGCGAAACGTGGAAGATCGAGGAGGACGTGGCGGATTTCGTCGCGCTCACAATGGAGCTTTTATCGGACAAGCCCCTGTTTGTGCTGATCTCCAGCTATTCGGCGGGGCTGGCCCCGTCAGTCATGGCGTACCTGCTCGGCATCACGGCGGGCAGGCGCGCGGCGGGCAAGATCGAGGCGCAGGAGCTTGGCCTGCCGGTCGAGTCGACCGGGCTTGTTTTGCCGTGCGGATCAAGCGCGCGGTTTATCGCGGAGGAGTAAAAATGTCTGAAATCATCAAAACCGAGGCCCTCGAATACGCCTATCCCACCGAGGAGGGCACGCTGTCCGTGCCCGTGCTCAAGGGCGTGAGCCTGACCATCGGGCGCGGCGAGTTCGTCGCCGTTTTGGGGCACAACGGCTCGGGGAAAAGTACGCTTGCCGGGCATTTTAACGCCATCCGCCTGCCCACCGGCGGCGTGTGCTATGTCGATATGATGGACACCCGCGAGGAACAGAACACCTATGAGGTGCGCAAGACCGTGTCCATGGTGTTCCAGAACCCGGACAACCAGCTTGTCGCCACCGTGGTCGAGGAGGACGTGGCGTTCGCGCTCGAAAATATGGGCGTGCCGCCCGCCGAAATCCGCAAACGCGTGGACGACGCGCTCGAGGCCGTCGGCATGTACGAATACCGCAAACAGGCGCCGCACCGGCTGTCCGGCGGGCAGAAGCAGCGCGTGGCCATCGCGGGCGTCATCGCCATGATGCCGCGCTGCGTCGTTTTAGACGAGCCCACCGCCATGCTCGACCCGCAGGGCCGCCGCGAGGTGATGAATGTGGTGCGCGGCCTCAATACGACGCTGGGCATCACGGTCGTGCTCATCACGCACCATATGGACGAGGCAGTGCAGGCCGGCCGCGTGGTCGTCATGCACGAGGGCAGCGTGTTGATGGACGGCACGCCGCGCGAGATCTTCACCCGTGTAAAAGAGCTGCGCGACGCGCACCTGACCGTGCCGCAGACCGTGGAAATCTTAAGCGACCTCAACGAGCGGGACGGCGCGGGCCTCCCGATCGACGCGCTGTCGGTCGAAGAGTGCGCGGATATTTTACAGCAGTATCTACAATAAACGGTTTGGAGGACGGCCACTTGTCAACTATTTTGGAAACGCGGGGCCTGACCCATATTTACGGCGCAGGCACCCCCTTTGAGCGCAAAGCGCTCGACCATGTCGACCTGCAAATTGAAAAAGGCGAGATTTTAGGCATCATCGGCCACACCGGCTCGGGCAAATCGACGCTCATCCAGCATTTTAACGGACTTTTAAAGCCCGACGAGGGCGAGATCCTGCTCGATGGGCAGTCTATTTGGAACGAAAAGGGCAAATGCGCGCGGGAGACCCGCTTCCGCGTCGGACTGGTGTTCCAGTATCCCGAATACCAGCTTTTTGAAGAGACCATTGCGAAAGATATTGCGTTCGGGCCAACCAATATGGGTCTGCCCGCCGAAGAAATCGACGAGTGCGTGCGGGAATCCATGCGCGCGGTCGGGCTGGACGAGAGCCTTTCTTCGCAGTCCCCGTTCGCGCTCTCGGGCGGACAGAAGCGCCGCGTCGCCATCGCTGGCGTCATCGCCATGCGGCCGGACGTGCTCGTTTTGGACGAGCCGACCGCCGGCCTCGACCCCGGAGGACGGGACGAGATCCTCGGCCTTGTCAAACGTTACCACGACGAGTCGGGCGCGACTGTGCTGATCGTATCGCACTCGATGGAGGATATTGCAAAGCTCGCCGACCGGCTGCTCGTCATGAATCAGGCGAAGATCCTGTTCTGCGACACGCCGCGCGAAGTCTTCGCACACGTCGGCGAGATCATCGCCGCCGGGCTCGATATCCCGATGGTGACCAAGGTGATGCTCGAGCTGAAAAAGCGCGGGCTTGACGTGGATACCTCGGTGTTCACGGTCGATCAGGCGCTGGACGCCATCCGCGCCTGCCGCGAAAGGAGGGGCAGCTGATGCTCAAGGATATCACCATCGGCCAGTACTTCCCCGGCGAGACCGCGGTGCACCGGCTCGACCCGCGCGTGAAGATCGTTTTGACGGTCGCCATGATCGTCACGCTGTTTCTGGCCGCAGGCCCGGTCTCCTATGCGCTCATCATCGGCTTTCTGTGCCTCGAAATCGCCATTTCGCGCATTTCTCCCAAAATGATCGTGCGCGGACTCAAACCCGTGCTGTTTATCATCGTCTTCACCGCTGTTTTAAACCTGTTTTACACACCGGGCGACTATATCTGGCAGTGGGGCTTCCTGCATATCTCCCGGCAGGGCATTAAGATCGCGTTTTTCATGGTGCTGCGCCTGATGCTGCTCATCATCGCAACCTCTATGCTGACCTACACCACCTCGCCCATCCAGCTTACCGACGGCCTAGAGCGTCTGCTCGCGCCGCTCAAAAAGCTGCACGCGCCCGTGCACGAGCTTTCCATGATGATGTCGATCGCGCTGCGCTTTATCCCCACGCTGATCGAGGAAACCGAAAAGATCATTTCGGCGCAGAAAGCGCGCGGCGCGGATTTTGATTCGGGGAATATCATCCAGCGCGCCCGCGCCATGATCCCCATTCTGGTGCCGCTGTTCATTTCGGCGTTCCGCCGGGCGGACGAGCTTGCAACCGCCATGGAATGCCGCCTATACCGCGGGGATGTCGGCCGCACACGCATGAAGCAGCTCAAAATCGAGCGCGTCGACATCTGCGCCATCCTGCTCAGCATCGCCGTTTTCGGCGGCGCGATCGCGCTCGGGCGGTTCGGTCTATGAATATCGCGCTCATTCTGTCCTATGACGGTACGGCCTATCACGGCTGGCAGATCCAGAAAAACGGCCCGTCCATCCAGGAGACGCTCGAAACCGCCATCGGGCGGCTGCTCGGGCAAAGCGTGCGCGTGTCGGGCGTCGGACGCACCGACGCGGGCGTGCACGCGCGGTGGTATGTCGCGAATTTCAAGGCGGACTGCACCATCCCACTGGACCGTCTGCCGCTTGCTTTAAACAGCTTTCTGCCAAACGATATCGCGGTGTCCGGCGCGTGTGAAGTGCCCGATGGGTTCGACGCGCGGTTCGACTGCACCCGCAAGGAGTACGCCTATTATCTGTTCCCCTCCGCGTTGCCTGACCCGTTTCTAGCGGGCCGCGCCTACCGTTACACCTACCCGCTCGACCTTGCACGCATGCAGGCGGGCGCGCAGAAATTCGTCGGCAGGCAGGATTTTGCGGCGGTGCGCAGCCAGGGCACGCCCGTCAAATCGACGGTGCGCACGGTCTTTTGGTGCGAAGCCGAAGCCGTTGGGCCGCTCATCCGTATCCGTGTCTGCGGGGACGGGTTTCTGTACAATATGGTGCGCGCCATCGCCGGTACGCTTACTTACGTCGGCGGCGGCAAACTTGCGCCGGACGACGTTTCCGATATCCTGCGCGCAGGCGACCGCGAGGCCGCCGGCCCGACCTTACCCGCCCACGGCCTCTATATGAACCGGCTGTGGTATGAGCAAACGCCCGAACTCGCCCCATTCGCGCTTGACCGCGCGGAAACCGGGTTTTTCCTTTGAAATTTACGCTCTATTCACATTTTTCTGTCTTCTGCGCGGTACAATGAGGAGGTGAACCGATGGCCGGACATGTCAAGGATCGGCAAAGCAACGTGATCGCTTTCCCGCGCTCCAAAAAGGAGCGCCGCAAGATCCTGCGCGAAAGCGAGGACAAGCGCGTGCGCCTGTGCGTCAAGCTGCGCACCGCAGTGGGCTGGCTGCTGGCCGTCGGCGCGTTCCTGTTTCTGCTGGCCAATTACCGGCTGCTGACCCCCGCGTCCATCCGTAGCCTGACCAGCTACGCCATCGCCGGCCTGCGGCAGCATGAGGGCGATATTACAAGCATCGTCTATGAAAACGGTTCGCTCGCGGACGGCACACTGTTCGGCTCGGGCCTCGCTTATGTCGACGGCGATACACTGTATCTCGCCAAGCCCGGCGGGCTGACCACAATGAAGAAAACGCTCGCCTATGCGTCCCCGGTCGTCGAGTCAGGCGGCGAATACGTGCTGGCATATGACCGCGGCGGACACGGCGCGACGCTTTCCAACTCTGTCGCGCCTGTCGCCGAGCTGACGCTTACCTCCCCCATCATCACCGGCAGCATCACGGAGGACGGCTACTGCACCCTAGTCACGGACGAGCAGGGGTACCGCACCGCTGTTTATGTCTATAATAACCGCGGCGCCGAGGTGTTTAAATGGCAAACCTCGGAATACTATATCCTATCCGCCGCGCTCTCTCCGGACGGCAAGACCCTTGCTGCGCTCGCGTTCCAGCAAAACAGCGTGTCGCTTGACTCCAAGGTGCTGTTCTTTTCCGTCGGCAAGGGCGAAAAGGAGGCCGAGGCCACACTTTTCGGCACGCTCGGCCTGGAGGTCGCCTATCTGTCCAACGGCGCGGCTGCCGCGCTGTGCGACGATGGGCTGTATACCGTCAGCCGCAAAGGGCAGGCCGAGAAGGTGATCTCCTATTCTTCAAACGATCTGCTCGCGTTCTCCCTCTCGAACGATGCGCTCGCACTCGCAACGCGCTCGTATTCCGGCTCTTCGCGCAGCGATATCTATTTGATGCGTGCAAGCGGCAAGGTCGAGGGTCCGTATCCGGTCGCAGAGGAACCCAGCGCGCTCGCCGTGTCCCGCGCGGGTGTCGCGGCGCTTTCCGCGTCCGGCGTTTCCGTGTATGACACGTCCTTTCAGCCCCAATGGCGCAATCCAGAGGCAGTCGGCGCGCGGCGCGTGCTGCTGACCGATGACGGCTCGGTCTTCGCGCTTTACGCCAAGCAGTCGCGCATCTTCACCGCACACTCTACACGTTCCGAGGAAATCCCGAATGACACTGAATGAACCCATAACCGATCTGCTTCCCAAGCTTTTAAACCTGCCTGACCTGATGATCCTGGCCGTTCTTCTGGTCAACCTGATTCTGGGCTTCCGCCGCGGCGCGCTGCATTCGCTCACCGGTATGGTCGGCAAGATCGCGGCGCTCGCCGCCGCTTCCTTTACCGCTAAGGCGCTTGCGCCCGGGCTTGCACGGCTGGTAGTCACGCCGATCGTCGGAGAGGTGTTTTCCAAGCAGGCAGAGCTCGGCGCGGCCTCCGGGCTGCTGGACGGTTTAAAGCAGACCGTCACCGAAGCCGCGGCCAGCATGGCGGAAAGCATCGCGTTTCTCGCGCTTTTGCTGCTGTTTGCCGTTTTGTTCGGCTGGCTGGCCGCCATCCTCGGCAAAAGCCTGCACTTCCTCGCCCACCTGACCCCGCTCGGCGTGCTGGACTCGCTTGGCGGCGCGGCCATCGGCGCGGTGTGCGGCCTGCTGCTTATCTGCCTTATCCTCATCGGTATTGAGTGGTTTTCCCCCATCACCTATTCCGCGCTCGGATGCCTTTCTCCCGAACGCGTCGAAAGCACGGTCCTTCTGAAAGCGCTCATCGACCTGCTTCCCGTAGCTATCTGACAAGGAGTATCTATTTATGAATATGCCAATGTGCGCGCGCTGCAAGAAAAACGTCGCGGTCGTCTTCATCACCAAGATTGAAGGCCCGGACAAAACCTCGCAGGAAGGCCTATGCCTCAAATGCGCGCGCGAGCTGGGCGTTAAGCCGCTCGATAACATTATGGAGCAAATGGGCATCACGGAGGACGATATTGAGGCTCTAGCGGGTGAGATCAACTCACTCGAGGATTTGAACGGCCTTGTTCCCGCCGGGCCCGACGATTCGGACGACGACGCGCCCCACGAGGCCGAGGAACCCAGCGTCCCCATGCCCTCCATCTTTTCGCCGCAAGCGCCGCAGCGTCCGCAGGGCAGCGCGCGCACACGCTCGCAGACGCCGCCGCAAAACGATAAAAAGCGGAAATATTTGAACAGCTATTGCGACGACCTGACGCGCAAGGCGCGCGAGGGCCGCATCGACCATATCGTCGGCCGCGACCGTGAGACCGACCGCGTCATCCAGATTTTAAACCGCCGCCAGAAAAACAACCCCTGCCTGATCGGCGAGCCCGGCGTCGGCAAGACAGCCGTGGCCGAAGGGCTTGCGGTGCGCATCTCCGAGGGGCGCATCCCCTTTAAAATGCGGAACAAGGAGATCCACCTGCTCGATTTGACCGCGCTCGTCGCGGGCACACAGTTCCGCGGCCAGTTTGAAAGCCGCATGAAAGGGCTGATTAACGAGGTCAAGGCGCTGGGCAATATCATCCTCGTCATCGACGAGGTGCATAACATCGTCGGCGCGGGCGACTCCGAGGGCTCGATGAACGCGGCGAACATTCTGAAGCCCGCGCTCAGCCGCGGCGAGATTCAGGTGATCGGCGCGACCACGTTCGCGGAGTACCGCAAGTATATCGAAAAGGACGCGGCGCTCGAACGCCGGTTCCAGCCTGTGCACATCGGCGAGCCGTCCGTCAAGGAGACCGCCGAAATTTTGAAGGGCATCCGCTCGTATTATGAGACGTTCCACGGCGTCACCGTGTCCGACGAGGTCTGCGACCTTGCCGCGCGCATGTCCGAACGTTATATCACCGACCGTTTTCTGCCTGATAAGGCCATCGACCTCATCGATGAGGCCTGCTCGCGCCTGAACCTCGATTCGCCGCAGCTTTCCGAGATCCCGGCGCTGCAAACCGAGCTCGAGGGCTTGCAGACCCAGCTTGATCTGCTTTCGCAGACCGCGCAGAACGACGAAAACGAGCAGACCTACGCGCGCATTGCGTCCTGCCGCTCGCGGCTCCTTCAGGTGGAGGGGCGCCTGCACGAGCTGCTGTGCAAGCCCGCCCCGGCACTCGATGAGCAGAACCTCGCCTCCGTCATTGAGCTTTGGACCGGTATCCCCGCCTCCAAGGTGTGCGCCCAGGAAGGTGCGCGGCTTGCCGGCATGGAGGACCGCCTGAAAGCCCGCATCATCGGGCAGGACGAGGCCATTTCGGCGGTCGCCTCCTCTATCCGCCGCTCGCGCGCGGGCATCAGCCCCAAAAAGAAGCCGGCGTCGTTCCTCTTCGTCGGCCCGACCGGCGTGGGCAAGACCGAGCTGGTCAAACAGCTCGCGCTCGATTTGTTCGATTCGCCCGACGCACTCGTGCGGCTCGACATGAGCGAGTATATGGAAAAGCATACGGTCTCCCGCTTGATCGGCTCGCCCCCGGGCTATGTCGGTTATGACGAGGCCGGGCAGCTGACGGAAAAGATCCGCCGCCGCCCATACTCCGTCATCCTGTTTGACGAAATCGAAAAAGCGCATCCCGATGTGCTCAACGCGCTGCTGCAAATTCTGGACGACGGCCGCCTGACCGACGCGCAGGGCCGCGTGGTCAGCTTTGAAAACGCGGTTATCGTCATGACCTCGAACGCAGGCTCATCGAGCAGCTCGGCTCCTATGGGCTTTGGCAAAACAGTGTCTGAGCAGAGCCGCGAGCGCGCCATGAAAGCGCTTGAACAAATCATGCGCCCCGAATTTCTCAACCGCATTGATGAGATCATCGCTTTCAACCAGCTTTCCGAAGCCGATTTCCGCCGCATCGCGCAGATCATGCTGGAGGAACTTGCGAAAAACCTTTCGCTCAAGCATATTCGCCTGACATGGGACGACAGCCTGATCGGCTGCCTGACAGAAAAATCCTTTTCCATCAAATTCGGCGCGCGAAATCTGCGCCGCCTGATCGAAAAGGAGATCGAAAACCCGCTCGCCACCGCGATCGTCACCGCAGAGAGCGCGCTTTCCGGCGCGCATCTCTCGGCGGCGAATGGCAAGATCGTCGTACAGACAATTTGACGGATATAATTAGCGCCGCCTCGCCTCTTTTTGCGGCGGGGCGGTGCTGATACTCCAAAAATCTGTAAAAAGTCTCCCGATACTAGTTGACAAGCCTTGCAATGCTTGGTATAATATTTAAGCGTCAGAAAACCCGCGGGTGTAGTTCAATGGTAGAATGTCAGCCTTCCAAGCTGAACACGTGGGTTCGATTCCCATCACCCGCTCCAATCTTTTATTTTGGTTGCGAGCTCAGGAATGGATATGCGCCAGTAGCTCAGCAGGATAGAGCAACTGCCTTCTAAGCAGTAGGCCGGGGGTTCGAATCCCTCCTGGCGTGCCAATTCCCGCTGATCAGACCGAATATGGTGGGTATAGCTCAGTTGGTTAGAGCACCGGATTGTGGTTCCGGGGGTCGAGGGTTCGAGTCCCTTTACCCACCCCATATGACAACCCTATGACGCGCTGCCAAGTGCAGCGCGTTGTCTCTAGGGGACAGCTTCCCGCGAATACAGGGGCGTCGCCAAGCGGTAAGGCATCGGCCTTTGACGCCGACATTCGCTGGTTCGAATCCAGCCGTCCCTGCCATTTTTCCATTAACTCAAATGACCCAGTAGCTCAGTCGGCAGAGCACCTGCCTTTTAAGCAGGGTGTCCGGGGTTCGAATCCCCGCTGGGTCACCAACATTTATCCCGTTTAACAGTTTTGTTAAACGGGATTTTGTTATTTTATTATAACTTTTATCTTGAAATCATATTTTAGTATGTGAAAGTGGAAAACGTTGAATTATGCCTTTTTAGGCTTTTCTACACGTCACCTAACACGTCACCTGTGAAATTGCCTTTGTTTGCATAATCGATCCCAAAAAACCAGCAGCCTACGAATCAAGCTCCCTGCTGTTTCGCCTCCACAAACCACCGGTCATCCTCGAGGAACAAAAAGCTCTGCGTCCTGCCGATACGCACTGTGTATCTCATGCCCGCTCCGCCCGCTTTGAGCGACGCTGCCGGACGCACGTCGAGGATACGGTCGATAGGAAATTTGCGCCCATCCTCCCATTTAACCACCTTGGGTATAATCCACCCATCCGCCGTCCATGCCGCCAGCACGTCAACATAAACTTTGCTGCACATTTCCCTCCTCCTCTCGTTCGAGCGCAGGGGCTTCTTGCGCAAGCAATGCCGACACCTGTTCGTTGTCTCGAATCCAGGCTTCCACCTGTTCCGGCTCCAGCAAAACCGGCATTCGGTCATGGATATCCGCTATTGACGGGTTTGCCGCCTCGGTCAGGATCACAAACCGCCGCTCTCCGCTAAACTCATTCCAAAGTCCCGCGAGGTAAAGCACGCTGCTACCCGGTACCTTAAAGCGATATTTGTTTTTGGCCTTGTCATGCGACCACTCAAAGAATCCGCTGGTCGGCACAACGCACCGCCGCGTCATCAAGCTTTGCCGGAACATACGTTTCTCGCCTGCCGTTTCCGACCGCGCGTTGATGACGACCCCGCCGCCGTTAAAGCGTGGGAAACCCCACTTGACAGGTTCTGGCACAACACCGCTTTCCTCCTCCAGCAAAACGGGAACAACATGCGTCGGGAATATCTCGCCCGTTTCCATGTGCACGTTGGGAAACCTCTCTCGCGCGGTCTCCCAATATTGCCGCAGCGTCGGCTCATCCAGCGAAAATTGATATCGTCCGCACATAACCTTTCCTCCTAGAAAAATCCGACCGGGTGAATGATGTGATCGCTTTTTGCATCAATCGCCGCGAACTTTTTATCCGTAAGCAGCACCGCCCGCTGAATACAACGATTGCCGAACCTGCTGCGCAGCCAATCCAACGTCCGGTCAAGCTGCTCTTGTTTTTCCCGTCGTTCGGCATCTGTATACAAATCAAGCTGTATCGGCTGGCTACCCGCACATAAATCCGTCACACGCACGGTCAGCGACCGGATCGGCCTATGCCACCGGTAATCCGCCCGCAGGATCGCAAGCGCAGCGGTCAGGATATCCTCTGTCAGATCGGTCGCATTTTGCAGCTTAGCCTGCCTCTCGTAGCTGTATAAGCCATTGTCGCGGATGCCAACGACCACCGTGCGTGCACAAAGCCCCTGCTCGCGCAACCGCATAGCAACTGATTCAGTCAGTGCGCACAGCAGCAGCTTCGCATCCTCGTCGCAAACCAAATCGCGCGGCGCGGTGCAGCCGTTGCCGATGCTCTTGACTGCCGGCGCGTCGCCATCCATTGCTACGGGCGTTTGATCAAGGCCATTGGCAAAGCCCCACAAAATATCGCCCATTTTGCCCAGCCGCGCACGAAGCATCTGGGGTTCAATTTGCGCCAGCTCTCCGATGGTATGCACGCACATTGAGCGCAGCTTTCGGCGTGTCGCTGGTCCGACGTATAACAAATCACCAACCGGCAGCGGCCAAATCAGTTCCTTATAGTTTTCGCGTGAGAACACCGTTATCGCATCGGGCTTTTTGTAGTCGCTTCCGAGCTTTGCAAAGATTTTATTCCATGATACACCAATGGATACGGTAAGTCCAAGCTCTTCTTTGATACGGCGGCTGATTTCATTTGCAATTGCTTCCCCGCTGCCGTACAGATGCGTACAGCCGGTCACGTCTATCCACGCCTCGTCAATGCCGAAAGGCTCGATACGGTCGGAATAGTCGCGGTAGATATTCCGCGCCATTTCCGAAAACCGCAGGTAAAGCGGAAAGTTTGGCGGCACAGTGACCAGCTCTGGACACTTCTCCCGCGCCTGCCAGATCGCTTCCCCCGTCTTCACGCCGAACCGCTTGGCGATCTGGTTACGGGTCAGGATGATGCCATGCCGCGCCTCTGCGTCCCCTGCGACGGCAACAGGTTTATCGCGCAGCTCCGGCCGGTGCAGACATTCGACAGACGCATAAAATGCGTTCATATCTGCATGTAAAATCACTCGTTCCATTGTACCGCCTCCTTGCTTTCACAATAGAACATTTGTTCGTTCTTATCAAGTGGTAATGTTTGGCACCGGCTCTGCGGAAAGCAAACGCCGCCCCTTTCAGGACGGTCGGTGCGCCGAGATAGAATCCCACAGCGGCGGCAAATCGTAAACGTCGAGGTGTGCACACGACGCGTTGATGGGCTGGACTTCCCCGCCATCGTCATCTGGCCTGACGGACGCGAATACCGGATAGTCCACATGTATGGCAGTAGGTATGATGAGGGCATGCACGCCCTCCGCTATGGCGTGCGGGTAGGCAAACGCAATACGTTTGTTTGGCGGCGGGATGACGGAAGTTGGTTTGTGGTAAAAAGATAAAAGCCGCCCCGAAAGGGACGGCTTATGTTATTTTACTAATTTCTCCATCTCCTGCGATTTATCTCCCGATCAAGAGCCGTCCGGTTAGCCGCCGGAATGCTCGCACGGTCGATCCATCCCAAATATGCTGGTCGTTCCGCGCCAACCGCGGAAAGCTTAAAAGCAATAGATGCGATTTCTTTTCTCGCTTCGCGCGTCTGCTGATCTATAACCGTATTAAAATGTCCGTGCAGTTCAACCGTTGTTCCTACCGCCAACGTAGCGGCGGTAATCAAAAGCGCTGTACTTAAAATGCTGTTCGCCGCACCTGCCGGTACATTTGTAAATGATCCCACATTAAATTCAATATCCCCAGCTTGCCCAATATGCACATTGGTAACGCGCAGCAGCCCAATATTCGCCAATAATGCAGCCCGTACATTGGGATCTGCCGCCGTCCAATGCGCTCTGCGATAGTTTACCACACTTAGAACAGGCATTTGCGCACCTTCTTCCGTCTTGCCTCATGTAGCCAGTTCACATATGGTTATTTGCCTGCTTCTATCGGCTCGATCACAGACGCAAATATCGATGTAAGCTTTGCCATTCCCTCTGACGGCTGCTGCTGCGTAGCACGTGCAAAAATTTTATATTTTGCCGTGCTGTCCGTCTGGCGGGAATTTTCCTGATGCGCGGCAACCTTGCCTTGGATACTTGCATGGCATCCCCAAAAACTCGTGCCAAATTGCGTTTCCACCGATTCATCGCCTGTGGATTTAGTCATGGTTTGCTCTTTCAGCTCCATTTCAAAATCCACGGTAGCCTCATCCATAACAAAGGCCGGCACTGGAACCAGCGAAAGCAACGGTGCCTGCACTTCTATCGCCTGCAGCTTGGATTCACCCTCTTGGCTGACGATTTGGCGATTCAGTGTAAACTTGAGCACATTTGTCTCTCCATCCGCTTTACCATCTTTATAGGCCAAGCGGAATAAGTAGCTTAAGTAAACACTGCACAACTCAGCTTGCCCTTTAGCTACCTCAATTAGAGGCTGTGCAATCAGTTGTCCCAGCGGTAAGCCCGCGAATTGATCTGCCAATGCCATGTTGATCTCCTTTCTCTCCCGTGGTTACATAAACTGATTGGCTGCATCCAGCATACGTGAAACGCCCTCCGAAGCCTCCTGCTGCTTAAATTCGAGTGCGATTTGGTGACTCTGCTGCTCATTATTGTCAACCGAGGCCACCTCAACCTGAACACCCTCACTATCTGCTTTCGCGGTAACATTTAAAACAACGCGCACCGTATCCAGCGATAGTGAGCGGTGCCCGGTAAGCGAAACCAGCGGCACTTTCAGCTGCGGATTGCCTTGATTAATGCAAAACGGCAGTATTTTGGGCGAAACTGGTGCCGGAACTGATACATTATCCATACCATCTGCTTGCAGCTCATTCTCAAAGAAATGTAAAAAATTATTAATTTCCGCTTCCTGCATTGCATTCTGCGCGCTTTGCACAGAAAGTGAAATGCTCTTTAACAGTTCCTCTAACGCGATCATTTTACTTCCTCCCGACTCGCCAGGACACAAATGCGTTCTTCTGTAATACCATATTTCTGAGCCAATAATTTCACATCCGAGCCCACCTCAATCGCTTGATGACCGGGATGTCCCTTATTAGGTGAAAACACGGCATATCTGCCTAGGTCTACCTCCTTTCCGTTCACCACCGTATGAAGCGACTCTCCGATATCTGTGATGAACAATTTTCCTGCAAACAGGTCTTCCCACTTTTCCATTTTTCCACCTCCGCAGTCTCATTTCGTAATATCCCGTTTTCAATTGCTGTTTTACTATATGTGACCAATCGAAAAATAATCTCATTTTATTCTCGCAGAAAGCAAAGCCCCTCCCCAGCCGCAAGGCCAAGGAGGGGCATCGTTTTGCCTATTTGTTTTATCCTTTTTGAACAAATTGGAAGCCGGCTCAGGAATAGCAATGCTGGGAATCGGCCTGACAAGTCTTGCGCTTTATGCATTGCAAGACAAAGATTAGTTTTGTTTGAATCATCAAAAGAGCCTATGGCCGTCAGGCATATAGGTTCTTTTTTCATAGAAAAACATTGGAAAATCTCCCCTTTCCCCTATACAAAACCTTATAAATGTATTAGAATATAATTGTATCAGTATATTCCAATTTTTAATCGATATTGATTTGTGGATTGCCTTTTCTTAGGGTGGGGGGCTTTTATTTGCAGGTGACATTTTACGGTGTGCGTGGCTCCATCCCGGTGCCCGGTGCGGATACGCAGGTGTTTGGCGGAAATACGCCCTGTTTGTGCGTGCAGGCGGAGGAAGCGCTGTTCCTGTTCGACTGCGGCACCGGATGCATACCGCTCGGCCGGGAACTTCTTGCAAAGCGTTCCCACCACGAGATACATATTTTAATCAGTCATACACACCTGGATCATATCCAAGGGCTGCCTTTATTCGAGCCGCTGTATAAGAAAGACTATTCCATCCATCTGTACGGCGAGGATCGGTGCGGTCTGACCCTGCGCCAGCAGCTCGACCGCATGATGAGTCCACCGCTCTGGCCGGTAGGCACTGAAGCGTTTCTGGCGAACGTGCATTATCACACCCTACGTGCCGGCCAGCCGTTTTCTATCGGCGGATGCGCGTTTGAGACCATGCGCTCGCATCATCCTGATGAGTGCACGCTCTACCGCATGACATGTGGCGGTAAATCGCTCGTATACGCGCTCGATTTTGAGTATGATACGCAAAGTTCAGCCGCGCTCACCGCGTTTGCAAAAGATTGCGACCTGCTTGTATACGATGCGTTTTACGACGACCGCGCATATCCCGCCCGACAGGGCTTCGGGCACTCGACCTGGCAACACGGCTTGCAGCTCTCCCAGGCCTGCCGCGCCAAACGCACAGCGTTTGCACACCTGCATCCGTCCCGCACCGACGCGGAGCTGTCGGCGGTGCAGGCCGAGATCGCCCGTCAAGACACCCGCTGCTTTTTGGCGCAGGAAAGGAGGGAACTCATCCTGTGATGACACATGTGAATGTGAAAAATCTCCTGGACATCGCCGCCGCATTAAGCAAGGAGAAGGATTATAATAAGCTGCTTTCCAAAATCGTCAGTGAGGCCATGTCGATCACGGGATGCGACGGCGGCACGCTCTATTTGAAACAAAACGGCAAGCTGGTCTTCACAATCATGAAGACCAATTCGCTTGGTTACGACCGCGGCGCGGACGGCCAGCAGATCAGCCTGCCCCCTGTGCCGTTCGATCGTAAAAATGTGTGTGCGCGCGCGGCGATCGACCGCCGTGTGATAAACGTTCCCGACGTGTGGAATACCGAGCAATTCGATTTTTCCGGGCCGCGCACCTATGACGCGATTACCGGATACCACACGCAGTCGATGCTGGTCGCGCCGATGGAAAGCTACACAGGTGAAATCATCGGCGTTTTGCAGCTCATCAACGCGCAGGATGAAAACGGTAAAATCGTGCCGTTCCACGAGGTATTTGAAGGCGCAATCGTCTCGCTCGCATCGCTGGCCGCCGTGTCGATCAGCAATATGAGCTATTTGCAGGAGACCGCCGAACTGTTCCACTCGTTTGTCTATTCCATTATCGAGGCGCTCGACCAGCGCACCCCCTATAACGCCAACCATACCAAAAACATGGTGCGCTATGCCGAACAGTTTATCAGCTACCTCGACCATGCATGCGAACAGGGCCGCGCCTCGTGGCGCTTCTCGGAAAATGACCGCGAGCAGTTTATCATTGCTGTCTGGCTGCACGACGTTGGCAAAATCGTCATCCCGGCCGAAATCATGAACAAGGATTCCCGCTTGGGGCATGAGGAGACCGCAGTTTGGCACCGGCTGCACACCATCAGCCTGCTCGCAAAGATTGATTTTCTGGAGCACCGGCTGAACGCTGAGCAATACGCCGCGCGGCTGGCCGACATTCAGGACGCGCAGACGTTTTTGGAGCGTGTCAACCGTGCGGTTTCGCTGGATGATGCGGATATCGCCGGCATCGCCGGGATCGCTGCGCGCACCTACCGCGATGAAGCCGGCGCAGAGCGCCCGTGGCTGACCGCGCGCGAACAGGAGTTGCTTTCCATCCGGCGCGGCACACTTTCGGGCGGTGAACGGCAGATTATGAACAGCCACGTTGAACTGACCAGCAAGCTGCTGGGCAAGATCAAGTTTACAGAAGCCTACCGCAGCGTGCCCGGCTGGGCCGCCAAGCACCACGAGCTGATGGACGGCTCGGGGTATCCGAACCGCCTCAAGGGCGACGAGGTGCCCCGCGAGGTGCGGCTGCTGACCATTCTGGACGTTTTCGACGCGCTGACCGCCAGCGACCGGCCCTATCGGCCGGCGTTCCCGGTCGAACAGGCATTTTCCGTGCTCGACGATATGGTGCGCGAGGGCAAGCTGGACGGCGAGATCGTCCAGCTGTTCCGGGAAAGCCGCGCGTGGGAGGGCAGAGATGCGGCGGATTGACAAAGCCCGCGCAGCCTATGCGTTGCTTGCCCTTGTACTTGCCGCTCTTTTTCTGGGCGGCGGGTTTGACCGGGCCGACTGGGCGGTTCAGGACCGCCTTTATCAGCGGCTTTCGCTCATCAGCCCGGATATTTACGTCATCGGTATTGACGAGGACACGCTGGGCGCGCTCGGTCCGTTCCAGTCCTGGGGACGCGACGTGACCGCCGGACTCATCGACAAGCTGTGCGAGGACCCGGACAGCAAGCCCGCGGTTATCGGCGTCGATATCGGGTTTTACGGCAGCCGCACGCCTGAAGAGGACGACGCGCTCGTCCGGTCGGTGCAAAACGCGGGCAATGTCGTGCTCGTGTCCTACGCGTCGTTCGGCACGGTGATCGAACAAAACGCCGCCGGGTTTTCGCTCGGCACCAGCGTACAGACGCTCGAAGAGCCTTTCCCGGCGCTTAAGGACGCCGCCCTTTCGTCCGGGCACACCAACGTGCAGCCCGATGCGGACGGTGTTATCCGCCGCAGCCTGCAGGCGGTCACATATGAGGGACGGACGGAAAACAGCTTTGCTTACGAGGTCTTTCGCGCCTACACCGGAGCGGAGGCCGCTCCCCCGCTCGACCAGGACGGACAGTGGTACATCCCCTACGCCGGCAAGCCTATGGACTACTTCGGCGCAGAGGGCGAAGGCAGCTCGTTTATCCGCGTGTTAAACGGCGAATACCCCGCTGAGATGTTTGCGGACAGCATCGTGCTCATCGGCCCCTACTCGGCGGGCATGCTCGACAGCTACTATACCCCGGTCAGCCGCGATACGCAGATGTATGGCGTCGAGATCCATGCCAACGTCGTGCAGGCACTGCTGGAGGGTAATTTCAAGCAGCACGCGCCGCTTGCCGCCGGACTTGCCGCGCTGCTCCTGCTGATGCTGCTGACCTTTGTGCTCTGCGGCAGGCTGGATATCCGATTCGGTGCGCTCGCGGCCGTGCTGCTCAGCGCTGCCTATCCCGCCCTATGCGTATTCCTATACGATCGTGGCTGGATTCTGCCGGTCTTGTATCCCCTGCTCGGCATCTGGCTGACCTTTTTCTTCCGCAGCTTTTATAATTACTGGCTCGAGCGGCAGGAACGCCGCCGGTTGGTCGGGGTTTACAGCCGCTATCTGTCGCCGCAAATCGCGGAGGACATCGCCCGCAAGGGTGAGGGCGCGCTCGCTATCGGCGGGCAGAAGCGCGACCTCGCGGTGCTTTTCGTCGATATCCGGGGCTTCACGACGCTGAGCGAGCAGCTCGAACCCGAGCGGGTCGTCGAGTTTTTAAACCGTTATCTGGCGCTGACGACACGCTGTATCTTTGAAAACGACGGCACGGTCGATAAATTCATCGGCGACGCGACCATGGCACTCTGGGGCGCCCCGGCCGCCGTTGACGATTATGTGTTCAAGGCGGTCAAAACCGGGCTTCAAATCGCCGCAGGCGCGGGCGAACTGGCCTCCGCCCTGCCCGGAGGCGGTACGGTCGGCGTGGGCGTCGGAATCCACTGCGGAGACGCGGTCGTCGGCAATATCGGCACCGATTTCCGTATGGAATACACCGCCATCGGCGACACGGTCAACACCGCCGCGCGGCTGGAGAGCCGGGCAAAGGGCGGCGAGGTGCTTATCAGCGAGGCGGTCTATCGGCGGCTTTCCGGCCGCATTGAGGCTGCCTGCCTTGGGGAATGCATTCTGAAAGGCAAGGCCGAACCGGTGACTGTTTACCGGGTGGAGCAAATCAGAGAAGAGACAGAGGAATAAACTTATGAAAAAAAACTGGTGCAAGCGGGCGGCTGCCTGCGGCCTGTCTGCGGCGATGCTGATGACAGGCGCGGGCGCGTTTTCCGATATTTCGCCCTCTTACTGGGGATACGACGCGATCACATCGCTCGCAGAACAAGGCGCGTTTTCCGATTTCGCACCCGGCGACGGCGCGTTTTCACCTGAACAGGCGATGACCCGCGGCGAATTCATCACCGCGCTCAACAAAGCCTGCGCGGGCGGCAAGCAGGGTGCGCTCACCACGGCGGACGCCGAAAGCGTGCCCGCCGCACTCCGCCCCTATCTGGGCGGCGCGCAGGGACTCGGCATCCTGACCGGCAGCCTGGAAGCCGACGGCAAAACCTATGCCTTTGCAAACGCCCCGGTGAGCCGGCAGGACGCGGCGGTGCTGGTCGGCCGTCTTCTGGACGTTTCAGGCGATGCGGAGCTTTCCTATACGGATGCCGCGGCGGTCTCGGGTTATGCCAAACCCTATATCGGCGCGCTAACCACACGCGGCCTGCTTCGCGGCCAGCCGGACGGCAGCTTTGCCCCTCTCGCCTCCATCACGCGCGCGGAAAGCGCCTCTTTGCTTTTCCGCGCCGCACAGCAGCAACGCGTCAGCGCAGGCGAGGTACGGACAGCCACTCTGCCGGGTGCGCTCGGCTATCACGACGGTCCGGCGGGCGAAGCCCTGATCTCCGAGCCCACCGGCCTTGCATCCAGCGGCGGCGCGGTTTATATTTTAGACAGCGGAAACAATCTGGTACGAAAGCTGCAAAGCGGGGCAGTCAGCACCGCGGCAGGCATGGTCATCGGACGTGATGCGGCGGGCTATGCGCTCGGTAAGCTTCGGGACGGTTCTGCCAAAACCGCGCTGTTTGACAAGCCCGCGTTCTGCACCGCAGACGCGGACGGCACCTTGTACCTATCCGAGGCGGGCAACCATGTGATCCGCACCGTTTCGAACGGCAGAGTGTATACCTATTGCGGCAGCGGTGAGGCCGGATACCAGAACGGCGCGGCCAAAACCGCCCGGTTCAACACACCGGGCGGCGTTGCGCTCGGGGAGGACGGCAGCCTCTATGTCGCCGATACGCTCAACCACTGCGTCCGCCAGATCGCGGCCGACCAGACCGTCACCCTGTTCGCAGGCACGCCCGAGCAGCCCGGATATCAGGATGGCGCTGTGGCGGACGCGCGGTTCTGCGAGCCGTCCGGCATCGCGGTCGGCTCAGATGGCGCGGTCTATGTGGCCGACGCGGGCAACCACCGCATCCGCCGGATCAAGGACGGCAACGTGACTACCATCGCGGGCGGCGGCGATGAAACGCCTGATGAGGACGGTTATCTTCCCGCGGGCTACCGCGATGGCAAGGGCGCAGACGCCCGGTTCCGCTTTCCGCAGGGCCTGCGCCTCTTGGAGGACGGCACGCTTCTGGTCGCCGACGCGGGCAACCACTGCGTGCGCGCGGTTTTACCGGACGGTATGGTGATCACGCTCATCGGCACCGGGGAGGCAGGCTATTCGGACGGCCCCGCGCGGCGCTCTCAGCTCAATCTGCCGACCGATCTCTGTGTTGTAAACGGCACGCTTTATATTGCCGATACCTTAAACGGCGCGATCCGCACGGCCGCGCTCACGCTTCCGGATTCATAAGGAGGGCATCCCATGAAACTTTGTAAACAACTGCTGGCCGCGATGCTCGCGGTACTGATGGTCTCCGCCCCGGCTATGGCGGGCGCGGCGCAGACCTCGGCAACCAGCCGCAGCATCTCGATCCTGTCGGTCGAGGGTTCAAACGCCACCGTCAACAAAGGCGGCAAGAAGAGCGTGTCCGCCACAAAAGGCATGAGGCTTGCCTCGGGCTATACGATCACGACCGGCAAATCAACCACTGTCTACTTCCAGGTGGATGACGACAAGGCCATTAAGCTTGCCGCCTCGTCAAGCGCGACGATCAGCACGGCGACGGGTAAAAAGCTCAAGATCACGCTCAAAAGCGGCAGTATGTTCTTTAACGTCAAGAAGCCGTTGTCGAGCGATTCCTCGATGTCGGTCTCCGCGGGCGGCACCAGCATGAGCGTGCGCGGCACCTCGGGTTATGTCTCGCTGCTGAACGACCAGCCGGCCGCCGGCCTGTTCTCCGGCAAGGTGGTGTGGACAGTCGAGGGCGAGGAGCACGTCATCACCGCGGGCGAACAAATGGTTTCTTCAGGCGCGGAAATCACAAAAACCGCGCTCACACTGGATTCCGCCCCCGCGTTTGCGGCCGTTGCGGCGCTGGAAAACAGCGATACGATCGACCTTACGCCCTATATCCCGGAGGACGCCGACCTTAAGGAATTGGAAGCTGAGTTAAATAGCAAATGGCAGGCTGAGCAGGCTGCCATCGACAAAGCGGCGGACGAGGCCGCCGATCAGGCCGCCGCGGTAAAGCCCGATCCGCAGTATGACGCCGGCAAGCCCTCGGGCGGCGGCGGTGGATCATCCAGCGTTACGCCGCCGGCTGTCCATCCGGTCACATCAGCGGAAATTACCGGCAGTTCTACAGTCGGCAACACGCTGACCGCCCACGCCAACGCGGACGCAACCGCGCCCCTCACCTATCAGTGGTACCGAGACGGCGCGGAAATCAGCGGCGCGGTTTCCAGCACATATACGACTGCGGCTGCCGATCTGAATCAGACGCTCACCGTTAAAATCAGCGGCGCAAACAGTTCTTCGGTGACGAGCGCGGCGTTTGGGCCGGTCTCTCCCCTGCCGGACGAATTGCAGAGCGTCGCGCCGGTCAGCGCGAATATCACCAAGGATAAAGGCGCGGCGTTTGCCGATCTCGGCCTGCCGGCCACTACCAGCGTCACCGCTTCGCAGTCTGGCGCACATGCGGCCAATATCCAGTGGAACGAAAGCAGTTTTAACGCCAACTTGTACAACACGGCGCAAACCATCACGGGCACTGTCCAACTGGACGGTATCGTAAATCCGTCCAACATTCCGCTTTCCGTCTCCGCGACAGTCACGCTGGAATGGTATGTGGTCTCGATCCCGGCGTCGGTCGGCAACACCTACTCTTACAGCACGAACACGCCGGTTTCCAGCCTTTCTTTCCCCATGCAGGTCACGATCACCACCAATGACGGCACGGAAACCGCCAATATCACTTGGGATTATACCGAATATGAAGCCACTTCCGCGTTTATTGGCACCAAAAGCTTAAACGGTACCGTAACGCTGCCGAGCGGCCTTGCGAACAAGAATGGTATTGAGCTGAAAACCACCGTCACATATACACTCACTTAACTGCAAAGAAAAGCGCCCCGGCTTACAGCCGGGGCGCTTCTTTTTACCTTTATTCCCCCATCACCTGAAACACAATGTCCCGCGTGCGGTCGCGGGTGTCGCATTCGATCAGTGTCAGGTTCTGCCACGGTCCGATGACCAATTCACCGTCCACGAACGGCACTGTGATGAACGGCGACAGCAGCGCCGCCTTAATATGGCTCGAACCATTATCGTCGTGCCAGGTATCGTGGTGGCGGTAGTGGATGACCGCGCCGGTCTCGTCCCGGTAGGGCGAAAAAATATCGAGCGCAGCCTTCAGGTCGTGGTGGACGATGCCCGGCTCAAATTCGAGCGTGGTCAGCCCGGCCACGCCGCCGGTCGTAAAGCCGGTGATGATGCCGGACTTGACTCCGTGTTCCGCGCAGGCGCGCTTGACTGCGGCGCGGAAATCGTCGGTCACGTCGATCATGCCCATGTGGGCTTTGGTATGATACGTTTTGGTTTCGGTGTGGACTGCCATACGCACGCTCCTTTTACAGACACTCCAGATATTGCCCATACAGCGTTTTGTTCAGCTCGCCGCTGAGCTGCTGGAGCTGTTCATGACTGATATAGCCGCGGTTATAGCCGATTTCTTCGAGGCAGGCGATATACCGCCCGGTCTCATCCTGCACGCGCTTGACCTCCTGCGCGGAAAACAGCAGGTTGTCCGCCGTGCCTGCGTCGAGCCAGACAAAATCCCGGTCGAGCTTGACGACATGCAGCTCGCCGCGCCGCAGGTATTCGAGGTTTACGTCAGTAATTTCCAGTTCGCCGCGCGCCGAGGGCTTCAAATTGTGCGCGATCTCCATGACCTGGTTGTCATAAAAATACAAGCCGGGGATGATATAGTTGGATTTCGGAAAACGGGGCTTTTCCTCGATCGAAACGGCGTTGCCGCTCTCGTCGAACTCGACCACGCCGAACGCGCGGGGGTCGGCCACATAATAGCCGAACACGCACGCGCCCTTTTCGCGCGCCGTGGCCTGATGCAGATAGTTTTCAAAATCGAGCGAATGGAAGATGTTGTCGCCCAGAACCAGGCACACGTCGTCCCCGCCGACAAACTGTTCGCCGATGAGCAGCGCGTCCGCGATGCCGCGCGCGACCTCCTGCACCTCATAGCAAATGTTGACGCCGAAGCGCGCGCCCGAGCCGAGCAGGCGGTAAAATGGGCCTTCCTCTCCAGGGGGAATAATGATCATGATATCGCGCACGCCGGCCTGCATGAGCACGGCGAGCGGATAATAGATCATCGGTTTATCGTAGACAGGCAGGAGTGGTTTGCAGACCGGCCGCGTCATCGGATATAGGCGAGAGCCTTTGCCCGCCGCGAGAATAATTCCTTTCATGATCGCACCCTCTATCCATATCATTCCAATGTATTATAGCACTCTTTTTCGCGCTTTGCCATAGTTATTCGTCAAAGCCCAGCATTTCATTAGGCGTTACGTTAAAAAGCCTGCAAAGTTCGGCAAATGTTTCAATATCCATTTTATTCTTGCGAGTTTCATACATGCTATACGTTGATTTCGCAATTCCTAAATGTTCACTGACATCTTGTTGTCGCAAGTTTTTGTCTAATCGGGCTTTTTTCAGCCTATCAATATAATCCAACTTTTTTCTCCTTTCCTATTGACAGTTCACGTTTCGTGAACTATAATAAGTTCATGATTAATGAACTGGCTGGTGATGTCTTATGAACACATTTCTGAACGACCTTTATTATGCCTACGGCTACCGCAATATGCCCGAACCCGCGCAATGGCGCGCGCATCAGGATTATGCGGCGCTGTATCCGCGCCTGTCCGAGGAGGGGCAGCAGCAGCTTGAGCGCATCTGCCGTTCCGCCCGCGCCGAGGCGAACGGGCTTGCGGAGGACGCGTTCCGGGCCGGCCTGGATTTTGCCCTTTCCCTGCTCATCGGCGTTTTTTCCGCACGATAGCCATTTTTTCTATTATACCAAATCCGCGCACCGCGGGCAAACAAAAAAAACGGCTGTCCAGCGGACAGCCGTTTTTTGCATCAATTTACGCCTTGCCAAGCTCCTTGACACGCGCCTGCGCCGCCGCCAGACGGGCGATCGGCACGCGGAAGGGCGAGCAGGAAACATAGTTCAGGCCGACATTGTGGCAGAACTCGACGGAAGACAGGTCGCCGCCGTGCTCGCCGCAGATACCCAGCTTGATATCCGGGCGGACGCGCTTGCCGCTTTCTACCGCATATTTGACCAGCTTGCCAACGCCGTTCTGATCGAGACGGGCAAACGGATCGCTCTCGAGGATCTTCTTATCGAAATAGCAGTCCAGAATACGGCCCACATCGTCGCGTGAGAAGCCGTAGGTCATCTGGGTCAGATCGTTTGTGCCAAAGGAGAAGAACTCGGCCTCCTCGGCGATCTCGTCCGCGGTAACAGCCGCGCGCGGGGTCTCGATCATCGTGCCGACCATATATTTCATCTTAAGGCCGCTCTGCTCGATCAGCTCATCGGCCTTATCCTTGATGACTTTCTTGACGAACCGCAGCTCGTTAATGTCGGAAACGAGCGGCACCATGATCTCGGGCGTGATATTCAGGCCGTCCGCCTTAACGACGTTGATGGCCGCCGAAATGATGGCTTCGGTCTGCATCTCGGCAATCTCGGGATATAGAACGTCCAGACGGCAGCCGCGGGTGCCCAGCATCGGGTTGAACTCGTGCAGATCCTCGACCTTGGCTTCGAGCTTTTCAAACGAAATGCCCATCTGCGAAGCCAACTCGCGCACCTCGGACTCTTCGTGCGGCAGGAACTCGTGCAGCGGAGGATCGAGCAGGCGGATGGTGACGGGCAGGCCGCCCATCGCACGGTAGATCGCCTCAAAGTCGCCGCGCTGCATGGGCAGAATCTTGGCGAGCGCCGCCTTGCGCTGCTCGACCGTGTCGGACACGATCATCTCGCGCACAGCCTTGATGCGCTCGGCCTCGAAGAACATGTGCTCGGTGCGGCAAAGGCCGATGCCCTCCGCGCCAAATTTGCGCGCCTGCGTCGCGTCGCGCGGGGTATCGCCGTTGGTGCGGACGTGAAGCGTGCGAATCTCGTCCGCCCAGCCCATGAAGCGGCCGAAGTCGCCGGTCAGCTCGGCTTCCTGCGTGTCGATCTTGCCCAGATAGACGTTGCCGGTCGAGCCGTCGAGCGACAGGAAATCGCCCTCGTGGACGACGGTGCCGTCGCCAAAGGTGATGGTTTTGTCAGCTTCGGACACCTTGATATCGTTCACGCCGGCGACGCAGCACGTGCCCATGCCGCGCGCGACGACCGCCGCGTGGCTGGTCATGCCGCCGCGGGCGGTCATGATGCCCTCGGAAACGGCCATGCCGTCGATATCCTCAGGAGAAGTCTCCTGACGCACGAGCACGACCTTCGCGCCCGTCTTGTGCGCCTTGGCGGCTTCCTCCGCTGTGAAATACACCGCGCCGCACGCCGCGCCGGGGGACGCCGGCAGGCCGGTGGTGACCGGCTTTGCGGCCTTGAGCGCAGCCTGCACGAACGTCGGGTGCAGCAGCGCGTCCATCTGCTTGGGCTCGACCTTCATGATGGCCTGCTCCTTGGTGCATACGCCCTCGTCGACCAGATCGACCGCGACCTTCAAAGCGGCCTGCGCGGTGCGCTTGCCGTTACGGGTCTGGAGCATGTAGAGCTTGGCATTCTCAATGGTGAACTCCATGTCCTGCATGTCGCCGTAATGCTGCTCTAGGCGGCTGGAGATATCGACAAACTGCTGGTATACGTCGGGCATAGTGTCTGCGAGCGCCGAGATCGGCTGCGGCGTGCGGATGCCCGCGACCACGTCCTCGCCCTGTGCGTTCATCAGGAACTCGCCGTACAGCTTCTTTTCACCGGTCGCCGGGTTACGGGTGAATGCAACGCCGGTGCCCGAGGTATCGCCCATATTGCCGAATACCATCGACTGGACGTTGACCGCCGTGCCCCACGAATGCGGGATGTCGTTCATGCGGCGGTAGGTGTTGGCGCGGGGATTGTCCCACGAACGGAATACTGCGCGAACCGCTTCCATAAGCTGCTTTTTGGGATCCTGCGGGAAATCTTCGCCCAGCGATTTTTTATAGTGCTCCTTGAAGAGTACGATCAGCTCGGACATATCGTCAGCGTCGAGCTCGTTGTCCATCTTGACGCCCTTTTTGTCCTTGACCTGGTCGATAAACTGCTCAAACGAGGATTTGGGCAGCTCCATGACGACGTCCGAAAACATCTGGATGAAGCGGCGGTAGGAGTCGCGTGCGAAACGCGGGTTGTTCGTGAGCTTTGCGACCGCTTCGCAGATCTCATCGTTCATGCCGAGGTTTAAGATGGTGTCCATCATGCCGGGCATCGAGGCGCGCGCGCCCGAACGAACCGACACCAGCAACGGGCGGGCGGGGTCGCCGAGCGTTTTCTCGGTGATCTTCTCCAGCTGATCCAGATATTCCATGATCTGATCCTGAATATCGGGATAGATGGTCTTGCCGTCCTCATAGTAGCGGGTGCAGGCCTCGGTGGTGATCGTGAAGCCCTGCGGCACCGGCATGCCCAGCCCGGTCATTTCAGCCAGATTGGCGCCCTTGCCGCCGAGCAGCTCGCGCATCGAGCCGTTTCCCTCGGTGAACATGTAAACGTACTTCTTCATTTGGTTGGTTTCCTCCATTCGTTGCGATTGCTTGTTCTTTTCCCTTTTCTGTTACACAAGCATATTATACCACGCCACCCATTCGCTGTTCTATTGTAGAATTTTACCTAATTCCCGCTTTCAGATTATGCAGAACGCCGAAACCAAATGCTTCCCGGCAGCATTTTCCACATTTCTTTTTTCATTTTTCTTCTGTAGGAGCAGTTTTATGCAGAAAAAAGTGATTAAATCGCTTTTAACCATTCACTTTTCTGCGTTTTTGTGAAATCATACCGATAAAAAAGCGGCGGCCTTGGGAAGGCCGCCGATCACTGCCGGAGTGGTGCTGATGATTTGAAGTACGAGCACCATGCGCCCGCGGTAATACTGTTGTCCAAAGCTGATGATATACGGATATCCGGCCGAGGAAGAAAGCTGATCGCCGGAAAACCTATAAAACGAATGCTGCATACAGAGCTTGTAATACTCCATAAACAGCCTGTCGAACGCCTCATCAGACGAGGGAAGCGCATAGTAATAATGGACCGCCGTCCCCTCCCGCATGACCGCGCGTTCACTGCCGACAGGCGTCGCGCCGGCTACTTTTCCAAAATCGGGCACCGGGTATAGGCCGCTGTAACACTGGGACGCATCGGGCATGTGCGCCTTCGTGTATGCATCCATCGTAGAGAGCACCGAGCCGGACAGGCCGGCGAGGTTGGAAATGGGCACGGCATAGGATGTTTGGTCTTCACCGTTCGACACGATGCCGATGAGCTTTCCATAAGCGTTGACCAGCGCGCCTCCCGAATTGCCGCTCCGCGCGGACGCGTTCGTGCGCAGCAGGGGCGTAAACAGCATGTCGTCGTCCGTCGCGAGCAGCTCGCCCGCGGTCAGCTTTGCATCACCGCCGCCCGGATAACCCAGAATAAACACGCTTTCTCCCAAGACCGGTTTTTCGTCAATCTCCACATATGCAAACCCGCTTCCGGAAAGTTTGAGACGTGCGAGATCGGTCACCGCATCCATATCGTAAATGCCCTCGACCTCGACGCGCGTACCGTCGGCAAATTCAGCCGTCAAACCGTGCGCGCCATTGACCACGTGGCCGCAGGTCACGGCTTCGCCGTCCTCGCTGATGACCACGCCGCTGCCCACGCCGAGCGCCTTGCCTGCTTCATTATAGCTGTAAAGCTTGAACACAGCGGGCATGCACGCATCATAGACGCCCTGCCGGTCCATAGGCGCTGTGAACGAGACCGTCTTGCGGCGGGTCTCATCCGCCATGCGGGCGGCAATCGCCGCGACCTCGCTGCGCTTGATCGGGCTGTCCGGGTGGAACGTGCCGCGTGCGTCCGAGCCGGTCAGCACGCCCGCGCGGTACAGCCGGTAGACCGCATCCGCATAGCCGCTGTCCTGCGGCACGTCAGGAATTGCGCCGTCCTCCACGTCGTTTACCGCCGCGAGAGCCTCTTCGGGCAGAGCGGCAGCAAAGAGCGCGGCAAACTGCGCGCGCGTGGCGTTCGCGTTATAGTCCGCGTAGGGCGCGGCGAGCACGCCGGCGTCCAGCGCGTAGTCTACATAGGTCTGATACCACGGCTTGGAGGGCTCAAACGCGGCCGAGCCGGTTTCATACATGCTGTTCAGGCACGCGGCCAGTTTGACCGCTTCGCCCAGCGTCAGCAGGCCGTCGGGCGCAAATGTTGACGCGGTCCGGCCGTTTATCAGCCCATATTCATAGGCGAGCGCAACGTCCTGCGCATACCAGGCCGATGCGGCAACATCGCTAAACTGTCCCTGTGAATAGGAATTGACGGCTTGGAAGTTTTCATAGCCCGCCGCGGCCTGCGGCACAGCGCCGGCCGCCAGCAGCACGGCCAGCAGCATCGACAGCAGTTTCTTTTTCATCGGCCCGCCCCTTTCGGTTCTGCCCGGATCATACCGGAATGATGTGAAATTCCGGTGTCCAGCTTGTTAATTTTTCGCGTTCAGCCCTGATAAGCCGCGATGATCTCGCCGAGGTACATCGTATGATAATCTTTGTCGGCATACCACTTATCGAGCGTTTCGTCCTGCAGAATATCCCCGGGCGCGATCTCGCTCTTGCAGCGCTTTTTGCACACAAGCACGAGTTTTGCCTCCTCAAATGTCGGCTGTCCATCGACAAATACGGGCGTCAGGCCGCTCCCGTGCATCTTGTCGATATCGCGGCCCGATTTGGATCCGAGCAGGCTGAGCACGTCACGGTGTCCATCTTGTAAAAATGTAATCGTAAAATACTCAGAGTTATCAACAAATTCCTTCGTATAGCGGCTGTGGCGGATATAAGCGGTGGCCGAGGGCTTGCCCCAGATTACGCCGACGCCGCCCCAGCTCGCCGTCATAGTGTTCCATTTCTCTTCGGTGCCTGCGGAAACGAGCATCCAGTCCTTAGCGAGCAGTGCAAAGGGGTTAAAAGACTGCTCCGCAATATCAATTTTGGTCAGTGGCATTTCTATTCCTCCTTGTGATGTGTCAAAGCCTTGCCCCACGGGGCAAGGCTTTGGGTTTACGGGTTGTCGTGACGGCGCATCCGCATTTCCTGCCAGTCCTCGCGGGAAATCAGGATTTGCCGCGGCTTTGAGCCCTCAAACGGGCCTATGATGCCGCGCTCCTCCATCTGATCGATGATGCGGGCGGCACGTGAATAGCCCAGCTTCAGGCGGCGCTGCAGCATCGAGGTGGATGCCTGCTTGCAGTCGATGACAACGTCGATGGCCTCCTCCAGCATTTCGTCCTCGTCGTCGGCGGCATTGCCGCCCGAGGAGCCGTTCCCGCCTTTTTCAGAAGCTTCGGCCTGGCGCTCGATATGCTCGAGGATCTCTTCATTGTATTCGGCAGTGCTTGTCTCCTTGATATGCGCAATAACAGCTTCTATCTCATCCGAAGAGATAAAGCAGCCCTGCACGCGGGTCGGCTTGCCCTCGCCGAGCGGGGCATAGAGCATATCGCCCTTGCCGATGAGCTTTTCCGCGCCCGTCGTATCGAGGATAATGCGCGACTCGATCTGGCTCGCCACCGCGAACGCGATGCGCGAGGGGATATTGGCTTTCATGATGCCGGTGATCACGTCCGCCGAGGGTCGCTGTGTGGCAACAACAAGATGCATGCCCGCCGCGCGCGCTTTCTGCGCGATGCGGCAGATCGAGGTCTCGACCTCTTTGGCCGCGACCATCATCAGGTCGGCCAGCTCGTCGATCACGATGACGATCTGCGGCAGCACCTGATACAGCTCGGGGTTTCCGCCCTCTTCCTTTTCGGCCTTGGCGCGCTCGGCGCGCTGGAGATCGTTGTAGCCGACGAGGTTGCGCACCTGATGGTCGGCAAAGAGCTTATAGCGGCGCTCCATCTCGCCCACCGCCCAGTTTAAAGCGCCCGCCGCCTTTTTCGGGTCGGTCACGACCGGGATGAGCAGGTGCGGGATGCCGTTGTAGTTGCCCAACTCGACCATTTTGGGGTCGACCATGATGAGGCGTACTTCCTCGGGCGTCGATTTATAAAGCAGCGAAATGAGCATCGAGTTGATGCAGACCGATTTGCCCGAGCCTGTCGTACCAGCAATCAGCATATGCGGCATCTTGGCGATATCGCCGATGACCGGCTTGCCCGTGATGTCCTTGCCGACTGCGTAGGATAGGCGGCTGCGCGCGTTCGAGAACGCGGGCGAACCGATGCATTCGCGGATGTAGACCGTGCTCGTCGCCTTGTTCGGTACCTCGATGCCGACGGCCATTTTATCCGGGATGGGCGCGATGCGCACCGAGACCGCGCCGAGCGACAACGCAATATCGTCCGACAGCGAGGAGATGCGCGAAATTTTGATGCCGCGCGGGATGGTCAGCTCAAACCGCGTGACCGACGGGCCGCGCACGATGCCGATGATCTGCGCATCGATACCGAACGATTGCAGCGTGTCGATCAGACATTCCGAATTTTCCTGCAGCTCGTGCTCCACCCCCGCGGCCGACACGCGCTTTCCCTGTGCCAGCAGGTCGAGCGGCGGATAGTCGTACACCGGGACGGGGGCTTTCTGGCTCTCGTCGATCTCCGCGCTGATGGCGGACTGCTCCTTGGGGGTAATCTTCTCCTGTTTGGGCGGCTTGTCCGCTTCAAACGGTGGCTCGTCGTCCTCCGGCTTGTTTTCCACCAAATCAAGGATACTGGTCTGCTCGCCCGTGACCTCCTTATCGCCTAAAGAGCGCAGGTATTCATCAGGCGCGACCGGCTTTTTCTGCGGCTTGTCCGCCGGCGCCGTGGAAGCCGGTCCGTCATCCAATGGGATATCGATGTTGACCGGTCCGCGCCGCGCCGCGCGTTTTTCCGCCCGCGCCGCCGCGACCTCATGGACGTTCGGCAGCTTGGGCGGCGCTTCATAGCGCTCACGCTCCTCTTCGTCCTCATATTCATAATCGGGCGCTTTGAACATGTCAAACAGCGCGGCGGGCGTGACCCGGAGCGCAGTCAGCAACGCGGCCAGCGTCAGCACCAGCAGAATGATCAGCGCGCCGATGGACGACAGCGCCCACTCGAGCGCCACATACAGCACGCCGGAAAGAAGGCCGCCGGACTCGCCCGCGAGCCCGGTCTTGAGAAGTTCGGTCAGGGCGGTCATCGAAAGCTGGTACTCGTTCGCGCAGGTAAACGCATGCACGATCGAGCCGAGCAGCACGGGCAGCAGCGCGATGCAGATACCCCGCAGACGCACTGGGCCCTTGCGCCGCGTAAACAGCAGCGCGGCCAGCCCGAACAGCGCGAACGGCAGCACATAGACGCCCTTGCCGATCACCGCGCCGAGGCCGTTATGTAACGCTTTGAGCACGAAGCCGTCGATCGGCAGCAGCGCCAGCAGGCACAGTAGGCCGATAAGCGCCCAGACAACCCCCCACGCCGTGCGCGACATGATGCTGTCAGGCGCAGGCGGTTCATTGCGCCGGGGCGCCGCCCGCTTGGGCGCCGGTTTTTTTGTTGTGGATTTTCTAGCAGCCACGGAACTTTTCCCTCACTTACACATTGTGGATCAGGGTGACCACGATGGTGACCACGCCGATCAGCGCACAATATACCGCGAACGGGCGGAAATGCCCGCTCTTGGACACATATTTGACCAATTTAATCGCCGCAAGACCCGCTACCATCGCAACCAGAATGCCTACGATATAGATATACAGCGGCACTGCGCCCGCCGCAGCCGGATTCTGCACCGCGTCGGCCAGTTCCAAAATATTCGCGCCCAGAATGACGGGCAGCGACATAATAAACGCGAACCGCACGGCAAATTCCCGCGAAAAGCCGCGGAACAGGCCGGCGCAGATCGTCGTACCCGAGCGGGACAGGCCGGGCAGCACCGCAAAGCACTGCGCCACGCCGACCAGCAGCGCGTCCAGCCAGGTGGCGTTTTGCTCGGTCTTCTGTTTCTTGGGCGCCTTTTCGGAGAGCAGCAGGATCGCGGCGGTGACCAGCAGCAGCAGGCCAACCAGAAGCGGGTTGGAGAAAAAGCCCTCCAGCTTGGACTTGACCGGCAGCATGGCGAACATGGGCACGATCGTAATCAAAATCATGATAAGGAAGCGGCGGTACGGATGTCCGTTGATCTTGAACCCGTCCCGGATCCAGCCGAAGAACTCCAAAAACAGCTCCTTGATGTCCCCCCAGAACGCGACGATGACGCTCAACAGCGTGCCGAAGTGCAGCAGCACGTCGAACAGCATATAATCCGCCTCGATGTTGGCCGCGCTCCCCATGATCGACTGCGCCAGCACCAGATGGCCGGACGACGATACGGGTAAAAATTCAGTCAGGCCCTGCACCAGGCCGAGGATGATCGCAAACAGTAAACTCATGGTGTCTCTCCTCTCGTTGGGGGAACGTTTTTACATACGGGTTCATTATATCATAGATATTCCGGTTTTACCACCTAAAAAAGGAAGCGTTTCCGCTCCCTTTTCGTCCTTTACAAGAGAATTTTTTCGATTGCGGCGGCCACGCCGTCCTCGGCGTTTGACCGCGTTGTAAAGACGCTCGCGGCCTTGACCGCGTCGGACGCGTTGCCCATGGCAACCGGCAGCGAGACGGCGCGCAGCATCTCGAGATCGTTTTCGCTGTCGCCGATGGCGGCGGCGCGTGAAAGGTCGGTGCCCAGCGTGCGGCACAGCATGCCGAGCGCCGTGCCCTTATCCGCGATGGGCGACACGATCTCAAGGTTGTCCTCGGCCGAGCTCATAACGCGCACACCCGGAATGCCGGCAAGCTGCCGCCGTGCGTTTCGCAGCATGGCGGGGTCGCCGCTGCGCACAAAGATCTTATCGACCGACAGCCGCTCGTCCGCGATATGCTCCGCGACCGACGGCACCACCTTTTTGACCGCCAGATAGCCCTCGTTTGACTTGTATTTTCCGAACTCCAGGTCGTCATAAGGCGTGATGAGGATGGTCTCGGCAGCATAGACCATCGCGGTCATGCCGATGCGCTCTACCACCGCCGCCGCGCGCACGGCGGGCTCCCACGGCATCGAGATGCGCATGGTGCATGTGCCGTACCGGATGCTGGAGAGCGCCGCGCCGCCCGAGGTGACCATCAGGTCGTCCGCGCCGATCTCACGCGCAAACTCGCGCGCTTCGCCGCAGATGCGCCCGGTCGCGATGACGATGTGCACGCCCGCGGCGCGGGCGCGTGTAACCGCGGCTTTCGTCGCCTCCGTGACGGTGTTTCCGGGCGCAAGCGCGGTGCCGTCCAAATCGAGCGCGATCAGATCAATGTTTTGCATGCCTGTCTCCTTTTCGTTTCGCTTTCATTCCTTATTAACATACCCTATCGGCCTCCGAAATGCAAGTCAAATCACGCGAACATATGTTCTTATTTTTCTTGACGCGCGTGGAAAACCCGGCTATTCTATGCCTCACGGGAAAAGTAAGCAAATCCATCCCGGAAAGGAGGAGATGCCATCTTGCGACCAAACGACGACCCCGGCGCGCTTGTCGCCATGCTGTACGACATCGCCGGGGACGCGGAAGCGCCGGCCAACAGCCGCCTGTCCGCCATCAAGGAGATTCTGGACCGGACGGTCGGCAAGGGTGCGATGCTGAGCGGGGACGAGGCGGAGGCGGAAGCGGTCGAGATCGTCTTTCGCATCGAGGACAGTACGAATACCCCGTAACGCGCAGGCAGGCGGCGTTCATCGGGTCGACGGCGTTTGAAACGCTGTTCGGCGGCGCGGCGGGCGGCGGCAAAAGCCACGGCCAGCTGCTCGACGCGCTGCGCTTCGCCGTGTGCTATCCCGGTTCGCGGCAGCTCATGCTGCGGCGCACCATGCCCGAGCTCGAGCGCTCGCTCGTGCCCGCGTCGCTCCGGCTGTACCCGCAGCGCATCGCGTCCTATAAAGTTGGCGAGCACCAGTGGCGGTTTCAAAACGGCTCGGTGCTCGAATTTGGCTTTTGCGATGCGGAGAGCGACGTGACGCGCTATCAATCCGCCGAATACGACGTTTTGCGCTTCGACGAGCTCACACACTTCACCGAAAGCCAGTTCACCTATCTCATCTCGCGCGTTCGCGGGGCGAACGGCTATCCCAAGCAGGTGAAAAGCACGACCAATCCGGGTGGGGTTGGCCACCACTGGGTCAAAGCCCGGTATATCGACCCTATGCCGCCCGGCACGGTGGCCGAGTTTGACGGCGGCTCGCGGCTGTTCCTGCCCGCCTGTCTCGCGGACAACCCCTTTTTGCGCCGCGCCGACCCGGATTACGAAAAGCGCCTGCGCCTGCTTTCCATACACGACCGCCGCGCCTTGCTCGACGGTGTGTGGGAGCTCGACGAGGGGCGGTATTTCACCGAATGGTCGCCCGCGCTCCATGTCGTGCCGCCGCACCCGATCCCGCGCGGTTGGCGGCGCTGTCTGACGATCGACTATGGCCTCGACATGCTCGCCGCCCTGTGGATCGCACAAAGCCCGGACGGCAGGAGCCTGGTCTATCGCGAGCTGTACGAGCCAAACCTCATCATTTCCGAAGCCGCGGCGCGCATCCGCGCGTGCGAAAGCGCAAATGAGCAGATCGACTGCCGCCTCGCCCCGCCCGACTTATGGAACCGACGGCAGGAAACGGGCAAAAGCGCGGCCGAGCTGTTTTCCGAGTGCGGGCTAGACTTTGAAAAGAGCGACAACAACCGCGTTTCCGGCTGGCTCGCGCTGCACGAGCTGCTCGTCCCGCGAAGGGACGGCAGGCCGCTGCTCACCGTGGCGGAAACCTGCCGCAACCTGATCCGCACGCTGCCCGCGCTGCGGCACGATGCGAGAAACCCGTCCGACGTGGCGGGCGCGCCGCACGAGCTGACCCACGCCCCCGACGCGCTGCGCGGCTACGCCGCGACCGTCCGCGAACCGGCCGCCCCCGCGCGGCCCAGCGCGTACGACTGTGAGATCGGCGCGTTTCTCAGCTACTGACAAAGGAGGAAACCCATTTATGACCATCATTTTGACCTGTTTGGGCGCGGCGCTGCTCGTTGTGACCGGCGCGGTGATTTCCGGCGGCTTTTCCCTGCCCTGCTGGCGCGAGCCGCCCGCTGCGGGCAGCGCCGAACCCGACGACCAGCTGACGCGCGACATCCGCGCCATGCTCGCCTTTGGCGGAGAGGAGGAGTCCGATGAAGCTTGACCTGTCTCCCGCCGCCGTGTGGCGGCGGTACGAGCGCGGGCAGGACTATAAACGCTCGATCGGCCTATATGACCGCGTGCGCCGGAACGAGGCGTTCTATTTAGGCCGCCAGTGGGAGGGGCTGCGCGTGCAGTCGCTCGATCCGCTCATTTTTAATGTCCTGCGCCGCTGCGTCAACCTGTTCGTATCCATGCTGGTGTCGGACGATATCGCCGTGCGCGCGAAGCCTTTCGACGACACGCCCGAAGACCGCAAAACCGCGCGCGTGCTCGACCGGGCGTTCGCCTCAGCCATCGAGCGGTCGGGCGTCAAGACGCTGGGGCGCGGCCTGCTCAAAAACGCCTGCGTCGACGGCGACGGCTGCTTTTACATCCATTTCGACCCCGCGCTCGAAACCGGGCAGGCGGTCAAGGGCGACCTCGCGGTCGAACTAATCGACTCGACCAGTATCTACTTCGGAAACCCTGCGTCAGACGATGTGCAGAAGCAGCCTTACCTCATCATCGCCATGCGCCGCGATGTGGACGAGGTGCGCGAGGAGGCCAGGAAAAACGGCCTGCGCGCGGACGAGATTTCCGCCATCGTGCCCGACGCCGAAAGCGAACGCCTGACCGTTTCCGAGGAGGACGGCAGCCGCGTGACCGTGCTGCTGCATATGCGCAAGGTGGACGGCGGCGTGGCGTTTTCCAAAACCACGCGCACCGCCACAGTTATGCGCGAAAAGACACTGCCCTACCGGCTTTACCCGGTCGCTTACATGAGCTGGAACCGCGTGCGCAATTCCTGCCACGGCGAAAGCCCGCTCACGGAAGCCATCCCCAATCAGATCGCGATCAACAAGCTGTATTCGATGTACGTGCAGTGCATCAAGCAGGTCGCGTTCCCCAAAATCGTATACGACATGACCCGCTTCCCCAAGGGCTGGTCGAACGATGTGGGCAAAGCGGTGGGCATGCGAGGCAATCCGAACGAGGCGATCGCGGCGGCGTTCAAGGCGCCCGACATCTCGGCGCAGGTGCTGACGCTTCTAAAGCAGATGATGACCGACACGATGGAACTGATGGGCGCTTCCGAGGCCGCGCTCGGCACGGTGCGGCCGGACAACACGTCGGCGATCGTCGCGGTGCAGAACGCGACCGCCGCGCCACTTGAGCTGACCCGCATGGAGTTTTACCGCTTCACCGAGGACTGGGCGCGCATCTTCCTCGACCTGATAGGCGCGCACTACGGCGTGCGCCGGCTCGCCGTGCCGGATGAAGCGGGCGGCGAGCCGCAAATACAGTCCTTCGACTTTTCCGCGCTCGCCGGGCGTGACCTGCGGCTGCAGGTCGACGTGGGCGCGGCCAGCTACTGGTCCGAGACCATGCAGACGGTCACGAACGACCACCTGCTCGAAAGCGGCGTGATCTCCGATCCGCTGCTGTATCTCGAAAACGTGCCCGACCACCAGCTTCGCGGCAAAAATGACCTGCTGCACGCGCTTCGCATGCAGCGCCAGACACAAAAGGAGGAACCGAACCATGAAGCAGAACCCCAGCCTTGACGCAGCCGCCGCCGAACGCGACCCGTTTTCGCAGCAGCCCCCGGCGGAAACGCCCGCCGAACAGGTCTTTCCGGTCACAGTGGACGGCGAAACGCGCGAGCTGACGCTCGATGAGCTGATCGCCGCGGCCGAGCAGGGCCTTTCCAAACAGAACGCTTATATCCGCCGCAACCGCGCGGCGGGCGGGCTGTCAAACGGCCAGATCTACGCGGCGTTCGTCGAGGAATACCCCGACGTGCGCCCCGAGGACATCCCCCAGCAGGTCTGGGACTGGGCGCAGGCCGAGGGCTCGCTCGTCGCGGCGTACCGCAAATGGGAACTGCTCGAGCTGAAAGACCAGCTCGCCGCCGTTGAGCAAAACGCGAAAAACCGCAAGGCCGCCGTCGGCCCGGCGAAAGGCGACGGTGAGCCCGCAGGCGTCGACCCGGTCACGCTCGCGCTGCTCGGCAGGTAATTACTCATTGTAATATATAGGAGGAATCATCCATATGGCTATCAATCTTGCAAGCAAATATTCCGACCAGATCGCCGAGGTGTTCACGCGCTCGTCGTTCATCAAGGGCAAGACCGCGACCACGTTCGACCTGACCGGCGTTAAGACGCTCAAGGTGTACACGCCGATCACGGTCGAAGAGGTCGATTATGACCGCGACGGCGGCCTTGCCCGCTATGGCGACGTGACCGAGATGCAGGACGTGGTGCAGGAGCTCACCATGACGCAGGACAAGGCGTTCACGCTGACCATCGACAAGGGCAACAACCTCGACCAGAACCTGGTCAAAAACGCGGCCGACATGCTGCGCCTGCAGCTGAACGAAAAATCCACTCCGGCGGCGGACAAATACGCGTTTTCGCGCTTTGTCACCATGGCGGGCACGATCACGGAAAGCGAAAAGCCGACCAAGGCAAACATCATCTCAAAAATCGCGGACGCGTCGCAGGCGCTCGACGACGCGCTCGTGCCCGATGACAACCGCTACCTATACCTGACGAGCGAAATGTACAAGCTGGTGTGCACGTCGGACGAGTTCGCGTCGGTCGACGTGCTCGCCCGCCAGTCTATCGCCAAGGGCGTATGCGGCGAGGTATTCGGCATGAACGTCGTGCGCGTGCCGAAGAGCTATCTGCCCGAAAACGTGTGGTTCCTCGTCGCCCACAAGGACGCGGTGCTCATGCCCTATAAAATCGCGGACGCCAAGGTGCACGAAGACCCGGTCGGCGTGTCGGGCGCACTCATCGAAGGCCGCCATTATTACGATGCATACGTACTGGGTGCGAAATGCGGCGGCGTGTACGCGCTGGTGAATACCGGCTCTACATCGGCCGCGCCCACTGTCACCGCCGACCACAAGATCACCGGCACGGGGGCGATCCGCTACACGCTCGACGGCTCCGATCCGCGCTACTCGGATTCCGCGCTCGATTACACGTCCGGCACCGCGCTCACCCCGGAAACCGGCAAAACGGTGCGCGCCTACGCGGTGCAGGAGGGCAAATACCCCTCGCCCGTCGCGGGATAAAAGAGGAAAGGAGGGAACCGCATGACAGGTTCCGCATGTTTCTCCGCCGCGCTCGCCCTTTTGGGCGAGACGGCGGACAGCGGCGCGTATTATGAACAATTCGCGCTGCCCGCCATGAATCAGCTTTTGGCAAACTGCCTGCGCGAAAACAACGCTCTGCGCAGTTCCGCGGGCGAAACGCCGCTCGCCGCGCCGCCGCGCATGAGTGCGCTCACCGAGGAAATTCCGGCGGACGAAGCGCTAGCCGCCGAGTGCTTCCCCTACGGCCTCGCCGCGCTTCTGGTGTGCGACGACGACAAGGACCGCTTCAACTGGGCCGCCAGCGAGTTCGCCTCCCGCCTGCTCGCGCACTGCCCGGCGCAGTTCACCGCCGTGCAGGAGATGCTCTGATGAAGCCGTATCAGTTTGCAAACCCCGAAACCGTACGGCAGACGGTCGTGCGGCGGTTCGGCGGCGTGGATTTCCGCACGCACCCTACCAAGGCCTCGCTCTCCCGCTCTCCCGATATGCAGAATATGGTCTGCGAGCAGAACGATTTCCTGGTAAAGCGCACGGGCTGGCAGACGCAGCAGGTCTACGACGGCGCGGTGTACGGCGTTTTCCCTCTGCCGGACGGAACGGGCGCGGTGGTCCACGCGGGCAAAAAGCTGTTCTGCCGCTCTCCTGACGGCACACAGGCCGCGCTCTGCGCTGATATGAACGAGGCGTTTTCACAGTCGTTCACCATGAAGGGCGCGCTGTACTTGCTGGACGGAAAAACCTACCGCGCCGTGCGCCGGAACGACGCGGACACGGCATGGGAGGCCGTACCCGTCCGCGATCACGCCTTTGTGCCGACGACGACCATCTCGGCCGCGCCGACGGGGGGCGGCACGTCGTATGAGGCGGTAAACCTGCTGACGCCCAAGCGCATCAACACCTTTATCGGCAACGGCTCGGCTACCCAGTTCCAAGTCGACGCAAAGGCGCTCGACGACGCGCCGGTGACCGCCACGGTAAACGGGAACGCGGTCACGGTCTCGTCAGTCAACCGCGCGACCGGCATGGTCACGCTCTCCTCTGCACCGGCGAACGGCAATGGCCTTGCGAACGTCGCCATCACGTTTTCCAAAACGGTCGAGGGCTACGCCGGCAAGATCGACAAGTGCCGCTTTGCCGGGCTGTACGGCGGCAAGAACGACACCCGCGTCTTTCTCGCGGGCAACCCGAACGAGCCGGACTGTGACTGGCAGTCCGGCCTATACGACCCGACGTATTTCCCCGACACGGGCTACACCCGCATGGGCACCGACGCTTCCGCCATCATGGGCTATCTCAAGCAGTACGAGAGCCAGCTCGTGGTCAAATCGGGCGGCGCGCAGGAATCCACCAGCTTTCTGCGCACCTATTTGATGGCCGACGACGGCACCGCGCTTTATCCCCTGAAGCAAGGCGCGCAGGGCGCGGGCGCGGTCTCTTACCGGACGTTCGCCTCTCTAAACGACCTGCCGTTATTCCTTTCCTCCCGCGGTGTGATGGGGGTATACGGCACAGCGGTCGCCGAACAGCGGTCGGTCCGCCCCATTTCGGACGCGGTACTGCCCAAACTCGAGCAGGAGAGCGGACTGGAGGACGCATGCGCCGTCGTTCACGCCGACAAATACTATCTCGCCGTGAACGGCCATATGTACGTTGCCGACGGTCGCCTCACCGAGGACGACGGCGCGCCCGCGTGGTTTTACCTCACCCATGTGCCGGCCCAATGCCTTGCCGTGCTCGGAAACCAGCTCTGGTTCGGCACGGCGGACGGCAGGCTGTGCCGTTTTAAGGAAGCGGATGAGGACAATGCCTATAACGACGACGATACCCCTATCGACGCCTACTGGCGCACGCCCACGCTGCCGTTATCGCAATGGGGGCGCGTCAAAACCGTGCGCGATGTGATCCCGACGCTCATGCCCTATTCCCGATCGGGCGCGACCGTACAGTATGAGAACGAAAACGGCACGCTTCTGGCTCTTTCGCAGAATATGGACCTGTTTTCGTTCGATACGCTCGATTTTTCGCGCTTTTCGTTCCGGTGCGTGCCGGGGGCGGTCAGTTACCGCACGCGCTGGCGGCAGCATAAAACGCCGCTGTTCGCCGTGCGCATCGGCAACGACAGGCCGGGCGAGCCGTTTGGGCTATTGGCGCTCACCGTCCGCTGGACGCTGGGGCGCACGGTCATTTGACAGAAAGGAGGAAACGCATGGCAGGATATTATCAAAAGGATTTTGACTATTCCGAGGCGATCGCGAACACGAGCGACACGGGCAAGCGTCAGCAGCTGCTTGCCGAGCGGCAGAACAAGATCGACGCGGAGGGGCTTTCGGGCAAGGTCGCGTCCAACGACGCGGTGTCCACCTGGACAAGCGGCTACCGGCCCTATTCGTCTTCCAGCACGCGCGCGGGCTCACTCACGGTAAACGGCCTATACGACGCCGCCGAACGCGCGCGGCTCCAGCGCTTTGAAGCCGAGCGGAAGCGCATCCAGCAGCGGCTGCAGGGCAGCCTGTCCTCAATCGACAGCGACTACCGCGCCGCGATGACGCAGACCGACATCAACGCACGGAAATCGGTCATCGGCAACGAGGAAAAGCTGGCCGCGCTCGGCCTCAACATGGGTGCGCGCACCGACGCGGCGACCTCGGGCGCAGCCGAAACCAGCCGCATCGCGGTGGACAACCAGTACCGCGGCGACTTAAACGCGCTCGGGAACGCCCGCCTTTCGGCGCGCGCCGCCGCACAGGCCGAAGCCGCCGACCGCGAGGCCGCGCTTTCGAGCGGCTATTACCAGTCCGAATCGGACGCGGCGCTCACCCGCGCGCAGGCGGCTTTGCAGCAGTACAATGCCGACCGGGATTACAGCCTGTCGGTCGCCGGACTGACCGGGTTTTTGAACGGCACGCCGACGCTCGGCTGGCGGGAGTACCAGACCGGGCAGGATGCGGCGCTGTCCGACCGGCAGACACAGGCGTATGAGCAGGCGTTTAACCGCTGGAAGACCTACGGCTACGTGCTGCAATCGGACGCGGCGACCCTTGGCGTGCCCGCCGGCACCCCGACGGCGGATGCAAGCTACAAGAATGCGTCGCTCTCGCTCCAGCGATGGAAAGCGGGCTACGGATATTAAAAAGCAAGGCTGTGACTTCGGTCACAGCCTGCTTTTTTGCGCGTCGAGCAGGAGCGCGGCGGCGCAGGCAAAACCGTCGCGGAACGCGCTGAGTTCCTGCCGCGCGTCATATTGGGCTTCCAGCTCGGTCAGGCGTTTATATGCCGCCTGCTGCGCTTCGCTCAGGCTGTTGCGGAATTTCTTCTCCCGCTCTTCCATTGCAGTTCCCAAATGATCCGGGGCGGGAGGGAGTTCCTGCAAAATATGGGTGTGCATGGCCTCGTAGATTTTGTACATGATTATCACCTCAAAATTATCATAAAACAAAATGTTATATTTGTCAATATAACATTTTGTTTTGATATATGATATTGAGGGTGATATAGATGAATCGTTTAAAAGACCTTCGCGAGGATAAGGATTTAACACAACAAATTCTTGCAAATTATTTAGGTTGCTCCCAAGTGGCGTATTCTAATTATGAGCTCGAAAAACGTGATATTCCTACAGAAGTTTTATGCAAACTTGCCGATTACTATGGTACATCAACCGACTACCTGCTCGGTCGCACCAACAATCCCGCTCCGCCGCAACAATAGGACGTTTCGCCGCGCCCGCGGCGGGGGCCAAAAGGAGTAAGACACCTACGGTTTCTTACCCCTCTTGGAACTCCCGATCTTCCCTCATGTAGTTTTTCGCTTTCTGCGCCGCGCGCTTTCTTTCCGCAGTACCTTGCAGCCGCGGAGAAGCGCGGGGATACGCCGTTAAACAACTTGGCTCTGCTCCGCTTGCCGCCGTGCTGGCCCGAGGCTCCCGCCAGCACGGCGGCGCCTTGGATTGAGCCGAGTCGCCGCCTGCACCCCGTTCCCCGCTTTTTTTCGGGTTAGGAAGGTACTGCGTGAAGTGACGGCGCGGCCAACGCGTGAAATACAACCGAAGGGAAGATAGGGAGTCCACAGAGGGACAAGAAACCGTAGGTGTCTTGTCCCTTTGTGCCCCGCGCGGGCAGCGCGGCCGTTCCTAATTGAAAAAAAGAGGACTGCAAACAAGCAGTCCTCTTTCCAATTCAGGTAATCGGCGCAGGATTAAAAACATAGGTGTCGTTATAAATGCCATGCAGGTCAGCAAAGGTCTGCCGCTTGCCGCTCGCAACCTCAAGAATGCACCGGAACAGTTCGCTCCCTACCTCGGCCACGCTTTTCCGTCCGGTGGCGATCGTGCCCGCGTCGATGTCGATCAAATCAAACCATTGCTCTTTTAAGTCGGTGCGTGTCCCAACCTTGACTACCGGCACCGCGCGCATATTATAGGGCGTGCCGCGCCCGGTGATGAACACCTGCAAGCCGATGCCCGAGGCGCACTGCGACGTACCGCAGATCATATCGTTCGCCGGGGTGGCGGCGTATATAAGCCCCTGCCTGCGCGGCCGTTCGCCCGTGCCGATCACTTCGACAATGGGCGACGATCCCGATTTCGCGATCGATCCCACCGCTTTTTCCACAATGTTGGACAACCCGCCCTTTTTATTGCCCGGCGTCGGGTTGGCGCTGCGGTCGACTCCGCCTGCCGCCAGATACCGGTCATACCAGCGCATTTCCTCAGCAAGCCGCGCGCAGGTTTCGGCGTCGGGTGTACGCGCCGCGAGCAGATGCGCGCCGTCGCGCACCTCCGTGGTTTCGGAAAACAGCACGGTCGCGCCCGCACGCACCAGCATATCGGCCGCATAGCCTGCGGCTGGGTTTCCCGTCAGGCCGGAAAACGCGTCGCTCCCGCCGCACTGTAAACCGACCATCAGCTGTGACAGCGGCAGGGGCTCCCGCTTGCGCTCGTTCAGCCGGCGCAGCTTGGGTTCGGCCATGCGGCAAATCGCGCTGACCATTGCTTCAAATCCGCGGCATTCTTGTAATACCAGCCGGTTCTCCGGCGTGATCTCATCCGGCTCGAGCACGCGCTCGGGCGTCAGTTTTTCACAGCCCAGCGAAACGACCAAAATCTGTCCGCCGAAATTCGGATGGTGGATCAGGTTGCGGATCGTGCGGATCGGCACCTTTGCTTCAGGCGCGTCGATCGCGACGCCGCAGCCGTAGGGCGGCACCAGAACGACCACATCCTCCACGCGCGGATACAGCGGCAGCAGCCGCTCCCGAATGCGCTGCGCCGCCTGTTCGGCCACGCCCGCCGCGCACTGGACGGTCGTCACGATGCCGAGCAGATTGCGCGTGCCGGCGAAGCCTTCCGCATTGCGAAATCCCTCAAATGTGGCCGCAGGCGGCGCAGGCAGCCGCTCTTTCGATACCAGATCGGTGCCCCACACCAGCCGGTCCAGCGGCGGCGCGGCAGCGGCGCGGATATCGTGCTCGCCCACCAAGCTTCCGCGCGGCCGACTTCGCAGCGCGTGCCCCAGACAAACACCGTAGCGCACAACCGGGTCGCCCTCACCGATATCCCGCAGCGCGATTTTATGCCCCTGCGGAATCGGTTCGAGCGCGGTCAGACCGCTCGCCGCCGCGTCACCCGCCGCCAGCGCGTGCACCGCCACGGCCACATTGTCCCGCGCGTCCACCTGAATGCAATGATACACGTTCAGCACTCCTTTTTACTCTGACGGCATATCCCAATTGAAGCAGGCGATATAGGGCGCTGCTTTGCGTTTGAGATAATCCCCGTCGTCCTTTTGGCTCCAGTCGTACAGACCGCGGCCTGCAGCGCGGCCAGTGCTTCCTCGATTTAGCCCGTCCCGCACCAGCTTCTGCACCTCGCGCACGCCGCACAGGTCGGGATATACGGTCTGCGCAATCTCACTTTCCAGCTGGAAGCCTACGTCGTCGAAATACTCCAGCAGGCCGATCGAGGCATAGCGCATACCAACCGCGTATTTTACCGCCTTGTCGATATCCTCGGTCGATACTACGTCCTGCTCGATCAAATAAATTGCTTCGCGGAACAGGGCCTGCGCAAACCGGTTGATAATAAATCCCGGCACGCCCTTTTTAAGCGCGACCACCTCGCGGTCCAGCGCTTCGAGCAGCGTCTTGGCGCTGGAGAGCGTTTCCGGCGTGGTTTGCGGCCCGCCGACCAGCTCGACCAGCGGCACCATGTGCGCGGGCTGGAACGGATGCGCGACAAAGAACCGCTCCGGATGCGAAAGCTTCTCCGCCAGCACGCCCGCCGGGATCGCGGACGTGGTGGAGGCCAGCAGCATGTCTGGCGCACATACGCTTTCCACCTTTTCATAGACCGCGCGTTTAATCTCCAGATTTTCGAGCGCAGCCTCCAGCACAAACTCACACCCAGAGAGCGCCCGGTAATCGGTGGTCACCTCTGTGCGGGCAAGCGCCGCTCGCTTGTTTGCCTCGGTCGCCAGTCCGTCGCGAATCAGTTCATCCCAGTTGTTCTCCATCATTTTGCGGCAGCGCGCCACGTCCGCCTCGTCCACGGCGATCACGGTCACAGCGCAGCCGTGTCCGGCCATTAAAGTCGCCTCGCTCGCGCCGATTCGGCCCGCGCCGACCAAACCCATTTTGCTATGCAGCATTGTCGATTCCTCCTAGTCGTTTTGATGTGAAGACCTCGACTTTGTGAATAGCAACCAGTATGCCAACTCTGCCCTATCGGACAGAAACGCACATACTGAACAAAAATTTGCTCTCTTTTTCTGCGGTATTCATAATATTCTGGGGTTCATTTCCATTTACGCCGGTGTTCCATGCGGCTATAATGAATGCGTCCAATAGGTTAACGCCTATTGTCCCGCGGCAAATTTACCGAGATACGCTTGTACCACGCGGTCATCGTGCTTGAGGTCGGCCGCTTTTCCCTCCAGAATAACGCGCCCACCGTCGATGATATACGCCTGATCAGAAATATCTAGCGCAAGCCGCGCGTTCTGTTCAACCAGCAGGATGGGGATATGGCGGGTGCGGTTGACCTCTACGATTTTTTCAAACAGCTCGGCGATCACGAGCGGCGCAAGGCCCATGGAGGGCTCGTCGAGCATGAGCACTTTGGGGCGCGCCATCAGCGCGCGGCCAATTGCGAGCATCTGCTGTTCCCCGCCCGACAAACTCCAGCCAAGCTGGTTTTCACGCTCCTTGAGGCGCGGAAACAACGCGTAGACCTCCTCCAGCTCGTCTCTGTACGATTGTCTGCCGAAAAAGCCGTGCCAGTTGATCGTGCCGGTCTCCAGATTGTCGCGCACGGTCAGCCCCGGGAACACATGCCGCCCTTCGGGTACATGGATCAGCCCGGCGCGCGCGATTTGGCGCGAATTCTTGCCGGTAATCTCGCCCAAGCCATCCAATTCAATCGAGCCGGTGCGGTGGATCATGCCTGAAATGGACTTGAGCAGCGTGGTCTTTCCCGCGCCGTTCGAGCCGATCAGACAGGTGATGCTGTCGTTGGCCACAGAAACGTCAATGCCCTTGAGCGCTTCGATCGGCCCGTAATAGGCGTGCAGATTCTTGATTTCAAGCATCGTTCTCCCTCCCCAGATACGCCTCGATGACCGCTTCGTTCGAGGAAATCTGCTCCGGGTTGCCCTCGGCGATCACCTTGCCGAAGCAAAGCACGACAATCTGCTCGCAGATGTTCATGATCATATCCATCGAGTGTTCAATCAGCAGCACGCCGATGCCCTTGTCTTTCGCGGCGTGGCCGAGCAGTTCCATCACGTCGTCGATCTCCTTATTGTTCAGCCCTGCCGCCGGCTCGTCGACCAGCATGACCCGGGGATGCGCCAGCATGGCGCGCACAATTTCGAGCTGCTTGCGCTGCCCGTAGGCGAGCGCGGAAATATCGTCGTCCCAGTCGAATCCAAAACCGACATACTGCATCAGCTCGTTAAGCTCGCTCTCAAAATCCGAGCCTTTCTTGCCAAAAAAACTTTTTAGATACCCCATCTGGTTGCCAAGGTCGGTGCCGAGCAGCAGGTTATCGCGGATATTGGAGCGCTGAAGAAAGCGGGGCGTCTGGAATGTGCGGCCGATGCCCATGCGCGCACGGGCATGGGAGGGCGCGCCCGTGATGTCCGTTTCATCGAAATAGATCCTGCCCTTATCCGGCGTGTAAATGCCACTAATCAGGTTCATCAGCGTGGATTTTCCCGCGCCGTTCGGGCCGATCAGGCCGTGCACCGTGCCGGGCATGACGGAAAACGTCACATCCTCCGCCGCGACCACGCCGCCGAAGTGCTTACATACGCCGTCGAGCCTTAAAATCGGGTTCATTTCCGCACCTCCTTAGATTCCGTTTCCTGTTTGCCGCGGAGCTTCCGCTTGAGTGTCTTGCAGATATTGGACGCGAGGCCGGCGAGGCCCATGGGCATAAAGATCATCAGCAGGATGACGCCGACGCCGTAGATCAGCTGCAAATACTGCTGCATACCGCGCAGCCATTCGGGCAGCAGCGTGACCAGCACCGAGCCGACAAAGACGCCCGCCGTGTTGTTGATACCGCCCAGCATGCCCATGATGATGTACGAGGTTGAGCGCTCAAACGTGAACATATCGGACGAAACGAACTGGCTGTGCATGGCGTACAGCGCCCCCGCGACCGCCGCGAAAATGCCCGCGATGGTGAACGCGATCACCTTGGTCATATACACGTTGATGCCGAGCGTCTGCGCGGCAACCTCGTTGTCGCGCACCGCGGCGAGCGAGCGGCCGAGCTGCGTATGGCGGACGCGCTCGACCAGCAGCGCGACAATTAATACAATCACCGCGAGCAGGTAAAACCACTCGTTATAATCCTTGGGCGTCCAGCCGAAAATCGAGATCGGGGCGACGCCTGAAATGCCGTCCGGCCCGCCGAACAGTGGTTTATAATTCAGGAAGAAGCACCATGCCACTTGTACCAAGCCTACCGTGGCGAACGTGAAATACGTGCCCTTGAGCCGGAACAGGATCATGCCGATCACAAAGGCGACCACGCCCGCGAACACCGGCGTGAGCAGCAGGACGGCAAACGAATCGACCCAGAAGCCCCACCGACCCGAGCAAAGGTTGGCCGCGAAATACGCACCTACGCCGAGGAACGCGGTTGCGGCGAACGAAAGCTGCCCGCCCAGGCCGAGCATGACCGACACGCCGTAGGTCGCGACCGCGTAGATCAGCGCGAGGTTGACGATCATCATGGAATATCCGGTATTGACCCGCGGAATCACAATGACGAACACCGCGAGCGCGAGCACAATCAGCAGCGTGGACGGCTTTATCTTTTTATTTTTCATTTTATCCACCTCACGCCTTATCCGCAATTTTTTCGCCGAACAAGCCCTGCGGCCGGATCAGCAGCACTGCAATCAACACCAGGAACACCACCGCATCCTTATATTGCGAGAACTGGATGGAGGCGTAGGACTCGACCAAGCCGATGACCAGCGACCCGATGATCGCGCCCTTGATATTTCCGAATCCCCCGAGCACCACGCCCGCGAACGACCGGAGCTGGAGCGAGCCGAGCGTATTGCTGACCATGAAAATTGGGGAGATCATGTAGCCGCCCACGCCCGACAGGATGACCACAATGATATACGTCGCGGCTGTGGTCAGAATAGTCGGGATGCCAAGCAGCTCGGCCGCGTAGCTGTCCTGCGCCGCCGCCTGCATCATGCGCCCGGCGTATAGCTTTTCAAACAAAACGAACACGCCGATAATCAGTACCGCACCGACTAGGATCGTCAATACATACTGCCACTGCAGCGTTACCGTTCCCACCTTAAGCACCGCTGCTTTCCCTGTATCCGCGTTTTTCATCAGCGGCGGCATGCTGCGCGGCAGGCTGCCCCATACCAGTGTGGCGATCTCCTTGAGCGCCATGGCCGCGCCCATGGTGGAAATAATGGTCGCAGCCGGATACGAGGCGTTCCGCAGGGGCCAGTATACCGTAAACATGAACACCAGCGCGAGCACCGCAAAACACACCAGCGCCAGCGGAATCATCACATAGAGCGGCAGCTCGATGTCGATTGTCAGCCAGCAGGTGATAAACGCGCCCATCATCAACAGGTCGCCCTGCGCGAAGTTCATCACGCCGACCGCGCGGATCAGCAGGATAATGCCCATCGCCATCAGTGCGTAAATCATCCCCATGGCGAATCCGTTGACCGTCAGGGATATTAAAGTATTAAAGTTCATCCGATCACCTCATTGCACCAAACAGTTTATTTTCAGTCTTCACGCGAGATTTAATAGCAATCCCCGTGCCAAATCAAACGCGTTTCCCCAATTTGTCATTCTCGCCGACATTCCCTCTGTAAATTTGTCTATCTTGCAGCACGCGGCAACCCGGAGTGCAATGTATTTATGCGTTTCGCCCATAGTACGACATCAGGGGAAACGGTGAAACAATCCAAGTGAAACAGTGGCAGATCTGTTCCATCCCATCCTATCTGCCACCTAGCTCCTATTCGCGAAACCAACAAATTTTCGCCGGCTTCTCTGTTTGAAACGGCAAATTTAAGCTTTAGGAGCCGCTTGGCACTGCGCTTGCTATTTATCTGGGCAGGTAAGCCAACCGCCGGTTACAAGAAACCCGCCTGCGCCGGCAAGCGGTTTCCTATCATAATCCATGCATCAATCTTAAAGGAGGCAATTTTATGAACAGAAAAAAGCTACTCGCGCTACTCGCGGCAGGCTCGCTGCTGCTGACCGCCACCGGCTGCGTCAGCTCGAAAGCCCCTGATACGCCGCAGAGCTCGGATGACGGGGCGCAAACCACAGACGCCCCGGACAACAACGCGTCCGCGCTCGACGGCACGGTCACCTTTGGCATCACAGCGCCGCTTTCGGGTACCAACAAGATGAACGGCGATTATATTATGAACGCCGCCAACCTCGCCAAGGACAAAATCAACGCCGAGGGCGGCATTTTGGGCAAAGAGCTTGTGCTGGTTGCCGAGGACGAAGTGGACAACATGCAGGCTTCGGTCAACGCGATGACCAAGCTGGTCAACAACCCGGACGTAGTCGCGTTCTTCGGCTCCTCTTCCTCGGCGAACGACATCGGCGTGTCGCCCATCGTCGCGGAAAAGAAGGTGCCCATGTTCGCCGCCGGCTCTTCGGCCAACATTCCGGCGGAAAACAACGAATATATGTGGCAGGTTCGCACGACCGATGACAAATCGGGTGCGCGCATCGCGCAGGCCGCCGCGCAAAAGCTGGGAATGAAAAACCCCGCCATCATGTATTCAACTGAGAGCTTCGGTTCAGGCCTCAAGGACCAGGTTGTGAACGGCCTGAAAGAACTCGGCATCGAGGTTCCGGAAAGCAACCTCTACGGCTATACGACCGACGACAAAAACTTCGCTCCTATCATCACCCAGATCCAGAACTCCGGCGTTGACGGCCTGATCGGCATCTCGATGAGCCAGCTCCAGGCGGCCATGATTTGTCAACAGGTGGACGCGGCTGGGCTCGACCTGCCCATGATCGGCGGCAACTCGTTCTGCACCGCGGTCTGCCGCGACAACGCGGGCGACGCGGCCAACGGCTGGTATGCGATCTCCGACTGGACGAGCGAGGTCTCTACTCCGAACGGCAAGGCGTTTGAAGACGCGTACCGCGCGGCCTACAGCGCCCCCTCTGATTACATCTCCGCCACCTGCTACGATGCGGTGCTGCTCTTCAAGGAAGCCTGCGAAATCGCGGGCACCACGACCGACCGCGACGCGATCAACAACGCGCTCAAGGAGGTCAAGGATTTTGAAGGCGTTATGACTACCTATAACTACCACGAGACCCGCTGTCTGGCCTCCAACCAGATGCTGGTGCAAAACCAGAACGGCCTGGCGGTGATGATCGAGGTCATCGAATAACCTCTTCCTCTTCTCTTTCCTTTCTTTCCAAGGCACCGCCCCGCGTTTGACGGGGCGGTGCCGTCCCTATCCATTCCAAAGGAGGCTATCCATGCTCTATACCATTACCCCCCTGCTGCTCGGCCGGTTTGTCGCGCACGAAAAGTCCGCGTTCACGTATAAAAAGGATTTTGGCGTCGGCCTCGACGCGCCGCTGTTCTCTTTCCTCGTGCAGGGCGGTGGCCGCAGCCTGCTGTTCGACTGCGGTCCGGAAAATCCCGAGGATGCGCCGCACACGACCCACCGCACCATCACCCATCACGTATCCCTCGAAAGCCGCCTCTCCGAGCACGGGCTAAACCCGGCCGATATTGATGCGGTCATCGTTTCTCATCTGCATTGGGATCATTCCTACAATCTGGAGCTTTTTCCGCACGCGCCAATCTATGTGCAGGCGGATGAAGTGCGCGCCGCGCTAACGCCTATGCCGTGCGAAGCGCACAACTACAATGTTAAGGATGGCAACGGATTGCCGCAATGGCTGAAAGGCTATGAAAGCATGGTGCTGCTCGAGGGAGATTTCGCGCTAGACGACGGTTTGTCCATCGTCACGCTGCCCGGCCACAGCCCCGGCCTGCACGGCCTATTGGTTGACACAGCCGAGGGAAAATGTCTGCTCGCAAGCGACCACTTTCCACTATTGGAAAATTTCACTTCCGGTATCCCAGCCGGCAGCCACACGAGCCTGACCGCCTGGTATGCCAGCTTTGAAAAGGCCAAACGCCTAGCCGATTTCGTATTGCCCGGTCATGATGACACAGTGCTCGCTAAGCCGGTTTATGGCGTATAAGATCCGAAACGAACGCCCCCGGGCAGCCCCGGGGGCGTTTTCTTATTCTGCAAAATGTCGTTCGTACACACTTTTGATGCCCAGCTCGGTCCGGTATTTCGCCACTACACGCCGCGATACCGACATGTGGAACTCTTCGCCCAGCTGTTCCGCAAGCGTCTGATCCCGCAGCGGATGCGCTGCGTCCTCCCGTGTGATCAGGTCTTCCAGTCTTCTTTTCACGGCATCCCGGCTGCATTCTGCCGTGCCGCCCCGCCCCGCTGCAGTATCGAAAAAGCTGCGGAATGGGAGCACGCCGCGCGGACACTGCACATATTTTCCCCGCACTGTACGGCTGACTGTGGATGGATGGATGTCCAGCTCATCCGCGACCGTTTGCAGTGTTAATGGGCCGGGCGAGCCGCCGTGCAGGGCAAAGTTCGTCTGATGCCGCAACACGCATTGCGCTACTGATATGATGGTCTGCCTGCGCTGCTCAACCGTGCGGATCACGAATTTTGCCCGCTCGATCTTTTCGGCAAAATAAGTGCGATCCTTTTCAGTTGCCGCCTGCCGCGCCAGCGCGAGATAGGCCGGGCTGATATGGATCGAGCCTACATAATTGTCATTCAGCTCAATCTCCCAACGCCCCTGCTCATAACTCGCCAGCAAGTCCGGCGACAGGTATTGCGCTCGTCCCGACGCAAATTCAGCGCCCGGACGCGGGTTGAGCGACCGGATACTGCGCAGCGCCCCCTTGACCTTTTCAAGCGATACGCCGCACGCCTTCGCAACCGCGTGAAAGCGGCCGGCGGCGATATCGGTCAAGTGTTCTGTGAGTATCTGTTCCAGAAGCGGCGTACAAATTTTCTGACGTGCAAGCTGCAAAAGCAGGCAATCCGATAAATCGCGGGCACCGACGCCCGCAGGTTCAAGCGACCGCAGCAGCTCCCATGCGTGCCTCACAGACTGCAGGTCACCGGGCAGCATGTCGGCCAATTGCTCAGGATCGGCGTTCAGATACCCGTATTCGTCCAAGCATTCCACCAGCCGGACCAGCAAACGGTATAGTCGCGGCCCCAACTGCCGTTCATTGACTTGGCTGAGCAGGAACGTGCGAAGATCTGTGCTGTCGCTACAAGGGATATCGTTCCATGCAGCCTCGTCATCCGTGCCGGCGGATACGCAGTTTCGCGTCTCTTTTCGCTGCAGCCATTGTTGCTCTGAGACCAACGCTTCCAGCCTTTCCGCAGACTGCGGCTCCTCCATCTCCAGCAGCGGATTCTCAAGCTGTTCCTTCTGAAAAAACGCCGCCAGCTCCTGCGCGTTCATTGCCAGCACGCGAAGCGATTGCATCTGTGCAAGTGCAAGCGTGTGTTTTTGCGTTACTTGTATTTCAGTATGCAAGTCCATGCCCCTCCTCCTCTCTCCTGAAATCCGGCATGATGGTTTATGGGCATGTATTTTAAAAGCAATTTTCGTGCCAATCTCGCTGTTTATGTGAAATTCGTCAAACCGCTGTTTCATGCAGACGCATTTCAACATTCTGCACAAATCCTTTTTGGGATGCGGGATCGCGGCTCTTGGCGTTTCAACGTTTCACACCCCTGCAACACGAAACATCAGGGCTGCTGCATTTTCTTCAAATGCCGCCAAAGCGTCGCTCGGCTCACGCCAAGCAATTCTGCGGCCATCGATTTGTTTCCTCCTGATTTTTCAAGCGCTTTGAGAATCCGCTCAGGCTCAATCGGTTCCGTGTTTTCAGGCGATGCTTCTGCCTGTGGAAAGGAGGAGGCTGGGCGGTCGTAAGACAACAACCGCGCAACAAACGCGGCGTCAATTTCCCCGCCCTGATGCAGCACTACTACACGTTCGCAAAAGTTTTGCAGTTCCCGAATATTCCCCCGCCACGGCTGTGCTTCCAGCATGTCCAAGGCTTCTGCGGTGAAAAACAACCGCTCGCGCCCCTCCCGGGCGCAAAATTGTCCGGCAAAATGCTCCACCAGCAGGGGAATATCCCCTTTTCGCTCCCGAAGCGGCGGAATGCGCAGGCTGAGCACATAGATGCGGTAAAGCAAATCCTCGCGGAACAGCCCCTTTTGAACCTGCTCGTGCAGGTCTTTATTCGTGGCACAGATCACGCGCACATCGACCGGAATCACGCGGTCGTGTCCCAGCCGCATGACCTCGCGCTCCTGCAGCACGCGCAGCAGCCTGCCTTGGAGCGGTAACGGGATCTCTGAAATCTCATCCAGAAAAATGGTGCCATGATGCGCCTGCTCAAACAGACCGATTTTCCCATTCTTATTCGCGCCGGTGAAAGCGCCGCCGACATAGCCGAACAGCTCGCTTTCCAGCAGGTTTTCCGGAATGGCCGCGCAGTTGACCGCCACAAACGGATGCGCGCTGCGCAGGCTTGCATTGTGGATGGATTGGCTGAACAGTTCCTTGCCCGTGCCGCTCTCGCCGACCAGCATAATATCCGAATTGGTCTTTGCATAAGCCCGCGCAACCGCAATCGTCGACCCCATTTCTTCCGATTCGCCGATCAGCGTATCAAACGTATACTTGGCCACATGCCCATGCTCGTATAGTTTGCCGCGCAGCTTGATCTCCGTTTCCTGAATCTGCGAGGCATTCAAAAAGGTCAGCACGCAGCCGACCGGTTCGCCATGCAGCTTCAGTCCTACTTTTTTGAACGAAAGATGCGTGTTATTATAAGCGATAATCTCATCCGCGTAGGGTTCCGGGCTGTTCACCAGCGCGGTGATGCGCGGTGAGCGCAGCACGTCGCGGATACTCATACCGATACACCAGTCCCCCGGCGCCAGATTCAGTATTTTTTTCGCTGATGTGGACAGCGCGGTGATACAATGGTTTTTATTCAGCGAAATCAGCCCTTCAAACGCATTGTCCAGCATAGCCTGATTGCTAAGCACATACTCCTTGTTGCGCCGGCTGGTCACGCCAAGCTGCCGCGCCGACATGATCGCGTTCCAGATCGAATCCCGGCTCGACCGAAGCAACATATGGTGGACGCCGAAATTACGCGCATAGATGCAGCCGCGCATACCACCGATAATCACCCGCCGGCCGCTGTCGACTGCCGCTTCCACGTTCCGATAAATTTCCTCTTCCGTGTTTTCTTTTAAGTAAAACGGCTGGCAGTCAATTTGCAGCGACTCCGCCAGTCTGTCAATCCCCTCAAACATATTGGGCGAACCGATAAACGCCGCCGGAATATTCCCATAGGTCTCCCGCACTTGTAAAATAGTCTGCAGCAGGTCGTTCGCACTGATCATCAGCTCGACGACCGGGATATGGAAATGGTTGCGCTGCAGGTCGTAAGCCGTAGCACCGCGTGCGATCACCACATCGACGTCAGGTTCCAGGCGGAACACCTCCTGTGTCGTACTGGCTTTCGCTACGGTAAACTCATATTCTTCTTCGTCCCACTGCTGCTCACGCGCGAACTGTTCGGCTTCGGCCCAGACCGCATAGGCAAGGTCGGTCATATCTTCAAAAGGCACCGCCATCATAATCCGAATCATGTTTCTCTCTCCCGTTTCCGTTTGTTTCCTGAAACAGTCTCATTCCCTATATGCAACATCCGCAGTTTCAATATAACGCAGCCTTTGTTAGAATGCAAGCTTGATCTGCATTTATTTTGTGCATTTCATCCGAATCACATTGCAAAACCTATGCCGTTATTGGTAATTTTTTCTTTTCTTGAACCTTGGCACACTTCTTGCGGATTATTCTGTCAAACAGTCCCCAACAGCATCCGCGTGTCCAGCGCAACGTAAGCGCTGCCTATTTTTAATTCCGCAAGGAGGAGTTCATCATGTATCAGCTTCAAAAAATCACCGACAAACTCGCCGCCGGAAAAGTGCCTATCGGTTCGCATGTTGGCTTTGACAGCCCATTTCTAACCGAAGCGCTCGCCGGCAGCGGCTTCGACTTTATCTGGGTCGACGCCGAACATTCGGCCATTGACAAAAAAGACATCCAAAACCACCTGCTCGCCTGCCGTGCGGCGGGTGTAGCCGGCATTGTACGTGTGCCGTGGAACGATCCGGTATTTATCAAAAGCGTGCTCGATATGGGTGCGGACGGCATCGTCGTGCCGATGGTTTGTTCGCTGGAGGAGGCCAAAGCCGCCGCCGCCGCAACTCATTATCCCCCGAACGGCGTACGCGGCATGGGCACACGCCGCGCAGTCAACTATTCGATGTGGGACAAGGCGGAATATACCGCAAACGAAGACCAGCATATCTGGACTATCGTGCAGATCGAGCACGTAGACGTCGTTCAGGATCTGGAGGCGATCGCCGCGCTTCCCGGCATTTCCGGCTTTGTAATCGGTCCGAACGATTATGCGATGAGTATGAACACCCCCGCCCAGCGGTTCACTGCGGCTTCTCCCGAGGCCAAGGCCGAATTTGACAAGATCGGCGAAATTCTGCGCAAAACCGGCAAGCCGTTCGGCGTGTCGGGCGCATACAGCGAACAGTTCGTGCGCGACTGGATCGGACGCGGTGCAAACTGGCTGTGCATGAATTTCGATTTCAACTACATCGTAAACGGCGGCAAGGCTGTGCTCAGCGGCGCGCACAGCACGCTTGACGCGCTCGGCGCCGCATACTGAGAGCCGCAAAGGAGGTCCGCCTTATGAACAATGAAACCGCAATGCGGCAAGCCGCCCTGCAAATCCGGCGTGATATTTTGACCATGGTACACGCCGCAGGCTCGGGGCATCCGGGCGGTTCGCTGTCTGCCGCCGACCTAGTAGCCGCGCTTTACTTTTCCGATATGTTCCGGTGCGATCCGAATCACCCGGATTGGATGGACCGCGATCGCTTTATCCTGTCCAAAGGGCACACCGCGCCCGTTCTTTACAGCGCGCTCGCGCGGCGTGGTTTCTTCCCGCCCGGGGAGCTTTTGACGCTCCGGCGGCTGGACAGCCGTTTGCAGGGGCATCCCAAACGCGGCGCGACGCCCGGGCTGGACTGCTCGTCCGGTTCGCTCGGGCAAGGGCTTTCCATTTCAAACGGCATTGCTTTTGCGCTTCGGCGGCGCGAAAGCAGTGCACGCGTCTATTGCCTGATGGGCGACGGCGAATTGCAGGAGGGACAGGTTTGGGAAGCCGCGCTGTTCGCCGCCCAGCACAAGCTCAGCAACGTATGCGCCATCGTGGATTACAACGGCATCCAGCTGGATGGCAGCGTAAGCGAGATCAAAGAGGTCTTTCCCCTGCGTGAAAAATGGGAAAGCTTCGGCTGGCATGTGCTTGAAGCAGACGGCCACGACGTGTGCGCGGTCTATCAGGCGTTCGCGCAGGCGCGCGCCTATGCCGACGGACCGACCGTGCTGCTCGCCAAAACAGTCAAGGGCAAGGGCGTATCCTTTATGGAAAACCGCGCCGAATGGCACGGCAAGGCACCAAACGATGAGGAATACCGCGCCGCGATGGCAGAATTGGAGGCGATGGCATGAAATACGAACCGATGCGCGACGGCTATGGCCGCGCTGTGCTCGCGCTCAGTCAATCGCATGACGATGTGCTCGTGCTCGACGCCGACGTCGCCAAATCCACCCGCACCGAATGGGTACACCGACAAAACCCCGCAGCATTCCTCGATATGGGCATTTCCGAGCAGGATATGGTGGGCACCGCTTGCGGTATGGCGCTGACCGGTCTTACACCGTTCCTCTCAACTTACGGCGTCTTTCTCGCTGGACGGGCTTGGGATCAAATTCGCAACACCGTGTGTTATAATCATTTAAACGTCAAGCTGGCGGGCGCGCACGCGGGCATCTCAGTCGGCCCGGATGGAGCGACGCACCAGGCGCTGGAAGATCTTGCGCTGATGCGCGTGCTGCCCGGCATGACTGTGCTTACCCCCTGCGACAGCAACCAGACCTATCAGGCCACGCTCGCCATGTACGAGCATCCCGGGCCGTGCTTTATTCGCTTTGGGCGGGAGGCCGTGCCGGTCGTCACCGAAGCGGATGAGCCCTTTGTCATCGGCAAAAACCGCCGCGTGCGCGAAGGAGACGGCGTGACGCTGTTCGCCTGCGGCGCAATGGTGTATCACGCCATGCAGGCCGCCGAGCTGCTCGAGCCGCAGGGCGTATCCGCCCGTGTCGTCGACGTCGGCACGGTCAAGCCGCTCGATGTGGAAGACGTGGTGCGCTGCGCGCAGGAAACCGGTGCGGCGGTCACCTGTGAAGAGCACCAAATCACCGGCGGGCTGGGCAGCGCGGTATGCGAGGCGCTCGCGGCAGCCTGTCCGATCCCGGTCGAGCGCGTTGGCATCAAGGATTCGTTCGGCGAGTCCGGCGCGCCGGATGAACTCATGCAGCGCTACGGCCTTGATGCAGACGCAATTGTCCAAGCGGCTCTGCGCGCCGTTTCTCATAAACACTAAGCAGTATTCATTTTTATCCTTTTAGAAAGCGGGTCTATACTATGAAATATCCAGTCGAATCCATTCGTACATTCGGAATCGAGGTCGCTGTCAAGGCGGGTATGAGCCGGGAAAACGCAGAAATTTTTCTGGACAACATGCTCTGCTCCGATCTCCGCAACATCCGCTCGCACGGCGTAACCAAATTCCGCGGCTACCTCGCACGCGTAGAGCACGGCGTAACCGATATCAAGGCAGAGCCGGTAATCACCAAAACCGCGCCGTCTACGCTGGTCGTTGATGGACAAAACGGCATGGGCTCCACGGTCGCATGGAAAAGCATGAACGCCTGCATAGACTGCGCCCGTGAAACCGGTGTTGCCTACGCCGCAGTGCGAAATGCCTCCCACCACGGGTTCGGCGGATACTATGTCATGCACGCGGCGGACGAAGGCATGATTGGCTTTGAGGTGTGCAACACGCCGGCGCTCGTCGCGCCGTTCGGAGGCGCAAAAGCGTTTCTCGGCACCAACCCGTTGTCTGTCGCCATTCCCGCGGGCAAGTATCCCTCTCTTGTGCTCGACATGGCGACCAGCGTTGTCGCAAAAGGCAAGATCGCGCTCGCCATTAAGGAAGGCCGCGACATTCCTGACGACTGGTCGCTCGACAGCGAAGGCCGCCGCACAACCGATCCGGTCGCTGCAAACACCGGCGCGCTGTTGCCGTTCGGCGGTCCAAAGGGCTATGCGATCGCGCTGATCATCGACGTCCTATGCGCTTGTCTTGCCGGCGGGCACGACAGCATGTCGATCCCCCGCGTATTTGAGAACCTGGACGAGCCCTCAGGGATCGGCTACTTCATGGGCGTGATCGACATTTCCAAATTTGTGCCGCTCGATGAATTCAAACGCCGCGCCGACGCGCTGTTCGACTCGCTCAAGGCCTGCCCGCCCGCCGAGGGGTTCCGCGAAGTCATGGTGCCCGGCGAAATCGAATGGAACGCCAGCCTTGCCAACCGGCAGGCAGGCATCGAACTTTCCGAACCCATCCTCAAAGAGTTTGCCGAGCTTTCCGAGCGGTACGGCGTGCCGTTTGACGTTTCTCCGCTATAAAGACAAAAAGAGGACTGCAAAAGCAGTCCTCTTTTTATCGGTCATTTTTAGAAACGGATCGGCGTGATCGCCTCGTAATCCTCCAACGTTCCGCCGTTTTTGAAGCATTCGATGATCTGCTTGCCCAGCGGCTTGAGCTCGGGGGTGTCGAACTTCTGCAGCTCTTTCTCGAAGAAGTCGGTCAAAATCTTGGCGCCTGCGTCGTAGCCGTCCTCGCCCACGCGGTCCTGCGTGTCGACGCGCAGATACTTGGAGCGGATACGCTGGCCGTCGATCGTCATATCCTTGAGCGCGTAGCCCAGCAGCGGGCAGCGGGCGGGTTCAAGATGCTCGCGGCGGATGCGCGCGCCGCGGCGCGCCAAGTATTCGCGCGAGATCCACTCAGCCGCGAAGCCGACCTTATAAACGCCGATGTGCTGGTTCGGGATGAGCACATAGCGGGTGTTCGGGCACGCCATGATCTGATCAAGCAGCAAATTGGCCTGCTTGACGCGCTGGCCGGTTGCAAACGGCCAATAGGAGCCGACGCCCTCGCTCTTCAGCTCATTACCCGACACTATGGACGGGTTGTTGAAGCCGCGCGGCGCGACCAGGCGCCACAGCCAGGCAAGCGCGGGCGGGATAATATGCATCATGCCCATGATGCCATAGTTCGGGTTTTCACGGGTAGAGGGAGGCATACGCACGCCGAACGAGCGCACGTCGACCTCGACCGGCTCCTTGACGATGTGCGGCACCTTCCAGCGCGGCACGATGGCGCGCGGGTTCGGGCAGGGCTTGCCGTTCGAATCCAGCGTGTGCTCCCAGATGAGCAGCGTCGCGCCCGGATGGCCTTCCATATTGAAGAAGCAGAGCGGTTCGTCCGGCTCGGTGCAGATGCGCTCGTAAACGGGGTCGCAGCCATAGTGCGTCACGCCGTCCATACGCAGGAACCAGCCGTCCTCACCGTCGACCAGAACCAGCTTGCCGCTGTCGTTCTGCAGACCCGGATAGCAGGTGGCCATATCGTCGCACACGGGTTCGATCGATGAGGTCTGGCCCATATTGATGATGGTTTCCTCGCCGGTGACCGTGTTTTTGGAAAGCAGCACGCGGTTGTCCGGCAGGCGGGCGATATCCTGGAGCATTTCGCTCTTGCCGCCGCCCGAAGCGCCCTCGTGCATGATGACCATTTCGTTTTCATAAGGCGTGACCAGGCGGCCGCAGGACGTATGCGCGGTCACCCAGCCCTCAGCCTCGCCGATATCGAGCAGCACCGAGTAGACGCCTTTCTTGGCGGACGGTCCCGGATAGAGGTTGTAAGAAAAGACCTCATGGCAGTCGTCCAGACGGTTGTGCACGACGACCTGCTTGCCCTCAAAGTGGGTGTGGCGGAACGGCGGCGCGACGTAGACGATCGCGCGCGGCTTATAGCCCTCGGACTCTTCGGCGTTAACAAAGCCCTGGAGATGCGCCAGACCGAACGCAAAGAACGCGGCCTGCTTGGGGCAGACCAGCATGGAGCCGTAGCCATAGATGTTGCCGCCCGAATTGAACGGCATCACGATCAGCTCCTGCTGTTTAAACCATTCCATAGTCTCTTTCCGGAGATCGGCAAAGGGATAGCCGTATACGTCGGCAAAACGCTTTTTGTCGGTCGGCTTGTCGTCCGCGATGCGCATGCAGTCCGGATCGCGGCGGCGCATGTAGTCCTCAACATAGTTGACAGAGGCGCCGTTTTTGCAGCGGGTGACGTCGGCCTCCTTGACCGCGCCCTTGCCGGGCACGTCGAACACAACGTCGAATACGTCGGCCCCCGTCGGGCCAAACACCATTTCATACAGCTCGGCCTTGCTTGTCGGCACTGAAACGCCTTTACAGTGTTCAATGACATCGGTCAGTTCATCGGTAAAGGTGAATTTTTTAAGCAGCGGATCCATTGTATTTCCTCCTTTGGCACCGCGCCGCGCATAGCGGTACGCTGGCGATGCAGCACAGGCGCCCTGCGGGTTAGCATTCCCCCTCAAGGCCCATTTTACTTCATTATTAGCATACATCAAAACAGCGGCCGCCGTCAACTGATTTTCGCATTTTTGCAAGTTTCCAGACAAGTTCTTGCAAAATGTACAAAATCACGCGGGCTTTTTCGGTTGTTCTTGCCACATGGACAAATGTGTTTCATCCTGTGAAACGCACATGGATGCGAGCAACCTCGCTTTTGGTGCCGACACGCATGGCCGGCCCCCACACGCCCACGCCCGAGGTGACGACCGAGTGCATGCCGTTCACATTCAAATAGCCGCACGCGTTGCGCCACATCAGCTTGATGATTAGGTTGCCCGGAAACACCTGCCCGTCATGCGTGTGCCCGGAAAGGTCGAGATCCGCTCCGGCTGCCGCAAGCTCGGCCAGCTCCTTAGGCTGGTGGTCAATGACGAAGATGGGCGCGCTTTGGTCGAGCGTTCCCAGCAGTTCTTCCGGCGTACGGCGCGCCTCGCCAACTTTTTTGGCGCGCGCCGGATCCTTACGTCCGGCGAGCTGCACGCCGTTTGGCAGCGTTTCGGTCTGATCAGCCAAAAGCGTAATACCCGCCTCGGTTAGGAACCGCTCCATGCGCGGGTCGTTTTTATTCTCGTCCTTCGTGCTCCAAGTGAAGCCTGCCAGAATGGGTTCTTTCAAATCATGGTTGCCCCAGCAGGCGTATGTACCATAGGTGCTGTGCATATTTTTCAGCAGCGCCTTAACAGCCTCCGGCTCTGGAACGGCTTCATACTCATTATCAAAGATATCGCCCGCAAGCACGACCAGATCAGGCCGCATCTCGTTTACCGCCTGCGCAACCTCTTCGATATAGTCCGGGTCGGTGCTGTATCCAAGGTGCAGGTCGGCCAGCAGCGCAACTGTCATATCTTCGCCGGGTTTATCGATCTCCACCGTATAATCGGTGATATAAAGCCGCTCTGCGTGCGCCATGCCGTAAAAGCTGACCACGCATAACAGCGCAAGCGCAATGCCTCCCTGCACCTGCCGAACACGCTGCATTTCCGCAAAGTCCTTGCCGCGCAGCCGGCGAACGGCAAACAATACGGCCTCGGTCAGCAAAACCGCGAGGATCAGATAGGCCAGCCAGCCAAACCAATAGTTGCTAATCTGCTCCAGCAGCCGATGCAGCCACGCAGGCGAGTGAATGACAAAAGAAGTCAGCGGTGTGAGCGACGCAAACACATATATGGAAATGAAAATCACACGGAACGTTTTACTGCCGAAGACCTTGTGACACGCCCCCGTCCAGCGCAGCACCCAGCGCACCAAATAAAGGTTGACGAGGATGTAAAAGGGTGCGAAAATAAATGCGAGCATTCTTATCTCCAATCATTTCGGGTAAATAAAGAGAGGGTTCATTTTATGTGGGATCGAAAAGAGTTGAAGCGGTGCGGCAAGCAGAATTTTTTGCGGAATTTCTGGGCTGCTGCCGCCGTCTGCTTTGTGCTGGCGTTCGCCGGGGCGGAATTTGCCGACTCCGTCAGCTTCATCCATGACTTCAGCGCGGAAAACATGAAGCCGGACGCCGAGGTTGTTGTCCAGAGCGAAGCCATGTCCAACTGGGACACCATGCTGGAATGGCTGCGCATCGATGTGGCAGACGGCACACATCCGATGTGGGCGGCGGCCGACGCGTCGGTAAAACCATATTTCGACACGCTGACCGGTCCGTTCTCCTCGATGTTTGCCTTTCTCAGCCGCTCGGGTGCGTCAGGTGTGGGCGGTGTGCTGCTCGCCGTGCTCGGTATGTTAGGCGGCGTGTGGCTTTCCATTTGGGTCGTGGGCATTTTGCAGGTCGGCGCGCGGCGGTTTTTCCTGGAAAGCCGCGCGCAGGACCATATCAGTATCGCGGCCATGTTTACGCCTTATCACCGTGGGAACTGGTGGAACACGGTCAAAGCCATGCTGCTCAAAACCGTTTATCTGTTCCTCTGGGGGCTGACGCTTGTCGGCTTTGCCATTAAAAGCTATTCGTACCGCATGGTGCCGTATATCCTCGCGGAGAATCCGCAGGCAAAGCCGCGTGAGGCGATCGCGCTGTCCCGCCGGATGATGCACGGCAATAAATGGCGCTGTTTTGTGATCGACCTGACCTTTTATTTGCAGTGGACGCTTGTTCCGTCCCTGCTCGCGGCGCTTCTGGGCATGCTCATCGGCATGGCCGCCGGCCAGCCGCTGCTGAGCGGTTCCATTGCCGGCGGGCTGACCGGGCTTTTATCTCTTTTCTTTGTCAACGGCTACAAATCCGCCACATTTGCCGGACTGTATGCCGCGCTGCGGCAGGATCAGCTCGACCGGAACGCGCCCGGGTGCGAATTGTTCACCATTCCGGCATTCGGCGGCCAACAGCCGGAGGGGCAAAAGCCCCCGATCGACGATACGGCCGTCCACACGCCGCAAAGCGGCGCGGTGTTCCATTATCAGCACCACCACAAATTTGATTACAACCGCCGCTACAATGTAAAAACGCTCATTCTGCTGTTTTTCGCGTTTTCGTTTGCCGGATGGATGTGGGAGGTCGCGCTGCACATCGTCACGCAGGGCATGTTCATCAACCGCGGCACCATGCTCGGTCCGTGGCTGCCGATCTACGGCGCGGGCGGCGCGCTCGTGCTCATCCTGTTGAAAAAGCTGTTTAAAAGCCCGGTGGCGACGTTCTTTGTCTCCATGGTGGTCTGCTCGGTCGTCGAATATTTCACGAGTTGGTACTTAGAGGTCACCAAGGGCGTGCGCTGGTGGGATTACAGCGGCTATTTTATGAACCTGAACGGCCGCATCTGCCTGGAGGGCGCGGTCGTATTCGGTCTGGGCTGCTGCGCGGTCGTCTATTTTGCCGCCCCCCTGCTCGCCGGGCTGATCGATAAGCTGTCTCCCTCCGCGCAGCTTGCGCTGTGCGCCGTGCTGGTCGCGCTGTTTTCGGCGGACGCGGCCTACTCGCACTTCCATCCCAACGTGGGCCGCGGCATCACCGATTATAACGACTGGCAGGACGGCGCGAAACCCGCCGCCGATGCGGGGCTCATCGCGCATATCGCTCCCAGACCCGGCGCACCGACCGGCACTTCCCATCCATGCTGATCTCAAAGACCGCTCCCGAAAGCGCACAGTCGCCGGGGGCGGTTTTAAAATATTCCGTCAGGTCGCCGCGGAACATCGCGATCGACTGCTCCGGGCACACGCCCAAAACGGAAATGATCGGGCCGGTCATACCGATATCGGTGATGTACCCGCTCCCCTTGGGGTTTATCCGCTCGTCCGCCGTCTGCACATGCGTGTGCGTGCCCCAGATAGCGGACACGCGGCCGTCCAGATAGTAGCCCATCGCGATCTTTTCGCTCGTGGCGTTCGCATGGAAATCGCACAGGGCGATATCATATTGCCCCGCATATTCCGCGAGCACCCTGTCCGCGCACAAAAACGGGTTGTCCGGGCCAAACTGCATGTCGCACCGGCCGATCAGGTTCACCACCAGGATGCGCGAGGCCTGCGGCCCGTCGAAAACGGCCGCGCCCCGTCCCGGCGCCTGCGGCGCATAGTTCGCCGGCCGCAGGATATACGGGCTGTCGTCCAGATAGGGTACGATCTGCCGTTTCCCCCACGTGTGGTTGCCGAGCGTCAGCACGTCCGCGCCCGCGGCAAGCATTTCATCGGCCTGTTTGGGCGTCAGCCCGACGCCCGCGGCGTTTTCGCCGTTGACCACGGTAAAATCGATCCCGTGTTCGCGCTTCACACGGCGCAAAAGCGCGGAGAGCGTATCCAGCCCCGCCTCGCCGACGATATCGCCGACCGCTAAAATCTTCATGCACTTCCCTCTTTCTTATGCAAAAGGGGCTGCTGCGCATTCGCAGCAGCCCCTTTTCCGTGTCCATTTAATCAAACAGCGTGGAAACCGAAACTTCTTCATAGATGCGGGCGATCGCCTCGGTGAATACCGGCGCGGTCGAAAGCAGCTTGATCTTGTCGATCTTCTTTTCGGGCGCAAGCGGGATGGTATCAAGCAGCGCAAGCTCCCGGATGGGGCTCGACTGAATGCGTTCGATGGCCGGGCCGGACAGCACGCCGTGCGTCGCGCAGGCGTAAACCTCAGTCGCGCCGCCCTTTTCGACGAGCGCGTCCGCCGCGTGGCACAGCGTGCCGGCGGTATCGATCAGATCGTCCACCAGGATGACCTTTTTGCCCTCGACGTTGCCGATGATGTTCATGACCTCGGAAACGTTGGCCTTGGGGCGGCGTTTGTCGACGATGGCAAGGGGCATATCCAGCTTTTCGGTGAATTTCCGCGCGCGTGTGACCGAGCCGAGGTCAGGCGAGACGATCACCGTATCGTCGGTGCCGACGCCGAATTTACCCGCGATATACGGGATGAGCACGGAAGAGCCGAGCATATTGTCTACCGGGATATCAAAAAAGCCCTGGATCTGCGCAGCGTGCAGGTCCATGGTCAGCACCCGGTCGGCGCCCGCCGCCGTGATCAGGTTGGCGACCAGCTTTGCCGAGATCGGATCGCGCGCCTTGCTCTTACGATCCTGCCGCGCGTAGCCGAAATACGGGATGACCGCCGTGATGCGGCCCGCCGACGCGCGTTTACAAGAATCGATCATGATGAGCATTTCCATCAGGTTGTTGTTGACCGGCCCGCACGTGGACTGGACGAGGAATACGTCCGACCCGCGCACCGACTCCTGCACCGACACTGAAATTTCGCCGTCCGCAAAGGTCGAGATGGTCGACTTGCCGATCGACAGGCCGAGCGCGGATGCGATCTGCATGGCCAGCGCCGGATGTGAGTTGCCGGCGAAGATCTTGATGTTTTTTCCGTGAGAAATCATTTCGATTTGCCCCTCCGTCTGTTTTCTTTTATTCCCCGAACTGTCCCGGATTATTTTTTCTCTTTTTCATGCGCGGCGCGGCGGCGGTCGTTCCAGCCGTCCAGCACGGTCTGCCGCGCGCGGGCGACGGCAAGCGCGCCGTCCTGCACGTCCTTGGTTACCGTCGTCCCGGCGGCTGTGAACACGCGGTCGCCCAGCTTGACCGGGGACACCAGATTGGTGTTGCAGCCGATAAAGCAATCGTCGCCGATAACGGTCTGGGTCTTATGGTAGCCGTCGTAGTTGACGACGACCGTGCCGCAGCCGAAATTCACCCGCTCGCCGACCATCGCGTCGCCGATATAGGTGAGATGGGAAACCTTGGTGCCGTTTCCGATGGTCGATTTCTTGAGCTCGACGAAGTCGCCGATGCGGCAATTGTCTCCCACCACACACTGCGGGCGGATATAGGCGAACGGGCCGACCGTGACGTGCGCGCCGACCGTGGATTCATAGACCTGCGAGTTGTTGACCGTCGTCCCCGCGCCGATTTTGCACTTTTCAAGGATCGAATTGGGGCCGATGACCGCGCCCGCGCCCACCTCGCAGCCCGGGCGAATGTGGCAGCCGGGCAGGATGGTCGCGCCGGGGGCGATCTTCGCGTCGGGCGCGATGTAGGTGCCCGCGGGGTCGAAGATCTGAACGCCCTGTTCGATAAGGCCGAAGTTTACGCGGCTGACCATCGAGCGGAACGCGATATAGGCCGAGGAGCCGTCCCGGATGGGGACGATCTCATTGGTCACCGCGACGCCCTTTTGCGCGCCCGCGGCAACCGCGGCGGAAACCAGCCCGTCGAGCGTGTCCGCGCCTCTGTCGACTGCCTTTAGCAGGAACTCATACGCAAAGACCGCGACGAGGCATTCCTTATCCGCCGGGATGGACTGGCCCTCGGCGTCGTAGCCCTGGCGGTCGCCGGTCAGCACACTCACGCCGTAGCCCGCCGCCGTGTGGCTTTCCAGCAGATGGGAAAGCGCGTCGTCCTCCGCAAGGGCGAACGGCGCGGCGGCGACCAGCACATGCCCGCACTCAGGCAGGCCGGCGAGCGAGGCGAACCGGTTTTCGGCAAGCGGCAGGTCCTGCGTGCCGGGAAGCGCGCTTTCCTCCGCGGTATGCGCGAAAAACCGCGTTCCCACGGTTTCGGGGAGCGCGTGCAGGACAACGTCCCCGGCTGTGCCAAACAGAACCGGGCGGGTGAACGCGGCAACGCCGTCCGCGTCAAACAGTCCGCCAACAAGGGCGGCGGTGATATTCTCCATAAACGAATCCTTCCGTTCTCATTTGGACAAAAAAAGTCCGAAATTGCATTAACAAAAACATTATACAACACCGGCACGCAAATTGCATCAGCATTTTTGATAAAATTCCCGTCCCCCTTGCGTCTTTTTGAGGCGCAAGGTATAATGGGAGATACGAAAACACGTTTTGGGAAAGGAAAGCCGGTATGTCTCTGCTGCCCGAGGGCGAACTGCGCGTTGCAAGCTGCGAAACGCTGGACAAGCTGATCGCCGTCGGCGACGGCGACGCCGCCCTGCTCTATTTATATGTCCTGCGTCATGGCGACGGGGCGGAGGATAAAACCGTCCAGCGCGCGCTGCACCTGCCGCGCGACCGCTATGAACGCGCCGCGTTCACCCTGCGCTCGCTGACCGCGCCCGCCGCCGCTGCCGAACCGGCGGACAAGCCCCAGCTTCCCCAGTATACGCCGGACGAGCTGCGCCGCGCCCGCGGGGACGACCATCGCTTTTCCGCCGTGTGCCAGACAGCCGAGGACACACTTGGCCGCACGCTCACCGAGGGCCAGCTCCGCTGCCTACTCACCGCTTACGACCATTTGGGGCTGTCCGCCGAGGCCATCATCGAGCTTTTGGCGTATCTCAAAAAAGAAAAAGGGACGGTGCGGCTGGCCGACATCCGGCGCGAGACCTATGCGTGGGCCGATATGGGCATCTATTCCGCGCGCGACGCGCAAAGCTACCTCGCGCGGAAATCGAGCGAAAAGCCGTTGTCCGAGGCGGTCTACAAAGCCCTTGGCACACAGGGGGACGCTCCCGCGCCCAAGGAACAGCGCGTTTGCGCGTTTGCGCTTTCCCACGGGTTCCCGCCCGAGGCGGTCGCGCTCGCGGTGCAGCGCTGCGAGAAGCAGCAGGGGCGTTTGAGCCTCGACTACACGCTCGGCATCCTGCGCCAGTGGGACGGCAAGGGCGTACATACCGTCAGCGAGATCACCGCGCTTGAGCCGGAGACCCGCGCGGCCGTCGGCCAGACCCACGAGCCCGCGCCGACCGACAGCGCCACGCTCGCCGCATGGGAGCAGGACTGGGCCGCGCGCGTCAAGCGCCACCGCGCACAATCGGAGGAACCGTCAAATGGCAATTGAGAAACGCATCCTCGCCGCCGCACGGCGCGAGCTGGAACGCGAACGCGCCGCACGGCAGGACGAACTCAACGCCCGCCGCGCCGAGGTCTACGCAAAGGCGCCGCGCGTGCGGCAGATCGACCGCCAGCTCTCCGCGACCGCCGCCGCCGTGCTGCGCGCCGCGCTCGAATCGGGCGGCGACCCCGAGAGAGCGGTCGCGCGCATCCGCGAAAACAACCTCGCCTTGCAGGAGGAGCGCGCCGCACTCCTTTCGCAAAACGGCTTTGCCGCCGATTACCTGTCCGACAAGCCCGCGTGCCCGCAGTGCGGGGACTCCGGCTATGTCGGCAGCGCGCTTTGCGGCTGCATGAAAGAGCGGTGTGCGCGGATGCTTCAGGAGGAACTGTCCGCCGTGCTGCCGATCCAGGATCAGAATTTCAAAAAATTCCGCTTTGATTATTATTCCGCGCGCCCGGACGCGCGCCTCGGCGTGTCGCCGCGCGAAAATATGGAATATAATCTGGATGAGTGCAAGGCCTATGCCGCGCAGTTCAGCCATGCGTCTCCCAACTTGCTGCTGTACGGCTCTACCGGGCTGGGCAAGACCTTTTTGTCCACTTGTATCGCCGACGCGGTCGCGGCACGCGGCTTTTCAGTCGCGTACGATACGGCGATCAACATTGTCGCCGCGTATGAAACGCTCAAATTCGGCAACGGGGACGGCGAAAGCGCCGCGCGGCGCACCGAGCGTTATGAGCGCGCCGACCTGCTCATCATCGACGACATGGGCACCGAAATGGGTACGGCGTTCACCGTGTCCGCGCTTTATAACCTCATCAACAATCGCCTGATGGCAAAGCGGCCGATGATTGTCAACACCAACCTGCTGCCTGAAACGCTTTCGGAAAAATATTCGCCCGCGGTCGCCTCGCGCCTTTTGGGGGAATTTCTCGCGCTGCGCTTCTTTGGGGACGATATCCGACTGCTGAAAAAGCGTTCCTGACAGACGGAAACAAAAGCTTCACAAGCTGTTCATTTTTTATTCACACATTCTCCTTTTTGCGGCGTTATACTGTGATTGTCAGGTAGGGAAGCCGCAATCCCCACTTTGACACAGCAGCCTACCGATCTTTTATTTCTCTTTTTTACCCCCCTTTATTTTGTGAACCGAACGAAAAGGCCCCTGCTTTGTTTCCCCCAACAAAGCAGGGGCCTTTTCCCGTCCGCGTGAAGCCTTTAAAAACCTTTCACAGGATGTTCAAACGCCGTTCACACTTTTGGCAAAAAAGCGCGGTATACTAAACACGTAGTCAGGGAAGTCACGAAGCCCTGTTGCAAAAAGCCAAACTTTTTGATTCTTCTCTTTCCCCCTTTTTTCTGTCAATTGAAAAACGCCCGTTTCGCGGTTTCCCCCTCCGCAAAACGGGCGTTTTTCCGCTTTGTGGCAGCTGAAACAATTCTTTCACAGGATGTTCAAAATCTATTCACACATCCGCGCCCGCCGCGGGGTATACTGTGATTGTCAGCAAGGGAAGCCGCAATCCCCCGCTGGCACAGCAGCCTACCGATCTTTTATTTCTCTTTTTTACCCCCCTTTTTATTGTGAGATGAGGAAAGCGCCCCGGAATCCTGTTTCCCCCAACAGGCCCGGGGCGCTTTCCTGTTCGCTTTTTATTCAGCGCCTCACCGGCGCGATCACGCCGCACGCGATCATATCGCCCGCGCCTCCCGAGGGCTGGGTTGTGAAATCGTCCGGCTTTGCGTGGATGATGACGGTCTTACCGGTCACGTCCGGCAAGCGGAAGCGGTCGGTCAGCACGGCCATCCAAGCGAAGCCCGTGCGGTCGACGAAAAGCGGCGGCAGGTCGCCCGCGTGGTACGGATGCGGGCAATTCCCGGGGTTAAAGTGCCCGAGCGCGTTCGCGAACGGCTTTCCCGCCGTACCCGAACACGAGCCGCCCTCATGGATGTGCAGTGCGCAGATCGGCTGGGCGCACGCCATGCGGTTAACCGGTAGGCCGCGCACAGCGGCGGTGACCAGTACGCCCTGCGGCGTCTGGTAAAAGGACACGGTCCCTTCTATCTGCCGCCCGCCCGGCGCGCCCTGCACGACTGCCGCCGCATCCGGCAGGCCGCCTGTGATAATCGATGCAAAATATTGTGAATTAGACTGTTTCATTGGCATTCCCTCCATAAAACAGCCTATGCGCCCCCTCTTGATAATGCCTCCACGTTGCGGTATACTATTCTTAGCGTTTTAGCCAAGATAGGAGTTGTTAACCATGGGTTGTTCGCATAACTGCGAATCCTGTTCGTCGAACTGCGGCTCGGAAAAGAGCCTGCAAGTCGCCGCGAACCCGAAAGCATCCATAAAAAAAGTGATCGGCGTCGTTTCCGGCAAGGGCGGCGTCGGCAAAAGCCTGCTGACCTCGTCCCTCGCGGTCGGCATGACCCGCAAGGGCTACACCTGCGGCATTCTGGACGCCGACATCACCGGCCCCTCCATCCCCAAGACCTTTGGCGTGCACGGCCATCTGGACGGCACCGAGGACGGCATCCTGCCCGCGCGAAGCGAGGGCGGCGTGCAGATGATCTCCATCAACCTCGTTTTGCCCAATGAGGACGACCCGGTCATCTACCGCGGGCCGATCATCGCGGAGACCGTCAAGCAGTTCTGGTCGGACGTGTTGTGGGACGAGGTCGATTTCCTGTTCGTCGATATGCCGCCCGGCACGGGCGACGTGCCGCTGACCGTATTCCAGTCCCTGCCGGTGGACGGCATTCTGGTCGTTACCTCGCCGCAGGATCTGGTCTCCATGATCGTCGGCAAGGCAGTCAAGATGGCCAAGATGATGAATATCCCGCTCATCGGCGTGGTCGAAAATTACAGCTATCTTGCCTGCCCGGACTGCGGCAAGCACATTTCCGTGTTTGGCGAAAGCAAGCTCGATCAGGTGGCCGCGCAGTATGAGCTGAACGTGCTCGCAAAGCTGCCGATCGACCCCAAGCTCGCCGAAGCAGTGGACGCGGGCAAAATTGAGGACGCCAAGCTACCGGACGCGCTTTCCGGCGCGATGGCCGCGTTGGAGGGCTTGCTATGAATATTGCGGTAGCCTGTGAAAACGGGCAGGTCGCGGCGCTTTCCGGCGCGTGCCGGGAGTTTCTGATCGTCACCGCCGAGGACGGCCTGCCGACCGCCAAACACATTGCCCCGTGGGCGGATGGCAGCCACACGGCCATGCTCAAGCTGGTGAATGAGGAAAAGGTGGACGTGCTCATCTGCGGCACGCTGGGCATCGCTTCGCGGAACGCCCTCGAAATGATGGGCGTGCTGCTCGTTCCCGGCTGTGAGGGCGCGGCGGAAGAGGCGGTCGCCAAATTTCTGGTGGGCGAAAAGCAAGGCGACCCGTCCATCCTCGACCTTGCGCGCGAGGAAGACCCGGACGACCCGATGGCCTGCATGCACGACTGCGCCAAATGCGCAGGCTGCGGCCCGATCGAGATTTTAAAGCAAATTCCGCAGGATAAATAAGAAAAAGGGATGAAAACAGGCTGTTTTCATCCCTTTTTCGTTTTTGCAAGCAATCCCGTCAGTCCTCTGGTTTTCCTTTTTTATGCTGTTCGCGGTATTGGGAAAGAGAAAGCCCTTCATATTGCTGGAACAGCTTGTATAGCGCGCGGGGCGAAGAAAACCCGATTTTTTCCGCGATCTCTTCAATGGAATAATCGGTGGTGCACAGGTAGTTTTTCGCATAGGCGATGCGGAGCAGGTTGGTATTCTTGATGAAGGTGGTGGAAAACATCGCTTTATAGGCGCGGCTCAGATGCCGCGGCGAAACGTTGAGCGCCTCCGCCGCGTTTTCCACGGAAACGTTTTCCGGGTAATGCGCGTGGATATACATCGACCCCTGCATCGCCAGATTCTCCCGCCCCGCGAAGTGTGTATCGCGCACTTTCGCTGCGCCGAGCTGACGCAGTGTCTGGATGGCGATTTGATAGCACAGCAGGACGGCCTGCGTATTCCAGCCCAGCCGCTTTTCGCGCAGCTCGGCGTTCAGCCGCCCGATAAGCGGCTCGACGGCCGGCAGGTCGGAAACCACCTGATAGCCGACCGTATCGACCGGCGCGAGCGCCTGCGTGATATCGGAAAACTCCAAGGGACCATCCGGCCCGTTCATTGCAAGCTGCTCGCAGGGGACAAGATCAAAAATGAGTGCAAAGTAGCGTTTGGGAACATCAGGATTGTAATAAACATGGTGCTTCACATCCTTGGCCAGCACACAGGCCTGCCCCGCGGCAAGCTCCTGTGTACTTCCCGCGATATTGATGCGGATAGACCCCTCCAGCACATAATAAATCTCATACAGCGGATGGTTATGCGGAAACTCGGCGATCCATTGGTCGAGCGTCTCCGCATAGTACACGACAAACTTATAGCCGGAAAACGCAAGCTCTTCGATGTTTTTCATGTACTGCCGCTTATTCATAATTAGAGAAGCGATCCTCCTTCATGGTACAGTCGGCCGATGGCGTCCGCGGCTTTGTAGGCGCCGAGCACCTTCTCGTATGTCACCTCGAACGGCTGGTTCTTCATGAAAACCTGCTCGAGCGCCGCGCGGGTCATGATGTCGTATTCCTCGTCGGTCAGATCCGGGAGGTGCATGTCGTCGAAGGTAATCGGCAAACCGACGTCGCGGCAGAACCGGTAGACCTGATCGAGCTGGTCGTTTGATGCTCCTTGCATGACCAACTGGCAGCAGGTAGAGAAGGCTACGCCCTCGCCATGATAGACATATTCTTCGCGGTTCGGCAGCGCCAGCATGCCAAAATAAAAGCAGTGGTCTGAAGAGGAGCCGTTGTTTTCAAAACCCATGCCGCTCATCAGGATATTTACTTCTATTATAGCATTATATGCGTCGCTGAGCGCTTTTTTCTCAGCGGCAAGTTTTGCCTGCACGCCGTATGCAAACAGCATGTCATACGACAGCTTGGCAATCGCCAGCGCGCTGTGCGTGCCGACGCCACCATGGTGATTGTTAATAAAGTTTTGCTGGCACACCAAGCCGCCCACATAGGTGGAAAGCGCGTCGCCCATGCCGGAAACGAACTGCCGCACCGGCGCCTTGAGCAATATCTCGGTGTCCGCCAGCACCAGATCGGGGTTTTTCGGGGAATTGATCGCCTCGGTCATCATGTGGGTCTGCTCATCGTAAATGCAGGAAGCCGCGCTGGTGTATGCATCGGTGGCTGCAATGGTCGGGATAATGACCTCGTGCAGCAGCCCGCTTTTAAACGCCGCCGCCTTGACCGAATCGACGATCTTGCCGCCGCCCACGCCGACCAATGTCTGCGCGCCGAATTCCGCGGCGGCCTGCATCAGCTTTTCGATGTTCGGCCAACTGCACTCGCCCGAAAACTCATAAAAGCGCAGCTCCTTGCCCGAAAGCGCCTCGGCGATCGTGTCCTTTAGATCGCGCATACGGTTTTTGCTGGCGACGACCAGAAAACGCTCCCCCATCCAGTCCACATATTTTTTCAGTTCGCGGATCGCTCCGTAGCCCTGCACATATTTGCCGCAGCAGCCCATCACTTGTGTCGTCATAACTGTTTCTCCCGCTTTCCCGTTACAGTTTGAGCATGGTTTCCAGCGTCGCTACAATGCCGTCCCGGTCCATGCCGTAGTAGTGATAGATGTCGTCGACCGAGCCGAGCACGGCGAATTCGTCCGGCATGCCCACGCGCTTGAAATTCCCCTTGTAGCCGGCTTCGCACAGCACCTCGGCTACCGCGCCGCCCAGCCCGCCGTTGATCGAGTGATCCTCGACCGTGACAACGTTGCCCGTCCTTTCGGCCACGCGCAGGATCGCTTCGGTATCGAGCGGCTTGACGGTGTGCACATCGAGCACGCCCACGCTCACGCCATGCTTCTCTTTCATCATGCGGGAGGCCATCAGGCATTCGTAAAGGTTGGAGCCGCATGAAATGATGGAAGCGTCCGTGCCCTCGATTGTTTCGATCGCTTTGCCAATCTCCAAATCGTAATCCTCTGCATAAACGTTGGGCGAACCCGCGCGGTCGATACGGATGATCATCGGGCCGTCGTAATCCATCGAGGCGCGGATGAACTTGCAGCACTGCGCCGCGTCCGCTGGGACGACGACGGTCAAGTTGGGGATCGCGCGGTACAGCGCGAGGTCGGCGATGTCGTTATGGGTCGGGCCGCCGCCCGCGGTCACGCCCGAATGCGTGCCGATCAGGCGCACCTTGACGTCGTTATAAGCGATATCGGTATGGATCTGGTCGGCCGCGCGCAGCGGCAGGAAAGGGCCGAAAACCTGTGAAAACACTGTGCAGCCCGAAAACGCCAGCCCGGCCGACGCGCCCACCTGATCTGGTTCTGCAATGCCGAAGTTAAAGCAGCGCTCGGGGAACTCTTTGAGCAGTTTGCCCGCCGAGGACGAGGGGGCGACATTGTCACTGAACGTGAACACGAAGTCCTTGCCCTCCTTGGCCATTTTGTAAAGCTCTTCGCCGTACGCCTCGCGGGCGTTGGAGAGCATCATGTCAAAATCATACGTTGTTTTTGCCATAACCGCTTCACGCCTTTCTCATTTTCGCAACGTCTGCCAGCGCGGTCTTCAAGTCGTCCTCGCTGATTCCGCCGCCGTGCCATTTGTGGTTGTTTTCCATGAAGCTGACGCCCTTGCCCTTGACCGTGTTGGAGACGATAAAGGTCGGCTTGGCACGTTTTTCGCAGTCGCGTTTGGGAAGCTGGTCGAGTGCGGCGCAGACCTGCGACATGTCGTTGCCGTCCGCTACCTCGATCACGTTCCAGCCAAACGCGCTGACCTTGGCGGCCACATCACCCAAATTCATTACGTGCTCGGTCGTACCGGTCATCTGCAGACCGTTTTTATCCAAAATGCAGGTTAGGTTGCTCAGCTGGTAGTGCCCCCCGGACATAAGCGCCTCCCAGTTGGTGCCTTCGTCAAACTCGCCGTCTCCGATCATAACGATCACGCGGTAGTTTTCCCTGCGGTAGCGCGCGCCGAGCGCATAGCCGACCGCGATCGGCAGGCCATGGCCGAGCGAGCCGGCCGAAACCTCGATCTGCGGGCATTTCTTGCGGTTGGAGTGCATACCGAACTTGTAGTTTTCGAGGTTTTCAAAATGCTCCACCATGTAATCCTGCGTGTAGGCGCCAAGGTCGGAAAAGATGGTGTACAGTGTTTCCGAGCAGTGCCCCTTGGACAGGATAAAGCGGTCGCGCCCCTCCTTGTGCGGATCGAGCACATCATAGTTTAAGTATTTGTAATAGAGCGCCACCGCCATTTCAACAATGGACAGCTCGCCGCCCAGATGGCCCATGCCGATGCGGTAGATAAAACGAAGCAGGTCGCTGCGGATGTCCGCGCATTTGTTTTCCAGTTCCGGAATGGTGGTAAGTATGTTCTCGCTCATTGAAATGACCTTCTTTCTCATTCGCCGTCGATCTTGTTGCACCGGATGACGATTTTGGGGTATTTCCCACTGAGATGGGCGGCAAATGCCTGCTCACAATCATCGATATCAAAAATCTGCTCCGGCGCGGTAAATGCGCTGAAGTCCATGTCAGACAGCATCAGCGCCGTGCGCTCAAAGTTGAAATGCGTGCAGTAGGTGCCCGAAACGGTGATCTGGCGGTTATAGCAGTATTCAAACAGGTTGAACGGCAGGTCGTAGCTGTTCGGGAACATCGCGGAGAACAACACGGTTGCGCATTTAGCCGCGAGCGGCAGCACGTTTTCCGCCGCGCTCGGCACGCCGGACACCTCGACGATCACATCGTAACCATGGCCGCCGGTCAGCTCCATGCCGCGCTCGAACAGGTTTTCCTCCAATGGGTTGACCGTATAATCCACGCCGATCGTTTTGGCGATGCGGCAGCGCTCCTGGTTTGGTTCGCTCAGGGTAAGGCAGGCCGCGCCCCGCTTTTTAAGCAGCTGGCAGACGATCAGCCCGATCGGGCCGCCGCCCGAGACCAGCGCGCGGCCGCCCGTCTGCAAATTGCATTTATCCATAATGCGCACGCCGATGGACAACGGCTCCATCATGCAGCCCTGCAGCAAGCTGACGCTTTCGGGCAGTTTGACGACCTGCGACTTGTGCCAGACCACGTATTCCGCCATACATGGCTCATTCCCCACGTCCTCGCAGTATTCCGGGTTACCGGTCTTGCAGTGGTAGCAGCTGCCGCAATATTTCAGGAAATTGCCGCCGACTTTATCGCCAACTTTCAGCCCCGTATTGCCTGCGGTTTCGCCGAGCTCGACGATCACGCCGGACATTTCATGCCCCAGCCCGAACGGAGGCTCCCAGCCGAACGCGCCGCCGACGATATGCGGATCTGATCCGCATATCGAACAATAGGCTACCTTGATCTTCACATCGTCCGGACCGACTTCCTTTACCGGGAAGTCTACGATACCGACCTTACCGCGCTTTGCCTCGTCACGGTCTTTCATATTGCCGACTTTTACGCCGCATACGACTTTCATAGAAAAAGCCTCCTTGCTTCTTAAATTGACACTGCTTATGATTGCGTTTCCGACCTTGCCAGACGGCGGCGAGTCAGTTCCTGCACGATCTCGTCAAAGCGTTTTTCGGTGAGCGTATAGCGCGTATATACCACAATGCCGATAATCAGGATAATGGCCGGGATCAGAGAGTTGAGCGCCTTAATGGCGGTCAGTGTCGCCGCGTTCTGCACAGCGTTTGGCACATAGCCGGTGCGGTCAAACAAAATGGTAGGCACGATGCCCGCGATCGTCATGGAAATCTTGATTGAGAATGAGGCGAGCGAAAAGATCAAACCGCCGCAGCGGCGGCCGGTCGCATATTCGCCGTATTCCACGCAGTCCGGCAGGGTGGACCACATGGTGGCCAGCGTCATGCCGTAGCCGAACGAACCGAGCGCCTTGCCGATGCAGAAGCCGGTCAGCGCGCCGTCCGGCATCACGAAGAAAAGCAGCATACCGATGGTCGAAATGATGCAGCCGTAAATAATCGTCATCTTTTTGCCTACGCGCTTGGCGATTGCCGGCACGAACAGCATCGGAATAATCGACGGCAGGGTCTGAAGCAAATTCCACGTGCCCATATCCATCCGTCCGCCCAGATTATACTGGATGAAATAGGTGCCCACGGAGGAAACCATGATGTTGTACGTATAAGCCGCCAGATACATGACGAACAGGATCAGCAGCGGTTTGTTTTTGGAAAATTGGGTGCCGATATCGCGCCAGCGGAACGGCTCCTCCGCGTCCAGCGCGGATTCGGGGACGCGCTCCTTGCACACCTTGCCCGCAGTGAGGAACGAAATGACCATCACGACGGACAGCACGAGCATCGCGCGCTGGTAGCCGTTCTGCGGGGTGGTGCCGAGGCTGGCGGACAGCTTGGGGACGAGGATCGAGCAGGCGACGCCGCCGATGCCCGAGCAGAACATGCGGAAAGAATTGAGCTTGGCGCGCTCGATGGGGTCCTGCGTCATCGAAGAGGACAGCGAGGTAACCGGGATGATGATGCCGGTGAACAGCATGCCGAAGAGGATGTAAGTAAACCACGCATAAGCGACCTTGCTGACGCTTTCCGGCGTGGTAAACACGAGGACTGTTGAAATTCCATAGGGAATACACAGGCCGACGAACCACGGGATATATTTCCCATGCTTGAAGTGGCATTTTTCCACAATTGCGCCCATCAGCGGGTCGTTGATCGCGTCCCATACGCGCGCAGCCAGAAATAACACAGTGACCTGCGCCGGCGTAATCCCAAAGATGTCGGTGTAGAAGAAAGTGAGATAAATGGTGATGGTCTGGAATACCAAATCGCTGCCGAAGCCCCAAAAGCCGTAGGCCATTTTTTCCCCGGTACCGATTTTGACATAATAGCGTCTGCTTTCGTCTTGTAAATTACTCATACCGTTCTCCTATTCCACAGTTATATTGTGACCGGTGGCCGCTGGGAGACCTCTTCCCCCCGCCCTGTGCGGCCTATTTCTAAAGAATGCTACGCCGTCCTGCAGTAACGGCGCGGCATCAAAAGACGAATTTGCGAAGCCTCTCGTATGCTTCCGGTATCACCGTTTCCGGCCCCCTTGCCCAAATGCGCGGATTGAGCACCTCGACCGAAACCGGCCCGCGGTAGCCGCAGGCGCGCAGGCAGTCCATATACCGCCGCACGTCGATGCGGCCGTCGCCCGGCATGCAGCGGTGCATCTGGTCGAGCTGTGCAAAAGGCATGGCATCCGCATCGTTAATGTGCGCGATAAAGATCTTCTCCGGATCAAGACCGCGGATCATATCGAAATCCGCTCCTACATCCCATAGGAAGAGGTTAAAATCGTCCACCGCCAGACCGACTTCGGGACGGTCGACCTCCCGCACCAGCCGCCATGCCGTGGCGATGTCGCCAATTGCCATCGTGCCGACCGGCTCGAACGCAATTTTCATGCCGCTGTTGCGGCCTAGATCGGCTAAACGGTGCAGCGCGGCGGCGGTATCCTCGAAAACGGCTTCCGGCGTCCAGCCGTCTGGCAGGTCGGCGCGCTCGCTTGACAGCACGATCACCGTGTCCGCGCCCGCCGCGCGTCCCAGATCGCAGGCGAAGTCGAACTGACTGCAAATGTCCGCCCATTGCGCCTCCGAGCAGAAATTGATGGAAAAGATCGCGTTGATCGTCGCGCATTTCAGGCCATACCGCCGCAAAAGCCCGGTCAGGTCGTCCAGCGAATGGCTTTGCAGGTACTGGCGCGCTTTCTGGAAATCGATTTCAATAAGCGGAAAGCCCGCCTCGGCGCACAGCCTCACGTCGCGGTCCAGGGTCGACGTTTCCGAACAGGTTTGCAGGTTGTAACAAAGCTCCATCCCTTTCCGACCTCGCTTCCATATTTTGTGATATTGCATAGATTCCGCTTTCTGTAAGCTCTATTTTGCGACGAAACGCACAAAGTTCCAATGTTTTAAAAAGACAGCTTCCATAATTTTTGGTCTGTTTTTTATTTCGATTCTAGGCATATTGTCAAAATCCACAAATGCATTTTATGTGAATTGTTGAAACCGCCATGGCATATGCCGATTTATGGAATATTCTTGGAAATGATCCGCGGCCTATGCTATACTGGTTACAAAACAACCGAACACCTGCAACGCAAAACTTTACAAAAAATCTGCAAAACGCTTAAAAGTCCTTTTTATTGTACTTTAGCTGTGGTATGCTGGAAGCAGATAACAACCCGTGCATTTCATGGGAGGCGTTCTGTTATGTGTGAAATCGCGCATTCCCGCAGGGATGAAAAAGGCAGCCTGCAATTCCAGCCGCTTGCGGCGCATTGCCGCCAGTGCGCCGTATACGCCAGCGCATCCGCGCCGCCGGGCATGGAAAAAACGGCTTATTTAGCCGGCTTGCTGCACGATATGGGCAAGTATTCCACAGCCTTTCAAGACTATCTCCGCCGGGCGGCGGCGGGCGAAGAGGTGCGCCGCGGCAGCGTCAACCACACGTTTGCGGGCGCGCGGTACGCACTCGAACGCTGGCATACGGATAAGGAGCAATCCTTCCGCTCGCTTGCGTGCGAGCTTGTCGCCTATGCCGTCGGTGCGCATCATGGGCAGTTCGACTGCATCGCCCTAGATGGGGCGGATGGCTTCCGCCGCCGTCTGGAAACCGAGGGCACGGGCTACGTGCAGGCGCGCGCAGCCTTCCTGCGGGACTGCGAAAATGAGCAGGCACTCGACCGCCTATTCGGCGAGGCCGTCCGTGAGGTAACCGCCGCGTGCGAACGGCTGCGGCAGCTTGCGGACAGTGAGCAGGAAATGCTGTTTTATCTCGGCCTGCTCGCCCGGCAAACGCTTTCAGCGGTTATCGAGGGCGACCGGCAGGACACCGCCGAATACGCCCGGGCGGCCGTGTGTGGGGACGCGCCGGATGTCTGCTGGGACACCCTGCTTACCGCATTCGAATCCCGGCTCGCCGCTTTTTCAGACACGGGCGATATCAATCAGGCGAGAAAACGCATTTCCGACTGCTGCCGCGCCGCGGCTGACAGAGGCGGCGGCGTGTTCCGGCTGAATGTGCCTACAGGAGGCGGCAAGACGCTGGCGTCGCTGCGCTACGCGCTCGCGGCGGCGGCGCTGGGCGGGGAGCGGATCTTTTTCGTCATCCCGCTTCTTTCCGTACTTGAACAGAACGCGAAGGTCATCCGGGACTGGCTCAGCGACGACGAACTGATCTTAGAGCACCACTCCAACGCCGTGCGGGAAAATACGGTGGATGGCGAACTCGACGAAAACGAGCTGCTGCTGGAAAACTGGCGCGCGCCGGTCGTCGTCACCACGCTTGTCCAGCTGCTAAACACCCTGCTTGCCGGGCGGACCTCGTGCATCCGGCGCATGGGCGCGCTGCGCGGCAGCGTGATTGTCATCGACGAGGTGCAGTCCGTGCCGCGGAACCTGCTATCTGAGTTCAATTTGGCGATGAATTACCTTGTCGGCTTCTGCGGCGCGTCCGTCGTGCTCTGTTCAGCCACACAGCCGTGTTTGGAGCAGGCCGCGCACCGCCTGCGGTATGCGGAGCAGCCCGAGCTCGTCCCGCAGGACGAAAGCCGGACATTCCACCGCACAGAGTTTATCAGCCGCTTGGAGCCGCCGGGCTTCACAGTGGAGGAACTGGCGGATTTCGCGGCCTCCCAAGCGGAGGCGAACGGCAGCCTGCTGCTGATCTGCAATACCCGGACACAGGCGCGCGCGCTTTATGCCGCGATGCGCAGCCGGTGGCGCGGACAGCTGTTCCATTTATCCAACGCTATGTGCATGGCGCACCGGATACCGACCATAGACAAGATCAAACAGGCGCTTGCCGGGCGCGGCCCGGTGGTCTGTGTATCAACCCAGCTGGTCGAAGCCGGCGTCGATTTTTCGTTCGGCTGCGTTATCCGCGTGTTGGCCGGGCTGGATAACCTAATCCAGTCTGCCGGACGCTGCAACCGGAGCGGCGAGCTCGGCGGGGTGCGCCCGGTTTATATAGTTCGACTACAGTGTGAAAACCTTTCGCATTTAAAAGAGATCGCGCAGTCCCAACAGGCCATGGCCTCGGTTTTGCTGCAGTTTGCGCGCGATCCTGAGACATTTGGAAACGACCTGTCGGGCGCGGTGGCCGTGCGCGCGTATTACCAAACGCTGTACGCCGAGATGAAGCAGGGCGCGCAGGACTACCCGCTGCCGGGCGGCGGCACGCTGCTCGACCTGCTGTCCCTCAACAGCGAAGGGCGCGGCCACTGCGCGGCGGCAGAAAATTATCTGATAGGGCAGGCTTTCGCCACTGCGGGGCAGGCTTTCCATGTGTTCGATGACGCTGCGGTAGACGTCCTCGTGCCGTATGGCGGCGGCGCGGCGCTGATCGCGTCGCTCGGTTCGCCCCAGGCGGGGCATGATTTGGCGTACCGCTTTGACCTGTTTCGGCAGACGGGCGCGTTTTCTATCCCGTTGTATCAATATGAAGTTGACCGCCTGCGTGAACGCGGCGGCGTCTATCCCCTTTGCGAAGGGGCGGTGCTGGCGCTCCGCCCAGAGTTTTATTCCGACCAGACAGGTTTTTCCCCGGAGGGGGATGTCAATATATTTTTGGAGGTGTGATATGGCCTATCGAAACACGGTAGAATTTGAGGTGTCCGGCGCTTACGCGCTGTTCTCCGACCCGATCCTGCGCGTCGGCGGGGAGAAGTGTACGCTTCAGATCCCCACTTATGAGGCGCTCAAGGGCGTACTCAGCTCAGTTTATTGGAAGCCCACGTTCATCTGGTATATCGATGCGGTGCGCGTGATGAACCCGATCCAGACCGAGGTCAAGGGCGTTCGCCCCATCCATTGGCAGGATAATAAAAACGACCTGTCTTACTATACCTATTTGAAAGACTGCCGCTATCAAGTACGCGCGCATTTCGAGTGGAACGAAAACCGCCCCGCGCTCGCGGGTGACCGCAACGAGCACAAGCACCACAACATCGCGCGGAGAATGATCGAGCGCGGCGGGCGGCGCGATATTTTCCTTGGCGCGCGGGAATGTCAAGGATATGTATCGCCCTGTATATTCGGCGAAGGTGAAGGGGATTACGACGGCACCTCCGAGCTCGCGTTTGGCCTGACCTACCACGGCATCACCTATGCAGACGAGGCGTACTCCCCTGAAACGGAGGGCAAGATGACCGTCCGGTTCTGGTATCCGGTGATGCGCCGGGGCGTGATCGAATTTGCCCGGCCGGAGCAGTGCCCGGTCGCCCGCCCGGCGCGGGAAATGGCAGTCAAACCATTTGGCGAGGCGCTCGGCAATTTCCAAAGTGCGGACAGCCTGTTTGGGGAGGTGGAGTGAATGGGACTACTCGCGGCGGCCTACCGCACCTATCAAACGCAGGCGCACCGCGTTGGCGTGATGCACGAGGGCGAAAAGGAACCGCTGACGCCCGTGTCGCACATTGTGCAAAACGCACAGCTTGAAATCACTATTTCAGACGGCGGCGTTTTCCAAAGCGCGTCTCCTGTGCCCAAGGAGGACGCCAAGACCATCATCCCGGCCACGATCGAATCCGCAAACCGGACGTCGGCCCCCTGTCCCCATCCGCTCTGCGACCAGCTCGCTTATCTGACGCCAGATGGCGGAGGGCCGCATGAGACATATGTCGCGCAGCTTGAGGCCTGGGCGTCGTCGGCTTTCACGCACCCCAAGGTGCAGGCTGTGCTCCGCTACATAAAGGGCGGCAGCGTGATTGCCGACCTGACCGCCGCCGGCCTGATCCTGCCGGAGGATAAGCCGGATAAATATGGGAAATGGCTGGTGCGCTGGCGCGTGCTGCCCAAACCCGAGAACACCTCTGCGGAATGTTGGCGGGATACGACGCTGTTCGACAGCTTTACGCAGTTCTATGCCGCGCAGTGCGAAGGACGGCCGAAAGATCTCTGCATGGTCTCCGGGCGGCAGGATATGTTTTGCAGCATGCATCAGAAGGGCGTGGTCGCCAAATACGGCAACGCAAAGCTTATCTCCTCCAACGACCATGCGGGCTTCACCTACCGCGGCCGCTTTGTCAAGGCGGAGCAGGCGGTGAGCGTCGGCTATACGGCCTCGCAGCAAGCGCACAGCGCGCTGCGTTGGGTCGCCGCCAACCACGGCGTGATGATCGGCGGCCGTACGTTCCTGTGTTGGAATCCAGATGGGCGGGAAGTGCCGTCGTTCTCGCTGTTCGGTTTTTCAGAAAACCATGCGCCGGATTTCCCCAGCTACCGAAAAAATCTGCTTGAAACGCTTGGCGGCTACCGGCAGAAACTCGAGCCGGCGGACGGCGTGGTCGTCGCCGCGCTGGACGCGGCCACGCCCGGCCGGCTGAGCGTCACCTACTATAACGAACTTAGAGGCTCGGACTTCCTCGACCGCATCGAACGCTGGTATGATACCTTTTGCGTGGATTCCGGCCGGTTCGGCGTGCACGCGCCGTCCCTCCGCCGCATCGTGGACTGCGCGTTCGGCACGGAAAAGGGACAGTTTATCGAGGCGGACGAACGGGTGCAGCGGGAACATATTCAGCAACTGCTGCCCTGCCTGCTGGACGGCCGTCCCCTGCCGGCCGACATCGTCCGCGCGCTCGCCGCACGGGCGGGCATGCCGCTGGCCTACAGCCGCGGCAACCGGAAGAGCGTTTTGGATACGGCGTGCGCCGTCATCCGCAAATACCACAACGACAAAAAGGAGGAATGGACCTTGGCACTGGATACATCCTGCACGGACCGCAGCTATCTGTTCGGCCGCTTGCTGGCCGTGGCGGAAAAGGTCGAGCGCAGCACCTACGGCAAGGAGGAAGGCCGCGAGACCAACGCCATCCGCATGCAGACGGTCTTTGCGCAGCGACCGCTGTACGCATGGCGCATCCTCGGCGAGCAGTTAAATCCCTATTTTGCGCGTCTGACCCCCAACCTGCGCGCCTGGTACAAAAACATCATCAGCGAAATCACGGACAAGCTCGACTGGGATGACCCGTCGCTGAACCAAAAGCTGGACGACGTGTACCTGCTCGGCTATTACCACCAGCGCGCGGCGCGCGGCAACGAAAAAGACACAACGGAGACGGAGGAAAAAGAACATGAGCAAACTGCAGAATAAGATCGACTTTGTCGCGCTGGTCAGCGTCAAAATGGCAAACGGAAACGGCGACCCGCTCAACGGCAACCGCCCCCGCACGGATTACGAGAGCTTCGGCGAGATCTCCGATGTGTGCGTCAAGCGCAAAATCCGCAACCGCATGCAGGATATGGGACACAAGATCTTCGTCCAGTCGGCCGACCGCTGCGAGGACGGATATAAAAGCCTGAGCGAGCGCGCCTCTAAGGAGATCGGCAAGGTAACGGACGCGGACGAATACGCCCGCATCGCCTGCGAAAAGTGGCTCGATGTGCGCGCGTTCGGCCAGGTATTCGCGTTCAAGGCGGATAAAAGCGGCGTGTCGGTCGGCGTGCGCGGGCCGGTCTCCATCCATCAGGCGGTCAGCGTGTCCCCGGTCGAGGTGCGGTCAATGCAGATCACCAAGAGCGTAAACGGTGAACCGGGTGAAAAACGCAGCTCGGACACCATGGGTTCCAAGCACTTCGTCCGCTTCGGCCTATATAAAGTTAAGGGCGCGATCAACGTACAGCTTGCGGAAAAGACCGGATTCAGCGAAGAGGACGCGCAAACGGTCAAGGAGTGCCTGCGCACCCTGTTTGAAAACGACGCTTCTGCGGCGCGCCCGGAGGGCTCGATGGAGGTCGTAAAGCTTTACTGGTGGGAGCATAACTGTCCGTCGGGGCAGCATTCCTCGGCCAAGGTGCATGAACTGGTGCAGGCCAAACTGAAGCAGGACGTCGCCGCACCCACAAGCGTGGACAATTACGAGATCACCCTTGGCGAACTGCCCGGGCTACACTGTGAGATCATTGATGGATTATAAAGAGGAGGATTTCCTCCAATTATCCGGCCTTCAGCATTTTAAATTCTGCCGCCGGCAGTGGGCACTCATCCATATCGAGCGCCAATGGGCAGAAAATTTCCGCACGGTGGACGGCGCGCTGCTGCACCGCAACGCACACGACAAAGGCTTTCGCGAAAGCCGGGGCAGTCTGCTCACAACGCGCGGCCTCGCGGTATCCTCCGCATCGCTCGGCGTGTCCGGCGAGTGCGACATCGTCGAATTTCACCGCGGTGAAACGGGTGTGCCGCTTCCCGGGCGGGACGGGCTCTGGCAGCCGTATCCCGTTGAATACAAGCGCGGCGCGCCGGGCGGGCGCGGGGGCGACGAATTGCAGCTTTGCGCACAGGCCATGTGCCTAGAGGAAATGCTCTGCTGCGCCGTCCCGGAGGGCGCGCTTTACTTTGGGGAGACGCGCCGCCGCGTCCCGGTGCCTTTCACGCAGGAACTGCGCCAAGCCGTGCGGGACTGCCTTGCGGAAATGCACCAGCTATACCAGCGCGGCTATACGCCCAAGGTAAAACCCACCAAAGCCTGCGGCGCGTGCTCTCTGAAGGAGCTTTGCCTGCCCGGATTGCTCCGCACGGGGACGGTCGCGGATTATCTGTCCGATGCGATAGGAGAAACGCCATGAAACAGCTGCTGAACACGCTTTTTGTGACCTCAGAGGATATTTACCTATCCCTGGACGGTGAAAACGTGGTAGCGAACCGTGAAAAACAGATCGTGGCGCGGTATCCGCTGCATACGCTGCAAAATATCGTGTCCTTTTCCTACGCCGGCGCCTCCCCCGCGCTGATGGGCGCGTGCGCAGAGCGCGGCGTGGGCTTTGCGCTCTGTACGCCGCGCGGGCGGTTCCTTGCGCGGGTATGCGGACAGGGCGGCGGCAACGTACTGCTGCGCCGCGCACAGTACCGGGCGGCGGACGATCCGTTGCAAAGCTGCCGTACCGCGCGGACAATGATCTTCGGCAAGCTGGCAAACGCCCGCTGGAGCATCGAGCGCACCCGGCGCGACCACGGCCTGCGGGTAGACGGCGCAAAGCTGGCGGACGCGTCCGCCAGGATTAAGGCGCTGCTCCCACTTGCCGCCGAAGAGATTTCGCTCGACAGCCTGCGCGGGCTCGAGGGGACGGGCGCGGCCGCGTATTTCAGCGTTTTCGACGAGATGATCCTAAATAATAAAGAGGTCTTTGCGTTCCGCGGACGTAACCGCCGACCGCCCCTCGACCCGGTCAACGCGATGCTTTCCTTTGCGTACAGCCTGCTGGCGCACGACTGCGCGTCCGCGCTGGAGAGCGTTGGGCTGGATGCATACGTCGGTTTTCTGCACCGAGACAGACCGGGTAGATCGTCCCTCGCGCTCGATTTGATGGAGGAGCTGCGCCCCATCATGGCCGACCGTTTTGTTCTGACGCTGGTCAACAACCGCATGGTCGCGCCGTCGGATTTCGAAACACGTGAAAGCGACGCTGTACTAATGGCCGACGATGCCAGAAAAACGTTCTTAAAAGCCTGGCAAGAAAAGAAAAAGGATACGTTGACGCACCCTTATCTAAAAGAAAAGCTGCAGTGGGGCATGGTACCCTACATCCAGGCGCTGCTGCTTGCGCGGTATCTACGCGGCGACGTGGACGCGTATCCGCCGTTTTTGTGGAAGTGAGGGCATGGTATGCTGGTTCTCATCACATATGACGTTAATACGCAGGATGCCGCGGGCAGAAAGCGCCTGCGGCAGATCTCCAAACAGTGTGTCAATTACGGCCAGCGGGTGCAGTGCTCAGTTTTTGAGTGCCTGCTCGACCCGGCGCAGTGCCGCAGCCTGCAAGCCAAGCTGTGCACCATCATGGATCCGGAAAAAGACAGCCTACGGTTCTATTATCTGGGAAAGCGCTATGAAAATAGAATTGAGCATTTCGGCTGCAGGGAAACCTATCTGCCCGGGGATACGCTGTTACTATAATGGTGCGAAGGGGCAGTTCACAAGAAATCTTGGCGGGGTTCGCACTGTTTTTTCAGGCTATAACACCTCTTTTGCTCCTTTTTTATACTACGTAATGCCCCACGTCTTAAAGTAAATGGCCGATCTTATGCTGATTATACAAAACCAGCAAACGAGTTTTGTATGTTTTTGTCGTCGCTCCCTTCGCGGGAGCGTGGATTGAAATGGTTATGTCCGCGTATCCACCGAGAACCAGCTTGAAGTCGCTCCCTTCGCGGGAGCGTGGATTGAAATTCGTCGCTGGTGTATCTCGCTTTGTACATATAGCGTCGCTCCCTTCGCGGGAGCGTGGATTGAAATTCTTGATAATTCCCGCGCATGGATCGAGAAAGAGAAGTCGCTCCCTTCGCGGGAGCGTGGATTGAAATCTCGTCCGTCTTCTGTTGCCGCTTCTCGCGTCCGTCGCTCCCTTCGCGGGAGCGTGGATTGAAATCGAATATGGCTTAACAGCGGTCAGCGTGACATATCGTCGCTCCCTTCGCGGGAGCGTGGATTGAAATCACACTACTAAAGGAGAGCGTTACAGCCGAACCGCGTCGCTCCCTTCGCGGGAGCGTGGATTGAAATTTGGCATTCAGGTGGCCGGTGGCCGGCGTCTTTTGTCGCTCCCTTCGCGGGAGCGTGGATTGAAATTTCTCTCTGTTAGTACATTTA
>NZ_JAXEOA010000003.1:0-111155 GCF_034098985.1 Agathobaculum sp. | reverse complement strand
TCTGGTAGAGCGCCACCTTGCCAAGGTGGAGGTAGCGAGTTCGAGCCTCGTCAGCCGCTCCATTAAAAAGAACCTGTCCATTGGACAGGTTCTTTTTATTTATTTCCAGCCAGCCGCCACAGCAGTTTCTCAAACTGTACGCCGTGCATCGGGTCGGTTCCCTGCGCTGCGGTATAGGCGATGCAGTCCCGCACAAACTCACCCGCCCGCGCGGCGGCGCATTCGAGCGTCTGCCCGTTCAGCAGCGCGCCCAGCATGACCGAAGCAAACAAATCGCCTGTGCCGGGATAATAGCAGCCCACGCGGCTGTGCAGCTGCACCGCGCCGCCCGTCTCTCCCAAACAGCCAGTTCCCACGCGGCCGGGTTCAAAATCAAGCCCGGTCAGCACGGCTTGTGCCCCATAGCGTCCGCGCAGCGCGCGGAGCCACGCCCATGCCTCGTCCTCGTCTGCCGGTTTGTCTCTCGGGTCGCGATCAAGCAGGATCGCGGCCTCAGTCGTGTTAGGCGTAATGATATCCGCAATCGCGCACAGCTCGCGCATGCGGGTGCACATTTCAGGCGTATAGGTGCCGTATACCACGCCGTTATCCCCCATGACCGGATCGACCAACGTCAGCCCACCCTGCGCGCGCAGGCGCTTTGCGGCCTCCTGCACACATCCAATCTGGTCGGCTGAGCCGAGGAATCCCGCATAAACGGCTTCAAAACGCAGGCCAAGTGCGTCATACTGGTCGATCGTGCCCTGCATGGCGGGCGTCAGGTCGGTCGTTACCCAGCCCGAGATCGCGGTATGGGTGGAAAACACAGCCGTTGGGAGCGGCACGCACTGGTGTCCCGCAGCCGACAGCACCGCAATGATCGGCACGAGCGATGACCGTCCAAATCCGGACAGGTCGTGCAGCGCAAGAACTTTTTTTTGCATAGGGTCTCATTCACATCCTTTTCCTTTGTTCATGATACGATAGACCCGTGGGAAAGTCAATCGTCCTTGCTTTCTCCGCAGCGCAATGGTAAAATAATTAAGATATGACCGCCATTGACAAAGGAGTATTTTCATGCTGAAAAAACGCATTTTATCCATGCTAGTTGCGCTGTCTCTGCTGCTTCCCGCCTCCGCCGCCGCGATCGACCTGCCGGCGGACGGTCTGCGCGGTGTGTGGGTCGCAAGCGTCTATAATATCGACTATCCCAGCAAAACCGGTATGACTGCGGACGAACTGAAAAGTCAGGCCGACGCAATGCTCGATAATATTGCTTCCATGGGCCTCAATGCAGTGTTTCTTCAGGTACGCCCATCGGCCGACGCGCTGTACCAGTCCGCGCTGTTTCCGTGGAGCCGCTATGTAAGCGGCACGGTGGGACAGGCCCCGGACGGCGGCTTTGATCCCCTTCAGTACTGGGTCGAGGGCGCGCACGCGCGCGGCTTGCAGCTCCACGCGTGGCTCAACCCCTACCGGATTACCAAGGAGGGCGAGACCGAATGGAACGCCCTGCCGGAAAACAGCCCGGCCAAGCAGCATCCGGAATGGATTGTCGAATACGACGGCAACTACTATTTTAACCCCGGCCTGCCCGCTGTGCAGCAGCTCGTTGTCGACGGTGCGCTTGAGATCATTCAGAACTACGAGGTGGACGGCATCCATCTGGATGATTACTTCTATCCCGGCGTCGATTTCAACGATGCGGCGACTTATGCCCGCTATGGTGCGGATTTCGACGACATCGGCGATTGGCGGCGTGATAATGTAAATCAATTGGTCGCCTCGCTGGACAGGGAACTGCACAAGCTGGACAAGGAGCTGATGTTCGGCGTCAGCCCAGCCGGCATTTGGGACAACAAGGACAGCAACCCGCGCGGCAGCGATACCCGTGGCCGTTCGTCCTATTCCGAGATCTATTGTGATTCGCTTGAATGGATCAACGAGGGTACGGTCGATTATATCTGCCCGCAGCTTTATTGGTCGATCGGTTTTGAGGCCGCGGACTTTAAAAAGCTGATCGATTGGTGGACCGACGCGGTCAAGACGAGTGACGTCGCGCTCTTCATCGGCCTGGGCGCCTACCGCATGGAAGAAGCCGAACCCGGCGATGTCTGGTATGGAACCGACGAGCTTACGCGCCAGCTTGACCTGATCCATTCAGGCAAGGATATTCAGGGAGAGGTCTATTTCAGCTATTCCTCGCTCATCAATGTCGCCGGCGCCTCCACGCTGCTGATGGAGGAATATGAGCCCGCGGAAAACCAGCCCGCGCCCACACCGACCGAATCGAACAGCCTGCTCGACATTTTTTCCCGGTTTATCGTCGCGCTGTTCCAGTAACCGCTAAGGAGGCGTTTTGCTTGTCCAGTCTGCTCTCGCGTGAATACGAGGTCAATTACAGCCATATTGACAACCGCGGCATCGCCCGGCCGTCTTTTTTGTTCAACGTCATGCAGGATGCGGCCACGGTGCACGCGGACGAGCTTCATTTGAGTCGCGACGAGCTTCGTGTGCTCTGGGTGCTCAGCCGTATGCGCGTATCGCTCTCCCGCCCGCTGCTGCCCTATGAGCGCGTGCGTTGCGAAACCTGGTGCCCGGGCATCCGCGGCGCAAGCTGGTACCGCTCGTTTGCCTTTTACGCGGACGAACAGCCTGTCGGCGAAGCGCAGTCGATGTGGGTTACGCTCGACCCGGATACCCACCGCATTCTGCGCCCCACCGCCTTTCCCGCCGCTGAAAATTATTTGCACACGGCGCGCGGCGAGCTGTTTGCGCCGCTCGGCAAGCTGTCCTGCGACAGCGTGCGGCTGCATCATGTGCACCCGGTCTGCTACTCCGACCTCGACGTTAATAACCATGTCAACAACGTCAAGGTGGTTGACCTGATCTCGGACGCGCTCGATCTGCAAAAGCAGCCCGGCTATGTGTCCTCGCTGCAAGTAAACTATACCGCGGAAACCCAATTCGGCGAGCAGCTCGCGCTTTCCTGCGGCACGGTGGACAATGCGCGCTTTGTGCGCGGCGAAGCCGGCGGGCAGACGCATTTTGAAGCAATTGCCACGCTCTCTCCCCTGTCTGCAAAGGAGGCGTAACGCGCATGGAAACCATACGGCAGATTTTGAATGATATCCTCAGCGTATGCACACCCGACCGCGTCATCCTGTTTGGGGAAAAGCGTACTATGTCGACGCAAAAGCTCAAATCTCTCAGCCTATGCGTCGTCGTGCCCGATGGCGATACGCGCGCGCTGCGCTGTAAACTGCATCTGGCGATCTCGGCGGAGGTTCCGCTGTCCCTAAGTGTTTACACCGCAGATGAATGGGAGGAACTGACCGCCGAGGAGTCCAGCTACGCCGCGTGGATCGCGCGGAAAGGGCAGGTGCTGTATGAGCAGAAAGCGTAAAGGCCAGAGCGACAGCCATTTCTATTATAAATGGCTAGACAAGGCGCTCTGCGACCTGCAATGCACCCGCCTGCTGCTAACTTTTGGCGGCGATCATTACAATATTGCATTCCACTGCCAGCAGGCGATTGAAAAGGCGCTCAAGGGATATCTGCTGTACCGCACCGGCCGCCATTTCGATGGCCACAATCTGACCTACCTGTGTCGACAGGCCATCCGGCTCGACCCTGATGCGTTCGGTGAATATCTCGATGAAAGCGCGGCGCTTAACGACCTATATATCGAAACCCGTTACCCGACCGACCTGCCGTTCGAGATCGGGGAACGCGAGGTCAGACGCTACCTCGATATGGCGGAAACCATGTTTTCTGCCATCCGCAAGGAGCTGTATGCCGGCGGGCGACCGCATCCCGTACACGAATAAAAAAACTGCTGCCCGAAAGGCAGCAGCTTTTTTGTCTTATACGCGTTCGCGCTCTTTCTTCTTCACGCTCATTCCTGTATGCCGGATGGGTTTCCACTCGACCTTCTGCATCAGCGCAGCAAGCGAGATCGGCACATAAGTCAGCATGAAAAGCGGAAAAGTAAAGGTGTACAACACTTTTTTTGCAGCAGATCCATCGATCTTCCGCCACTCGGCCAGCATGGTGCAGGCGCCATAAAGGAACAGCATAAGCGAAACGCCTTTAACCGTCGCCCACAGCATCCGCAGCAGCATACGCACCACACGGTACAGCACAAAGCCCGGCATGGAAAAACTGGCAAAACAGATACACAGGCCGACAAAAAGCGCCAGAATCGTAATCAGGTTACTGGGCGCAATCGTCATCAGCATATCGTAACACGAGAAGCCCTTTCGGCCGCCGCACAGTGTGCCGCGTAACAGCGGGCCGGTGTATTTGGCGTCCACCTGATAAAAGCCCTTGCTCCAGCGCATGCGCTGATCCCAAGACTGGCTGAACTCGGTCGGCTGTTCATCATAGATGTAAGCTGTGCCGCAGTAACCAATTTTACGGCCCTGTGAAGTGCAGGAAATGGAAAATTCGATATCCTCGGTCAGCAAATGGTAAGGCCAGCCGCCGTCCTCACGTACTGCGTCGGCCGCGACCAAAAAACCGGTGCCCGACACCGCGCAGTTGACACCAAGCTGAGCGCGCGGCCGGTTGAGAAAACGCGCTTCCCGCAAAAACCACAGCGCGTACCCCGCGCTGATCCAATTCGCGCAGAAATTGCGGGAGTTCCGATAGCTCGTGATAGCGGAATAGCCGCTGCCGTCAAACATTTTATTCATTTCCGAAACAAAGTTCGGATCGGCTATATTGTCTGCATCAAACACAAAATACCCATCGTATACGTCGCCATGCTCGTCCCAGATAGCTTTCAGCAGATAGTCCATTGCATAGCCTTTGCCCTTTTGCACCTGATTGAAGCGCTCATACACGATCGCTCCAGCTCCCCGGGCGCAGGAAGCTGTGCCGTCGGTGCAGTTATCGGCAACAACATAAATATCCAACAGTTCGGACGGGTAGTTTTGGTTTTTCAGGCTGCCGATCAGCTCACCGATGACAGCTTCTTCATTGCGCGCGGCAATGATCGCGGCATAGCGGTGCTGTGCTGGTTCCTGCTTACCCTGCCGTCCCCGGCCAAGAAAGCCGACGGCCAGATATACCAATTGGTAGGCGTATGCCGCCGTGAAGAACACGAACAGCACAAACTGCAAAGTCTCTAAAAAATGCATCATGATGGACGTTCCCCTTGTTTCCAATGTTCTTCCATATACCCGTTACTATCATAAGCACTTCGACCAAAATAAGCAACGGCGTTTTATACAAATTTAACATCCAATTCACAATTTTCTCCGGCATCTCTTCAGTGCACTGTTCATATGGACGTTTTATCTTTCCGGTTGTTCCCAGTATCGCACATTCTTTTTAAAAAGTCTTTAGGATTTTATGAAGATTTTTTCGTTGTCACAAAACTGTCCGCTCGATTGTGTTGTAGGTGAAAGGAGGAACGAACACATGCCTGATTTTTTAAGTCCGGACGACGCGGAACGCTTTGTCCAGAATTATGCCGATCTGATCCTGCGGCTATGCCGCACACACGGGCTGTCCAAGCCGGACGCGCAGGATATCTGCCAAACGCTGTTTCTGCGCATGCTGGAACGCCGCACCCAATTTACCGACTATGAGCACGAAAAGGCGTTTCTCATCCGCGCAACAGTCAACGAGTGCCGAAACCTTTTGCGCAGAGGCAAACGCACCGTCTCGCTGGAGGCAGCGGTGACGCAGGCCGCGCCCGAGTCCCAAGTGGACAGCGAGGTGCTCGCTGCAGTACAAGCCCTGCCCCGCAAATACCGCGACGCCGTTTTCCTGCACTACTTCGAGGGGTATGACACCACCGAGCTGGCCGCGCTCACCGGCTGTTCGCCCGCTGCGGCGCGCAAGCGCCTGAGCCGCGCGCGCGCCCTGCTCAAAACCGACCTGGAGGGATTTTATGAACCGATATACTGATATGATGGGACGCACCTCGTTTACGGATGAAGAAAAAAACGCGCTGTCCGTCCGCCTGCGCCATGCGGCGCAGCGCCAAGGCACACGCCGTCCCATCCGTGTCACACGGCGCGCCGTATGTGTGGCCGCAGTCGCCACCGCCGTGTGCATCGCCGGAGCTGCCGCCGCCCCCACCATCGTCAGGATGGCGCAGGGTTCGATCGGCTTTTTCAACGGCACGCAGGACAGCCTGCGCTACGGCTCACAGGCTGTATTTGAGCAGTTCAGCAGCGCGGTCGGCTCGTCGCTCACGCATGGCGGCGTGACGCTGACCATCGACAATATCGCGCTGGACGATAGCTACCTAGGCGTATTTTTTACCGCCAGCAGCGACCAAGATATCCGCAGCACCGATATAGAAGCTCCGGAACACTGGCTCGCCTCATGGGCCGCGCCATCGTTCACCGTCAAGGCGGACGGCGAAGAGCTGCGCACGCCGGGCAATCTGGAGATCGACGCGCGGTATGTGGACGAGCATACGCTGACAGGCATGCAGCGCCTCGCCCTGCCCAAGCTGATCGGCGATACAGTCGACCTTGTCCTGACCGCCCCCTCGGTTTTGGGCGAAGAAGCCGATTGGCGCTTCGCGCTGACCGTGGACAAATCGGCCGCAGGCGTGCAGTCGCTGTCCGCCGAGCCCATGCAGGAGGTCGATTTCGGCGGCCGCAGGATCCGGATCGACAAGGTCTCGATCTCACCGCTCGGCAATACCATCACCATCTCCGAACAGCCCGGAAAGGACGAATACCCGTCCTCTGCTTTCGCGCTACGCGACGATAAGGGCAACTACCTGCCCGTGATCGACAACGGCCTTGACGGCACGGCACCCGGCCAGCGGGCGGTCAATACTTTCTCATTTGCCGGTGCATCCACCGATATTAAATCGCTGACGCTGGTGCCGATTGAAGAAACCGGCGGCATCAAGACCGCAAGCTCTATCGACCAGTATCCGATTGCCAAGCCTGCACAGCCGGGCGCCGGGTATTATCAGATCGACAAGCTGGAAATTGGCGGCAAGCGCGCCGTCGCCACTATTTCGACGCACGGTTTCGCCGGGTCGGTCAATCCGGAGCTTACGCTGCTTGATGAAAGCGGCGAAGACATTGCGTTCTCCGGCGACGTGTATATGGACCAGTCCTGCGACCCGAAAACCGGTATCTGGACGGTCACGCTCTATTATCCTGACGCCACCGCCGCAGAGGTCGCCAAGATCAAACAGGCCGGCCTCTGGCAGATGAACGCCGTTTTGGATGAAAGCGGCGCCGCCACCGTTTCTCTGCAGTAAGAAAAAAAAGCACAGGGGCTAAGCGGTCTCTTTGATAAGGATGTTTACGAGAAACAAGTAAGTTAAGGCAAACAGCCGAAACGAAACTGGTAAATTGTAAATCATTTTATCAAGGAGGCCGCTTATGGCTATCATGGATTTGGAGTATATCGAAATTGACGGATTACTTTACCCGAACATTGAGTTTGAGGGCAGCGAGCTGCTAAAAAATCTTGGAAAGTACGGACACTTGCGCTTGGAGTATCTTCACGGATTCAAGCAGGAAATGTACCGGGAATTGCTTTTCACAGGAAAGCTGGCAGAGCATTGTGCTGCGGTGGATATGCGCGCATTTGAACTTTCGGAACGCATTCGCGTCGATTATCTAAAACAGCACCCCATGCCGGAGGAGGATGCGCTGGAGCGTATTCGTATCTCGGAGCAGGCACAGGCCGTTGCCGATGAAATTGTAAAAACAGAACTGATTTATGTGTAAAAAGAAGCTGTGTCGCTCGAAACAAGAATCGAGCGGCACAGCTTCTTAATTTAGATCGTGAATGCGATATCCAGTTCCATATACGCTTTCAATCCAATCGACATTTATCTTCTTTCTAAGGTTTCCGACATGGTAGAAAATAGTCGAGTTATCCTTTAGATATTCCTCATGCCATACCGCGTTATATATCTGCTCAAATGTTAATACACGGTTACTGTTCTTTATAAAATACAGCAGGAGATCATATTCTTTCTTTTCAGGATAACTTTTTCATTTCCTACGGTAACTTGCTGCCGTGCTGTATCTAACATCAAATTCCCATGGCTGACAAGGGCATAATTGCGGCCGGTTATATGGTTAAGCTGGGTGTATCGCCGCATAAGCGCCTGCGCTCTGGCAAGACATTCCTCCAAATCATAGGGCTTGTTCAGAAAATCGTCTGCTCCGCCTTTGAGCGCCGCCACTTTATCCGCTGTACTGGCGGTTTCAGATAGGGCAAGGATAGGGAGAGGGTTCATTTGCCGAATTTGCTGAATGAGCGCAGTCCCACCATATTGAGAAAGGCAGGCGTCCATAATGACAAGTGAATAGGATTCTTTTTGCAGCATATGTATAGCTTCTTCGACAGATTGCGTATAATACACGTCCGTTATATCATCCTGCAAACTGTATTTTATTTCTTTGCAAGTTAATAAATCATTATCAATTATCAATACATGGTTCATATGAACCCCCCTCTCCTAAAATAAATGCTTTTACAAATTTATTACATTTATCTTCGTATTCTTGCTTTCCTCACTCAAAGAAAAATTATTTTTTATACCTTCGGTAAGATGAATTTCCCCATTCTCCATTATTAAAATCATATCGAAGTCCTGATGTTTTTTCCAATAATCGCTTGCATTTTCAAGTCCCATAACAAATAATGCCGTAGATAATCCATCACAGAGTTTTGCGTCTTTTGCAATAACAGTCACCGAAGCAAGTTCATTTTCCGTTGGATGGCCGGTAGCAGGATCTATAATATGCCCGTATCGCTTTCCGTCCTCACCTATGAAATATCGCTCATAATTACCAGATGTCACAACCGCACAGTCAGAAATACTTAAAACTCCCAAATTGCCGTCTGAAAGCGGGTTTTTCAAACCAATTTTCCAGTCGCTGCCGTCTGGCTTTTTACCTATCATTTGAACACTGCCCCCAACATCAAGGAGTGCAGAGTTAATTTCATTCTCTCTTAAAATTTCTGCGACCTCGTCACTTGCATATCCTTTGCCGACTGCGCCTAAATCAACTTGCATCCCTATCGGCAGGGTTGCCGTATTCCCAATCAGTTCCACGTTCTTGTACCCAACCAGTTTCATGCTCTGCGCTATCTCTTGTTCTGATGGGATGTTTCGTTCTTCAGTTGTAAATCCCCATGCGGCCAGTACCGGGTAAACGGTCGGTTCTAATGCACCGTTTGTCTTTTGGGCAACCTCCAAAGCGAAAGAAAGCAGAGCGGCGGTATCATCGCTTAACAATAAAGACTGTCCCTTGCTATGATTAAGCGCATAGATTTCGCTTTTTTTATCTGTTACCGACCACAAATGCTCCAATTCCTCAATTCGTTTTTGTGCCGTTGCAAGAGAAGCGTCGGCATTTTCGCCGGATGCGGTCAGTTCAATATAAGTGTCCATAGCAAAGAAGGAAATCGTTTTCTCGGTATCTGTCTCATTTTGCTGCGAAGAACATCCCAATAGAGATAATAAAAGAATAACGGTTGCAATTACTTTTTTTCTTTTTTTCATCGCTCCCTGCTCATTCCTTTATTCAGCCATTTTAACGCTGATGTAACATAGTATCCAAGAAATACAAACAATCCCATAATTGCTATGTAGTCGATAAAGAAAAAAAATAAGGGTTCGCCAAAATCAAAATAGACAAATGTATTTTGTAATGTCATATAAGTGCCTATTTCACGTTTTATAAAGGCTATGATACCATATCCGGCGAAAGCAACGGCCAAAACTCGTAATATAACGGGGCGTTTCGCTGAACGCTGCACCCTGTTTAGAATCATGCTCCAGTGCTGTCCTAAGTGAAAGGACATCAACACGAACCCCCAGTACGAGGTTAATAAATGGAGCGTCCTGCCCCAACTCCCGCCGCCCTCTATTGGCAGGAACGAAAAAACAGTGCGTGAAAGCGCAATGCCGCTGATGATTAAGCCGAGCGTACATAGCAAAAGGAGAATATTGACGATAGTCTGGTAAATTCGTAATGCCGTCCATCTGCCTTTTACCAGTCCCTTGAACCAGTAAAAATTTAGCAGACAATGTCCAACAAAAAGCAGGGACATCATCACGCCTAACCACTCGTGTGCTGTTTCTCCAATTAAGGAATATGCCATTAACAGCGGTATAAGTACCACCATCAAGCTATCAACCAACATTCTCCATTTTGCTTTTACGCTCATTTCAGGACTCCATTCAAATTGAAATTTATCAGACTTCGGTCAAGGTTATTGGCGCTGTTGCAGATTACCATGAAAGGGAAACGGTGTTTACTTTGCTGATTCATTCGCCATGAGATTGAGATCAGCAACCCATTCTTGGACTTCAGATGCCGATGCTCCGCTGGAGAACCTATGGCCTTCCATCCAATCGCCAGCTTCTGCCGCCTCCGCCAAAAGCTGACCGCTCTGTCCCAAGCCGGAAGAAACCGATGTACAGAACGGTATCACTGTTTTTCCGCTAAAGTCATTCGCTGCGATGAAACTGTCCACCGGCCAAGCGGCAATGCCCCACCAGATAGGGTAGCCAATAAATACTGTATCATAGGAATCCCAGTCGTTCACTGTGGCTTTGGTCAGTTCAACTGCCCGCTGGGATGGATTTTCATGCTCCATATTAACCCGGCTGCCGTCAATCGTCCAATCCAGATCGGCGGAAGTATAGGGAACTGCCGGAACCAGCTCAAAGAGGTCGGCATTCAGTGTTTCCGAGATGGTTTTCGCTACCGCTTCGGTACTGCCGGTGGCGGAGTAATAAACAACCAGTGTATTGCCACCCTTGCCGGTAGTCGGATGATTGTTCTTTTCCATTGTCATGTAGTTGCGCAGAATGGCAGCCGTTTGTGCGCGAGTGGTATTTCCATCAGGATCAAAGAGGTTTCCGGTACTGCCATTCATGATACCGCCCACTCTGGCCCAATCCACTGCGGTGGCCGCATAAGCAGCAATCGTACCCTCATCTGTAAAATCCTGACCAGCATCAGCGGAAGGGCTGCCCGCATAGCGCCAAAGAATGGCGGCAATCTGCTGACGGCTCACCGGATCGTTTGTTCCAAACAGTCCGTTGCCATAACCGGAAACAATCCCATTCGCATTGGCCCAGACCACGGCGTCAGTGTAATAGGCATCCGTGGCAGTATCAGAAAAAGTATCTGTTCCGGTCACAGCGGGACTGCCCGCAATTCGATAGAGAATTGTAGCAAGCATAGCGCGAGTCACAATCTCATCAGGTGAAAAAGTCGTGGCTGACGTACCGTTCATCACACCATGCTCCACAACATATTGCACAGCGTCCGCATACCATGCATCAGCACTGACATCCGAAAAGCCAGTGCCATTTTCCGCTGCGAATGCAACGGGGGCTGCCGTCATAAGCATAACAACTGCCAATAGCGAAGATAAAAGCTGTTTCAATTTTTTCATTGGTATTCATCTTCCTTTCGTTTCTACACGTTCATCATTTTTCTTTCTGGATAATCCAATCCAGAATAGTTTTATCGTCAAACATGATGTTCCCGCCATCATGATAGTTGTAGATGCCAAGGCGGTTGAAGTGTTCATTATCTGGAATTTCCAGTTGCAGCAGCAAATCAAGCTGCTCATCTGTTACCCCAGCTTGTTGATAGGCATTTCGCAGATTGTTGTAGGCGTTTCTCGCTTTCTCGGAGCCATAATACTCATCATTCTCTGCCATATAAATATAAACCGCTACTCGATTATCAGCAATCGGAGCATATGTACCATCCCATTGAGATGCCCCATGAAGATAGGCGGCATATAAGTCGGGGCGCATAGATACCGCACGGGACATGGTTTCTCCACCGGCTGAATATCCTGCGGCATATACTCTATTTCGATTGATTGCAAAATTGTCCAGAAAATACTCGGTCAATTCTATGGCTTGACGGGCGGATGTTTCTCCCCAGTCAGTAAGCTGGGCGGAGACTACAACTATTTCTTCATCCATCTCTGTCCATGCCTGAACACCAGTCCACTCTACATTACTGCCAGAAGATTCTTCACCAAACCACATCATATAGTATCCAGGCATAGCCACCACCGTAGGATAAGTCCGGATTCCGTCATAGCTTTCCGGCAAATAATAGCTGTAATGAATTGCGCCATCTGTACTTTCCAAAATCTGATCTATCATAAATCCGGTGTCCAGTGAGGTATCATCTTCCTGTTCCACCAGTCCTTGTTCTGTTGGGATCTCTTTCGATGGGTTCTCTGCCGGATGAGTTGCGGAATCATCCGAATGAAAAGACCCGCAGCCTGAGCAAAGGATACTGAAGGTCAATAGCATTGAAATAAAATTCATGATTCGCCTGCTTTCCATCAAAGTCCCAAACCATTCACCCAGTCAGTCACATTTTTCTCGCTGGCATTGCTAGGAAATCTTTGACCGTCCGACCACACCCCGGTTCCCGACATATCGGCCAGCAGTTGGCCGCTTTCTCCAAATTCGGAGGATGTTGAAGTGCAGAATGGGATGACAGTTTTGTCGGTAAAGTCGTTGGCTGTTACAAAACTATCTATCGGCCAAGCGGCAATGCCCCACCAGATGGGATAACCAATGAATACCGTATCGTAGGAATCCCAGTTGTCCACTGTGTTGGAAACCAACTCCACGGTTCGCAGAGAGGGATCGTCATGCTCCTGATTGACGCGGCTGGTATCATCTGTCCAGTCTAAATCGCCAGAAATATAGGGTTCCACCGGAGCAATTTCAAAGATGTCACCGCCCACGGTATTCGCAATGTATCCGGCGACCTCTTTCGTGCTTCCGGTAGCGGAGTAATAGACCACCAGCGTTTTGCCTTTTATAGCATCTGCCGCTGTTTCAGGATTGGAATCTTCTGACGGACTGATTTCAGCGCTGTTTTCAGCCGAGATTGACTCCTGATTTTGAGCTGGCGCTTGTGACTGCGGAGACGCCGATTGACCACAGGCGGACAAAGTGAACAGCAGTTCGCCTGACAACAAAATCCCTAAAAAGTGCTTGAATTTTTTCATTCCTGCACTACCTCCATTCTTCTTAATCAGAAGGGCAAAGTGCTTACCCATTCGCTGATAATGCTGTCAGCCTTATCTATTTCGTTCCATGAAACAGTGGCAGGGGTATCAAAGACTGTTGCATCGGGTTCCAGTTCAGCAATCGTCTGAACGGTATCGGATGCCCGACTGCCGCCATGGGCAACAAAAGGAATGATTGTCTTGCCGCTAAAGTCATATTCTTCAAAAAAGGTGTACATTGGCATCGGCAAATCCGCATTCCAGTTAGGATAACCGATAAAAATAATATCGTAATCATCTAAATTTTCGATGTGAGTCGATAACTCCGGTCGGTCATTGTCAGCCTTCTCTTTATAGGCGAAATCCAGCATCTCATCCATATCGTCCATTGGATATTTTTGAGCGGTATCAATGGAGAATAACTCTCCGCCAACATAGCCTTGAATGAGATTTGCCAGATACCGAACATTTCCATATGTGCCGTCATCTGATTTTGTGCGGCTTGCCCTCGCCACCGTATCCACGCCGTCATTGAGAGGAACGGTAAAATAGGCAATTAAGATTTTCCCTTCACCGTTTTTGGCTTCCTCTTTTGCTCCAACCGTTTCCGTATTGCTTTCTGCCGGTACATTATTGGTTTCCGGAGCAGTAGTCGGAGCGGTTTGCGTCTCTCCGCTTATATCTGACCTGCCGGAACAGGCAGTCATAATCAGCAGCATTGTCAACACAGATAATAGGAGCAGCAGCTTATTTTGTTTTGCTTTCTGTATTTTTCTCATGTAACCTCCTTAATTTACTCATGCGTGTTTTCCCATTTCGTAGGCTTCGTTCATCACAGGCGTGGCTTTGATCGTGCCGGGTTCATAAACACCCTTTCCATAAATCACGCCCATTTCCTTAGAGCCCTTCAAACAGGCGGCAAATCCACGGAAACACTCCAGTGTGCAATCCATCACGGTTTCGCCATCCTCGGCGGCAGTCATAATGTAATAAAATTCCTTGTCTAATATATTCGTCCACCTTGCCACGGAGCGGTCGATAACTGCTTTCATCTGTGCGTCAATGGAATAGAAGTAAACAGGACTTGCCAGCACAATCACATCGGCTGCCTGCATCTTGTCCAGAATCTCGCTCATATCATCCTGAATGGCGCATTTGCCGCCGCTCTTTTTACAGTAGTAGCAGGCGTTGCAATAGCCAATTTTTTTGTTGCGCAGAAAAATCTTTTCCACCTTGTTTCCGCTTTCCTGCGCGCCGCGCAAAAATTCGTCGCACAGAAGATCAGAGTTTCCGCCCTTACGGGGGCTGCCGGATAAAATTAAAATATTCTTCATTCTAAACTCGTCTCCTTACTTTTAGAATCCAAGTCCGTCAAGCCAACTAATAATGTCAGCTTCCGCATCTTGAATGTTATTTCGGCTGATAGATAATCCATCCTCATCAACATTTGCACCTGACTCCAAGTCCTTAATCGTGCTGATTGTATTTGAAAATCCACTGCCGCCATGGGTATTAAAAGGAATGATGTTTTTCCCGGAAAAATCGTACTCGTCAAAAAAAGTGTACAGGATCATTGGCATATCTCCCCACCAGTTGGGATAGCCCACGAATATCGTGTCATATTGATCCAGATTTTCGATTTGAGCCGCAATCGCAGGACGAGCTTCATCGGTCTGCTCTTTCTTTGCCTGATCCACAAGCGCCGAATGGTCAGTTGTATATGGTGCTTCAGGTTCAATACGGAACAAATCCGCCCCAGTGTTCTCTGCAATCACCATTGCCATGTACTGCGTGTTACCCAGTACCTCACCGTTGATAACCACTGTACTGTTCTCTTGTTCCTCGGTCATATTGTCAGGATCGGTGGTTTCCGGCACAGAGAAATAGACGACCAGTGTTTTCGCATCAGCTTGACTGTCAGATCCGGCAGACTCCGATGCCGAGGGCTGCTGCTCATTTGGCGCGGTGCTTTCCTTGGGAGTGCTGGAGGATTCCACTTCACTTTTTGAAGTCTGCCCCGATCCTTTGTCCGCGTCAATGGCAGCGTTATCTCCGCAGGCAGCCAACGTAAATATCATCATAACCGATAGTGCCATGCTAATTACTTTCTTCATCGTTCACCAACTTTCACAAATTCGTTTGATCATTTGCCGCAATAATTTCAGAGAGGGCAATCTGTTCATTTCGGTATCGGGCATTCGGATTCTTTTCCGTCATATTCAGCGCAATCGCTTTCTGTGGGCAATGGTGGATGCAGGCCATGCAAGCCTGACATCCATCTTCCTTTCGTATCGCCTTACCGTTTTTTATCTGAAAGCAATTTGCCGGACAAACCTTTTCGCAGATTCCACATCCGATACAGGCTTCCGTAATACGGTAAAGATTCTTCCATCTTTCTGCGGGCGGCTGACTGCTTCGTGACAAAAACTCCTGATGCGCCGCACGGTCTGCATCGGTGGCGGGCTGAATCCCATATTTACGGTTTTGGATATCCAGTCTGATGGCCGCTATCTGCTCATCCACTTTTTTGTCCAGCCTGCGTTCTTCTTCCATATCGAAAGCAGGCAAAAAGTTGTCTGCCATTAAAACAGTATTGATATAAGCAGCCGCAATTCCTAAACTCCCCGTTAGTTCATCAGCAAGTTCCGCAGCGCCGCCGTGACGTTTCCCGTAAGTAAGCACCATATAGAAATATGCCGTCTTAAAAGATGCTTTTTGCAAAAACTCCCGCACCATTGGCGGTACTTCATGCCCGAAAATAGGGCAGACAATTCCTATGGTTTCATCCTCAAATGACAAATCCTTTTGATGGATGATCTGTGGGATGCTGATCGGGCTTTTATCCAGTTGCTTCGCCACATACAGGCTATTGCCCGTGGCGGTAAAATAAAATATCATTGCAGCCTCCTTCCTCTCTGGTCTGAAAACAATCAGCAGTCTTTTCCGTAATGATAGGCTTCCTCCAGCGCAGGATTGCCCTGAATATCGCCAACATGGAATGCCGAACCATAGACTTTTCCCTTAACAACAGAGCCGGGAACACAGGCGACAAATCCCTCCATATCGTTCATGGTACACTCCATCGCGTGTTTGCCGTCAGCAGCCGTAGCGATCAGGTAAAATTCCTTATTCTTCATTTTCCCGCCACCGGCCAGCGTGCGGTCGATCATCACCTTCAGTTGCGCTGAAATGGAATAGTAGTACACCGGCGTGGACAGCACAATGACATCAACAGCGATAATCTTATTCAGGATTTCAGCCATATCATCTTTTTGGACGCAAGTGCCGCCGTTCTTCAGGCAGGCTTCACAGGCGATGCAGGGTGCAATTTTTTTGTCCCGCAGGAAAACTGTTTCCACAGAATGCCCTGCTTCTTTTGCTCCCTTTACAAACTGTTCTACCAGCGTTTCGGAATTTCCACCCTTACGAGGGCTTGATATGATTGCTAAAATCGTTTTACTCATAATTGCTTCCTCCTATTATTTGTAAGATTCCTGATAGATGGCAACGCAGTCCGCATTGCTCAACATATAGGGATCATTCTCAAAGTTTACGCCCAACGTATCCTTGGCGTTCTGAGCCATTTTTTCAAATTCATCAGGCGTAATGCCGTAGTCGGACATCTTTAAGTCGGCCACGCCGCAGTCTGTCTGAAGCTGTTCCAGCGCCGTAATGAAATCCTCCGGCTGATTGGCCGAACTCATCCCCATCAGCTTTGCCATCTCGATAAAACGGTCATCGCAGATATGTTTGTTGACAAAGAAACGATAGAAAGCCTTGGAAATCATAATCAGACCAGCACCATGGGGAAGATTCTCATGGTAGGCGCTTAATGCGTGTTCCAGTGGGTGGGCGCTTGTGCAAGAGCCGACACACATCTGAATGCCGGAGAGGTAGCTCCCGAATGCAACCTTACCCATAGCCTCTACATTTTCCGGCTCGCGGATTGCCGCTGCCAAATTGCCGCTGACGTATCTGATTGCTTCGCTGGCAACCATTTTGCTCATTTCATTGCGTTTATTGGAGATAAACCCCTCTGTGCTGTGGAACAGCGCGTCAAAGCCCTGATAAGCCTTAAACTTGGCGGGAACACTGAGCATCAGTTCCGGATCAATGATTGCGAGAACAGGCATCGTGCCGGTGCCAAACACTCCCGTCTTTTCCTCTGTTGCCGGATTGGTAATAACAGCGCCCGCATCGGTTTCGGAGCCGGTTCCGGCAGTCGTTGTAATCGCCACGATGGGAAGGGACGGAACCGGCGGCCACTGCCCTTTGCCTGTTCCAAACATCACATAATCCCACAAATCATTGCTGGGATTCGTTGCCATGATGCCAATGGCCTTAGAAGCATCTATTACAGAACCGCCGCCGAGCGCAACGATGAAGTCGCAGCCGTTCTCTTTTGCAAATCTGCCGCCTTCCTCCACAACCGGCTTGGTGGGATTGGCAGAAATCTTATCAAAAATCACATATTCCACACCGGCCTGCGCCAGCTCATTTTCCAGACGTTCCAGATACCCATTGCTGCGGGTGGACTTTCCGTTGGAGATGACCACCAGCGCCTTTTTCCCCTGCACAGCACCCATGGGGGCGTTAAGCTGCGTATGAAGATTGAGAAGCTGTCCTGCTCCAAACATTGCATTTGTAGAAATTCCAAAATTAAAACTCATTGTTTTTTCCTCCTGATTTAGATTATTTTAAGACAACGTATTCGTCCGTTACAGGCTCCAGCCATTCACAGCCTACATTTTCTGCTGGAACGGATATTGCGATATGAGAAAACCAACTGTCGGGGGCTGCCCCATGCCAATGCTTTTCCTCCGGCGGAATATTGACGACATCTCCGGGGTGAAGTTCTCTTGCTTCCTGTCCCCATGCCTGATAATAGCCCCGTCCCGCAGTACACAGCAGGATCTGTCCGCCGCCATGATGGATATGCCAATGATTCCGGCATCCCGGCTCAAAGGTGACATTGGCAATCTCGATCTGCTGCTCTGACAAATAACTTAGGTAGCTTTTCCCGATAAAATACTTTGCGAACGCCGTGTTTTCTTCTCCTACCGGAAACGGGCTTTCGCTTTTTATATCTTCCAGACGATTCATTTTGCACCTCCTGCGTTTTCTTCGTTTTCCTTTACAACCTCATTGATGCAGCGCAAAGTATTGAGTGTCCTCGGATAACCGATATAGGGCATACACTGTGACGCTACGGCAATCAAAAACGCCTTGTCGTTTCCGACTGAAAAATTTCCGTTGATATGCCCCTTTAGCTGTGGCTCCGTACCCTGTGCGGACAAAAAACAAAAGGTAATCATTTCCCGCAGCTTTTTGTCCAAACCGTTCCTCGTATAATAATCGCCAAAGCAATTCGCAGCCAGCCAGCGGTTCATATGACGGGTTTCCACCGGGCCGGATTTATAGAAATCTTTCCAATCCGATCCGAAAATATCAGCCTGTGCCTGACTCCCTTGCTCAAACCTTGTTTCAGGTGTGGTAGTGGCCTGCCCTGCGGTCGGGAGGGCAATTCCCATATCTGTAAGAACATCATTTGTCGCTTTCAGGAAAGGGTATACTCGGCCAATTCCCAAGTAGGCAACCGCTTGGTATACGGTTTCTTTCACTTCAACCGGCGAAACATCCTGCTTTAAGGCTTCACGCAGTACATCTTTGTATAGGTCAATTCCCTGACAACCAAGAAGGGTAGCTAAAATTGCCAAACAGCGTTTTTTTTCGTCAAGTATAACCTCCGGTTCCTTTACGGCCTCATGTTCGGCAAAGGCTTCAAACAACTGATAAAATTCAGGATCAGTTGTTTGAAATCTTGAAAGATAGTTGTTTCTCATTTGATAAACCTCCTTATCATTCGTGGATTTTTAATCCGTTGAGCTGCTTGGCCGTACACCAGCAGTGGTGGTCAATGATTTCGCTGTGGCCAATATCCATTGTGGCAATCGACTGCATTTCCGGCTCGGTCAGTTCAAAATCCCAAATATTCATGTTTTCCACCATGCGTTCTTTGTGAACCGTTTTGGGGATAATAATCACGCCCTCTGAATGTGCCAGCGCAGGATTACTTGCGCCACTGTCCTTTCATGTTTTGCGGCAATGGATTTCAGCAGCTTGTTATTAAAAATATTCTTTTGCCCTTCCGAAAGTGGCCCCCACGCCTGCGGTTTGACTCCAAACTCATCCATAATCTGCAAGGCATCGTTCTGCTGATAGAAAGGATGAATTTCGATTTGATTGACGGCGGGTGTGGTTTCGCTGTTCATGCACAGGTCAATCAGACGATCCGGCGAAAAATTGCAGACGCCAATGGTGCGAATTAAACCGTCTTTCTGCAATTTTTCCATTGCCCGCCATGCGCCGTAGTAATCGCCAAAGGGTTGGTGGATGAGGTATAAATCCAAATAATCCAGCCCCAGCTTCTTCAAAGAAGCATCGAAGGCTTTCAACGTACTTTCATACCCGGCATCCTGAATCCAGAGCTTTGTTGTGATAAACAAATCCTCTCTCGAAATGCCGGAGGAATAAATTGCCGCCCCCACCGCTTCTTCGTTGTGGTACGCCGCCGCTGTATCAATCAGACGGTATCCCACCTCAAGCGCGTCCTTAACGCACTGTTCACACTGCAAAGCATCTGTAATTTGAAAAACACCATAGCCCATGAGCGGCATTTGAATACCGTCATTTAATGTTACATACTGCACGTTATTCCCTCCTATTTCTCTGTGTTCTTACATTTATTATAAAAGCGGCATCGTAAAAAGTACAATGCCGATTCTTTTATCTGCTATGCTCTAAACGCATAGTGGATATTGAAAAGTCAAATGAAATAAAGTATAATAAATAAAATACCTGTTTCGTAAGCAAGGAGGGACGATATGATTGACACGCAGCAATTAGAACAGTTAATTTCCATAGCAGAACAAGGCACGTTGTCGAAAGCTGCCGAAAGACTGCACTTATCGCAACCGGCCATCAGCCGTTCCATGCAAAGGCTGGAGAATGATCTTGGGGTAACACTATTTGATCGGCAAAAGAATAAGATTGCATTAAACTCCAATGGAGAGTTGGCTGTACAGTACGCGCGAAAAATAACAACTCAAATTCAGGATATGGTCAACGGTGTTCGTGCGCTTGATCGCAACCAGCGCACCATAGCGGTCGGTTCCTGCGCTCCTGCTCCCTTGTGGAACATCGTCCCGATGCTGAACACCATTTATCCAGAAATGACGATTTCCTCCGAGATAAAGGAGCCGGATAAATTGATGCAGGGGCTGCTGGATGGAACCTTTCACATAATCGTAACACCCACTCTGATCAATGAGCCGAATGTCTATTGCACAAAATATGGAGAAGAACAACTCTTTTTTTCTCTGCCACCGGGCCATGCGCTATCTGGAAAGAAGGGGCTTCATCTAAAAGATTTAGACGGAGAAACCATGCTACTGCATTCCAAAATTGGTTTTTGGCATCATATGCACATGGAAAAAATGAAAGCAACCCATTTTCTCCTGCAAGATGATTACTCGGTATTCCGAGAAGTGGTGCAGGCTTCCGCACTGCCATCCTTTACCTCTGATGTTGTTATGGAAAGAGAGGGGAAACCGTCAAACCGGGTCATCATTCCTATTCTTGATGAAGAAGCCCATGCCACCTATTACTGTATCTGTTTGACAGCGAACCAGAAAAAACTATCTTCGTTCTTTCATCGGATTGAAAATGATAACTCTTAGCTTTAGCTGATTGTCTATTACACCAAGTACACGAAATCCTATACTTACTTTTACGCTCTTATAAACCGTTAGATTGAGTAGCAAGGGGGAAAAAACACTCACAAATTACGTCTCCTGACATTCGCCGTCATAGCTTGACAAAACTTCACTGGCCTGTTATTCTTAACCCACGGCAGAAAAGGCCCCACCACAAGAAGTTTAACGAATAGAAGCAAAGCCTGACACACCCGGCGCATTAAGCGTCTGGTCTGTCAGGCTTTTTATTTTGTCCGGAAAGGAGGAACGACAGGGATGCTTTATGACGAGAGCGAAGTGACCGTCTGCCGCTTGCGGCAGGGAAAACTTAACAACAAACCGCAAGGTTTGAAGTTAAGGCAGGAATAGGGGAATGTCATTCCCCACCAAAACGACTTGCAGGCAAAGCCTGCAACGGAAATCAGAGGAGTTTCACGGAACCTTTTTAGAACCCTTTTGAATAACCCGAAAAGAGGTGAAAAATGAAACCATTTCAGACGATCCAATTAAACGTAAAGGTGCCGGAACAGACCGCCGATGAGATTAAAAGGCTGGCCATCTCCCGGCATCAGACCGTGGCAGAGCTGCTGCGCCACTTTATTGAAGAAGGGCTGAAAATCCACAGCTACGAGCAGAACATCGACTTTATCGCCGGTATGATCCAGCAGGAGTTTACGTCGGTCTATCACATCGAGGACATTCGCGCGGCAGTCAATCAGACATTCGAGGAGCATATTCCGAAAATCAACAGAAATTTGCTGAAAAGTGGAAAGGTGTCCGCCGCCGGATACTTCCTACTGATCAAGGTGCTGATGGAAATGGGCGGCCTTGACAGCCTTGCGGATTTTGTCCGCATGGCGGAGCAGGCGGGAACACTGGGAGCCGAATACATGAAGCAGAGCAACAGCACGCTGAACGAGTTTCTCGCGGACGGCGAAACCGTCTGCCGTCTGGCGCATCTGCAAGCGGACAACTAAACAGAGAGGAGGAATTGCATGGACAAATTCGGCCAATCTGAAAGGGTGTTACAAAAGAAGATTGCCGAAGGAAACGAAAAGAAGCGTAAATTTGAAATCGGCGGGGCGACATATTTTGTAACTGCCCATTATAAGGAGCAAGGCGGTATGACCGCCACGGACAAGGTCGCTCGTTTAATCGATAGAGACACAGAGACGGCGTAGAGAGTCAAAAATGTCTGGACGCGCAAAGCGATTCCGGGTAAAATAAGGACATACAATTTACCCGAATCGTTTTGGCTGTACAGAGGAAAGGAGTTTTAGCATGGTACAGCAAAACGGAAAAATTACGGCTCTCTACTGCCGTTTAAGTCAAGAGGACGAATATGCCGGAGAGTCCGGCAGCATCCAGCACCAAAAGCAAATTTTAATGGAATATGCCAATGCCAACGGCTTTCCCAACCCACAGTTTTTTGTGGACGACGGCTATTCCGGAGTCACGTTCGACCGCCCCGGCTACAAAGCTATGATGGAACAGGTGGAAGCGGGGAATGTCTCTACCATCCTTGTGAAAGACCATTCCCGGCTGGGCAGAAACCGCCTTGTGGTGGGTATCCTGTTGGAAGAAACCTTTGCAAGCTACAATGTCCGTTACATTGCCATTAACGACAACGTGGACACGCTGAACGGCATGGATGACAGTGTGGCCGTCCGCGATCTTTTTAACGAGTGGCATGCCAGAGACACCAGCAAGAAAGTCAAGGCGGTCATCATGGCGGCGGCGCGGCGTGGGGAACGCATCGGCACAAAGGCGCCTTACGGCTATCGAAAAAAACCGGAAAGCCGTAAGCAGATTATTCCCAATGAGGACACCGCGCCTGTGGTGCGGCGGATTTTTGCCCTGTGCGCCAGCGGACTTGGCCCTGACAAAATTGCACGGATACTGAGGGCTGACCAAATCCTGACGCCCACTGTTTATGAGTTTCGCACCAACGGCGTCCGCCATACCAATCTGAATGAGAATAAGCCTTATGATTGGTGCGGCTCTACCGTGGCGGATATTTTGGAACGGGAGGAGTACATCGGCAATACCATCAACTGCCGCAGTTAAAACGCGCTGATACAAGGAACGGACAACCAAAGGAGGCAGGTTACTGACGGCAGCCGCGCCGCCGCGCCCGGACTACCGACCGGACTGTGTTTTTATCCTTGCGCTATCATTCTACCAGCCGTAATCCCAATTGTCAAAAAGGAAACGCCGCAAAAGCGGCGTTTTCATTAATACAGATTCTTTTTTTTGAGCAGATACCATGCGCCGACACAGGCGACCATTGATATAATCAGCGGAATCCACCAAAATACATCGCCTGGGATGGCAGCGCCCTCAATATTCATTCCATAGAAACCGAACACGATGTTGGGGATGGTCATGATGATTGTGAGCACGGTGAGCACTTTCATAATGATGTTCAGGTTGTTGGAAACGACCGAAGCGTAAGCGTCCATCGTGCCGGACAGGATGCTCGAATAGATCCCGGCCATCTCGATGGCCTGCCGGATCTCGATCAGCGCGTCCTCCAGGATATCGCGGTCGTCCTCATAGAGCTTGAGCACGCGGCCGCGAAGCACCTTTTCCATGGTCACCTCATTGCCCTTGAGCGAGGCCGAAAAGTAGACCAGCGATTTGGAAAGCCCCAAAAGCTGGATGAGCTCTTCGTTTTTCAGCGAATCATAGAGGCGCTTTTCGATTTTAGTAAAATCGCGTTCGATCATGCGCAGATTTTTCAGAAAGCGTCCGGCAACGCGGAGCAAAATCTGGAACACGAACCGCGTGCGCATCGCCGTATGTACGCCCTTGACGGCGCCCTCAGCGATCGAACGCAAAATGACCGTGTCCTCCAGACAGACGGTGATGACCGCATTTTCCGCGACCACGATGCCCATTGGCAGGGTCGAAAACATCTGCTGTCCGTCCTCAACCGAGTTTTTTTCGACCATCGGCACGTCGACGATCATCAAAATCTGATCCTCTTCGATATCGACGCGCGAGCTCTCCTCCGGGTCGAGCGCGGCGCGCACAAACTCTTCCTCAACATGCGCGGCGCGGGCAATCTCGTCGATCTCATCTGAGCTCGGGCGCACCATGTTGACCCAGCAGCCCTCGGTGAACGACGCCACCTCGGCGATGCTGCCATCGATCGTTTTGTAGAATTCTACCATAGCTTACCACCTTTCCGCGGCAGGCTATGCGTCAGCCCCACCGCGTTTCTTCAATTGTTCGGAAATACTTCGAGGTTCGGGACTCACGGTGAGCTCACTTCCTTTTTACATGGATTTAATCCGGTCTTTTCAGACCAAAACAGCCCCTTTCAGGGCTGTTTTCAGCATGTTTAAAATTTCCGCGCTCAGCGATCCTTATCGAAGATGCGCATGAGCACATCGAATGCGGCGTCGTCCGATCCAAGATCGCTGGACTGTTGGGCAGCCGGCGAGGGCTTGTCCTCATTCACCGAAGCGGTCGCCTCAGTATATAGGCCGGCGGCAGCCGCAGCGGGTTCTTCCTTTTTGCCGTCCATGCTGATCTGCGCGGAATTTGGCGCACGGTCAAAGCCTGTTGCGATAACCACGACGCGGATCTCATCGTCCATCGTATCGTCGATAAATGCGCCGAAGATAATATGTGCGTCCGGATGAGCAGCCTGCTGGACCATGGTCGCTGCGGTCTCCACTTCATCCAGGCCGATATCGTCCGAGCCGATTACAGACACAATTACGCCGCGCGCCATATCGATCGAGGTTTCGAGCAGCGGGCTGGAAATCGCCATGCGGGCAGCCTCAGCTGCCTTATCTTTCCCAGCAGCGCGCCCAGTGCCGATATGCGCGTAGCCCGCGTCTTTCATGACCGAGGTCACGTCGGCGAAGTCCAGGTTGATGAAGCCCGGCACGGTAATGAGTTCGGAGATATTGGCAACCGCCTGACGCAACACACCGTCGGCGATCTCAAAGGCATTTTTGAAAGTGATCTTCTGCTCGGAAACGAACTTCAAGCGTTCGTTCGGAATAATTACAAGCGAATCGACATTCTTATTCAGTTCGTCGATCCCGCCGAGCGCCTGTTCGAGGCGCTTCTTGCCCTCAAATGCAAACGGACGGGTGACCACGCCGACGGTCAGGATACCTAACTCGCGGGCGATCTGCGCCACAACAGGCGCCGCGCCCGTGCCCGTGCCGCCGCCCATGCCGGCGGTGATGAACACCATATGGGTATTGGCCAGCGCAGCCGCGATCTGCTCCTTGCTCTCCTCAGCAGCCTTACGGCCGATCTCAGGATTTGCCCCCGCGCCCTGGCCCTTGGTCAGCTTCTCGCCGATCTGGATTTTTGTGCCGGCCTGCGAGAAATTCAGCGCCTGCATATCGGTGTTGATCGAAACAAACTCCACGCCCTGCACGCCGCTCTCGACCATGCGGTTGACCGCGTTTCCGCCGCCGCCGCCCACGCCGATGACTTTGATATTTACGACATTATCCAAGCCCTGTTCAAACTCAAAACCCATTGTTGCCATCCTCCGTTATGATAAAGAATCGTTATGATTATCGTCGTTTCTATTTCGGTTGCGCGTCAAGCCGCGGCTTTCGCGCGGGCAGGATGCCCCTATTGTTTTAATTTTAACCCCTTTCGCCCTGTTTTGCAACAGATATTAGTGAATTCCTCAAAAAAAACTTGAAATTTTCTGTATCTTTCCACCAAAGGCCAATCACCCTTTTTCGCCGGCCTTTGCCACATATTTTGTAATCCTGTGGGGATTGTACCGTTTTCGTCTCGTTTCCTCTTATTTCGCGGGGGATCACTCTCCGGTTTCATCCCCAGGTTCTCCGGAAAGTCCGTCTTCACCGCTGTCCGGCTCACTTTCGTCCGGCAGGTCTGCATCGCCCGCTTCCCCGCTGCTGTCGCCGTATTCGCCGGCGTTGTCCCCGCCCTCTCCAGCCGTATCCGGATCATCCGTCTGCGGCTTGGTATTCTTCGGCGGATCCGGCGGCGCGGCCTCCAGCGTGGTCGCCGACCGGGCGACGTTTTCCGCCGTATCCGGCACAAAATGTAGCCGCTCCTTGCCGTCCCAGTATAGCCGCCCGATATCAGAGGGGGACAGCCGCTCGGCGATTACCGTCTGTGCAAAGCGTAGGCGGTATTCGAGCTGATCAATCGTTCCTGCCCGGATATCAAACCGCTTCATGCAGCCGATGCGGACGTCGGTCAGCGATTGGAGGTTGATGAAATCCACCTCATTTAGCATCCCGCTTGCGCGTCCCGCATCCAACACGGCAAGAAGTGCGTCGGTATAGGCATCCGCCGTTCGGTCCACCATCTGGCCGGGCTTCATGCCCATCAGCGTCACGCCTGTTGCAACCGGCAGACCGCCGTCCGAAGAACTGAGTTCCAGCACCTTGCCCTGCTCACTGAGCAGATAGAAGCCGGCGTCCGCCGGCACCGCGAGCACAGCCTGGCTTTCGCTCACAGTGACGACCAGCTTGTCCGGCAAGTGGCGGCGGATCTGCACCGTCTCCAGATAAGGGAATTTTTCAAGCAAATGGTCGGCCACCTTGACCTTGTTCCACAAATATAGGTTGTCCCCTGTTTTGATGTCCATGCCGTTTTCGATCTCAAGCGCGGTATAGCGTGACATGCCCTCCACCTCGATGGCGTCGACCTTAAAAAACACGGTCAATGCCAGCAGCGCCGCCGATACCAAAACCAGCAGAAACAGCGCGCGTCCTGCGGTTTGCAGGATGCGCTGCCTACGGTTTGCCTGTTTCCGGCGCTGCTCGGGCGTTTTCTGTTTTCGTTTCCGTCTTGCCATTGGCCTCTACGCCCTTCTATTTTTTCGCGGCCGCCCGCATGATCTGTTCATAGATCTTATCGCTTGCATCTGTCGCGGCAAGCTTGGTCGCGGCGCGCCCCATTTCCCGGAGACGTTCTCCGTCCGCCAGCAGGCCGGCGATCAGCTGATACATCCGCTCCGCCGTCGCCTCCTTTTCCAGAAGCACGGTGCAGCCGCCCGCCTGTTCGAGCGCCCGGGCGTTTTTCTCCTGATGGTTCTCCGCCACGAACGGCGACGGCACGACGATCGAGGGCCGCCCCAACATACACAGCTCGCCCAGCGTGGCGGCGCCCGCGCGGCACAGCACCAAATCGGCCGCAGCCAGACGGTCGGCCATGTCGTAAATATATTCGATCAGCTCAATATTGGGATGGGCTTTAAAATCCGCACCCTGTTCAGCCGCCATCAGCGGCAGCCAGTCGCGTGCGGCCGCGCCCGAAGCGTGCACATGATGATAGGCTACACCGTTTTTACATTCCAGCGCAAGCAGGCCCGCCATGTGCTCGTTCATATACTTGGCGCCCATCGAGCCCCAGAACGAAACGACCAGCTTATCGTTCTCTGTCAGACCGTATTTCCGGCGCGCTTTTTCCCGGTCGGCGGTCAATATCTCGCCGCGCACAGGCGCGCCGGTCACGATCACCTTGTCTCCTCCGCCGAGGATGTCCCGCGCCTGCTCAAAGCAGACGAGCACCCGGTCGGCCTTTTTCGCCAGCATCTTGGTCGTTTTGCCCGGCAGGGCGTTGACCTCGAGCAGCACGGTCGGAATACCGAGCTGCTGCGCCGCCTTGACGACCGCGAACGACGCGTATCCGCCGCAGCCGACCACACAGTCCGGCCGCGCCTTTTGCAGCAGCTTTTTGGCCTTTGCCACTGCGCTGACCGACAGATAAGCCGCCTTGACATTATGTGCAATGCCTTTCGGACTCATCGAGCGGGACAGGCCGACAATGTCAATCGTGTCGAGCGGATAGCCCTCGCGCGGGACCAGCTTATTTTCAATGCCGCGCGAAGAACCTGCAAACCGGACGACCGTGTCCGGATGCCGCCGTTCAAAATCGCGCGCGATCGCGAGTCCGGGCGTTACATGGCCGCCCGTGCCGCCGCCCGTGATATAAAGCTTCAATCGTGTTTCCCCCAGTTCATTCCGCCTGCCGCGAGTCCACGCGCATATAGCGGGATATATTGAGCAGTATCCCCATTTCTCCAAGCTGCATCATCAGCGCGGTACCTCCGTAACTGAAAAAAGGAAGCGAAGCGCCTGTGACCGGGATGATGCCCGATACAACAAACAGGTTCATCAGTGTCTGGATGGCGAGTTTTGCCGTGATGCCGGTCGCCAGCAGGCAGGAAAAACGGTCGGGCGCGGCGCGCGCCACGGTAAAGCCGCGGTAGATCAAATAAGCAAACAGCAAAATGACGATCAGCGCGCCAATGAAACCCATTTCCTCGCACCAGGAGGAGAAAATAAAATCGTTCTGCGGTTCGGGCAGATACAAGTGCTTTTGCCGTCCCTGCCCCAGCCCCAGACCGAACAGACCGCCCGACCCGATCGCGATCTGGCTCATCGAGCCTTGGTAGCCTGCGTCTTTCATATCGATAAACGGGTTAAGCCAGACTGAGATACGCTCCCGCACGTGTTCCAGCTTGGTATAGAACAGCACGCCGCCAGCAGCACCCACGATGCCGACCGGGATGAAATACCACAGCCGCATGCCCGCGGTAAACAGCATGATAACGCCGATGCCCAGAATGATGATTGTCGCCGAGGTGTGCGGCTCTAAAAACAGCAATCCGGAGATCGCGACCAGCATCAGGCCGTAAGGCCGGACCATACCTTTCAGCGAACGCACGCTCTGCGGATTTTTGGCGATCCAGTATGCAAAACAGACGATGACCGCGAGCTTGGCGAGCTCGGACGGCTGAAAGCCGAACAGCCAGCGGCGCGCGCCGTTTTCGACCGTGCCGAGCGGTGTCGCAACCAGAATGAGCAGCACGATTGTGCCCGCGAGCAGCGGCTTGTAAAACCGGGCATAGATCTGATAGCTGATCTTGGAGATAATGACCATGGCCGCAATGCCGAGGACCGCGAAGATCCCCTGCCGGACGATAAAGTACGTCGCGCTGTCAAAACGGAAATACCCTGTGGAATAGCTGGCTGAGAACAGTGCGATCAGGCCGATGGCCATGAGCACCAAGATGGACAGCAGCAGCCCGGAATCCCATGTTTTGGGACGAACGCGCGTCCGGGCCGCACTCTCCGCGCTCCGCGCACGCGGCTCTAGGCGCGTATCGCGCGTCCTGCCTGCGGTTGAAGTCATGGGACACCTCCGAATCAGTTGAATAAACGGTTAGCAAATAGGCGCAAGCGCGCCAAAGTATGCGAGTAGGCACAAAAGGATCGTCACTCCCGAAAAAATTAGCACGATCTTCTTTTCTCCCCAGCCGCACATTTCAAAATGGTGGTGGATCGGCGCCATCTTAAACAGGCGCTTGCCGCCCGAAAGCTTAAAATACGTCACCTGCAAAATGACTGACAGCGTTTCCACGATATACACCAGGCCGACCAGCAGAAGGATCAGCGGCATGTCGCACGCGAACGCAAGACCCGCGACCGCGCCGCCCAAAAACAGCGAGCCGGTATCGCCCATAAAGACCTTAGCCGGGTTGAAGTTGTAAATCAGAAATCCGGCGAGGCCGCCCGCGAGCGCGGCGGCAAAAATCGTCACGCCCAGATCGCCGCGCAGGATGCCGACCGCTGTGAAAAACACCGCGACCGGAAGCGTCACGCCCGCGGCAAGGCCGTCGATCCCATCCGTCAGGTTGACCGCGTTATCCGCGCCCACGATGACGAACGCCGCGAAAATAATGTACACCGGCCACGGCAGGCCGATTGCGATTTCGGTGAACGGTACCCATATTTTGGGCAGTCCATCCGATTCCAGAAACAATATCACGATAAATGCCGCCGCGACCAGGATTTGCAGCACCAGCTTTTGGCGCGCGGTAAGGCCGGCGTTTTCCCGCTTTTTAATTTTGGCATAATCATCAACCAGACCGACCGCCCCATACGCAGCAGCAAGCCCCAAAATGGCGAGCGAGGACACCTGCGCGCCGCCCGTCAGGAGATTGCCTGCGGCGACCGCGACCGCTATGCCGATGATGAACATAAATCCGCCCATCGTCGGGATGTTCTGCTTATTCATATGCCATTTGGGGCCGATCTCTAAAATTTTCTGCCCAAATTTCATCTTGCGCAGATAATGGATGACCGCCGGGCCGATTGCCGCGGTCACCAGAAATGCGATAGCGCAAACCAGCACCGGCCAGTTAAACTCGTTCATTCTTCCACATCCTCCCCCAGGAATAAAGCGAGCGCCCGCTCCATTTGCATGCCGCGGCTGCCCTTAAAAAGCAGCGCGTCGCCCGGCTGCGCATCCCTGCGCAGCGCGTCGGCTAGCGCGCGCTGGTCGGAAAACGCGAACGCGTTTTCCATGCCGCGCTCTTTGGCACCCGCCACCATTTCGTCCGCGTCCGGGCCGTAAGCATACAGCGCGTCGGCAAATTGAGCGGCGGCACGCCCCGCGCGTTGGTGTCCCTCTTTGGCGTAAGCTCCCAGCTCAAGCATCGAGCCGAGCACCGCGAAGCGGCGGCCCCCCGCGCTCATTGTGCCGAGCACCTTGATGGTGGCCTCCATTGCGTCCGGGCTTGCATTGTAGCAGTCCGCGAAAATGGTAAAGCCGTCTCTCTCATAAATGTTCTGCCGCATACCACTCGCCTCATAGGAGGCAAGACCGCGCGCGATCTCCTCCGGCGTTTCGCCCATTAGCAGGCCGACGGCCGCGGCCGCCAGCGCGTTCAACACATTGTGCGCACCCGGCAACGAGAGCGAGGCCGTAAATTTCCTACCAACCGGAAGCGTATCGCACGGCAGACTGTTATTTACTATATCAAATGTGCCGTCCTCATGCAAGTGTGCGATCAGGCTGCACGCGTGATTTTCAATGCCATAGGTGACAACGCTGCACGGCAGCGCCGCCCTCTTTTCCCACAAAAGCGGCTCGTCGCCGCACAAAACAGCGCAGCCGCCCGGTTTCAGGCCTTCCAAAATCTCTAGCTTGGCTTTGCAAATGCCTTCGCGCGAGCCGAGAAATTCAATATGCGAGGTGCCGATATTGGTGATGACAGCGAGGTCGGGCTTTGCCGCCGCCGTCATGCGGCTGATCTCTCCAAAATGGTTCATACCCATTTCGGCCACAAGCACCTCGGTCTTTCTCGTCATGGTAAACAGCGTAAGCGGCAGACCGATCTCGTTATTCAGATTGCCCTCGGTCTTCTGCGCATGGAAGTGCTCGCGCAGCACGGCATAAAGCAGTTCTTTGGTCGTGGTCTTGCCGACCGAGCCGGTCACACCGACCACCTTGCCGCCGCACTTATCGCGGTAGCCGCCCGCGAGATCCAAAAGCGCCTGCGCGGTGTTTTTCACATGCAGCGCGGGCACGCGGTAGGTCTCGTTTTCCCGGTGGGACACGACGGCCGCCGCGCCGTTATCGATCGCTTTCCTGATAAAGTCGTGCGCGTCGAAACGCTCGCCGCATATCGGCACGAACAGCGTGTTTTCACCGATCTGCCGGGAGTCGGTCGAAATGCCGGTCAGTTCAGCGTCCCCCGTCGCCTCGCCCTGCGTCCAGGCGGCGGCCTCCCTCAGCGTAAAGCGTTCCATCCGTTGTTTCCTTTCTTACTTCCCGAAATACCCGGCCACGATCTCGCGTTCGTCCATATGGTGCTTGACGTGGTTCACTTCCTGATAGGTCTCATGCCCCTTGCCCATCAGCACGATCACGTCGTCCTTTTTCGCATGCGCGAGCGCCCAGCGGATCGCCTCGGGGCGGTCGACGATGACCTGCATCGGCGTCTTGCTGTCCTGCATGCCCGCGAGGATATCGTCAATGATGGCCTGCGGATCTTCGGTGCGTGGGTTATCCGATGTCACGATGCAGAAATCAGCCAGCCGCGCCGCGATCGCGCCCATTTGGGGGCGTTTGGTGCGGTCGCGGTCGCCGCCGCAGCCAAACAGCGCGATCACGCGCCCCTTGGCAAAACCGCGCACGGCCTCCAACACATTCTCCACGCCGTCCGGCGAGTGCGCGTAGTCGATCAGCACGGTATAGTCCGTGCCGGTCGGCATGACCTCAACACGCCCCTTGACGCCGGCCGCTGTGGCAAGCGAAGCCGCCGCCTGATCGAGCGGCAGGCCGAGCGCGATCATCACGCCGAGTGCCGCCAGTGCGTTCTCCACTGAAAAATGTCCCGGAATCGGCAGATGCACACGCGCAAGCTCGGTCATCGCGCTTGCGAGAAAATCGACGCCATCCGCATGGAGCACAATATTTTTTGCGGTCAAATCGGCTTTGTCCTTGTCACAGGAAAACGTCAGGCACGGACACTTCGCATCGTCCAGCATGGCCTGCGCCGCTGGATCGTCAAGGTTTATCACGCCCTTGCCGCTGGCCCCAAACAGCATGGCCTTGGCCTTGCGGTATTCCTCCATCGTTTTATGGAAATCCAGATGGTCCTGCGTCAGGTTGGTAAATGCGCCGACCGCGAATCGAATGCCGTACACGCGGTCAAGCACCAGCGAATGGGACGACACCTCCATAACGACATGCGTACAGCCCGCGTCGCGCATGCGCGCGAAAAGCGCGTGCAGCTCATAGGATTCCGGAGTCGTGCGTTCGGTCGGGGTGACCTCGCCGCCGATCAGGTTCTGGTTGGTGCCGATCAGGCCGACCTTATGCCCCGCCGCTTCCAGCATGTGCTTGATAAGGTAGGTCGTCGTCGTTTTGCCGTTAGTGCCGGTCACGCCGATCATGGTCATTGCATCCGCCGGATGCCCAAAGCGGTTTGCCGCAATCTGCGCGAGCGCGCGGCGCGCGTTTTCCACCACGACAGCAGGCGTGCCCGCCGGAGCCTCTTCGCACACGACCGCCGCCGCGCCCTGTTCGAGCGCTTTTCCAATATACTGATGGCCGTCTGTCGCATAGCCGCGAATGGCCACGAACAGGTCGCCCTTTTCCACGGCGCGCGAATCATAGCACACCTCGCGGATCTCCAGATCGCCCGGGACAGACTGACTCACTACGCCGATTCCCGAAAGCAGTTCCTTCAGTTTCATAGTTTCTCTCCCTTTAATCGCCGATATCGGTGGAGTTGGCGAAATCAATCGTGATGACCGAACCGATGCTCACCTTGGTGTCCGCGACCGGGTTCTGCTTACTTGCGACGGTCTCGCCCGTCGTCTGCGCGGTCGCAATGCCCTTGCGCTTCATATAGAGGCCGAGCTCGGCCAGCCGATCGCGGCACTCGGTCGGATCGAGGCCGGTCAGGTCGGGCACGGTGATCTGTTCGGTCGGCTTTGATCCTCCCATATACAAGATGACCGATCCGCTTGCCGGGATGCGCACGCCGCCCGCCGGTACCTGGTCGGTGACCTTGTCGCCGTCGCCGACGACGCGGTACGACAGTCCGCTCTGCGAAAGCGTCGCGGAAGCCTGCTCCTCGGTCGAGCCGATCACATTGGGCACCGAAGCCTCGCGGCGGTCGTTTTCTTCCTCGGAATACACCGGTGTTACGCCAATATAAGGCAGCACGTCTTCCATGATGCGGCCAACCACGGGCGCGGCCACCAGACCGCCGCCGTGCGGCACGGATTCGGGCAGGTTCTGCACCGCGACCAGCACCGCAATCTGCGGATCGTCCATCGGCGCGACGCCGATAAAGGAGGCGGTATAGCGGTCCTCCGTCTCGCCGGGACGGATGAGCTCGGAAGTAGCCGTCTTGCCGCCGACGCGGTAGCCCGCGACATAAGCGTTTTTGCCCGTGCCATTCTGGACGACCTGCTGCATGGCCTGCCGCATAAACGCCGAGGTCTCGGCCGAGATCACCTGGCGGATAACGGTTGTCTCGGTCGTCGATTTAACCGAGCCGTCGGAATTCAAAACTTCCTTGACCACATAGGGCTTTTTGAGCCTGCCGTTATCCACAATGGCCGAAACCATATTGATCATTTGGATCGGTGTGACGTTAAAGCGCTGGCCGAACGCTGCGACCGCAAGCGAGACCTCGTTCCACGCGGTGGAATCATTCACATTGTGGAACAGGCTGTTTGATTCGCTCGGCAGGTCGATGCCGGTCTTATCATTTAGGCCGAACGCTTTGTAGAAATCATAAAAACGGTCGAGGCCGGTCTTAAACGCGATTTGCATCATGGCGACGTTGCACGAGTTCATCAGCGCCTCGGTCAGGTTCTGCGCGCCATGCGGATTGTACCAGCGCCAGCACTTAATGGGGTCTTTCCAGTCGCCTACTTTCATCGAGCCGGTGCACACGAACGTGTCGTTATCATGCACGAGGCCGAGCTCGTAAGCGGTGGCAACGTTCATCAGCTTGAAGGTAGAGCCAGGCTCGTATGTGTCCATGATCACCGGATTGCGCCACATCTGGTTGAGTACGTCTAGGCGCGCGTCTCCGATCTCCTCGACCAGCTTATCGTTTGCTTTGACGCTGTCCGGCAGGTTTTCCATGCCGCCCTTTTCGTAGTATGCGTCCGGAATCTCGGCAGATACGCCGTTTTCCTCCAAAATAGCCGCAACGTTGGCGCGCAGCTTGTTAAGGTATAGCTCGCCCGTGATGACGCGGGGCTGATTTGGATCGAAGTCCGGCAGCGAGGCCATTGCTAGTACCGCGCCGGTTTTGACGTCGACCACAATGCCGGAAACGCCCTCCTTGGCGTCCGGGTTGTCGGCCAGCGCTGTCTCCAAATGCTTTTCCAGATAGCTTTGGATGTCGCTGTCGATCGAAAGAACGATCGAGTTGCCGTCGGTCGCCGGGATATATTGCTCGTAATCATACGGCATATCCTGGTTTTTAGCGTTTTGAGCGCGCACGATGCGCCCTGCCGTACCGGCAAGCTCGCTTTCATATTCAGATTCGAGGCCGATTACGCCCTTGTTGTCGCCGTCCACATAGCCCAGCACGGCCGACAGGTAAGAGCCGTATTTGTAGTACCGCTTGGTGTCCGGCTCCGGGTATACGCCGGTGCACTCTTTATCCTCCAGCGCGGCGTACAGTTCCTTCATCGTATCCTTGTCGATTTTCTCCGCGATCACCTGATACGCGGTATCTGTACGCTTGATCTTTCCCAGCACAGTATCGTAATTCAACTCGAGCACTTCGGACAAAATCGTTGCTAACGTCTGCTGTTGGGTCTCTTCCGAAATGCCGTTCTTGACTTTGCTTTCACTGATGACGCCTTTGGGGTTGACCGTCACTTTCTCAGTCGAAGCCGATTTGGCAAGTTCCTGCATATTGGCGTCGTAAATCGTGCCGCGGTTAGGCGTCACGATTGCGTCGCGGGTCTGCAGCGACTTGGCCTGCTGCTCATAAAACCCATAATGAAACACCTGCATATACAGCAGGCGCGCCGCGACCAGGCCGAAGCCGACGATCACAAACGCCAGCGTCAGGAATACCACACGCGAGCGCATTTGGTTGTTGGGACCTTTCATCGTCATATGCTTGCTGTTCCCTCCGCTGAAAAAGCGTAAGGAGTCAGAAGTGTCTGCCACCTCTCACTCCCTCGTACGCTATCTTATTCGCCTGTTTACCGGATATATTCCACGACCGCCGAAAAGCTGCGCGCCAGACCGGCGAACAGCGCGTCCAGTGAAACGCCGGACTGCGCGACCGTGATGGTGTCTGGGTTAGTCAGTTCGACATATTCAATCTGCGACGTTTCCATCTTGACCATGCCCAAATTCTTAACCGCATAATCCTCGATCTCGTCCATATTCAGGCTGTAAGCCTGCTTGCTGGAAAGCGATACGCTCTCTGCGGTCAGCTCGTCGAGCTTGTTGGTCTGCGCGCTGACCTGAGCGGTCAGCTGCGTGAGCTGCATCTGGCAATACAAGATATACACTGCGACGATGCCGACTACACCCAGGCAGGCCAGCGCGGCGCCGCGCACCTTGGCCTTTTTGCGGCGGCGGGGCGCGGGCACCTCGTGCAGCTCGCGCTTCACTTCGCGGCGGGCAGGCATAAAGCGCTCCTCATATTGCTGGTAAGCTACGCTTTCCCTGCTGGCAGTCATCATGGTTCAGGATCCTTTCTCCGTTTATATCTTTTCGCAAACCCGGAGTTTGGCGCTGCGCGCCCTGGGGTTTTCTTTAATCTCTTCTTCTGTGGGCAGCACCGGTTTCTTTGGCGTCAGCCGGATCTGCGGAGTCTTACCGCACACGCAGACCGGGAATTCCTTCGGGCAAGTACAGCCCTGCGCAGCGGTTTGAAAAGCGGTTTTTACAATGCGGTCTTCCAAGCTGTGAAACGTGATGACCGCGAGACGGCCGCCCGGGTTGAGGCATGTAATGGCTTTCTCCATCGCCTCGCGCACGGCGCAAAGCTCGTCGTTTACCGCGATGCGGATAGCCTGAAAGCTGCGTTTGGCCGGATGCTGCTTTTCCCGCAGCGCTTTCGCCGGCATTGCGCCGCGAATGACGCCGACCAACTCAAGCGTGGTTTCTATCGGCTTCTTTTCCCGCTCGCGCTCGATCGCGGCTGCGATCAGCGGCGCATAGCGTTCTTCGCCGTATTCAAACAGAATCTTCCGGATATCCTCGCGGCTCCAGCCATTGACGACCTCGTAGGCGTTTAGGTTCTGGCTGCGATCCATGCGCATATCGAGCGGCGCGTCCTGCATATAGGAAAAGCCGCGTTCCGCGTGGTCGAGCTGTGGCGAAGATACACCAAGATCAAACAGGATGCCGTCCGCGCCTGAAAGCCCAAGGCTTTGCAGCACCCGGTCGATCTCCCGGAAGTCGCTTTTTACCGGTGTAACCCGCTGCCAGACTTCGGCAAGCCGGGTTTTGGCGTTTTGGAGCGCTTCGTCGTCGCGGTCGATACAGATCAGACGGCCGCTGTCCGAAAGCCGCTTCGCGATTTCGAGCGAATGGCCCGCGCCGCCGGTCGTCGCGTCCACGTAAACGCCGTCCTGCTTGATCTGCAATGCGTCAAGGCAAGCGTCAAGCAAAATGGATACGTGATGAAATTCCATAAGCCCTCCCCCGCCCTTGCGCGATGTGTTTTAAAATCCGAGGTCTTCCATGGCCTCCATGATACGGTCGTCCGTAATGCCAGAATTGTAGGAATCCCACTTGGCAGCATCCCAGATCTCCGCGTGGTTGGATGCACCGATGACGACGGTTTCCTTGGAAAGCCCCGCGAACTCGCGGAGGTTCATAGGCAGCAGGATGCGGCCCTGCGCGTCCATCTCGGCATCGAACGCGGCCGAGAAGAAGAACCGCTGCAAATCGCGGGATTTGCTCATCGGCAGAGCGCGAATGCGCTCCTCAAGCCCTTCCCACTCGCGTTCGGGGTAAACGGCCAAGCATCCATCCAGCCCTTTGGTCACGGTGAAACGTTCGCCCAGCTCATCGCGGAGCTTCGCAGGCATAGCCAGACGACCCTTGGCGTCTATCGAATGCCTATACTCGCCTTTCACCGTTTCTCACCACGCTTTCCGTCCGGTGGAACTCAAGACACTTTGCCCCACTTTTCACCACCGTTGTTCTTATTATAGCGAGAGCCGTAATATATTGCAAGAATTTTTTCAAGATTTCTTGCAGAAAATTCGGCTTAAATCCGGCTTTTTTCGGCTTTTTTGACATCTTACAAACACTTGTTCGATATTTTGCAAAAAACGCATGCACACTCTGCCAATAAAATACGGTGGGGAAAAATCCCTGCATATCAATCCGTCCCACTGCGTGAGGGACGCAAAAAGGCCGGTCCCTGACGGGAACGGCCTTTCGGTTTTTTTACTTGGCAATGCTTTTAAAACGCTGGCGGGCTTTCCGCACCTCTTCAAGCGAAAGCGCGACGGCTTCCTCCGTGCGTTTCAGCGTATCCTCGCAATACTCGTTAGCAACCCGGCGCAACTCACGCGCCTGGATCTCGGCATTGCCGGCGACTTCCTTGGCTTTACGGCGCGCCGCAACAACGATCTCGGTCTCCGAAACCATTTGTCGGGCGTCTTCCTCTGCCTGACGGCGGATAGCTTCGGCCTCGCGCTTGGCGGACGCCATCATGTCATTGCGCTTTTCCACGATATCCTGCGCCATCTTCAGGTCGTTCGGCAGGGTCACGCGCAGCTCATCAAGCAGGTCGAGCAAACGGTCGCGCTCCAGAATGCACTTCTCGCCCGCGAGCGGGATTCCCTTGGCATCTTGTACCATGTCATACATGCTGCCAATCAGTTCATCTAAAGTAGCCATCGTTCAGTCTCCCTTTCTTGTTCGAAGCATGATATCTTCCACGAGCTCTTCCGGGACGAACCCGGCGACACTGCCGCCGTGCACCGCAATATCTTTTACCACCGAGCTGGACAGATACATGTATTCCGCGCTGGTCATCAGGAACACGGTATCAAGCTCGGGATTGAGCTTCCGGTTGGCCAGCGCCATTTGAAACTCATATTCAAAATCAGACACCGCACGCAGACCCTTAATGATTGCGCAGGCGCCCTGCCGCCGCGCATAGTCAGCGAGCAGTCCGTCAAAGGAAGCAATCTCAACATTGTCAAGCCCGCCCGTTGTGCGCCGGAGGAACTCCATGCGTTCCTCGACCGAAAACATCGGCGTTTTGTTCTGGTTATGCATCACCGCGACGATCAGGCGATCAAACACCGCCGCCGCGCGGCGGATGATATCCTGATGGCCAAGGGTGACCGGGTCAAAGCTGCCCGGATAGATCGCTGTTCTCATCTGCTTCATCCGTTCGACCGCCCCGGCGAAGGACGGTAATCAAAATCGCGCCGTACCGGTAGGTCCTGACGGTATCAAAACCGTGGCGGAACCTATCCCCCTCGGCACTTTCGCATATTATTATACCATTTGTAGACAGAATGTCAAACGTTTCTATCTGCTGCAGTGCATTTTCCAAAATTTCCCCTCCATAAGGCGGGTCGAGAAATATCAGATCATAGCACTGTTTGTCCGCCCGCGCGAGAAAAGTGCGGGCGTCCGTCTGATGTAGCGCGGCGCGCGCTTCCACGCGCGCGGCCTGCACATTTTTCCGCACCGTTTCAAAGGCTTTCCGTTCACGCTCGACAAAATCGCAGCGCTTAGCCCCGCGCGACAGCGCTTCGATCCCAAGCTGCCCCGTCCCCGCGAACAGGTCGAGTGTGCGAGCGTCCCGCACCCTCGTCTGGATGATGTTAAACACCGATTCCTTGACGCGGTCGGTCGTCGGCCGGGTGTTCATACCGGGCACGGGAGACAGCCTGCACCCCCGCGCCGAACCGGAAACCACTCTCATTGCTTGTCCTCCGTATGGAAATATTCATAGACCGCGTGCGCCGTGTTGCGCGGCACAACGCGCGTCAAATCGCTTTCCGAGGCTTTCTTGATCGCGTCAATGCTGCCAAAATGGCGTAAAAGCTCGCTCCGCCGCTTATCGCCCACGCTAGGAATCTTGTCGAGCGTCGAACCGCGCACCTTTTTGCCGCCAAGCTGGCGGTTGTAGGTGATCGCGAAGCGGTGCACCTCTTCTTGTATCCGCCCGATTAGCGCAAACAGCGCGGGTGTGGCCGAAATACCGAACTCCCTCCCATCCGGCGCGATGAGCGCGCGCGTGCGGTGCTTATCGTCCTTGACCATGCCGAAGCACGGCGTATCCAGCCGGAACGAATCCAGTACCTCTTTGCAAATACGCACATGCCCTAGCCCGCCGTCAATCAGAAAAGCATTCGGCAGCGGAGAAAACTTTTCGTCCCCATCCACGTAGCGCTGAACGCGGCGGGTGAGCATTTCCCGCATCGAGGCATAGTCGTCCTGCCCGTTTGCGGCGCACTCGATCTTAAACTTCCGGTAATCGCTTTTCTTGGGCTGACCCTCGATAAAAACCACCATCGAGCCGACCGTATCCTGTCCGGCGAAATTGGAAATATCGTAAGCCTCCAAGCGGAGCGGCAGCGCGATCATGCCGGTCACGTTCTGTAAAAGCTCGAGCGACTTGTGCCGCCGCTCAGACTGCTGCTCCCGCCGTTCGATCTCCTCACGTGCGTTTTTCTCCGCGAGGCGGGTAAGCGTGCGCCGCTCGCCGCGCTGCGGCACGGCAAGCTCGACCCGGCGCTCGGCGATCGAGGACAGGTATTCCGCGATCGCCTCCTGCTCCTCCAGTTCGTGCGACAGCAGCACGGTTTTGGGCGCCGCACCGCGCTGCGCGTAATACTGCTTGATGAACGCCGCCAGCACCTCGGGTGGATCGCTTTCCGTCACATGGAACAGCGTATACTCCTTGTCCTGCAGAGCACCGCCGCCATAGTGCAGCACGCAGACACACGCGCGCGTTTCCCCCTGCACGAACGCGATCACATCCAGCTCGGCGAACGCGCCCGCAACGACGTGCTGCCGCGAGCCCAGCTTCTGCACCGCGCGCAGGCGGTCTCGCAGCACGGCGGCGCGTTCAAACTGCAGCTGCTCGGACGCTTCGGCCATTTTTTCATTCAGCTCTCTTTCGAGCGCTTTGGCGTTGCCCTCAAACAGGGCGATGGCCTGCGCGATCAGCGCCTTGTATTCCTCCGGCGGCACCCTGCCCGTGCAGGGCGCGCAGCAGCGCCCCAAATGCTGGTTGAGACAGGGACGATCTTTGCCAATGTCGCGCGGGAAGACACGCGAGCAGGTTTTCAGCTGCAGCGCCTCACTGATCGTATCGATGGCGCGGCGCGCGGCGACGCGGCCCGGATAAGGGCCAAAATAGCGCGCCCCGTCCTGCGCGGGCTTGGAGACGACCGAAAACGACGGGTAATCTGCCTGCACGGTCAGCCGGATATAGGGATACCCCTTATCGTCTTTGAGCAGGATGTTGTATTTGGGCTTGTACTTTTTAATCATCGAGTTTTCCAGCACGAGCGCTTCAAACTCGGTCTCGGTCACGATGATGTCAAAATCGTCGATATGGCTAACAAGCTGCCTTGTTTTGGCGTTCAGGCGCTCAGGCGTCTGAAAATAATTGCTCACGCGGTTGCGAAGCGCTTTGGCCTTGCCCACATAGATGACCTTGCCGGTCCGGTCTTTGTGCAGATACACGCCCGGCGAAAGCGGCAGCTTGCGCACGCGTTCCCGCAGCTGTTCTCTTGTCATGGCGCGTTTCTCCTTTCCAGTATAAAAAAAGCGCCGAATGATTTCGGCGCTTTACGTAGGGCGGTGCGGTAAACTTAGTCCGTGAAATTGGAGGTGATGAGCTCGACCAGCGCAGCCACAGCTTCCTCCTCGTCCGGACCATCGGCGATGAGGTTGATGGTCGTCCCCTTGGTGATGCCAAGGGAAAGGATACCGAGCAGGCTCTTGGCATTAACGCGGCGCTCTTCCTTCTCTACCAGAATGGTCGACTTGAACTCGTTGGCTTTCTGAATGAAAAAAGTGGCGGGACGGGCATATAAACCTACCTGATTGGTCACCTGTACCTCTTTAGAAAACATAATCTGCATCGCTCCTATTTCTTCAAATCCAATATAGTTATAGTCTAGCGCGTTTTCGCGGTTTCGTCAAGTGTCATTTAGCGGGCGCGCGGCAGCGTTTTCGCTGAATTTCCTGAAGAAAACCGCATCCTCCTCGGGCATTTTGCCCTGATGCAAACTTTTTCTTCCGCAAAACCTGCCGCGATTTAACCAAGTTCGACGATCGTTACGCCCTGTTCACCCTCGCCGTACACGCCTGAACGCACGCTCTTGACGCGTTTATTGCGGCGCAGGTGCTGCTGCACAGCCGTGCGCAGCGCGCCAGTGCCCTTGCCGTGGATGATCGTGGCGGTAGGCAGGCCGGCCATGAGCGCGCGGGACAGGAAGTTGTCGACCTCCAAAAGCGCCTCCTCCACCATCATGCCGCGCACGTCGACCTCACGGTCGGCGGCGGCAAGGTTCAGTTTGGGGGCAGGCCCGGTACGGCGCGGCTGCACCTGCTTTTTCTTTTCCTCCCGCACAAGGCGCATCTCGTCCTGCCGGACGGTCATCTTCATTGCGCCCGCCTGCACCTGCACGTTGCCGTCCTTATCCGCGGGCGACAGCACGCTTGCCGTCACGCCCGCGACATTCAAAAGCTTAACGCGGTCTCCCGGCTTGACCGGACGCTGCTCCTCGGGCTCGACCGTCCGCTTTTCCGCGCCGCGGCGCTGCTCGTTTTCCGTCTGCGTGATGACGCCGCGCAGCGCGGCTTTTGCGGCGGCCAGGTTCTGTCCGGCCAGACTCTGTTTGGACTGCTTTTTGAGCGTTTCCAGCTCGTCAAACACGGTCTCCGCCGTCATACGCGCGTCCTTCAGCATGCGGTCGGCGCGCGACTGCGCGCTTTCGAGCATTTTGTCGATTTTGGACTCCGCTGCGTCGCGTTCCGCGCGCATTTTATCGCGCTCGGACTGCGCCTGTGCCCGCATACGCGCGACCTCGTCGCGCATCTGCTCGACCCGGCGGCGTTCGCGGTCGAGCTCAGCCAAAACGTCCTCAAAGCGGGCGTCCTCGGTGGACACCTGCTCGCGGGCGCGCTCGATAATCGTCGGCGACAGCCCCAAACGCCCCGCGATCGCAAACGCGTTCGACTTGCCGGGAATGCCGGTCAATAAACGGTAGGTCGGCTGGAGCGACTGGACGTTAAATTCGCACGAGGCATTTTCCACGCCGTCCGTCGTCAGCGCAAAGGTCTTGAGCTCGGCATAGTGCGTGGTCGCCGCGACACACGCGCCCATCTGCCGCGCATAGCCAATCACCGCGACCGCCAGCGCCGCGCCCTCGACCGGGTCGGTGCCCGCTCCCAACTCGTCGAACAGTACCAGATCGCCCTGTCCGCACACATCCATGATGGACACAATGGTCTTCATATGCGCGGAAAAGGTGGAGAGCGACTGCTCGATCGACTGTTCGTCGCCGATATCCGCATAGATATGCTCAAACAAGCCAATTTCCGACTGCTCGCCCGCCGGAATATGCAGGCCGCTCGCCGCCATCAGACTGAGCAGGCCGAGCGTTTTGAGCGACACCGTCTTGCCGCCCGTGTTCGGCCCGGTGATGACGAGCGTGTCGTACTCCCCGCCGATGGCGATGTCGATCGGCACGGCCTTGTCCTTATCGAGCAGCGGATGACGCGCGCGCAGCAAGCGGCACGCCCCGCCCTCGGGTTTGAGAACAGGCGGCTGCGCGTTCAGCTCAAACGACAGCTTTGCGCGTGCGAAAATAAAATCGAGCGTGGTCAGCGCGTCGTAATCCTGCGCGAGCGCGTCCTTATAGGCCGCGACCTCCGCCGACAATTCCGCCAGAATACGCTCGATCTCAGCTTCTTCCCTGCCCTCGAGCACCTTGATCTGGTTGTTGATCTCTACCACCGCGGCGGGCTCGATGAACACGGTCGCGCCGGTGGACGAGGTGTCGTGCACCATGCCGGGCACATCGCCCCTATGCTCTGCTTTGACAGGCACGACGTAACGCCCGTTTCGCTGGGTGACGATGGCCTCCTGCAAATACTTCGAGCGTTCGCCCGAGATCATTCGCCCCAGCGTTTCGCGCACCTTGCCCGAAATGCGCCGCATTTCACGGCGGATAGAAAGCAGCTCGGCAGACGCGCCGTCCGCGATCTCCTCCTCGGATACGACCGCCGTTGTGATGGACTCCTCCAGCGCGCGGTTGCCGGACAGCAGGCCGAATACCGGCGTAAGCGTCGTCTTTTCCTCGTGCTCGGCGTCATAGGCGGCCGCACGGCGCGCGGCTGTCAGCACGCCCGCAACTGTCAGCAGCTCGCGCGGATTCAGCACGCCGCCACGGTCGGCGCGCGCCAAAATCGCGCCCACCTCCCGCACGCCGCCAAAGGCCGGGCTGCCCTGCCGCACCATCAGATCTTTCGCATCCGTGGTTTGGCGCAGCCAGAGCGCCGCCTGCTCATGGTCGTCCAGCGGGCGCAGGGCGAGGCATTTGCGCTTGCCCTCCTCGCTCGCCGCATGCGCGCCGAGCCGCTCCAATATGGTGAAATATTCTAAGGTTTTGAGTGATTTCTCCCCTAATTTATTCATTTCTTTGCTCCGATTGGTTTGATGATAGATTGATAGAATTGCAGGCTGTCAAAACCGCGCCCCAGATGATACAGCACGTATTGCTCGGCAAGCGCGCAGAACTGCGCGCGCGCAGGCCCGGTCAGCGCAAACGCGTAAACCTTGCCGGGCTCGCAGGTGAGCACGTGCATAAGCGCGCGCAGCGCAGAGTCGGCGAGACGCGTATAATCGCCCCCGATCCGCCGCGCACAGGCCTCGTCCGCCGCAGTGCCCGCGCGCACCGAAAAGCAAACGGGCGGCTGGCCGACGGCTCGCCCGCAAACGCCGCAGACAGCCAGATCGGGCGCGTAGCCGCTTTCAGCCATCAGCCGCCACTCGAACGAGGCCTTGACAAGCGCCCCCTCCCGCTTTTTCCCCGAAAGCGCGCGAAACGCCAGCAGCAGCAGCCGGCAGACTGCCGGGCTGTCCTCGTCCTCGGCCGTCAGCGCTGCGGCCAGTTCAGCCAGATAGCATGCGAGCGCATACGCCTCGATATCCTGCGTCAAATCCCAGAAGCTGTGCACAAAATCGGCTTCGCGCAGCGTATACCGCCCCCCGCGCTCGAACAGGACAAATTCGGAAAAACAAAACTGGCGCGCCGCCGGAATCTGCTGTTTTGCGCCGCGGCGCACGCCTTTGCAGAGAATTTCGATCTTCCGTCCGCCCTCAGAAAGCGCTGTCAGGTACCGGTCATAGTCGCCAAAATCGACCTCACGCAGCACAAGCGCGCGCAGCTTGACCTCAGCCATTTATTGATCCTCATACCCAAAGTTGCGCATCTGATACTGGTTGTTGCGCCAATTCTCCTTGACCTTGACCCACAACTCCAGAAAGACGCGCGTATCAAGCATTTTCTCCAGATCCGCGCGCGCCTGCACGCCGATCTCCTTGAGCATCGCGCCCTGCTTGCCGATGATGATGCCCTTGTGGCTCGATTTCTCACAATAGATGTTAGCGCCGATCTCAATCAGGCCGTCCTCCCGCTCGTTCCATCGCTCAATGCCGACGGCCACGCCGTGCGGCACCTCCCGGTCGAGCAGGCGGAGCATCTTTTCGCGGACGATCTCGGCCGCGAGCTGACGCTCGGGCTGGTCGGACACCATATCGTCCGGGAAAAGCTGCGGACCCTCGAGCGCATATTTATGGAACTCTGAGAGCAGATCGGAAAGCCCCTCGCCCGTGCGCGCAGAAACCGGGATGATGGCCTCGAAATCGTGCGCCGCCGCATAGGCCGCGATGACCGCGAGCAGTTCCTCCTTTCGGAGCGTATCGATCTTGTTGATGACGAGCACAGCGGGCATATGGTGCTGCTTGATCTGCGCGATGAGCGTTTCCTCCGCCGGACCGACGTTTGCGATCGGCTCGACGACGAGCGCCGCAAGATCGACTTCGGAGACCGTATCGGTCACGACCTTGCACATATAATCCCCCAGACGGGAACGCGGCTTGTGCAGACCGGGCGTGTCCAGAAAGACATACTGCGTGTCGCCCTCGTTTAAAACGCCCGTGATGCGCGTGCGCGTCGTCTGCGGCTTGGAGGACACGATGGCGACCTTTTGGCCAACCAGCTTGTTCGTCAGCGTCGATTTACCGACGTTCGGACGGCCGACTACCGATACGACCGCGGTCTTTAAAATATGATTCATTGAATTCTCCCATATCGAAAAATAAAAAGCAGTGCGAGCGGTGCGGATATCAAAATCAGCGCCGCCGCCCACAAATGTCCGGTTAAGTACGAAAGCGCGGCAAACAGCAGGCCGCGTCCCAAAAACAGGCATAGGCCGACCGCGACGCACGCCAGCGCGCAAACGAACACCCCGGCCGCCGCGATATCCTTGGCGTTGCGCACCATGCCGTCGTACCCGCTCGCCTGCTTGTCGCACAGGCGTTCGATCGCGGTGTTCATCAGCTCAGCGCCCATCGTCAGTCCAAAGCACACGCATAAAATCGCGCCCTCAACTGCTGAAGCGCGTCCCATGAGCGCGAAAATCGTCACATAGAACGCGGCCACCATATGCACGCGGAAATTTCGTTCCCCATGGATGCACAGACCCAGTCCGCGAAACGCGTGCTGGAAGCTCTCATGCAGTTTTCTGATCTCTTTTTTCATCTTATTCCCTTTTGAGCCCCAGAAAAGAGAGGTTGTCCTCTTCCTTTTTGCGCATCAGCGCCGTGTCTGCGTCGCCCCGCTCGTGGTCGTATCCCAACAGGTGCAGCACTGAGTGGGTGGTCAGATAACCGCATTCCCGCGCGGGGCTGTGCCCAAATTCCTCCGCCTGCTCCACTGCGCGGGTGTAGCACAGCAGCATATCGCCCAGCATGACGCGGCCCGTATCCGGCTCGGGCTCGAGTTCCTCCTGCGGGATACCGTTTACAAATTCGTACATTGGGAACGACAGCACATCGGTCACCGCGTCCTTTTCGCGAAAATCGCGGTTGGCTTCGCGGATGGCTTCGGCGTCCACCACGGTCACGTCTACCGCCGCGTCAAAACTGGTGCTCTCGCTTTCGAGCACGCGCTTGGCGCACGCTTCGATCAGCGCGCGAACTTCAGCTTCCCCGGGCACCGCGGTTTCAAACGCGATGTTGATTTGATGGTTCATCGCTTGTCCTCCCTGCGGCGGGGCGGCAGCTTTTTGGCCGGCCCCTTGGCCTTCCCTTTTTTGCTTTCATATTCAGCATACGCCTTGACGATGCGCTGTACCAGCTCGTGACGCACCACGTCCTTGTCCGTGAGGAAGCACTGGGCAATGCCCTCGACCCCGTCCAGCACGCGGATCGCTTCCTTGAGCCCCGAAGTCTTGCCGTCCGGCAGGTCGATCTGCGTCACGTCGCCCGTGATGACCGCCTGCGAGCCGAAGCCCAGACGGGTCAGGAACATTTTCATCTGCTCGGGGCTCGTGTTCTGCGCCTCGTCCAGAATGATGAAGCTGTCGTCCAGCGTGCGGCCGCGCATATAGGCGAGCGGCGCGACCTCGATCGCCCCGCGCTCCTGGTATTTCGCAAAATTCTCCGCGCCCAGCATGTCGAACAGGCCGTCGTACAGCGGACGCAGATAGGGGTCGACCTTGCTTTGCAGGTCGCCGGGCAGAAAGCCCAGCTTTTCCCCCGCCTCGACCGCCGGCCGCGTCAGGATGATGCGGGACACGCGCTTATCCCGGAATGAGGCGACTGCTGCGGCCACCGCGAGATAGGTCTTGCCCGTGCCCGCGGGGCCGACGCCGATGGTGACCGTGTTTTTGCGGATGGCTTCCATATATTTCTTCTGCCCCAGTGTCTTGGCCTTGACCGGCTTGCCTTTTGCCGTGATGCAAAGCACGTCGCGCCCCATGGTCTGCACCTCGGCTTCACGGCCCTCGCGCGCAAGGCCGATGACGTACTGCACCGTCTGCGTGCCGATGGCCTCGCCGCGCGCGGCCATTCCCATGAGCGCGCGGACCGTGTGCTCAGCCGCCGCAACATCCCCGTCTTCGCCCGTGATCTTGATTTCCGAGCCGCGGCTGACGACCGACACGTTGAATTCCCGCTCGATCAGCTTAATATTTTCATCGAACGCACCGAACACGGTGATGACCAGTTCGAGCTGTTCTACTTCCATGATCTTTTCGATAGTAGTCGCACCTTGCTTTCTGTTTATTGCTCTTCCTGCGGAGGCGGCGGCGTTTCGGGGATCTCGCTGTCGTCGAGCGCCTCCACGCCAATCTGCTCAAGCCCCTGCGCGGAAAGCTTCAGCACGGCCGCGCCATCCTGCTCCGTAACGGTGTAATCGTGCCCGGTTACCGTGCCGTCCATACCTGCGGCAATGGCGGAGAGCGCGCGGGACAGCATATCGGCTCCGACATCTTCCGCCGCGCGCGCGGCTGGCTTCCGTTCATAATACGTGTAGGTCTGCACCACGAGCGAAACCGGGAACACCACGCTGTCCGACAGCCATGCCGTCTTAGTTTCTACTATTTTATCACAAGTGCCCCCTGAAATTCCACTCCCAAAATACAAATTTAACCGTCTTTTCCCAAAAACCAGCGCATATTGCTTTTTTACCTTGCCGGTATAGACCTTTTTCTCTACGGCCAGCGCGCGCTTCGCCTCCACCTGATAGCTGGTATGCGCCTGCACTTCGGCGCGTGCGTGGGTCAGATGGTAGCGCCCGGTCTCATTGGTCGGCGGTACAAGGCCGCTCACGAGCGTGTCGCCCGCCTGTACCGCGTCGCCCGGTTTGACGAGCGGCGCACCCTCCTGCACGTTCATGTTCCCCACCACGCCGTCGCGCGCGGCGACCACCTTGACGACAGCGTCCTCATCAAGCATTTCGGGCTGGTCGACCACGCTGCGCGCCTCGACGACCAAGCGATTCCCCTGCACGTTGAGCGCGAAAAACGTAATATCCGGCTGCAATTGCAGCATACGCCAGCGCACCTGCTTGGCGTTGATCGACCGGCGCGGCACGCCGATCTGCACGCCCAGCGTCTCGAGCTGAGACAGAATTTCAGCGCGCGGCAGGTTGGACGACAGCCGTGTTTCGATCGACCAGACCCGGCTTGTCATGATCCAGCACAGCGCGCAGAGCAGCAGCACCCCGCCCCAAAGCGCATACCGCGGACGGAACCGCTCTACCTGGAACGGCGCGCCGCGGCGATCCACGATGTGCACGCGGCACCCTGTCCGTCCCATATAACGCCGCAGCTTTTTAAAGTCCTCGACCGACAGCACGCAGTACATCTCGTTCCAATCGGTGCGCTTCATGCGGCGCAGGATCAGGTTGTTCAGCGCGCACACATTGAGAAAGCGTGGCAGGCTTGCACCTGTCACCCGGACGCGCACCTGCCCCCGCGCCAGTCTCAGCCACCGACCTATCATCGTTTCATCCTCCTGTCCGATATTCGACCGACACGATCGTACCGGTCACCGCGAGCTCGTCGAGCGTGAGCGCGGCGAGCGCCAGTTCATCCCCTGTGATGCGTACCTCGCAGCCGCTGCATTTGACACGCAGCAGCGTGTCGTCGTATTCCAAAATGCCCTTGTGGTTCTCGACCACCACCCGGCTGTTGCCGATGATCTCCACGCGCGGCCGGTCGCTGCGCAGGTCGTCCAGCAGCTGCCGGTCGGCAAACACGTCATGTGCCATGCGTTCTCCTCCGTTCGGGCAATTGTATGCGGCGACAGCATCAAACTTGACGGCGGCGCGTAGGATAAAAGCAAAAACGAGGTGACAGCCATGAAAAATCCGGGCGCGCTGCTGCTCGCCGCCGCAATGACCGCGGCATTCCTCCTGTGCCCCGCAGAAAGCGCGCAGGGCGTGCGCGACGGGCTCGCCCTTGCTGCGGGACAGGCGCTGCCTGCGCTTTTCCCGTTTTTCGTCGCAAGCGGGCTGCTCACACGCACCGGGGCGGCGGACATGATCGCCCGTCTGCTCGCCCGCCCGCTCGCCCTGCTGTACGGCCTGCCGCCTGCCGCCGCACCCGCGGTCGCGCTGGGGCTGGTCGGCGGCTATCCGGTCGGCGCGGCAACCGTGGCCGACCTGCTCAAGACCGGCGCGATCAGCCGGGATGATGCCGCGCGCACGGTATCTTTCTGCAACTGCGCAAGCCCTGCGTTCTGCGTCGGCCTTTGCGGGCTTGCGCTGTTTGGCAGCGCGCGCGCCGGGTGGATGCTCTATTTCTTTCATGCGCTCGCGGCGCTGCTTGCCGGATTGTTCGTAGCCCGTGGTCGTACAGACCGATCCGGCGCCCTGCGGCCGGCGGCAAAGCCGTCCGAGGGCTTTGCAGCCGCGCTCTGCGGCGCAACGCAGAGCGCGGCGCAGACCGCGCTGACCGTCACCGCGTTTATCGTGCTGTTCTCCATCCTGCTGCGGCTGCTTCACCCAATATTGGAGACCGTGCCCGGCGGCGCCGCGTTTTCCGGGCTGCTCGAACTGACTTGCGGGCTCGACCATCTGCGCGGCAGCGCACTGCCCTCCGCGGTGCTGCTCCCCATCGTCTCGCTGCTGCTCGGGTTCGGCGGCCTGAGCGTACACTGTCAGGCGCGCGCACTGCTCGCACCTTATTCGCTCGATATGCGCCGCTTTACCCTCGGCAAGGCCCTGCACGGGCTGTTTGCCGCAGGAATGACGCTCGCCTGGTGCCTGCTGTCTCCCAGCTCGGTCCCGGCAATGGTCTCGCTGGTCCCGAGCGATCCGCCCGCGCCCATCCCCGCGCTGATTGCGGCCTGGGCACTGCTTTTCATCGGTTTATTTCCGAATTGGGGTGGAAAAAAGTCGGATGATGCGCTATAATACGGTTATCTGTAACCGTAAGGAGTGAACCGCATGAAGCTTGATAAGCTGCTGCGTAAAGATATTGAACCCCGCTGTACCTACTGTGTAAACGGCACCCCCTTGGCAAACGGTGAAAAACTGACCTGCCGGAAACACGGCGTGGTCGAAGCCGGCTACCACTGCCGCGCATTCCGCTACGATCCGCTGCGCCGCACGCCGCCCAAGCCCGCCGCGATCCGCGGACGCTTCACCGACGCTGACTTTTCGCTGGGTGGCAATGATGAAAAATAAGGTTTTGACCCATCGGCTCACCGCGCTGTTGCTGCTGCTTACTCTGTTTTGCCCTGCGTTCACGCCGCGTGCAGCCGCGCTTGACGACCCTAAGATCGACGCGACCGCGGCGATCCTTGTCAACCCGGACACCGGCATGGTGCTCTATGAAAAAAGTGCGGACGAGAAGCGGTATCCCGCTTCGACCACCAAGATCATGACCGCGCTGATCGTGCTGGAAAACGCCAATATGGACGATGTGGTCACCGCGGAAGAAGCCGATTTCCACGATGTGACGTGGGATGCCTCCAATGCGGATATCAAGGTTGGCGAGCAGGTTAAGGTGCTCGATCTGCTGTATGCGCTCATGCTGCCCTCGGCCAATGAGGCCGCCAACATGCTCGCACGCCACGTCGGCGGCACGATCGAAAATTTTGTCGATATGATGAATGCCAGGGCGTCCGAACTGGGCTGCACCGGCACGCATTTCGTCAACCCCAATGGCCTGCACAGCGATGACCACTATACCACTGCGCGCGACCTATACACCATTGCGCAGGAAGCCATGAAAGACGAAACGTTTGCGACCGTGGTCAACACCGCGCAGCACCGCATGGCTAAAACGAATATGCATGACGAACGCATTATTTTTACGACCAACCAGCTCATCTTCAGTTCATACCAGCCGTGGTTCTATGCCTATGCCAAAGGCATCAAGACCGGGCATACCTCCGAGGCCGGCAACTGCCTGGTTTCTTACTCCAACCGGCGCGACGCCAAGCTCTTTTCGGTCGTGCTGGGCTGCGCCGACGCACCCGACTCCTCGACCGTTGCCAAGAGCTTTACCGAAACCAAACGGCTGTTTGAATGGGGTTATGAGAATTTTGTCTCCAAGACGCTTGCCAAGCAGGGCGACGCCATCCAGCAGATCGACGTCCGCCTGTCGGCGGACACGACCAAACTTGTCCTGACCGCCGGACGCGACTTAAATGCCTCCATTCCCAAGGATCTTGACCCGGAAGATATGGAAAAACAGATTACAGTCCCCGAAAGCCAGAACGCGCCGATCAAGGCGGGCGATGTCATCGGCAGCATGACGTTCTCCTATGGCGGCGTGGAATACGGCACGGTGGAGCTGGTCGCGCTCAACGATGTTGAGCTTTCCAAGGTGCTCTACTATGCGGACAAGCTCGAAAACTTTTTCAAGGGCACGGTTTTCAAGGTCATACTCGTTGTGCTGCTGATTTTCATTGTGCTTTATGTGATCTTTAACCTGACTTTCGGCCGCATGCGCCGCCGCAAGCAGCGCAAGATGATGCGCTCACGATATAACCGTTACAATCGCAGAAGATAATTGCAGAAAACCACCCGCCACACTGAGCGGGTGTTTTTTTGCGCATTGCGCTTCGGCTCAATTCTTTTTCCTAAATATGAGAAACGAGGGGCGTTTTGTGTGATTTATTCGGTTTGTCCTGTCATTTCCTTTGATTTTTTGTAATTTTTTATTATACTGGAATATAAGAAAGTTTTTCATGCGGGGGGTACCGCAGGAATTTTAGGAGGTTCAGCACATGCGCGTTGCCATTTGTGACAACACTCCCGACGACGCAGCGGACATAGCTGCCATGGTCAAGGAGTATGCGTCTGTCCATCCGGACATTGCGCTGGCGGTTTCCGTCTTTTCCGAAAGCGCGGCGCTGCTCGAAGAGATCGAGCAGGCGGGAAGCGGATATGATCTATATTTGCTCGACATCCTGCTCAGCGGCCAAGGGGGCATCGAACTGGCGCGTACGCTGCGCCGCCGAAACGATAAGGGCAGAATCGTTTTTGCCACAAAAAGCCCGGATTGCGCGCTGCCAGCGTTTTCGGTAAAAGCATCCGATTATCTGCTCAAGCCAGTTACCCGGCAGGCGTTGTTTTCTGTGCTGGAGGATACATCCGAATCGCTTGCACACCGTCCCCTAGTGCGGCGGCAGATCTCTTTCCGCACGCCCGGCGGCCTGCAGACCGTGCTGCTCGAGGATGTGGTCTATGTGGAAGTGAGGGGCCATATGCCGGCAGCGAACTGCGCATCCATTCTCCGGCACGCTGCGGCTCGCCCCCAAGACCTGCCTCCTTTTGGCCGATCAGAACGGGCACGGCTACGGTATGCAGTCCATTGCTAATTTCGCCCGCAAATACAATTGTTCACTGGATTGCGGCGCGCGGGACGGTATCTTTTACCTGCGGCTTCTGATTTAATAAAACAGGCTGTTGCATAATATGCAACAGCCTGTTTTTTATTTATTGCAGCCAGCTTGGTTTTTCGCGCATTCGTACACCCGCCGCGATTCCGAGCGCGGCGTACATCGTGACGACTGATGTGCCGCCATAGGAGAAAAACGGCAGCGTTAAGCCCATGACGGGCAGCAGCCCGATGACCATAAAGATATTCATAAACGTCTGAAATAAAAACATGCTGCAAATGCCGACCGCCAGCAGCGACGAAAAACCAGTGCTGCCGCGGAACGCCACATACATCAGGCGCAGGATGAGCAGCAGCAGCAGCCCGATAATCGCCATACAGCCGACAAAGCCGAGCTCCTCGCCCGCAACTGAAAAAATCAGGTCAGTGCGGCGCTCGGGCACAATGCCCATTTGCGTCATCGCGCCGTTGCCAAGGCCCTGTCCCCAAAACTGCCCTGAGCCAATCGCAATTTTTCCCTGTGTTGTCTGATACGCCGTATTCGGGTCGATAGACGGATCAAACAGCACCAATATTCGGTTTTTCTGATAATCCTTGAACACAAAGTTCCACAATACCGGCACACTGAGCAGGCCCAGCACCGCGCCCAGCCCGATCCATTTGTAGGACAGCCCGGCCGCGAACATCATGACCAGTGCGATCATAAAATATTGGATCGCCATGCCCGTATCCTTTGATGAAAGCACGATTGCCCCCATCATCAGCAGCGTGTGCAGGCCGAGCACCAAAATGCCGCGCCACTCGCTCACATGTTCGCGGATCTCGGACAAATGCGCGGCAAAAGTGAACACAAACAGCAGTTTGCCAAGCTCGGCGGGCTGCAGGCTGAACGCGCCGTTTGCAATTTCGATCCAGCTTCGCTGCCCGTTCGCCCACTTTCCAAAGGGGATGAGCGTCAATTGCAGCAGGATATTGAGCACGACAAATATCTTCCACCAATTGCTCATCGCTTCCAGATCGATCAGCGACATAATGACGAACGCCGCCACGCCCACCACTGTCGCCAAGCTCTGTATCATGATATAGCGCGACGACCCGCTCGCCCGCGTTGCGCTGTAAACCAACACGACGCCGTACGCCGAACACAGCAGCGCAAGAAACAGCAAATACAGGTCGGTATTTTTCAGGTAGTGCTTGGCCGCCTTGAACGCTCCCACACGGCTCGCCTCCTTTTCCGGAAATAACGGTTTTCATTATACCACAATCAAGCGCCGGATGCGAGGACTAATTTCGGCAAAATTTTCGTCTTTCCTGCTGGAAAGCTGTGTAATATATGCTATAATAGTGTCATTGTTTATTCTGAAACGGGAGGAAACACGCATGTTATCCGATATTGAAATCGCGCAGAGCTGCAAACTGCGCCCGATCACTGAGGTCGCCGAGACTGCCGGGCTTTCGGCCGACGATCTGGAGCTTTACGGCAAATACAAAGCAAAGCTCTCCGCCGACGTGATGAAAAAAGCGGAAAGCCAACCAGACGGCAAACTCGTGCTGGTCACTGCAATCAATCCAACCCCCGCGGGAGAGGGCAAAACGACGACGACCGTCGGCCTTGGGCAGGCGCTTGCGGCGCTTGGCAAAAAAGCGATGATCGCGCTGCGGGAACCCTCGCTCGGGCCGGTGTTCGGCGTTAAGGGCGGCGCGGCCGGCGGCGGCTATGCGCAGGTCGTGCCGATGGAGGATATCAACCTGCATTTCACCGGCGATATGCACGCCATCACCGCTGCGAACAACCTGCTCTGCGCCATGCTGGACAATCACATGCAGCAGGGCAATCTTTTAAATATCGATCCGCGCCGCATCATTTTCACACGCGTCATGGACATGAACGACCGTGCGCTCCGCAATATCACCATCGGCCTGGGCGGCAAATTAAACGGCGTGCCGCGCGAGGACCACTTCATGATCACGGTCGCAAGCGAAATTATGGCGATCCTCTGCCTCGCGAGCGATCTGGACGATCTGAAAAAGCGCTTCGGAAATATCCTGGTCGCCTATTCCTATGCCGGAAAGCCGATCTACGCAAAAGATTTGCGTGCCGAGGGCGCCATGGCCGCCCTGATGCGCGACGCGATCAAACCGAACTTGGTGCAGACACTCGAGGGCACCCCCTGCCTGATGCATGGCGGCCCGTTCGCCAACATCGCCCACGGCTGCAACAGCGTGCAGGCGACCCGCCTCGCCCTCAAGCTTTCCGATATCGCGGTCACCGAGGCAGGCTTCGGCGCCGACCTTGGCGCGGAAAAATTCATGGACATCAAGTGCCGCAAGGCCGGCCTCTCGCCCGACTGCGTCGTGCTGGTCGCGACCGTACGCGCACTTAAATACAACGGCGGCGTGCCCAAGGCGGAACTGAACGCGCCCGATCTCAAAGCGCTCGAGCGGGGCATCTGCAATCTGGATGCACACCTGGACAATATCAAGAAGTTCGGCGTGCCGGTCGTCGTAGCGGTCAATGCGTTCCCATCCGACACGGCGGAGGAGATGGAGTTTATCCGCGCACACTGCGCGGGACGCGGCGTGCGCGTTGCGCTCAGTGAGGTGTTCGCCAAGGGCGGCGAGGGCGGCAAGGCGCTGGCAAACGAGGTGCTCGCCGTTTTGGAGAAAAACGAGGCCGATTTCCATATGCTCTATGAGGACGATCTGCCGCTTGAAGACAAGATTCGTAAGATCGCCAAGGAGATCTACGGCGCGCTCGGCGTGTCCATCGCGCCTGCGGCGCACAAGGAACTGCAAAACATTATAGATCTGGGCTTCGGTCACTTGCCCGTCTGCATTGCCAAAACGCAGTATTCGCTGTCGGACGATCCGGCGCTGCTCGGACGGCCGACCGAATTCGTTGTGAACGTCCGCTCGGTGCGGCTCGCCGCGGGCGCGGGCTTCGTCGTCGTCGAAACCGGCGCGATCATGACTATGCCCGGCCTGCCCAAATGCCCGGCTGCTGAAAAGATCGACGTGGACGCAGACGGCAAGATCACCGGATTATTTTAAAAACATGGCATCAAAAGCCGCCTAAAGAGGCGGCTTTTTTCAATTTACCCGATTTTTATATCCCTGCGCTTGACAACCGCACGGGACTGCGCTATACTTTGGGCAAAGAACAGATTTGAGGTGGAAAGATGAAATAAGCTCTCTTGTATGGATGTCAGGCACGCACGGGCGGCACAAGCCGTTTTGTGTTTTTATGCCTACCTGCAAGAAAGCGTTTCATCGGACAGCCCTATCGCGCCTTTGCGCGTCCAAACAGGCATCCTTTGCTTTCTTGCGCCTGTTTTGATGCGAGGAGGTGCATTTTTATGTCTATGATCGAGGTGCAAGACCTTACTTTTGCCTACGAGGGCAGCTTTGATAATATTTTTGAAAACGTCACCCTGCGGCTGGACACCGATTGGCGGTTGGGACTAGTCGGGCGGAACGGACGCGGCAAAACGACGTTTTTGAACCTGCTGCGTGGCCTATATCCCTACAAGGGGCGTATCACGGCCAGCGTGCCGTTTGATTATTTTCCGTTTGCTATCGCGGACGCGGATGCAAGCGCCGGAGACGCCGTGCAGAAGGCCTGTCCGAATCTGGAAGGCTGGCGGCTTTTGCGTGAAATGAACCGGCTGCGGCTGGACGAAAGCCTGCTGGAGCGGCCGTTTCAAACGCTCTCGGGTGGCGAGCAGGTGAAGCTGCTGCTTGCCGCGCTGTTCAGCCGAGACGGTCATTTCCTGCTGATCGACGAGCCGACCAGCCATCTGGATATGGAGGGGCGCGCGTTGGTCGCGGAATATCTGCGCAGCAAGCAAGGGTTTCTGCTCGTTTCGCACGACCGCGCGTTTCTGGACGGCTGTGTCGACCACATCCTGTCGCTGAACAAAACCAATATAGAATTGCAGCAAGGCAACTTTTCCAGCTGGTTTGCAAACAAGCAGCGGCAGGATGCGTTCGAGCGCGCCGAAAACGAACGGCTGAGAAAGGATATCCGCCGGCTGGACGAGGCCGCGAAGCGCGCGTCCGCTTGGTCGGACAGGACGGAAAAGGAAAAACATGTGCGCAATTCCGGCCTGCGGCCCGACCGTGGCTATATCGGCCACAAAGCGGCTAAAATGATGCAGCGCGCCAAGTCGATCGAGGATCGGCGTGAAAATGCGGCCGCGGAAAAGCAGGGGCTTCTGCACAACATCGAAATCGCGGACGATCTCAAGCTCTCCCCCCTCGTTTACCGCACCGAACGGCTCGTCGAGCTGGGCGGCGTCACCGTGCAGTATGGCGACGCGCCCGTATGCGAAAACATCCGGCTTTCCGTCCGACGCGGCGCCCGCATCGCGCTCACCGGGCCAAACGGCTGCGGCAAGTCGAGCCTTTTAAAGCTGATTGGCGGCCAGGATATCCCACATACCGGCGAGGTCACGCGCGGAAGCGGACTTCAAATCTCCTATGTGCCGCAGGACGCGTCGTTCCTGCGCGGCAGTCTGAAAGACTATGCCCGCGCGTGCGGCATTGAGGAAAGCCTATTCAAAGCCATTTTGCGAAAGCTGGACTTTTCGCGCATTCAGTTTGAAAAGGACATGGCCGACTTCAGCGCCGGGCAGAAAAAGAAAGTGCTGATCGCGCGCAGCCTGTGCGAGCGCGCCCACCTTTACCTTTGGGACGAGCCGCTCAATTTTATCGACGTGTTTTCCCGTATGCAGATCGAGCGGCTGCTGCTTTCCTGCCGTCCGACGCTGTTGTTCGTCGAGCACGACCGCGCCTTTTGCGAGACCATCGCGACCGAGACAGCCGCGCTGTCCTAGCTTGTCATTGGACGCGAAGCGTGGTATGATAGTAACGATTTTGATAGAAAGGCGCGCAGTGATGCAGTATTTGACCCATTCCCCCGAAGAGACCGAAAACCTCGGTGCAGAGTTTGCCAAACGCCTGCGCCCGGGCGACGTGGTCGCGTTTTCGGGCGACCTTGGCGCGGGCAAGACCGCGTTTTCGCGCGGCGTGCTGCGCGGGCTGGGCTATGCAGGGCGTGTGACCAGCCCGACCTTTGCCATTGCCAATGAATACGACACGCCTGCGGGGCCTGTCGTGCACTTTGACCTATACCGCATATTGGACGGCGAGGCGCTGTTTGAAATCGGCTTTGACGAATATCTGGACGGGCGGCGCATCGTGCTCATCGAATGGAGTGAAAACGCGCTGGAGTTTATGCCGGGAGCTTATCAAACCGTGCATATTTCCTATGGCGCGGGTGCTGACGACCGTGTGGTCACGATTGGGGAGGTTATGCCTTGAAAATTCTGAGTTTTGAATCATCCGCCGTTTCTGCCGCTGTGGCGCTGACCGATGGGGAAAAGCTCATTGCGCAGAGCTTTCAGAACTGCGGCCTGACCCATTCGCGCACGCTTCTGCCCATGGCGGAAAGCCTGCTGCAAAACTGCGGCGTTTCGCTTTCTGAAATCGATGGCTTCGCGGTCGCCTGCGGGCCCGGCTCGTTTACTGGCATCCGCATCGGCGTCGCGACCGTCAAGGGGCTGGCGCTCGGTGCGGACAGGCCCTGTGTCGGCGTATCCACGCTGGAGGCCATGGCGCATGGCGCGCGCGCGCTGCCGGGCAGCCTGTGCTGCGTGATGGACGCACGCGCCGGACAGGTATACAATGCCCTGTTCCACAATGAAAACGGCGCGCTGACCCGCCTTTGTGAAGACCGGGCGATCAAGCTCGACGCGCTCGCGGGGGAAATCGCTGAAAATCCGCAAATTCTGGTTGGAGATGGCGCCGACCTGTGTTATAATAAACTCAAAGAACAGTGCGTGAGGCTTGTCCTCGCGCCATGCGAGCTTCGCTGGCCCGGCGGATACGGCGTCGCGCTGGCCGCCCTGCCCCGTTTCGCAGCCGGCGAGGGGCTGGCGCCCCAGCAGCTCGATGCGGCGTATCTGCGCCGCCCGCAGGCCGAACGCGAGCGCATAGCGCGCCTCGCGAGCCAAACCTGACTTTCTATTTAAAGGAGATTATGACTATGGCTACCGTTCATGAAATGGACCATCCGCTCATTAAGCACAAGCTCAGCCTGATGCGTGACAAGACGACCGGCGTCAAGGAATTCCGCGAGGCGACCGCCGAGATCGCCATGCTGATGTGCTATGAGGCGACCCGTGACCTGCCGCTCAAGGAAATCACCATTGAGACCCCGCTTGCGGAGGCCAAGGTTCATGTGATCTCAGGCAAGAAGATCGCGCTCGTGCCCATCCTGCGCGCGGGGCTCGGCATGGTCGAGGGTATGCTCGAGCTCATCCCGGCAGCCAAGGTCGGCCATATTGGCCTATACCGCGACCCGCAGACGCTGCACCCGGTCGAATATTACTGCAAGCTGCCGAACGATATCAACGAGCGCGACGTGCTGCTGCTCGACCCCATGCTTGCGACGGGCGGCTCGGCCGTCGCCGCGATTGACGGCCTTAAGCGCCGCGGTGTCCAGCACATTAAGCTGCTGAACCTGATTGCCGCGCCCGAGGGCGTGAAGGCGGTGCAGGACGCGCATCCCGACGTGGAGATTTTTGTCGCCGCGATCGACGAGCGGCTCAACGACCACGGCTATATCATGCCCGGCCTGGGCGACGCGGGCGACCGCATTTTCGGTACCAAATAATTTTATCAAATCAAGTATGGTGCGGCGCAAAAAACGCCGCACCATTTTTTCGGAGAAAAATTGATGGAACACTATGAGTTTACTTCAGCCCGGTTGGGCTTTCGACGGCTCCGCGCCGACGATTTTAGACTTGTCGCACCGATCCTGCAGAATGAAAAAACCATGTACGCTTGGGAGCACGGTTTCAGCTACGATGAAATCTGCGACTGGATCGCGGGTCAGGTTGCCCGTTACCAAACGGATGGCTACGGCTATCTCGCCGGAATCGATCGAAAAACCGGAAAACTGATCGCACTCGCGGGGCCTTTGTCTGAGCGTGTCGGTGAAAAAAGCTACATAGGGATCGGCTATATCGTTGCCCGCACACACTGGGGAGAACGCTACGGCGTCGAATGCGCGCAAGCCGCTCTGTATCACGCTTTTACGCGGTTGGAGGCCGACCGTGTGGTCGCGCTGATCCGTCCCGAAAACCACGCTTCGCGCCGGGTCGCTGAGGCATGCTGTATGCGTCTCGCCGGAGAATGTGTAAAATATTACCGCGGCAAAGACATGCCCCATTTAATCTACGAGCTACGCCGCCCCGCGCCAAAAATGTAAAAAATGCCGCATCCCAATGAGATGCGGCATTTCCTTTTTAGTTTTTGAGACTTTGGATGGGGGCGGGGATACGTCCCCCACGGTGAATGAATTTTGCCGGGGATTTCGTCGAGATCGGCATGATGGGCGCACTGCCCAGCAGACCGCCGAACTCGACCATGTCGCCCACCTTTTTGCCCACCGCCGGGATGACGCGCACGGCGGTCGTCTTGGAGTTGACAACACCGATGGCGATCTCATCCGCGATCAGGCCGGAAATCACTTCGGCTGTCGTATCGCCCGGCACGGCAACCATATCGATGCCGACCGAGCACACGGCGGTCATTGCTTCCAGCTTTTCAAGCGTCAGCACGCCCGCCTGCGCGGCCGCGATCATGCCCTCATCCTCGGATACCGGGATGAACGCGCCCGACAGGCCGCCGACTGACGAGGACGCCATCACGCCGCCCTTTTTGACCGCGTCGTTCAGCATGGCAAGGATGGCGGTCGTGCCGCAGCCGCCGCAGGTCTCCAAACCGACCTCCTCCAGGATGCGGGCGACCGAATCACCGATCGCCGGGGTCGGCGCAAGCGACAGGTCAACAATGCCGAACGGCACGCCCAACCGCCCAGACGCGAGTGCGCCGACCAGCTGCCCCATGCGGGTGATCTTGAACGCGGTTTTTTTGATCACGTCCGCGATCTCACCGATCGGGCAGTCGCCCGCGCGGCGGATGGCAGACTGTACCACACCCGGCCCGGATACGCCGACGTTAATAACTGTTTCCGGCTCGCCGATGCCATGGAACGCGCCCGCCATAAACGGGTTGTCGTCCACTGCGTTGGCAAACACGACCAGCTTGGAGCAGCCCATGGATTCGTTGTCGCGCGTCAGCTCTGCGGTCTGCTTGATGATGCGGCCCATCAGGCCGATGGCGTCCAGATTGACGCCCGCCTTGGTCGACGCGACATTGACCGACGAGCAGACCAGCTCGGTCTCGGCCATTGCCTCCGGGATGGAATTGATAAGGATCTCATCCCCCTTGGCGAAACCTTTTTGCACGAGCGCGGAAAAGCCGCCGACAAAGTTCACGCCGGTTGTCGCCGCCGCGCGGTCGAGCGCCTTAGCCAGCGGCACATAGCTATTTGCAGCCGTAACCGCGCCGATCATGGCGATCGGCGTGACTGAAATGCGTTTATTAATGATCGGGATGCCCAGCTCACGCTCGATCTGCTCGCCGGTCGAGACCAGTTTTTCCGCGCGGCGGGCAATTTTCTCGTACACTTTGTCCGCCAGCACATGGATATCCTCGCTCGCAAGGTCGCGCAGCGAAATGCCCATTGTGATGGTTCGGATATCGAGATGCTCCTCTTCGATCATTTTGATCGTTTCCAGAATGTCCTTCGTGTTGATCATCGACATATTCGGCACCTCAAATCTTGTGCATGGCGTCGAAGATATCCTCATGCATGGTGTGGATCTTCATGCCAAGCGCCTCGCCGTCGCGGTCGAGCAGGTCGGCCAGCGCGGTGAAATCGACCGTGCACTTGTCGATGTTGACCAGCATGACCATGGCGAACATATCCTCCATGACATTCTGCGAAATATCGACGATGTTCACCTGATGGGTATACAAGGTATCGGAAATCTTTGCGATGATGCCGGTGCGGTCCTTACCGACGACCGTGATGACTGCGCGCATAATGCATATCCTCCAAATATATTTATTAGCTGTCTGAACCGGGCTGCCCCGCTTCGACAATGGTGTTGATGATGCTGTTGGAAACCAGAAAGCCCTTTTCCGTCAGGAACCAGCGCGTGCCCTGGTGGGCGACCAGTTCCTGCCCCATGAGTGAGCGGAATGCCTCCTCATACGGTGTGGAATCGATGTTGTAACGCTTCTCGAGATCGAGAAAATCAATGCCGTCCGCTGTGCGCAGGCGCAGCATCAAGTATTCCCCCTGCCGCTGGTAGGTCGGCACCTCGTCCTCGTCGCGCACGATATCCTCGCCGTTTATGTAAGCCTGCAGATCGCGGGCGAACGAAAACCTGCGTCCGTTCATATAGGAATGGGCGCCCGGGCCAAGGCCGAGATATTCGGATAAATCCCAATATTTCTGGTTGTGCTGCGACCGGAAGCCCGATTTTGCAAAGTTTGAGATCTCATAATGTTCAAAGCCGTTTCGGCGCAGCAGGGCGCACATAGCGAGATAAGCGTCGGCCTGCTCGTCATCGTCCGGCAGGACAGGATTTTCGCGCCCCATCCGCGTCGTCGGCTCGAGCCGCAGGCCGTAGCACGACAGGTGCCGGGGGCCGAGCGCGATCGCGGCCTCCACCGATTCAAGGAATTTCTCTTTGTCCTGCCCGGGCAAGCCGTACATCAGGTCGAGGCTGATATTGTCGAACCCGCGCTCCCGCGCCAAATCGACCGCGCCGCGCGCCTGCTCGAATGTGTGGATGCGTCCGATGGCGCGCAGCTCGTCCTCATGCGCCGACTGCACGCCGAACGACAGCCGGGTGACGCCCGCTTTTTTGAGCGCGTCGAGCAGCTTTTTGTCCGTGCTTTCGGGGTTGCATTCGACCGTGATTTCCACATCGGGATCGAGCTTAAACTTATTTTTGACCTCCTGCAGAATGCGGCTCAGGTATTTCGGCCCGAGGCACGACGGCGTGCCGCCGCCGAGATACACCGTATCGACCGTATAGCCGCCGCAAACGCCGCCGTATTCCCGGATGTGCGTTAAAAGCGCGGCGACATAGGGCTTCATCAGCCCCCCGTCGGCCACCGAATAAAAATCGCAGTAGCCGCATTTGGAGGCGCAGAACGGGATGTGCAGGTACAGCCCGAGCGCCTTTTTATTATAACTTGTTCTGCTCATCATTCCTCATCCAGTTTGAGTACCGCCATGAACGCTTCCGTCGGCACCTGAACCGTGCCGAGCGAGCGCATCTTCTTTTTGCCCTCTTTCTGCTTTTCGAGGAGCTTTTTCTTGCGCGTGATATCGCCGCCGTAACACTTGGCGAGCACGTCCTTTCGCATCGCCTTGACCGTTTCGCGCGCGATGACCTTGCCGCCGATCGCCGCCTGGATCGGCACTTCAAAAAGCTGGCGCGGGATATTTTCCTTGAGTTTTTCGCAGATGCGGCGGGCACGGCCATAGGCCTTTTCCCGATGCGCGATGAACGACAGTGCGTCTACCTGCTCGCCGTTCAGCAGCATATCGACCTTGACCAGATCGCTTTTCCGGTAATCCGCCATTTCGTAGTCCAGTGAGGCATAGCCCTTGGTACGGGCCTTTAACGCGTCGAAAAAGTCGTAAATGATTTCATTGGTCGGCATTTCATAATGCAATTCGACCAGACTGGTGTCCAGATATTTCATATCCTTAAATACGCCGCGGCGATCCTGGCACATAGGCATGATGTTGCCGACGAACTCCTGCGGCGTCATAATGGAGGCCTTGACAAACGGCTCGCGCGCCTCCTCGATCAAAACCGGGTCGGGGTAATCGTGCGGGTTGTCGCAGTGGACGACCTTGCCGACGGTCAGCTTGACCTCATAGACAACGCTGGGCAGCGTTGTGACCAGATCGAGGTCGAACTCGCGCTCCAGACGCTCCTGGATGATCTCCATATGCAGCATGCCGAGAAAGCCGCAGCGGAAACCAAATCCCAGCGCGACCGAGCTTTCCGGCTCGAACGACAGCGCCGCGTCATTCAGCTGCAGTTTTTCGAGCGCGTCACGCAGGTCGGGATATTTAGAACCGTCCTCGGTATAGATGCCGCAGAACACCATCGGCTGCGCCGGACGGTAGCCGGGCAGCGGCGTGTCCGTCGGCCTTTCGGCCTCGGTGACCGTATCGCCCACACGGGTATCGGCCACGTTTTTGATCGAGGCCGTGAAATAGCCGACCTCGCCGGCATACAAGCCGTCCTGCGGCGACAGCCCCAGCGGCTGCATATAGCCGCATTCCAGCACCTGAAATTCCGCGCCGGTCGCCATCATCTTCACTTTCATGCCGGGCTCGATGTGCCCATCCATCAGGCGCATATAGACGATCACGCCCTTATAGGGGTCATACTGGCTGTCAAAGATCAGCGCGCGCAGCGGCGCGTCCGCGTCGCCCGCCGGCGCGGGGATATCGCTCACGATGCGCTCGAGCACCGAGCGGATGTTCAGCCCCATTTTGGCGGAGATTTCGGGCGCATCCTCGGCGGGGATGCCGATGATGTCCTCGATCTCCTGCTTGACGCGCGGCGCGTCCGCCGCAGGCAAATCGATTTTATTAACGACCGGCACAACCTCCAGGTCGTGGTCCAGCGCGAGATAGGTGTTTCCCAGCGTCTGCGCCTCGATGCCCTGCGCCGCATCGACCACCAAAAGCGCGCCCTCGCACGCCGCGAGCGAACGCGAGACCTCGTAGTTGAAGTCCACATGGCCGGGGGTATCAATCAGGTTCATTTCATAGACCTGCCCATCGTCCGCCTTATACTCCATGCGCACCGCGCGTGCCTTGATGGTGATGCCGCGCTCGCGCTCCAGATCCATGTTATCGAGCAGCTGTTCCTCCATCTCGCGCTGGGACACGGCTTCGCACTGCTCCAGCAGACGGTCTGCCAGCGTCGACTTACCATGGTCGATATGGGCGATGATGGAAAAATTTCGTATCAGGTCGCGATTTTTCACGTCCAAACTCCTTTTTATCACGTAAAACTGCAATATGGAAATATTATAACACGTTTGCCCACCCGCTACAAGCTTACATTTGCGGGAAATGCTGCAAAAAAAGCTTGCAATATGCGTTTGCAGCGTGTATCATGACTCATGTAAAACTGAATACAGAGTTCTTCAGGGCAGGGTGCAATTCCCTACCGGCGGTATAGCCCGCGAGCGGACGCCTTTTGGCGGTATGCAGGATTCGGTGAAACTCCGAGGCCGACAGTATAGTCTGGATGGAAGAAGAACGCGCGGAAAGCAAGGCGTTATGCCTGTTTTTCCGCTTGTTTGCTGTTCTGAAATGTCATTTTTGGCGTTTCAGATTTTTTTGTTTCTGCGGCAAACTGCGTCCCGAAGTCTCTGTGCTCGGGACGTTTTTTGTTTGGAGGCGATTTTCTGAAAGAAGAAGTTTACATGCGCCGCGCGCTCGAATTGGCGCGGCGCGGCATGGGAAGGGTGAATCCCAACCCTATGGTCGGCTGCGTGATCGTGCGGGACGGGCGCGTGATCGGTGAGGGCTGGCACGAGGCCTACGGCAGCCCGCACGCCGAGCGGCGCGCGCTCGATGACTGTACCGAAGACGCCGCGGGCGCGACGCTGTACGTCACGCTCGAGCCCTGCTGCCATCACGGCAAGCAGCCGCCCTGCACCGAGGCCATTCTCGCGCACAAGATTGCGCGTGTCGTGGTCGGCTGCCTTGACCCTAACCCGGTCGTCGCGGGAAAAGGCTGTGCTCGGCTGCGCGAGGCCGGCATCCCGGTCGAGACCGGCTTGCTTGAAGCGGAGTGCCGCGCGTTGAACAAGGTGTTTTTTCACTTCATCACACACCGCACGCCGTTTGTCGTAATGAAATACGCCATGACGCTTGACGGCAAGATCGCGTCCAGCACCGGCGACAGCCGCTGGGTGACCGGCGAGGCCGCGCGTCTGCATGTCCATAAAACGCGAAGCGCTTTGTCCGCTGTCATGGTGGGCGTGGGCACCGTCCTCGCAGACGATCCGCTGCTCACCTGCCGTATCGACGGCGGGCTCAATCCGCTGCGCATCGTCTGCGACAGCCATCTGCGCACGCCGCCGGAAAGTCAGCTGATGCGCACGGCGCGCGATACGCCGACACTTGTCGCCGCGGTCGAAAGGAACGATCGGGCGACGGCGCTGGAACAGGCGGGCGCGGAGATCCTGCTGTGCGCCGAAAAGGATGGACGTGTCGACCTCGCCGACCTGATGCAAAAGCTAGGCGAAAGGAATATCGACAGCGTGCTCATCGAAGGCGGCGGCGCACTGCATTTTTCCGCGCTCAAAGCGGGTATCATCCATAAAGTACACGCCTATATCGCGCCCAAGCTAATTGGCGGAGGAACGGCAAAAACGCCTATCGGCGGCGCAGGCTATCGCAAAATGTGCGACGCGATACGGCTGGAAAATCTGACTGTCACACCGCTCGGCGGGGACTTTCTGCTGGAGGGTGATTTGCCATGTTTACCGGACTGATCGAGGAGGTAGGGCGCGTCCAGCGGATCGAACGCGGCGCCAAAGGCGCACGCCTGACCATTGCGGCCAGCACTGTGCTCGAACAGGCCAAAGCCGGTGACAGCATCGCGGTCAACGGCGTATGCCTGACCGCCGTTTCGATTTCTGCCCGCTCTTTTTCCGCAGATGTGATGGCAGAGACCCTACGCCGTTCCAATCTTGGCGCACTCGAAGCCGGCGCGCGCGTCAACCTGGAACGCGCGATGCCCGTAACCGGGCGGTTCGGCGGCCATATCGTATCCGGCCACATCGATGGGACAGGCGAGGTTGAATCCCTTCACCGCGAGGACAACGCGGTCTGGGTGCGCATACGAACATCCGGCGCGCTGCTGCGCTATATCATCGAAAAAGGCTCGGTCGCAGTCGATGGGGTCAGCCTGACGGTCGCGTCCGTCGACCTGCGCTGCTTTGCCGTTTCCATCATCCCGCATACGGGCGCGGAAACCACGCTGCTCGGCCGCCGTCCCGGCGACGCGGTCAATCTGGAATGCGATGTAATTGGCAAATACGTTGAGAAATTGCTATCGCCGCAGACCGGCGGGCTCACGCAGGATTTTTTACTGCAACATGGCTTTTAAAGGAGGCTTTTCTATGAAAACAATTGTTGAACAGGCACTGGATGACCTGCGCGCGGGCAGACTCGTGCTGGTCGTCGACGACCCGGATCGTGAAAACGAGGGCGACCTCATCTGTGCGGCCCAATATGCGACAACGGAAAACGTCAATTTTATGGCGACACACGCAAAGGGGCTGATCTGCATGCCGATGTCGGGCGCGGTCTGCGACCGGCTGGGGCTTTCGCAGATGGTGCAAGACAATACCGACAACCACGAGACCGCGTTCACGGTATCCATCGACCATAAACATACCACCACAGGCATCTCCGCCGGAGAGCGCGGTCTGACCGCCCGCATGTGTGCAGCGGCGGATGCGAAATCGTCCGATTTTCGCCGCCCGGGGCACATGTTCCCGCTCCGCGCGGTCGAAGGCGGCGTTTTGAAGCGGTCAGGCCATACCGAAGCGACCGTCGACCTTTGCAGGCTTGCAGGGCTTGCGGAATGCGGGCTTTGCTGTGAGATCATGCGCGAGGACGGCTCGATGATGCGAACGAGCGAGCTGCGCGCATTCGCTCAAAAGCATGGGTTGACGCTGCTCTCGCTCGCCGACCTGATCGCCTACCGGCGCCAAACCGAAACGCTGATCGAGCGCGTCGCGTGTGCGGCGTTCCCCACGCGCTACGGCGCTTTCCATATCCATGGCTTTCTTAATAAGCTGAACGGCGAGCACCATGTCGCACTCACTATGGGCAATATCGCGGACGGCGCGCCCGTTTTGTGCCGCGTACACTCCGAATGCCTGACCGGAGACGCGCTGGGTTCTGCGCGCTGCGACTGCGGCGAACAGTACGATGCGGCGATGCGGATGATTGCCCGCGAAGGGCGCGGCGTACTGGTTTATATGCGTCAGGAGGGGCGCGGCATCGGGCTGATCAACAAGCTGAAAGCCTATGAATTGCAGGATCGCGGGCTGGACACGGTTGAGGCCAACGTCGCGCTCGGCTTTCCGCCCGACCTGCGCGACTATGGCATTGGTGCGCAGATCCTGAGCGCGCTCGGCGCGCGCCGCCTGCGGCTGCTGACCAACAACCCGGCCAAGGTAGTCGGTCTATCCGGATTTGGACTCGAGATCACCGAACGCGTGCCCATCCAGATTGCCGCCAACCCGCACGACGCGTTCTATTTAAAAACCAAACAGGCGAAAATGTCGCACATGACACAATACGATTGATAAAAATAGGAGGAACCATGATATGAAAATTCTTGAGGGTAAGCTTTCATCCGGCGAGGGGCGGTACGCCATCGTCGCGGCAAGATTTAACGATTTTATTGTCTCACGCCTGATCGACGGCGCGGAAGACGCGCTGCTCCGCCACGGCGTGGACGGCGAACGCATCACGCTGGTGCGCGTGCCGGGCGCGTTTGAGATTCCGCTCACCGCGCAAAAGCTTGCGCAAAGCGGCAATTACGATGCGGTAATCTGCTTGGGCGCGGTCATCCGCGGCTCAACCTCACATTATGACTATGTCTGCGCCGAGGTTTCCAAGGGCGTGGCCGCAGCGGGGCTGGCGGCTGGTGTGCCCGTCATTTTCGGCGTGCTGACGACCGACAGCATTGAACAGGCCGTCGAACGCGCGGGCGCCAAGGCTGGCAACAAGGGGGCGGACGCGGCTGTCACCGCCATTGAAATGGCCGATCTCAACAAACAGCTGTAAATCAAAAAAGGAGAGGCATACCGCCTCTCCTTTTTGTTCCTATATATAATGTAGGATTTTTGTCAATCCATGACAAGCGCCTCGCGGAGCGTGCGCAGGCTGGACAAATGGCCGTCCAGCATCGATAGTGTCAAGTCTTCCATTTCCAGGGAAACCTCATCGTCGTAGCCCGACATCCGCACGACCGAGAAAAATTCCTTCCACCACTTTGCATCGTGCCCCGCGCCCACCGCGACATAGTTCCACGCGCGGCGCGCAAACGCGTCGATCGGCTTGGTGTCCAACATTCCGTTCGGCTGCCAATAACGGCGTTCCGGACGCGAATCTTTCCCATGGATATGATAGATCGCGCCATGGTCGCCCAGCACGCGCGCAGCCTCGATCGGATCGCCGCCCATCCAGAACAGATGGCTGGGGTCGAGGTTCATGCCTACCATCGGCCCGACCGCCTCGCGAAGCCGCAGGCATGTCTCCGGATTATAGACCAGCTGCATACCGTGGTTTTCCAGCGCGATCTTTTCAATGCCGCACTCCCCTGCCCATTTGACGATTTCTTTCCAGACCGGAATGGCGACTTCATTCCACTGGTAGTTGAGAATGTCCTGCGTTTCAGGCGGCCACGAGGTCGTCACCCATACCGGGGTTTTGTCCCCCTTGCAGCCCGTGGGCAGTCCGCTCATCATGACGATCTTTTTTACACCGAGTTGGCTCGCGAGCTCAAATGTTTTTTTGGTTACGTCCATTTCTTTTTCATACGCCAGCGGGTTGCCGGAGCAGTTGAGCGCGCACAGCGTTAGCCCCTTCGCCCGCATCGCGTCATACCATTTTTCACGCGCCGTGCGATCGCTCACCAGCAGATCCAGGTCGCAGTGCGGCGCGCCCGACCAGTTGCCCGTGCCGATCTCAAGGGCAGCAATACGCTGCCCGACACAGAAATCCAGCATTTTGTCAAAGGACATATCTAAAGTACAAGTCTTGATTGCCAATTTCATGAGAAACTACCTCGCTTTCTGTTCTTGCGAATATTTTACCATATTGTAATGTTATTCTGCAAGCAATCTCCCCATAAAGTAACCAAAGCATCCATCATTTTCACCCGCACACTTTATGAATCTTGTTGAAAATTTATATTTTTGCACAATGCACAGTCTGCCGTAGACTTTTCCGCTCTCTTTCCTTGTGAACCTGCACAAACCGTCCCCCTGCAACCTCTCCATTCGTGACAAAAATACCAACTGACCCTTGTCAAACCTCAAGGGATGCATTAAAATATTACCAGAACGCAAGAGAGAGCGTTTGAACAGCATCCTGACACCAGAGCAGGATGAAACGAAGCGTTGGACAAAACAAACAAACCTAGCAGCAAGGGGCTGGCCCCTTGCTGCTTCGGGGTTAACCCCGAAGGCGCGGTTGTGGCGTCCACAAAAAAAGGAGAGAGGTTTTTACATGAAGAAGAGATTACTGGCAATGTTGCTTGCTGGCGCTATGTGCGCTGGTCTGACCGCTTGTGGTGACAAGCCCGCCGACACCCAGCAGCCCGCCGATCCGGGTGCATCCACCGATCAGCCCGCCGATAACGCCGGCGGCAACTACAAGATCGACGTGATCCTGAAGACCACGGCTTCTGAGTACTGGCAGTACGTTATGGCCGGTGCGCAGGCTTACGACAACGAGCACGACAACGTAACGGTTGAGATTAAGGGCGCGCCGTCCGAGACTTCGTACGACGAGCAGCTCAACATGATCCAGACCGACCTCGCAAGCGATTACGACGGCTTCGTCATCGCTCCGCTGCAGGCTGACATGGTCGCTAACCTGATCAAGGGACAGACCAAGCCGGTCGTGGCTTGCGATACCAAGATCGAAGCGCCTGAAATCATCTCTTTTGTCGGCACCGGCAACGAAGAGGCTGGCAAGCTGGGCGGCGCTGCTGCTGCCAAGATGGCTAAGGAGCGCGGCTGGGAAGAGATCAAGGCAATCGAGATCGCCGGCGTTGAAGGCGACACCACCAACTCCGACCGTATGGCTGGCTACAAGGCTGGCATCGAGTCCGAGGGCGGCACGTTCCTCGACGACGAAGTCCAGTACGCTGATGCGGTAGCCGACAAGGCTGTTGCTGCGATGGAAGGCATCATCTCTAAGTTCCCGGAAGGCATCGCAATCATCTGCGCCAACAACGACGATATGGCGATGGCCGCTGCCAAGGTTGCCGCGAACAACGAGAACTACAAGAACACCGTGTTCCTCGGATTTGACGGCACGATGTCCGCCTGCAACGCGATTCTCGAAGGCCGCCTGACCATGTCCGTTGCGCAGATGGCTTATGAGATGGGCTACAAGTCTGTTGAAGCGGTCGTCACTAAGCTTGACGGCGGCGAAGTCGAAGCGTTCATCAACTCCGGCGCGGATGTTGTCACCCCCGAAAACGCGCAGCAGCGCAAGGATACTCTGCAGGGTTACCTGGATTCTGTAAAGTAACAATCGCATAGGTTTGGGTGTACCAATGAACCATTGATTGACGCCCCTGTAAACGATTTTTCAAAATCCGGAGCAGGGGCGTCAGTTTTTCCGCAGTGTCAAAACTCGGCCAATGCCTGCGGAAGCCGGTTTCAATCCCGGAAACAGCGGAACGCTCCCAACGCACAAATCCGCTGAGGTTTGCCGAGTATGCATCTCGGAGAAAAGGGTGATCTAGAATTTATGAGTGAATACGTAGTAGAGCTGAAAAATGCGACCAAGCGGTTTCCGGGCGTAGTGGCTCTGAAAAATATGAGTCTTGCGGTAAAGCCCGGCGAAATTTTGGGACTGATCGGCGAGAACGGCGCGGGCAAATCCACGCTCATCAAGGTGCTGACCGGCGTGCATCAGGCCGACGAAGGGCACATCTTCGTCAATGGCCAGGAAATGCATTTTAAAGACCCGAACGATTCGGCGGCGGCTGGTATCGCGTGCGTATACCAGGAGCTTAATATTGAGAAGCTGCTGTCGGTCACAGACAATATTTTCATCAACAAGTGGCTGCGCAAAGGCGGGCTGCTTGATTATGATGCGATGCACAAGAAGGCCAAGGAAGTCATGCTTTCGCTCGGTCAGGACATTGACCCGACCAAGGCAGCGGGTACGTTTGGCATGGGCGTTCAGCAGATGATCGAAATCGCCAAGGCGGTTTTGATTGACGCAAAAATGATTATTATGGACGAGCCGACCTCGTCCCTGGGCGAAAAAGAGGTCGACCAGCTCATGAAGACCTGCCGCAGCCTACGCGACCGCGGCATTGGCATTGTGTTCGTGTCCCATAAGCTCGAGGAGTTATTCGAGCTGTGCGACCGTGTGACGGTCATGCGTGACGGCGAGCACATTTGGACTAAGAACGTAACCGATACGGATAACGACGACCTGATTACCGGCATGGTCGGCCGCAGCCTGGAGAACCAGTTCCCCAAGGAGTTCGGCGTCAAGGGCGACGTTGCGCTGCGCGCGGAAAACCTCCAAGAGGGCGGCGTGCTGTACGACGTTTCATTTGAAGCGTACAGCGGCCAGATCCTGGGTTTTGCCGGTCTGGTTGGCGCGGGCCGTACCGAGACCATGCGCGCTATTTTCGGTGCAGACCCGATCGACGGCGGCAAGGTATACATCCACGGCAAGGAAGTTAAAATCAAGACCCCGCGTGATGCGATCCGCAACAAGATCGCGTTCCTCACCGAGGATCGCAAGGGCCAAGGCCTCGTGCTGGCGCAGAGCATCCGCACCAACCTGATTTTGGCGAATATGAAGGGCTTTTGCAGCGGGCCGTTCCTCGATGAAAAGCGCATCGAGGAAGCTGGCGAGCAGAACATCAGCTCTCTGCGCATCAAGACCCCGTCGATCGACGAGGTCGTCGGCCAGCTCTCGGGCGGCAATCAGCAGAAGGTGGTTATCGGCAAGTGGGTAAACACCGATGCGGACATCTTCATCTTCGACGAGCCGACGCGCGGCATTGACGTCGGCGCAAAGGTCGAGGTTTACAATGTAATGAACAGCCTGGTAAAGGCGGGAAAATGTGTAATCATGGTTTCCTCCGAAATGCCCGAGATCCTCGGCATGAGCGACAGGGTCGTCGTAATGCGCGGCGGCAGGGTCATGGCCACGGTCGAGCGCGACAGCAAACATTTTAACCAAGAGGATATCATGAAGGCTGCATGGGGAGGAACTTTAGATGACTAAGACCAAGAAGAAAAGCGGAAATATGACACAACTCGGCACGCTGATCGCGCTGATTCTGCTGTGTGTCGTCCTTTCGATCGTTACCGGGGGCAAGTTTTACCAGCCCGCCAACCTGATGAACGTGCTGAGCCAGACCTCGTTTAACGCGCTGCTGGCCATTGGCATGCTGCTCTGCCTGATCACGGCAGGCATCGACCTGTCGGTCGGCGCGAACGCCACGTTCTGCGCTTGCATGGCAGGCATGCTGGTGCAGAAGGGTTCGGGCAACTGGTTCCTGATGATTTTAATTGCAATCGCGGCCGGCACGTTGGTTGGCTGGATCAACGGCATGCTGCTGACCCGACTGCACCTGCCTCACCCGTTCGTATCCACCCTTGGCATGAAGAACTTCCTCTGGGGCATGGCGTTGCTCGTCACGAACTCCCAGATGGTCTCCGGTTTCCCGGACGGCGTGATGTGGCTGGGCAACTTCCGCTTGTTCAAGTCGTTTGGCGGCGGCGTTCCGGTTAGCTTCCTGCTGGTCATCGTCCTTTATGTTATCATGCACGTTTTCTTGACGCGCTCGGCGCTCGGCCGTTCGATCTACTGTGTCGGCGGCAACCCGGAAGCGGCGCGCCTGTCCGGTATCCACTCGGACAACGTACTGACCTTCTGCTACACGCTGTCCGGCTTCTGCGCGGCGCTGGCCGGTATCGTTTCGATCGGCCGTTCGTCCATCACCAACGGCGCGAATGCGGTGCAGCCGTTTGACACCGACGCGATCGCGGCCTGCATCATCGGCGGCGCTTCGTTCATGGGCGGCAAGGGCACCATGCTCGGCACCATCATCGGCGCGCTGATCATCGGCGTGCTGCGCAACGGCTTTACGCTGCTGGCCGCTTCTTCCGCGATCCAGAACATCGTGCTTGGCCTGGTTATCATTATCGCCGTGTTCATCGACGTTACCCGTGAGCGCATGGAAGCCAAGGCCCGCAGACTCGCTGCGAAATAAGACCATCTCGATTCATTCGTTCTTCGTTTTAAGAAAAGCTGCTCCGGATTTTCCGGAGCAGCTTTTCTGTGTTTACAGCATTTCACGCGACAGGATGCTTAAATCGGTATAATAGACCTCCCTGCCCGGCTTTTGGCCGCGCACTAGCATCTGGTACAGCGCGAGCACAGCCTGAAACGCCTCCTGGTCGAACGCCTGCCCGATGACAAAATCGATCTGCCCTTCCAGCAGGTAGCGTTTAGCGGATGGTGTCAGGTCGTTGCAGATCACATGCGGCCACTGGCCACAGCCCGACCGACGGATCCCCGCGATGCAGCCCGCGATCGGCTGAGTCGCCATATAAATCGCCCGCAGTCGCGGATCGCTTGTTAGCGCCTGCGCGACCAGTTCGCTTGTCACCTCATTCATCTCGTTCGCCTCGACAATACGGTATGCGTCATCCCCAAAACCGAATGTGCGCAGCTTACGGCAAAAACCGTCCACACGGCCTTTGTGCGCCTCCAACCGCATGTTGCCGGTCACGACCAGTACGTGCTCGGGCGGGCGGATCAGCTTTGCCATGATGCCCGCGGCGATACCGCCCGCCCGCATCAGATCCTGACCGACATGGCACAGCCGCCCGCTGTCCGGCACGTCCGCGTCATAGGTGACCACGCTCACCCCCTGCCCTGCTGCGCGCTCGATCACCTCGCGCATTTCAGGCGTGTTTTCCGGCCGCAGGATCAATCCGTCCACGCCGCCCGCAAGCTGCTTGTCCACCGCGCGCAGAAGCGCCTGCGCGGTCATATTGGGCAGGGGCTGCACATCGAGCACAAACGACGGGTCGCCGATGTAGCGTTTGGCGCGGCGCAGACCGCTGTCCAGCAGGCGGTTGAAATACCCGTCCGTCCAGGGCGGGATCAGCATGGCCGCCCGCTTGCGCACCTCTCGGGGCGCAGGCTGCCGATACCCCAGGCTTTTGGCCGCGTTCAGCACCTTTTGCCGCACCAGCGGATGCACGTTCGGCCTGCCGTGCAGCACACGGTCTACCGTGCCGCGCGACACCCCCGCCAGCGCCGCAACATCCCGGATCGTCACCGCCATTGTTAGCCCTCCTTTTCCTGCTTTTGATTATACGGGCAACGCCCCGGACAAGTCAAGGAAAACCGCGCACAGTGCACAATTTATCTTACCGGTTTCCCCTCGCCTCCGTGCGGTATTCTGCCCAAATGCGGCGGTCGGATTTGGGCAATCTCCCAATGTTTTTCCCGGGCGGTTGACCCCGTGCACCGCTTGTATTACCATAAAACTATCAATGAAAAAAGAGAGGGATATCACATGCAATATTCTGTCAATATTGAGGTCATCTATAAGGAACTGCCCTTTGCCGAGCGCTTTGCCGCCGCCAAACGCGACGGATTTGATTTTGTGGAAATCTGGGATTGGGACAGCAAGGATATCGACGAATTGATCCGTCTGTGCAAGGAAAACAGCATTGAAATTTCATGCATGGGCGGCGACGGACCGATCTCGCTCTGCGATCCCGCGCACGAAAAAGAATATCTGGAGTACCTTTCCAAATCGCTGGAAATCGCGCAAAAAGTGGGCTGCAAACGCCTTGCAGTGCACTCGAACGAGCTGCTGCCCGAGCCACGCCAATACGCGGCCGACCTGTTTGAGGAGTATTCGGACGCGGAAAAGACTATGGCCATGTACCGCACGCTGTGTAAAGCCGCGCCGATGGCGGAAAAAGCCGGCGTTACGCTGTGCCTCGAAGCGCTCAACGTCGAAACCGACCATCTCGGCAATTTCCTGAAATACACCAAGGACGCTGCCGAACTCATCAAAATGGTCGATTCGCCCAACGTCAAGATCCTATACGACGCGTACCACATGTACCTGAACGAAGGAAAGATCTGCGAGACCATCAAGAAATATCAGCCGCTGATCGGGCAGGTGCATATCGCGGACGCGCCCGGCCGCGGAGAGCCCGGTACCGGTTGCATCAACTATCGTGCGGTGCTCCAGTTTATGAATGATCTGCACTACGATCAGATGATCGCGTTTGAGCTGTATCCCAAGCACGGCTCGGATGCGGCGGTTAAAGCTATTCATGATGTCCGTCAAGGGCTGTAAAAAAGAAAGGATAAGATGCAAATGCTGAAAATTGGTGTTATCGGCTGCGGCGCGATCGGCCGCGACCATATCCGCCGCCTGACCGATCTCGTCCCCGGCTGCGAAGTTGTTGCCTGCGCGGACTATTTTGAGGAGGCCGCATGCAAAACCGCCGCGCAGTATCAGGGCGTCAAAGCCTATCCAACCGGCGAAGAGCTGATCGCCGCGCCCGATGTCGAGGCCGTGCTGATTGCCTCGTCCGACCCGAGCCATGCGGGCTATGTGCTCGAGGCACTCAAATATGGAAAATACGTATTCTGCGAAAAGCCGCTTGCGCAAAACGCGGCAGACTGTGAAAAGATCATCGCCGCCGAGGTGTCGCACGGCAAACGCTTGGTGCAGGTCGGCTTTATGCGCCACTACGACCGCGGCTACGCCGAGATGAAGCGCATCATCGATTCGGGCGAGCTGGGCGCGCCGCTGATGATCCACGCCGCGCACCGGAATGTTTCCCAGCCCGATGGCTTCCAGACTGAGATGGGCGTTTCCAACGTCGCCATCCACGAGCTGGACATCTGCCGCTGGCTGCTGTCCGATGAATACGAGAGCGGCCAGGTGCTCAAGGTGCGGCAATCCGCCGAATCCACTAAGGGATACGACAACCCGCAGATCGTGCTGCTTGAGACCAAGTCGGGCGCGCGCATCGACGTGGAGGTGCAAGTGGCCGACGCGTACGGCTATGATATCCAGTGCCAAGTCGTGTGCGAAAAGGGCACGGTCAACCTGCCCGATCCGTACGCCGTGGTCAAGCGCGCGAACGCCAGCCGGTCGTTCCCCATCCTGACCGACTGGAAAGACCGCTTTATCGAAGCCTACGACATCGAGCTGACCGAATGGGTCAAGGCGCTGGCAAACGGCGGGCCGACAGGCCCGTCCGCATGGGACGGCTACGCCGCCTGCGTCGCGGCGGATGCGTTGAACCGCTCGCGCGGCACCGGCCAGTTTATGAAGATCGAAATGATCGATAAGCCCGCGCTGTATCTGTAAAGCCCCGCAAAAAGCGGCTGCCTTGAAGGCAGCCGCTTTTTAATATGTCAATTAATATTGCACCTGCACCGGCTTTCCGGAATGGAACGAATCGGTGATGGCGTAAGTAACCAGCGTTGCCTTGGTGCCGTCGTAAACGGTCAGCTCAGGCTTGCGGCCCTTCTGGATGCAATCGATGAAATCGACCATTTCGAGCAGGTACGCCTCCGCAAAGCGCTGCGGGAAGTTCTCGATGATCTCCTGGCGCGCGCCGTACTGGTCGTACACCATGACGCGGTCCTTCCACGGCACGCCCGCCACGCGGATATGCCCGTCAGTCGCGACGACCTCGGTTTCAGTGTGGTAGCCGTGGGGCGCAGTACGGCCGACATGCAGGAACGCAACCGTGCCGTTATCAAACTTGAGCATAGCCATGCCGGTCTCGGTGTCGCCGTTTTCGGTGAATTCGGGATGCTTGAAGGTTGTTCCCGCGGCGTAAACCTCGGTGACCTCTCCACCCAAGAACCAGCGCATCAGGTCGATGTCATGCGAGGCCGCGTCGATGAAAATACCGCCCGAGGTCTTGGAAAACTTGATGCAGCTCTCAACCAGCGCTTCGGGGTCGAGGCCGGTCGCCTTGACCAGATAGGGCTTGCCGATCTTGCCCGCGTCCACCTGCGCCTTTGCGTCGGCATAGGACGGGTCATAGCGGCGCATAAAGCCGAGGAAAAACAGCTTGTCGGGATGGCGCTCAACGGCGGCCTCCGCACGCTTGCATTCCTCGAGCGAGCAGCCGAGCGGCTTATCGGTAAACACATGCTTGCCGGCGTCGAGCGCATACTCGATCATCCAGCAGTGCTCAGGCGATGAGGAAACAATGGCGACCGCCTCAATATCGGCCTCATCCACCATTTTCTTGTAATCCAGCGTCGTATACTCGACTTTCAGATAATCGCGCGCCCAATCGAGCTCCTTTTGCTCCAGCGAGCAGGCTGCGACCAGCTTGCAACCCGGGATCTTAAACGCTAGATTTTCTGCGTGCACCGAACCCAGGCGACCCAGACCAACGATACCCACTTTGACTTCTTTCATGGTAAACTCCCTCTCTCTTCACTCAGAAATTTGCCAGAAGAATCAGCGATTCTTCCTTATTATAAATATATCATTCTACACGCCTAAACGCAATATAAAACCCCCAAACCCATCTTGAAAAACCACGTGTTCTGCATCGCTTTTAGCAGTCCCTCATCACGGGTGACAACCAGCACGTCTGTATTTAACAAAATATTCATAGAACGCCCCTTGACTTTGCCCGCAGGCGGTGGTAAATTAGTTTTAGCACTCAGATAGGATGAGTGCTAACCCCCTGTTACGAAAGGAGAGACGCCGCATGGAGCTTTCCGACCGAAAAAAACAGATCCTGAAAGCCATCATCGGCGATTATATCCGTACAGCAGAACCTGTCGGCTCTAAAGCGCTGACCGCCGGGCACGATTTGCCGTTTTCCTCCGCCACCATACGCAATGAGATGAGCGAGCTGGAAGATCTGGGCTATCTCGAAAAACCACACACCTCGGCCGGACGCATCCCCTCGCCGCAGGGCTACCGCCTATATGTCGACGAGTTGATGGCTCGCCCCGAGGAATTGCCGGACGGCGACGACCTGCCGCTGCAAAAAATGATGCAGCTCAAGGTCAAGGAGCTCGATAGACTAATTCAAGAAGCGGGCAGGCTGATTTCCAACCTGACTGACTACGCCTCGGTCGCCATCACCCCGGCGATGACACAGACAGCCATCCGGCAGTTTGAGATCATCGCGGTCGACCGGATGAGCTTTGTCATCGTGGTTGTCACCGAATCGGGCGCGGTCAAAAATAAGATGGTCCGCACGATGGCCGAGGTAACCAAGGACGAGGCTGAGCTTCTGACCTATGTACTCAATCAAACGCTGACCGGGCTTCCCCTGTCGCACATCACCACCGAGCGGTTTGATATTGTGCGCCGCGCCGCTGGGCTGACCGCCCTTCTGGCTCCCGTAGCCGAGTACATCGCAGAGCTGATCGAGGAGCTGGGCAACCAAAAGGTCTATTTGGAGGGGGCGAGCAAACTTCTGCGCTTCCCCGAATACCGTGACCCGCAAAAGGCGCTCGCGCTGCTCGACTATCTGGACGACGACGCGCATCTGCTTCCTGTCGCCCGCACGTTTGACGGTGTGCAAATCTTCATCGGTCCGGAAAACGGCGCAAATCCGATGAGCGAAACGTCCACGATTTATGCAAAATACAACATCGGCACGATCGGCCAAGGCGCGATCGGCATTGTCGGCCCGACGCGCATGGATTACGCTGCGCTGTCAGCCCGGCTTTCCCGATTTGCCAAGGGCTTAAACAAGCTGATCGCCGAAACGTTCCTGGATGAAAAAGAATAACGGAGGCAAGAAACAACATGAGCAAGAAGAAACAGCCGGAAGCGGCTGAATCCATTAAGGAGGCCGCCAAACAGACGGCGGAGCCAGCGGAGGAAACCGCCGCGGCGCAGGCCGAACCATCCGAAACGCCTGCCGAGGACTGGGAAGCCAAGTTCACTGAGCTGAACGACCGCTATCTGCGTATGGCCGCGGAATATGACAATTTCCGCAAGCGCAGCCAGCGCGAGCGCGAGCAGGCGCACGCGGACGCGGTATCCCACGCCGTCAAGGCGCTGCTGCCGACCTATGATAATCTCGAGCGCGCGCTGAAAGCAGAAACAGCGGATGCAGAATATAAAAAGGGCGTCGAGCTGACCATGACGCAGCTCGTGGACAGCCTCAAGAGCCTGAACGTCACGATCATCCCCGCGGACGCGGGCACCCTTTTCGATCCAAACCTGATGAACGCGGTCATGCACGTCGAGGATGACAGTCTCGGAGAGAATGTCGTCGCCGAGGTGTTCCAGCAAGGATTCATGACCGGCGACAAGGTCATTCGCCATGCGATGGTCAAGGTGGCCAATTAACTTTAGAAAACGTAACATCTATCATAAAGGAGTGCTATTATTATGGGCAAAATCATCGGTATCGACCTTGGCACGACCAACTCGTGCGTATCGGTCATGGAGGGCGGCGAAGCCGTCGTCATCCCCAACGCGGAAGGCGCGCGCACGACCCCATCCGTCGTGGCGTTCTCGAAAGACGGCGAACGCATGGTCGGCCAGGTCGCCAAGCGTCAGGCCGTTACCAACCACGACCGCACGATCAGCTCGATCAAGCGCGACATGGGCACTGACCGCCGCGTCAGCATCGATAGCAAGCAGTATTCCCCGCAGGAAGTTTCCGCGATGATCCTGCAGAAGCTCAAGGCAGACGCGGAAGCCTACCTCGGCCAAACGGTCACGCAGGCGGTCATCACGGTCCCGGCGTACTTCACTGACTCCCAGCGCCAGGCGACCAAGGACGCCGGCAAGATCGCGGGCCTTGACGTGCTTCGCATCATCAACGAGCCAACCGCAGCCGCGCTGGCTTACGGCGTGGATAAGGAGACCGAGCAGAAGGTCATGGTATACGACCTCGGCGGCGGTACGTTCGACGTTTCCATCCTCGACATCGGCGACGGCGTGCTCGAAGTGCTGGCGACCGCAGGCAATAACCGCCTCGGCGGCGACGACTTCGACCAGCGCATCATCAACTGGATCGTCGACGAGTTCAAAAAGTCGAATGGCGTCGACCTTTCGGCCGACAAGATGGCCATGCAGCGCCTCAAGGAGGCTGCGGAAAAGGCCAAGATCGAGCTTTCCGGTATGGCGCAGACCTCGATTAACCAGCCGTATATCACTGCGGACGCGACCGGCCCCAAGCATCTGGAGCTGACGCTGACCCGTGCCAAGTTTAACGAACTGACCGCCGATCTGGTCGAAGCGACCATGGGGCCGGTGCGTCAGGCAATGAGCGACGCGGGGCTCGCGGCGGGCGATATTGCCAAGGTGCTGCTGGTCGGCGGCTCGAGCCGCATCCCGGCCGTGCAGGAGGCTGTGAAAAACATCACGGGCAAGGACGGCTTCAAGGGTATCAACCCGGACGAATGCGTCGCCATCGGCGCGGCCATCCAGGGCGGCGTTCTGGGCGGCGAGGTGAAGGACGTGCTGCTGCTCGACGTATGCCCGCTGTCGCTCGGCATCGAGACGCTCGGCGGCGTGTGCACCAAGCTGATCGAGCGCAACACCACCATCCCGACCAAGAAGAGCCAGGTCTTCTCGACCGCGGCGGACAATCAGCCCTCCGTTGAAATTCACGTATTGCAGGGCGAGCGTGAAATGGCCGCGGGCAACAAGACGCTCGGCCGCTTCACGCTGGACGGCATCGCCCCCGCCCCGCGCGGCGTGCCGCAAATCGAGGTCACTTTCGACATCGACGCGAACGGCATCGTAAATGTATCCGCCAAGGATCTCGGCACAGGCAAGGAGCAGAAGATCACCATCACCGCTTCGACCAACCTGTCGCAGGAGGAGATCGACAAGGCGATGCACGAGGCTGAGCAGTTTGCTGAGCAGGATAAGAAGAACAAGGAAGCCGTCGAGGTGCGAAACAGCGCTGAGCAGCTCGTGTTCCAGTCCGAAAAGGCGCTGACCGATCTGGGCGATAAGTTGTCTGCCGAGGAAAAAGCGTCGGTGCAGGCCGAGGTCGACAAGGTCAAGGAAGCGCTCAAGGGCACGGACAACGAGATGATCAAGATGGCTTCGGACAGCCTGTCCAAAAAGTTCGGCGATCTGGCGGGCAAGATCTATCAGCAGCAGGCGCCGCAGGGCGACCCGGGCATGGGCGGCCAGCCAGGTGCGGACGCAGGCGCGCAGGGCGATTTCGTGGACGCCGACTTCACCGAGGTCAAGGACGACGAAAACAAATAAGTGTTGAGACAGGGCGGGCCGCTTTCCGGCCCGCCTGTCCTCCTGTTTTGAGGTAGAGATTCATGGCTGACAAAAGAGACTATTACGAGGTGCTTGGCGTTCAGAAAGGCGCGTCGGACGACGAGATCAAAAAAGCGCACCGCCGCCTTGCCAAGAAATACCACCCGGATTTAAATAAAGATAATCCCGAGGCGGCCGACAAATTTAAAGAACTCAACGAAGCCTATGAGGTACTGAGCGATCAGGATAAGCGCCAAAAGTACGACCAGTTCGGCTTTGCCGGCGTCGACCCAAATTACGGCGGCGGCGCAGGCGGCTTCGGCGGGTTCTCCGATTTCGGCGATCTGGGCGACCTGTTCGGCTCGTTCTTCGGCGGCGGCTTTGGCGGCGGGCGGTCGTCCGCGCGCCGGAACGCACCGCAGCGCGGCGAATCCATCCGCACGTCGGTCATGCTGTCGTTTGAAGAGGCGGCGTTCGGCTGCGAAAAGGAGATCACCATTGAGCGCATCGAATCCTGCGAGGACTGTGGCGGCACGGGCGCGTCTAAGGGTACCAGCCCGGAGACCTGCCCCAACTGCCGCGGCACCGGCACGGTGACGCAGACCCAGCGCACACCGCTCGGCATGTTCCAGACACAGGCGGCCTGCCCCAATTGCCGCGGCACCGGCAAGATCATCAAAAAGCCCTGCCCGAAATGCAGCGGCGCCGGACGTGTTCGCAAGAGCCGCACGCTCAAGGTCAACATCCCCGCCGGCATTGACGAAGGCCAATCCATCCAGCTGCGCGGACAGGGCAATGCAGGGGCGAACGGCGGCCCCTCCGGCGATTTGCTGGTGACGGTCGCCATCCGGCCGCACCCGGTCTTCACGCGCGACGGCGCGAATGTGATGGTCGAGATCCCGATTTCGTTCACACAGGCCGCGCTGGGCGACACGCTGCAGGTGCCGACGATCGACGGCCGTGTCGAATACAAGGTGCCCGAGGGCACGCAGACCGGCACGGTATTCCGCATGAAGGGCAAGGGCATTCAGAATGTCAGCGGCCGCGGCCGCGGCGACCAGTATGTCCGCGTCAACATCGAAGTGCCGCGAAACCTGTCCGACAAGCAGAAAAAACTTCTGCGTGAATTTGAGGACAACACGACCGACGACAACCAGGCCGAGCGGAAAGGCTTTTGGGACAAGGTGAAAGACGCGTTTTCGGACAATAAATAAAAAAAGAGCTGCAAGCGAAATGCTTGCAGCTCTTTTTTCTTTTCATCGCTCAGGCAAGGGCATGTAAGGCTCGTGCTCTTGTACGCAGCGGTAAGACGGACGAATAATCTTATCCGTATTGATTAGCTCTTCCAGCCGATGTGCGCTCCAGCCGACGATGCGCGCCATGGCGAACACCGGCGTATACAGCTCGGGCGGCAGGTCGAGCATCGAATAAACAAAGCCCGAATAAAAATCTACATTAGCGGAAACGCCCTTATAGATGTGCCGCTCCTCCGCAATGACCTGGGGCGCGAGCCGCTCAACCATAGAGTAGAGCGCAAAATCGTCCTCCCTGCCCTTTTCCTTGGCCAGCTTGCCGACGAACGATTTGAATACCTGCGCGCGCGGGTCGGAAATGGAATACACTGCGTGTCCCATGCCGTAGATCAGGCCTTTCTGGTCGAATGCTTCCCGGCGCAGCAGCTTTCGCAGATAGCCGGCGACCTCGGCCTCGTCGGTCTGGTCTGACACCCGCTTTTTCAAATCCTCGAACATCTGCACGACCTTGAAGTTCGCACCGCCGTGCTTTGGCCCCTTGAGAGAACCGAGCGCCGCCGCGATCGCAGAATAGGTATCGGTGCCCGATGAGGTGACCACATGCGTGGTGAACGAAGAATTGTTGCCGCCGCCATGCTCCATATGCAGCACCAGCGCAATGTCCAGCACCGAGGATTCCAGCGGCGTATACTGCATATCCGGGCGCAGCATGCGCAGGAAATTTGAAGCTGTGGACAAACTGTCCGACGGATAGTGGATATACATGCTGCCGCCGCACTCATAGTGGTTATAGGCATGATAGGAGTAAACAGCGAGCATCGGGAACACCGAGATCAACATCAGGCACTGGCGCAGTACGTTGGGCAGGCTGATGTCATCCGTGTTGCTGTCATACGACGCGAGCGTCAAAACGCTTCGCGACAGGCTGTTCATCATATCGTGCGTAGGCGCTTTCATGACCACATCGCGCACAAAGTTGGTCGGCAATGTGCGTCCCTGCGCGAGCAGGCTCTTAAAATCGGACAGACGCTTTGCATCGGGCAGTTCGCCAAACAGCAGCAGATAGGCCACCTCTTCGTATCCTTTGCGGTTGTCTCTCATAAAGCCCTGCACCAAGTCGTTGATATTGAAACCGCGGTAATACAGCTCGCCGTCCACCGGCGTGAGCTTTCCGTCGATCCATTTTTTTGAAATGATATCCGAAATGTTGGTCAGCCCGGCAAGCACGCCCTCGCCGTTTATATCGCGCAGACCGCGCTTGACATCATACTCCTGATACAGCGCTGGATCGATGCGGCTGTTTGCTTTACACAAAGCCGCCAATGCTTCCACGCGCGGCGTGACTGTCAAAATATCCTGTCCTGCCATAAACGTCCTCCCTTTTCCGCAAAAGTTTACCCTTTTATATATTGTAACGGAAAGGCGATCAGACGTTCAACCTGCTTTTGGTAACAAATCGTGAATAAACTGTTAATTTTTCATTGATTTAACAGGTAAAATTCGTATACGTTATTCGTCGCTATCCTCATCCGCTTCACCCAGTATACGCTTTGAGCGCGTTTTGGCCGCCACGAATACCACCGCCTGCAGCGCTACAATTGCAGCTGTGGTGATAGCAAACATGAACAAAAATGTCATCCACGCCGCTAAGGCGATCTGAAGCGGTGCCAGTGCATACCATTCGCCGCGCAGGACATAAATGACGCAGGTAACCACGCCCGTCCCCACGCCTACCAGGCACGCCGTACCCAGCACCCGCTTCAGCGGAAACTTGTCGCCGCTCGATTCAGTGCACTGGTCGGCGATGCCCTTGCGCGCGTTGATCACCACGCAGACGATCTGCGCCGCCATAAATACGCTCCATTCAAACCAGTTAAACGCGTTTCCCCTGGCCACCGACAATATGATATCGGCCAAAATGCCGACGGTGAACACATAAAACCCAATCTTATAGGTTTTGTTGGTTTCGGCAGCGACTCGCTCGTCCACCGGCCTTTTCCAAAATAATTTCATCTCAATCTTCCTCCCAAAACAGTTCATCCAGCGTTTTATCCAGTGCTTTGCAGATCGAAATGCAGAGCTGAAGCGTGGGATTATATCCACCTGCCTCAATGAGGCCAATCGTCTGCCGGGTCACGCCGACTTTTTCCGCCAGCTGCGCCTGTGACAGGTCGCGCTCGATCCGCGCAAGTTTCATACGCTTATTTTTCATGCCATCACCTCTTCTTACGACTTCAGTATAATTTATCTCTTGCATTATGTCAAGTATATATTGCATTATGTTTGATAAAAATGCTCTCCGGTTTTCGGAGAGCATTTTTTGTCAGCGGATAAAATTGGTCATGGTGCGGTGATGGGTCTCGGGAGGCGCGATCCCCGCCTTGTCGATCACCTTGAGCATCCAGGTAATGTTCCGGCCCAGTTTCTCGATAACCTCGATTCCCTCGGCGTCTCCCTTTACCTCACCCGGGTCAGCTCCATGCACTGCGTTCCAATAATCCGAAGTGACCAGTACCATTTCCATCGCATCCATCGTGCCGAGCAGTTGTTGGTAGGTTTCCATACCGCCCGAACGGCGCAGCGTACACAGCGCGGCGCCAACCTTATGGTGCAGCTGATTTTCTCCGCAGCCAGCCGCCAGCATCAGGCGGTCGAGTATGCACTTCATGCTGCCTGCGATACCGCCGTGATAGACCGGGGATGCAAGCACGATACCGTCGGCCTCGATGCACTTGGCTATGATATCGTTCACCCCGTCATCATCCTGGATGCAGCGCAGCGTATTATTGTCCAGACAGTGGTAACATGCCAGACAAGGATGTACCCGCGCGCCGGGCTGCACCACCTCAAATTCAATACCTTCCTTTTCCAGCACCCGTCCCAGCACCTCCAGGCACGCGGCGCAGTTTCCGCCCTTGCGGGGTGAACCGTTGATTGCAACTACTTTCATGTCCGTTCCTCCTTATTCATGTCCTCCGGTCTCCATGCGGTAGAGCCGCATGATGACCAGCGTATGATTGAGCTGCGGTCCCATCAGCAATATCATGCTGACCAGATACAGCCACAGCATCAGCACCATGATCGCGCCAAGCGAGCCGTACAGCACGGAATACCGCGCCATATTGTCCACGTAAAACGAAAACGCCCAAGAGACCAGCACCCAAGCGACCAAAGAAAACAGCGCCCCTGGCCAGACCTCACGGAACTTCAGGTGCAGGTTGGGTACGACGCGGTTAAACAGCATCAAAAACACAAAAATAAAAATAATCATCACCCAGAAGCTCGCGTTATGCGTCCAGTCGAGCACATATTGCGGGATGGGCAGATATTGCGGCAGAAGGCGCAGCAGCGTCCTTCCGGCGACAACCAGCACAAAGCTGAAAACAACGGAGACCAAAAACCCCGCCGTAATACCGAACGAGATCATCACATCCATCATGATGCCGCGGCGTACCTCGATATGGTAAATATCGTTGACCGTCCGCATCATGGAGCGCACCGCGCGCGACAGGAAATACAGCGTCAGCCCAATGCCGATCACCATGGGGCTGACCGACGGCAGGCCACCAATATAGCCCAAGTAGGATTCGATCAGCATACGCAGGCTCTGCGGCAGCATAAGAAGCACGGGTTCCAGTCCCTCAATTGAAATATTGAGCTGCGCCAATAGCGAATTTAAAAACATCAGCAGCGGGAATAAGGAAAACAACAGAAAATACGACAGCTCGGCGGCAGCCTGCGGGATCCCATCGGCAAAATAGCGGTAAACCATGCGTTTGACCAGATATACCAAACGGTTCTGCCCGTTCATGCCAGTCCCACTCCCTTTCCCTATTTTCGCTGTTCCTATTGTACCAGTTTTTTGTAGTATTTACAACTTGCGTTTTCCTTTCCAAAGGAGTATACTGAATAAAAATAGAACGTTTGTTCGTCTCGCGAGGTGCGTTATGCAAGAGTTTCGACCTGTCACCTGTTGTTTTACCGGCTATCGTGCCGAAAAAATGCCTTTTGCGGCGGACGATCCCGTTGCGGTATCCGTGCTTGCCCAAGCGCTCGAGCAGGCGATTCGTAAGTCTGCCGAAGATGGCTATACCCGTTTTTTCACCGGTATGTCCACCGGTTTTGACCTATGGGCTGCTGAAGCGGTGCTGCGCCTAAAGCCCGCGCTCGGCGTCCAGCTTTTATGCGCCGTGCCGTTTGACCGGCAGGCCGACCAATTCCCGCTCGGCTGGAAACGCAAATTTAACGATACGCTGCTGCGCGCCGACCAGGTGTTTGTACTATCCCGGGACTATTACGCGGGCTGCTTTGCCGCACGCAACCGATTCATGGTCGAAGCGTCGTCGCTCGTCATCTGTTACTACGACGGCTGCCCCGGCGGTACCCGGCAGACCGTGCAGCTCGCCAAGCGCAGCGGCCTGCGCATTATGAATCTTGCAGATGGGCAACTCGTGCTGCCGTCCCTGTGATGTCCTTCATACAAGAATCCTCTGATTTCGACTTTAGAGGCCTGATTTAATATCATACAATTGTATTGAAGAGGGCGCAAGCAGATAATCTGCTTGCGCCCTCTCTGCGTCTGTTTTCTATTATGATACCGTTACCGTCCAGCCCAGTTCGTCTGGCAGCCTCCCCCACTGGATGCCGGTCAGCGTGTCATAAAGCTTATGCGTCACTTCCCCGATCTTACCGCCGTTGATGTAAGCGACCCGGTCTTCATAGCGCAGCTCGCCCACAGGCGAAATGACTGCCGCTGTACCCGTGCCGAATACCTCTTCGAGCTTGCCGCTCTCCGACGCTTCCATGACCTTTGCAATCGGCAGGCGTTCCTCGGATACCGGCACGCCCCAGTGCTTCAGCAGGTCGATACAGCTCATACGCGTCACGCCGGGCAACACGGTGCCGACGCAGGGCGCGGTATAAACCGTGCCGTCAATTTTAAAGAAGCAGTTCATCGAGCCGACCTCTTCCACGTACTTATGTTCGACGCCATCAAGCCAGAGCGTCTGCTCATAGCCCAGCTCATGCGCCTTGACCTGGGAGATTAGGCTCGCCGCATAGTTGCCGCCACATTTGGTAAAGCCTGTGCCGCCTGGGCAGGCGCGGGTGTATTCGTCCTCTACGAAGATCTTGACCGGGTTGATGCCGGTCGAGTAGTATGCACCGACCGGCGAGCACACGATAATAAACTGGTGCGTTTTCGACGGGCGCACGCCGAGGTGCGGCTCGGTCGCGATGACGAACGGACGGATATACAAACTGGTACCCTCGGCATGCGGCACCCAGTCCTCCTCGGTCTTGACGATCGCCTTGACCGCCTGCACAAAATCCTCCACTGGCAGCGCGGGCAGGCACATGCGGCGGTTGGTATTGATCATTCGTTCGCCGTTTTTATCCGGTCGGAAAAGCTGCACCGAACCGTCCGGCGTACGGTATGCCTTGAGGCCCTCAAAAGATTCCATAGCATAGTGCAGCACCATAGCTGCGGGATCGACCGACAGCGGCGCATACGGTACGATCCGCGCGTCGTGCCAGCCCTGCTCTTCATCATGGTCGATAATCAGCATATGGTCGGTATAATGCACGCCAAAGCCAAGGCTTGACTCATCCGGCTTGGGCTTCTTGTGGTCTGTCAACTGGGTTGTGATCTGCAGCATGGTGTTTCACTCTTTCTCTGTTAGTTTGTTCGGCTTTAATTATAGCACTTTTGCAGGATAAAGCAAGACGTTTTGCCCGAAAAGGATGACAAACCGGCGCCGGTTTGGTATACTAGAACAAGAGAAAATGCCGAAAGGGGCGCGGATGTGTGAAAAAATATGTAAGCCGTTTTTTGTCCGCGCTGCTATGCGCGGCGTTACTGCTGCCGCTTCTGCCCGGATCGGCGCGCGCGCTGACGCTCACCGCAGTAAATGATACGCTGCTGCCCCTGTCGGATGCAACGATGCCCTCCCGCCTCGGCGGCGAATTATATGTGCCATACAGCGTGTTTACCTCGCTGGGGGTGTCCGCCTCGAGCGAGGACAATGTGCTCAGCTTGTCTTCTGGTGGCGAAACGCTCAGCTTTTCGCCGGACGAGGGCTATGTGTACGACCAGAATATGAACAGCTTTTCCTCGCCCGCTTATAATATGAACGGCACTGTCTACGTCCCGGTCAAGCTGTGCTGCGGCAAATTCGGCCTGACCTATTCGACGTTCTCGGCCTCCGGCGAAACCGTGCTGCGCATCACCGACGGCGGCGCGCAGAGCGATTCCGCATTTGCCAGCAACGAGGCCGGCAGCATTGAAAACGCGGTGAACGCCTACAAGGGCATCACGCCTAAGCCGGAGGGCGGCGGGCAGGTCGCGCCGCCCGAAAAGCCGGCTGAACCGCCCATCCCGCCGGTAGAGGAAAAGCCGTCCATGAAGCCCGCGCGCGTCTATCTCGCGTTTTTCGGCCCGACTTCCGCCGAGACTCCGGCCGTGCTGGACTCCCTAAAAGCGGCCGGCCGTCTTGGCACCTTTTTCCTCGCCGCAGACGCCTCCAAATGGGACGATGACGCGGTGCGCCGCATTGTCGCCGAGGGGCACACGCCCGCGCTCCTGCTCTATGCCGCGACCGAAGACGCCCCCGAAGAGCTTATTAAGCAGCTCAGCGCGGCCAACGAGCGGCTCGCGTTCCTTACCGGCGCGCAGACTCGCATCGTGTCGAACGCGGACGGATGTGCGCGCCTGACTGAAGCGCAGCGGGATGCCGTCGTCGCGGCAGGCTACCGCCTGTGGGACTCGACGCTCGAAAGTCAGGATGACAAGCAGCGCGGTCAGTACGTCTACGCCGCGACCGCGCAGCGCTTTGCTTCGACCACCAGTACCATCGTGCTGCGCCTGCGCCACAGCAAGGCCGCCGCCGAGGCCATCCCGCCTCTGTCCTCCTACATGGCGCGGCAAGGTATCCCAACCTCACGCGTGACGCTGAACACCACGCCAATCAACGAAATTTCAGATATCCGCTGATAAGCAAAGCCCCGCCGGGATACCCGGCGGGGCTTTTTCTCACAATTGCTTCCGAATGTGCTCGAGCGCTCCCTTTTCCAAGCGCGAGACCTGCGCCTGCGAAATATGAATCTCGTCCGCGACCTCCATCTGTGTGCGCCCCTCAAAAAAGCGCAAGTGAACGATTTTCTTTTCCCGGTCGGACAGACTGTCGATCGCCTCTTTCAGCGCGATGCGGGCCAGCCACTGCTCGTCCGTGTTTTTCTGGTCGCCGACCTGATCCATTACGCAGACCGTGTCGGTGCCGTCGTGGAATACCGGCTCAAAGAGCGACACCGGGTCCAGAATCGCATCGAGCGCAAAAACGACCTCTTCCTTCTTAACGCCCATCGCCTTGGCCAGCTCAACGATATCGGGCTCACGCTGATGCTCACGCATAAACGCTTCTTTGGCCTGCAGCGCCTTATAGGCCGTATCGCGGAGCGAACGCGATACCCGCAGCGCGCTGTTGTCGCGCAGATAGCGCCGGATTTCACCAATGATCATCGGCATGAACGTACAAAGTCGAGACGCACTATCCCACCTGCTGCTGCGCGGCGGTATCAAATGCATAGTACACCTCGATCTTATCATTTTGCAGCACGACCCGCTCGACGCAGAGGCGTACCAGCGCCTGCCGCTGCGCCGCGTCCAGCGTTTCCCACCGGGCGCCGATGGTGTGCAGCGCCTGCCTCACTTCCCCGTCCTGCTGCTTCTGTTTGCTTTGTTCCGCCTGCCGGAGCGTTTGCTCGGCACGGCTGCATTCCTGTTTGGTACGGCCGATCGCTTCGCGCAGTGCGTCGTCCTCCGCTTCGGCATACAGCTCGTAAAGCCGCCGCAGTTTGCGCCTCGCTTTCTCGAGCGCCCGGCGGCATGCGGCTTCGTCGGTCTGCTGCGTGCGGGGCGCGGCGGGCACGGCGGACAGCCTGCACAAGTCACGCACAACCACCTGCTCGACCTCCCGTGCCATGACGCCCCGGTTCGGGCAGTTTTTGTCGTGCACCAAATGTGGCTTGGACTTGTCCCGCGAATAGCAGACCAGCTTGTCTCCCGCGCTTCCCCATTTCTGATAGCGCATTTTCGCTCCACAGTGACCGCACACAAGCAGTCCTGTGAGCAGCTTTCCGCCGTCCGCCGCGCGTGGACGGTTCGGACGGCGCAAACGGCGCTGGGCGCGCTCGAAAGTCTCGCGGCTCACGAGCGGCTCATGCCGCCCCGGATAGCGCTCGCCTTTATAAACGATGACGCCTGTGTTGCTTTCGCGGCGCAGGATCTGCGTCACCAGATGTTCATATTTCAGCCCAAGCTCCCGGGCAATGCGGTTTGCCGACTGTCCCTCCAGATAACGGGCGTAGATCTCGCGCACCGTCCCGGCGTCCTCATTCGGCACGAGGATGCCTTTCTGCGCATCGTAATCGTAGCCAAACGGGATCTTGCCCCCGCCCGGCCAAAACCCCTGCTTGACGCGTTCGACCATGCCCATGCGCGTGCGCAGAAAAATGTTTTCGCGCTCTAGCTGCGCAAACGCCGACAATATGCCGATCATCGCGCGGCCATACGGGCTTCCGGTATCGATATTTTCGTTGATCGAGACAAAATCGACGCCGTGTGGCAGAAATACGTCCTCGATCAGGTAAAGCGTGTCCTTTTGGCTTCTGCTCAAACGGTCGAGCTTGTAAACGACGACACGCTCGACCGCGCCCGACCGGATCTGCTCCACCAATTCTTCCACGGCCGGCCGCTTGAGGTTGGAGCCTGTAAAACCACCGTCCACATAGCGCCGGAAAGACGAAACGCCTTTCATCCGGCAGTATGCCTCCAGCTTTTCCGCCTGCGCGGCGAGCGAATAGCCCTCGTCTGCCTGTGCCTCGGTTGAAACACGCAAATACAGCGCGGTATGCTTCATGAAATGTCCTTTCTGAAATCGCTGTCCTCCGCATCCAGTATAGCAGAGCAGGACGAGGCCGGCAAAGGCAAATCCTGCCGCAGCCGCGCCTGGGATAAGAGGGAGGATACCGCGTCGCAGTCCAGTGTAAGCGGCGGCATGGCGCCGCGCAGCCGCTGCCCGTTCAGATACCGTATGATCTGCATATGCTACACTTCCTTTCCGTCCTCTAGTATGGACGGATGTGCCGCCTTTTAGCCGATCCCAAAACTGTACAAAAATATACTCAAAACTTTTTCAGTTTTCCCGTTTTTTGTATTGAGAACCACGGGCGTCCGGGTGTATAATGTCCATATGAAACCCGTTTGCTCCGCAAGCATAAAATTGGAGGAGAGAAGAAAAATGTTTGAGAACCTGATTAAAACGCTTAAAGCCGACAAGCGCAAGATCGTCTTTACCGAGGGCCCGGATCCGCGCATCCTGGAGGCCGCCGCGCGCCTGAAGAAGGACGGCCTGCTGGAGTCCATCCTGGTCGGCAACGTGGACGAGGTCAAGGCTGCCGCTAAGGCTGGCGGCTTCGATATCGATGGGTTGGAGATTATCGACCCGGCCACCTATCCTGAAATGGATGAGATGGTCACCAAGATGGTCGAGCTGCGCAAGGGCAAGATGAGCGAAGAGGACTGCCGCAAGGCGCTCTCCAAAGGCAACTATTTCGGTACCATGCTCGTGAAGCTCGGCAAGGCTGACGCGCTGCTCGGCGGCGCGACTTACTCGACGGCCGACACCGTCCGCCCCGCGCTCCAGATCATCAAGACCAAGCCTGGCAACAAGATCGTTTCCTCGTGCTTTATCCTGCGCCGCGACGTCAAGGACGGCGGCGACGAGATGTACGCCATGGGTGACTGCGCGATCAACATCAACCCGGGCGAGGACGATTTGGTAGAAATCGCGATCGAAACGGCGAAGACCGCCGCGGCGTTCGGCATCGATCCCAAGGTCGCCATGCTGTCCTATTCGACCATGGGCTCGGGCAAGGGCGAAACAGTCGATATGATGAAAAACGCCACTGCCAAGACTAAGGAAGCCGCCCCCGATCTCGCGGTAGACGGCGAATTGCAGTTTGACGCGGCGTTCTCCCCCGTTGTTGCCAAGACCAAGTGCAAGGGCTCGCCGGTCGCCGGCCAGGCCAACACGTTTATCTTCCCGGACATCAACGCGGGCAACATCGGCTATAAGATCGCCCAGCGTCTGGGCGGCTTTGAGGCGTATGGCCCGATCCTGCAGGGGCTGAACGCCCCGATCAACGATCTGTCGCGCGGCTGCGACGCAAACGAGGTTTACCAGATGGCGATCATCACCGCAGGCCTCAAATAATTCGCTTATTAAAGAAGCCCCCCGCCATATGGCAGGGGGCTTCTTTATGTTAAGAGTCAATCGTTGGGCAGTCCGAAGAAGTTATCGTATTCCGCACCCATGTACCAAATATGGTTTTTGACCTTAAGATATTCCAGCAGACCCTCCAGACCGTCCTCCCGGCCAAGGCCGCTGTTGCGGTTGCCGCCGAACGGCGTTTCGATGTTCGACTTGGTCGCACAGTTCATCCAGACCGTGCCGGCGTCGATCTTTTCAGCAAGCCAGTACATTTTGCGGATGTTTTCCGTAAACACCGCCGCGCCCAGTGCAAACCGCGTGGCATTGGCGAGCTCAACCGCCTCTTCCAGCGTCTTGTATCGCGTGACGGCCAAGACCGGCCCAAACACCTCTTCCTGGAAAATCTCCATATCCGCTGTTACATCCTCGATGATTGTCGGCGGATAATAGCTGCCCTTTTCATAGGGCGGCTCGGTCAGCATCCTGCCGCCGCAGCGCAGCTTGCCGCCTGCCGCCAGCGCCCGCTCGACAAAGCCGTGAACGGTTTCCCGGTGTTCCCTGCTGATCAGCGAACCCATCTGGACCGTTTCATCCAGACAGTCCCCAATTTTCAGCTTGCCCACACGGTTAACCAGCTTTTCCATAAACACATCGTAAATCTCATCCGCCAGCAGCAGGCGCGAGGTCGAGACGCACACCTCGCCTTGGTTCATGCAGAAGCCCAAGATTACTGAATTAAGCGCGGCATCCATATCACAGTCCGCTTCGACCACGATGGGGCTTTTGCCGCCCAGTTCCAGCGAAAGCGGCTTGATACGCCCCGCCTGTGAAGAAGCGGCCATCAGCCTCCGTCCCACCTCTTCCGAGCCGGTCAGCGCGACCATCGCCACCTTGTCGTTCGCCAGCAGTTCCTCACCGACAACGCCGCCCGAACCGGAAACGATGTTGTATACGCCGGCCGGTACGCCAGCCTCTTCAAAAACCTCTCCAAGGATCTGGCTGGTGACCGGCGTCATGGTTGCCGCCTTGCAAACCACGGTATTGCCCGCCGCCAGCGCTGCACCGATCGAACGAGTCAACAAATGCAGCGGGAAATTCCATGGAGCAATGCTGCCGACCACGCCATACGGCTCATAGGAGGTATAGTCAAACAGAAAATGCCCCGGCACAGGGATGACTTTTCCGCAGAGCGATTTCGCACTGTCCGCGTGGAAGCGGAATGCCCGGATGGACAACGGAATATCGATGGTTCGCGTTTCATAAATCGTCTTGCCCGTGTCCATCGCTTCCCAGCGCGCCAATTCTTCAAAACGGCGCTCCATGATATCCGCTACCCGGTGCAGGTATACCGCGCGTTCGTCCGGATCCAAACCAGACCAGCAGCCCGAGCGGAATGCCGCGTCCGCCGCGTCGATCGCTTTGCGGGTGTCCTCCACCGAACCATATGCCATTTCGGCAATCGGCTCCCCTGTGCAAGGATTATAGGTGACAAAGGTTTTGCCGCCCTCCGCGTCGACCCATTTGTTTCCGATAAATAACTTGAACTTTTGCATAACAGTCCCTTCCTTTCCAGACGGTAAATAAAAGCGGGCTTTGTGAAAAAGCCCGCTTTGGCGTATGGCAAACACACCATACATCGCAAACCCCTTCACAAACGGTGGGCATGACCGTTTCCCGTCACACCTGTCGGCTTGCGTCCATGGGGCGATGCGTTCCCTTTAGGAGCAGCAAGCGCGGAGCATATTGAATTTTCTATATCTAAATTGTATTATATATTTCACATAGTTGTCAATATGTTATTTTTAATATATTTTAACATTTATTATTGACATTTTGTTTGCATTGTATTATATTAAATGTAGACAGAAAAACCTGAAAATGAGGTGACGAAATGAGTTCCCATCAATCAGAAATTGAAAAAATCAAAGAACAGGAACGCACGCTTGTGTTTGACCATTTTGGCAGCGAGGACGCGCTGCGAATTGGGCAGATCCTCATTGATAAGGCCAAGCAGACCGGTGTCAGCTATGTAATTAACATCAGCCTCAACCGCAGACAGCTTTTCCATTTCTCCCCCGAGGGTGTTTCGCCTGATAATGATAATTGGGCGCGCCGCAAGGAGAATTGCGTCTATCACTTTTTCCGCAGCTCTTACCGCCTCACTCTCGAACTGGAGGACAGTGAAGAATTGCTGTTTCCGCGGTACGGGCTGAACGACGCCGATTTCGTTACCGCAGGCGGTTCCTTTCCCATCACGGTGCGGGGCGTTGGCGTGGTCGGCGCGATAACGATTTCCGGCCTTCCGCAGGAAGACGATCATGCCTATGTCACAGGCGCTATTGTGCAATATCTAAGCGCACTTTAATTTACTTGCCCTTTCATTCTCTATTCACTTCTTCTCTCTTTCACTAAAACACCTGCCGTTTTCCGGCAGGTGTTTTAGTATGTAAATCGCAAAAGACCGGGCGGCGTTCCCCGCCTCCTAATAAGAAAACATGAGCAAATCCAGTAAAATCAATGTTTTCAGAGGCAAGGAACACGATGTGAAGTCAAAAAATTAAATACTGGCAGGATAAAGGGTGCTGATGTGAAATATCAGCACCCTTTTCCTGTCCCAAACGCCATAGGATTTTCTATGGCGTTTTTTACTTTCCATCACGCACACAAAAAACTGTATTGAAAGGGGTGAGAAATCAAAAGTATTTCTCCATGTAGGAAATGCAAATCAAGTGCCCATAGGTTTTCCCATCTGGATAAGCGGGCGAGCACAGGATTGAAATTTTCTTAAAAACGAACACTTTTTCATGCCGCTGGAGGGAGGTGATACTATGGCGGTATTTCGCATTGAGAAAACCCGTGACTACACAGTGATGGCAAATCACCATCTGCGGAACACGGCCCTGTCGCTGAAAGCGAAGGGGCTGCTGTCCCTTATGCTGTCTTTGCCGGAGGACTGGGATTATACCACCAAAGGCCTTGCCCGGATATGCCGGGATGGAGTGGACAGTATTTGTGCTACGGTCCGGGAGCTGGAGGATGCGGGGTACATTATCCGTGAAAGAGTCCGTAACGCCAACGGGCGGCTTGGCAGCATTGAGTATACGATTCTGGAACAGCCCAGACAGCCGGAACCTAAACCGGAAAAACCTGAACGGGAAAATCCAGTTCAGGTAAAACCAGTCTTGGATTCTCCTGTCTTGGGAAAACCTGAACAGGAAAAACCCGCACAATTAAATACTAAAGAATCAAGTAACCAGGTATCAAATACTGATCTATCAAGTACGGAAGGATCAAATCCTATCCAATCAAGCCCCCAAACCCCCACAGAGGCCAAACGGACCGGACGGGACTGGATGCGGGAGCGAGAGAGTTATCGGGAGCTGATTTTGGAGAATATCGAGTATGACCATCTATACCGGGATGACCGGCTGGATCGGGATATGCTGAACGAGCTGGTGGAGCTTATGGTGGACACCGTCTGTTCCCGCAGGGAGACGATCCGCATTGCCGGGGACGACTGTCCGGCGGAGGTGGTCAAATCCCGTTTCCTGAAACTGAACAGTTCCCACATCGAGTATGTGCTGGACCGTATGCGGGAGAACACCACCTATGTTCGCAACATCAAGAAATATCTGCTGGCTGCCCTGTATAACGCCCCGGCCACCATCGACAGTTACTATGCGTCTCTGGTGAACCACGACCTGTACGGCAACGGAGAAAGGAGATGATAGGTCATGCAGGAAGAAGTCACCCAGCGCACCGTTGCCCTCTGTGTGGAGGCTACCAAGCTCTCCGCCGGGATGCTGCAACAGGCCATGAAAAAAGTGCTGGACGATATGCAGAAAGGAGTGACCGGCCACAAAACCAAGCTGCACCACGGTAAGCAGACCCTTCGGCAGCTTATGAAACACAACACCGGCGTTTCCAACATCGAGATCACCGACCAGAACATCCGGGCCTTTTCCGCCACCGCCAAGAAATACGGCATTGACTTCGCTCTGAAAAAGGATACCAGCGGCGAGATACCCCGCTACCTGGTATTCTTCAAAGGCCGGGATGTCGACGTCATTACGGCGGCCTTCCGGGAGTTTTCCGCAAAGAACCTGGAGAAAGAGAAAAAGCCCTCCATCCGCAAGGAGCTGGAGCAGGCGAAGCAGCAGGCCAAAGCCCAGCACCACCAGCGGGAGAAGGTCAAGACCAAAGACCGGGAGGTGGAATTATGACGGATACCTGGAAAAAAGCCCTCATTCTCAATCTCCCGTATCTGCTGTTCGTATATCTCTTTGATAAGCTCTGCCAGGCGGTGCGCCTTGCACCCGGCCTTGACGCCTCTGAAAAGTTCCTGCATTTGAGCCAAGGCTTTACAGAGGCGTTTTCTTATGCGGCGCCCAGCCTGCATCCGATGGACCTGCTGGTGGGCATTGCCGGGGCGGTCATCATCCGGCTGGCGGTGTACGCCAAAGGCAAAAACGCAAAGAAATATCGCCGGGGAATGGAGTTTGGCAGCGCCCGATGGGGCACAGCGGCCGATATTGCCCCCTATGTCGATCCGGTCCCCGACTGGAACATCCCTCTGACCCGGACAGAAAAGCTCACCATGTCCAGCCGCCCGAAAAACCCCAAGTACGCCCGGAACAAGAACATCCTGGTCATTGGAGGAAGTGGCAGCGGCAAGACCCGGTTCTTCGTTAAGCCCTCCATCATGCAGATGCACAGTTCTTATGTGGTCACCGATCCCAAAGGGCAGCTTTTGTCCGAGGTGGGAACGATGCTGCGGCGGGGTGCCCCCAAGCTGGACGAGAACGGAAAGCCTATGCGGGACGCCCGCGGGAAGGTCATTTATGAGCCATACCGCATCAAGGTCCTCAACACCATCAACTTCAAAAAGAGCATGAAGTACAACCCCTTCGCCTACATCCGCAGCGAAAAGGATATTTTGAAGCTGGTCAATGTCATTATCGCCAACACCAAAGGCGACGGGGAAAAATCCTCGGAGGATTTTTGGGTGAAGGCCGAGCGCCTTTTGTACTGCGCCCTGATCGGGTACATCTGGTATGAGGCGGAGCCGGAGGAAAAGAACTTCCTCACGCTGCTGGAACTTATCAACGCATCGGAGGCCAGAGAGGACGACGAGGAATTTCAGTCGCCCGTGGATATTCTGTTCTCCAAGCTGGAGAAGGAGCACCCGGACCACTTCGCCGTGAAGCAATACCGAAAGTTCAAATTAGCCGCCGGCAAAACTTTGAAAAGTATTTTGGTGAGCTGCGGTGCCCGCCTTGCCCCCTTCGATATTGCGGAGCTGCGGGAGGTCATGTCAGATGATGAACTGGAGCTGGACACCCTGGGCGACCGGAAAACGGCGCTGTTCCTCATTATGAGCGACACAGACACCACCTTTAACTTCGTCATCGCCATTCTGCAATCCCAACTCACAAATCTGCTCTGTGACAAGGCAGACGATGTGTACGGCGGCAGGCTGCCCGTCCATGTACGCTTTCTTCTCGACGAGTTTGCCAACATCGGTCAGATACCCAATTTCGACAAGCTGATCGCCACCATCCGAAGCCGGGAAATCTCGGCTTCTATTATTTTGCAGTCCCAAAGCCAGTTAAAAACCATCTACAAGGACGCCGCGGATACCATTGTGGGCAACTGCGACACCACCTTGTTTTTGGGAGGCAAGGAGAAATCCACCCTGAAAGAAATCTCGGAGCTGCTGGGCAAGGAGACCATCGACAGCTTCAACCAATCCGAGAACCGGGGCAGCCAGGTTTCCCACGGCCTCAACTATCAGAAATTAGGAAAGGAGCTGATGACCCAGGACGAGATCGCAACGATGGACGGAAACAAGTGCATCTTGCAGCTTCGAGGGGTGCGGCCGTTTTTCAGCGACAAGTTTGATATAACGAAGCATCCCCGCTACAAGTACCTTGCCGACGCCGACAAGAAAAACATCTTTGACATTGAACGGTACATGAAACGCAGACCGGCTATTGTGAAGCTGGACGAGCCTTTCGATCTGTACGAATTGAAAGCAACCGACCTTCAACCCAACAATTCAAATGAACGAAAGGAACTGTGATTTATGGATTTCTTTACAAACGCTATCGATGTTTTGCAGACCCTGGTGATCGCCCTAGGCGGCGGCCTGTGTGTATGGGGCGGCATCAACCTTCTGGAAGGTTACGGGCAGGACAACCCTGCCTCCAATGCTCATGTGTCGTAAAGAAACACAGAAAAATTTGATAGACAGTCCTACTATATCCGTAAAAAAATGTTTACAAATGGAGCGCACAGAGTTATACTTGTCATCATAGGTTGCCTTGGGTTTCCGCTCTTTGGTATACCCCTTGACGCTGATCACTTCCGGTTCGATCACTTCCGCAGGCTTTTCATCACCGACGGGTGTACCGAACAGATTCAGCTGTCCGTCCAGCTGGTCATGGCGTATTTCACTGGTTGAGCCAAAGACCTTGTTCTTAAGATACGCAAGCTGAGACTGGAGATTCGCGATCAGAAGGTCTTTTTCACTGTCCTTCGCATTGCGTTCTTCCAGCATCTTCTGCAATGAACTTATGAGTTCGTTCTGAGTGCTGATTGTTTTATTCAGTTGTGAGATTGTATCCTTAAGCTCTAAGAGCTGGATATCTTTTACTCCTGAAGGCATGGTCTTCTGCTCCGTTTTTTGATACTTCTATTGTACCATAAACAGGTGCAAAAGCCTAGAAAAATCAAGCGTTTCAGGCACTTTTTATTGCCTTTGGCTGCTCGATCTCAAGACCGGACATGAGCCAGTCAAACTGCCTCCATGTAATGGTTTTCACCTCGTCACGGTTACGTGGCCACCGGTATTTTCCGGTGTTATGATCGAGGCGTTTATATAAAAGCACAAAACCGTCATTCTCATGAAGGAGTGCCTTTATCCTGTCATTGCGTCTGCCGCAGAAAAGGTAGAGCGCGGTGGTATGCTCCGGTTCAAAGTGAAGCTGGTCTCTGATGATGGCGCACAGACCATCGATTGATTTTCTCATATCGGTGTAGCCACAAATGATATAAATATCTGTTGCAGCTGTAATGTCGCCTAGCATGATGCACCTCCCACAGACCGGATGATCTGTGCTAAAAGTGCCGGATCTATATCATTTGAAATCCTGATCAGGGCGGAGCCGAGTTTGATCTCAGCAGTTGCTTCCATACAGTTTGTATCCGTATGATCCGGAAGCACGCTTAAAAGCTGTGGTGTCTCTTCGTGCAGAACAGGCTGGTCAACGATTTCAAGTTTGACAACATCCTGTTGTTCCGAAGGCTTATAGCCTCCCCGGCCTGTTGCCGGCGGAATATCATAGCAGGATTTTTTGCGAAGCCGCTTGACCCAGTTGTAGAATGTACCGGGTTTGATCCCGTGCTCGTTGCACCACTGAAAATCGCTTAGTCCGCTGCTGCGACATTCCATGATGAGCCGGTATTGCTCATCGGCAGTTCGTCTTTCTGTCTGCATAAATGTAACCTCCATAATTGTAGTAAAATGCTTGCTTACTGCTAGATCCTAGCGCCGGATCATAGAGTAAAATGCTGGCATATGTGATTACTACTATTATGGCAAATATATGACCAAGCGAACAGATACCCTTATATTAGGCGCTTACCTTTAAGGAGAGGTTATAATGAACAAAGTAAATATAAAAGATAGTCAAAATTTTATTACTTCAAAATATCACATAGAAAAAATAATGAATTGCATAAGTTTAGATGAAAAAGATAACATCTTTGAAATAGGTGCAGGGAAAGGTCATTTTACTGCTGAATTGGTAAAGAGATGTAATTTTGTTACGGCGATAGAAATTGATTCTAAATTATGTGAGGTAACTCGTAATAAGCTCTTAAATTATCCTAACTATCAAATAGTAAATGATGATATACTGAAATTTACATTTCCTAGCCACAATCCATATAAAATATTTGGCAGCATACCTTACAACATAAGCACAAATATAATTCGAAAAATTGTTTTTGAAAGTTCAGCCACAATAAGTTATTTAATAGTGGAATATGGTTTTGCTAAAAGGTTATTAGATACAAACAGATCACTAGCATTGCTGTTAATGGCAGAGGTAGATATTTCTATATTAGCAAAAATTCCTAGGTATTATTTCCATCCAAAACCTAAAGTGGATAGCGCATTAATTGTATTAAAAAGAAAGCCAGCAAAAATGGCATTTAAAGAGAGAAAAAAATATGAAACTTTTGTAATGAAATGGGTTAACAAAGAGTATGAAAAACTGTTTACAAAAAATCAATTTAATAAAGCTTTAAAACATGCGAGAATATATGATATAAACAATATTAGTTTCGAACAATTTGTATCGCTATTTAATAGTTATAAAATATTTAACGGCTAAAAACAATAGGCCACATGCAACTGTAAATGTTTAGTTATAGGTAGGGTAGCATAAGTTAAAATGCTATTCTGCCTTTTAAAAGTATGGTATACATTCCAGAGAGAGATTGGATATGTTCCCGTATACCGATAGTGCCAAAAGCGAAGTGGATATGTTTCCGAGAACGGACGTACTCAAATGACATTCATTCTGTCCTCTCCAGCCAGCTCATGGAGGGAAACGACCATGAGTAAACTTCTCCCCTATGAAACAATCGTTAAAGCCCATGAGGGCGACCCGGACGCAATCGACACGGTTCTTTCCCACTACGCCGGATATATCCGCTACTTCTCCAAAATAAACGGACAGGTCAACTCCGAGGTGGAGGACTATGTGAAGCAGCGGCTCATTGCCGCGCTGTTCAAATTTCGCTTTGACCGTTGAGTTATATCCAATGTCAGACAAGAAAAAAATCAAGCTGATTTTCAAACCGTCTCATTGCATGGAATAATCTGCTCCACTATAATTAAGGCAGGAGGTGTTGAGAGATGGCGAATGAAGATAAAAAAGATTTTAATGCCATGCTACATGATAGCAAGGATATGCCTAAATTTCAGATTATTACCGACCAGAAAAGCATTGAGAAATATGGCGGAAGCAGAATGTATTTTGCCCCACCAATCGAATATGATAAAGTGATGAAACTAATTCCTTATGGCAAAGTAATCACTGTCGGAAAAATCCGTGAATATTTTGCTAAACTGAATGGAGCGGATTTCACAGAGCCTATTACAGCCGGGATTTTTGTATCTATTGCAGCATGGGCGAGTTACCAGCGTTCTGAAGATGAAACCCCGTATTGGCGAACCTTAAAGGCAAACGGGGAATTGAACGCAAAATATCCCGGCGGTGTAGAGGCACAAAAGGAAAAGTTGGAAGCGGAAGGCCACACAATTATTCAGAAAGGACGCACAAATATAAAGTATTTTGTAAAGGACTATGAAAGTATTCTTTTTGATTTGAGATGAGAAGTTTTTATTTGCTAAACGCGTTATCGTCATACCAGCCAGCCCTAAACTTTCAAAACTGAATACCAGCCGCCACCGGCGACCAGCGAAAGCAGTAAGTCTGAAAAAGATTTGCTGCTTTTTTTGTTGCCCGTTCTGGCTCCCGGCCATTTTGCCCCCTGCCGGTTGTAGTAGTAAATGAGGGGAGAAATTTTCCCGCCCGGATATTTGGCATTTTCAAAATCTCTCCGTTGTAGGAAGTGAAAGCAAAATTTTTCTGTCCCGCCGGTTGCCAAAATCCCCGTTCCCGGATTACTAAGGCAAAAGAAATTTTGAAAAATCTCTGTCCAGCGGGTAGCTGACGGCTTTTCAAATGTATCTTTAGCGGAAAAGAAAAATAGCGCAGCCAGCGGGTAGCAAAGCCCCTCTGCGGAGTAATATTGGCGAAAGAAAAAAGGCAGCGAACAGCGGGCTGAAAGCCCCGCCCTGTTCGCTCTATGTACGGAAAAGCCCGGACAGGGCCAGTCTGCGGCTTACTTAGAGCAAGTATCGACCAGTGTGCCAAATTTCGCTTTTCGCTCATTTGTCCCCCGGTCAGATACTTGTTGGGGTTGCCACCCCAAACCCGCCTTGTCGTCCTCGCGGACTGCATATCATTCGTTTCCGCATGAGTGCGAAAACTCATTCATTCCGTCGCTCGTCCTCTCCCCACAAAGTCATGCGACTTTGCGGGGCGCCCCATAAGCGCCGCCGAAAAATCCCCCGAAAATATTTTCCCGGATTTTTCAAAAACAGTTCCGCTTTGCACCCTGTTTTTCTCCTATTAGTGAGAGGGCGCAGCACCCCGAAAAAATTTTTTTTGCGGACACTGCCAAGTTTTTTGAAAATCATGTCCGTTGTAGTGTGAAAGGAGGTTCACAGCTATGTCAAAGCAGTACAACACCCCCAAGCGGAAATGTGTTGTCAAAACAAGACTGACCGAGGACGAGCGTAAAGCCTTTGAGGATAAATGTTCTGTCCTCTCCATGAGCCAGTCCGAGTATATCCGGCAGGCTGTCTTTTACAGCCGGATTGCCCCCGTTATCCGGGTGACCGCCCACAGCGAGGAAATGCTTGCCGCCGTATCTTCCCTTGTGGCGCAGTACGGGAAAATCGGCAGCAACCTAAACCAGATCGCCCGGTATCTCAACGAATACGGCGCACCCTACAACGCCTTATCGGGCGAAGTGAGAGCCGCCGTTTCCGACCTTGCCGCCCTCAAATTCGAGGTGCTGAAAGTGGTAGGTGAAGCCTATGGCAACGATAAAGCATATCCCCTCTAAAAATGCCGACTACGGAGCCGCCGAAGCCTACCTGACCTTTGAGCATGACGAGTTTACCATGAAGCCCACCCTTGATGAACAGGGGCGGCTTATCCCCCGGCAGGACTACCGGCTGGACACGCTGAACTGCGATGGGGAAGATTTTGCCCTGTCCTGTATCCGGGCAAATCTGCGATACGGCAAAAACAGCAAACGGGAGGACATCAAGAGCCACCACTATATCATCAGCTTTGACCCAAGGGACGCAGCCGACAATGGGCTGACCGTTGACCGGGCGCAGGCGTTGGGGCTTGCCTACTGCAAAGAGCATTTTCCCGGACACCAAGCCCTTGTCTGCACCCACCCGGACGGACACAACCACAGCGGAAACATTCATGTGCATATCGTTATCAATTCTTTGCGGATTGCCGGGGTGGAGCGCAAGCCCTATATGGACAGGGCAAGCGACACCAGAGCCGGGGACAAGCACCGCTGCACCGCCGCAGCCATGCGGTATTTCCGCAGCGAAGTCATGGAGATGTGCCACCGGGAGGGGCTTTACCAAATCGACCTCTTGAACGGCAGCCGAAACAAAGTGACCGAGCGTGAATACTGGGCGAAGCGCAAGGGGCAAGCCAAGCTGGATAAGGAAAACACTGCTATGCTTGCCGGGGGTATCACGCCGAGGACAACTAAGTTTGAAACCGACAAAGACCGTTTGCGGCAGACCATACGCCAAGCCCTTTCCACCGCCGCCAGCTTTGACGAGTTTTCCTCTCTCCTATTGCGGGAGGGCGTGACCGTCAAGGAGAGCCGGGGGCGGCTTAGTTACCTCACGCCGGACAGGACGAAGCCCATCACCGCCCGGAAGCTGGGGACGGATTTTGACAAAGCCGCCGTCCTTGCCGTTTTGGAGCAGAACGCCCATAGAGCGGCCGCAAAGGCGCAGGACAGGCAGGAGCACCAGCCGCAGGTGTCCGGGGGCATACAGCGGACAGAAACCGCAAAAACCGCCCCGAACCCCGACAGCCCGCAGCGGCTTGTGGATATAGCCGCCAAGCGAGCCGAGGGAAAAGGTATCGGCTATGAGCGTTGGGCGAAAATCTTTAACCTCAAACAGATGGCAAAGACCATGACTTTCCTTTCCGAGCATGGCTTTGCCAGCCCCGAAGAAGTGGACGTAGCCCTTGAAGCCGCCATTTCCGGGCAGCATACCGCCGGGGAAAGGCTGAAAGGACTGGAAACGAAAATCACCGCCAACAAGGAACTCATGCGGCAGATCTCCGTTTACCGCAAGACCAGGCCCGCCCATGAGGGGCTGAAAAACGCCAAAAAGCCGGAACAGTACCGGGAGCAGCACCGTTCCGACTTGACGCTGTACGAAGCGGCGGTGCGGTATTTCCGGGAACAGGGCTTGAAGAAGCTGCCCGCCGTTTCCAAGCTGCAAGCGGAAAATGAAACCCTGATTTCCGAAAAAAACGGGCTTTACGCCGAGTATCGGGAACAGAAAGCCAAAGTGGGCGAACTGCTGAAAGTCCAGTCCAACCTTGCCGCCATGCTCCGGCAGGAACGGACAAAAGAGGTGCGCCGGGATTGGGAGCGGTAAGGGTGTTCCGTTTTGTTCCACCGCTACCGGGGAAAGGGTACGCCATTTCACCGACCCCTTTCGCATGGGAAACTGACCGCTGAAACCCGCCCCGAAATGATACCGAACTTTGACAAAACCGCCCCTTATATCTTCCCCTATCCGCAATACCACCCGCCTTTTCCAAGGGGCTTACAGAGGGGAAAATCCCCGAAAATGACACCGAAACCATACACCAAACGCCGCCTATCCCGTTACCCCGATAGAAGCGGCAGAAAGGAGCCGCCATGCCGAGAATGAGCAAGAAGCGCAAGGAAGAATGGGCGTTCTTCCTTAACGAGCGCAACCGTATCACCTACAACCCCCTTTGCCGTAAGTGCCGCCGCACCTGCAAGCAGAGTTTCCGGGCTGTCATCATCGAGTGCCCGCCGTTCCTCTCCAAGCGGGCGAAGCCATGAAGCCGGACAGCACGCAGGAAACGCTCTATGTAGGGCTGGACACAGGCTTGCCGCCCTATCTGCCTTACCCCCGGTTCTTGCTGAAAATGGACATTTCCCAGACCGCCAAGCTGCTCTATGCGCTGTTGTTAGACCGTACCACCCTTTCCCAGAAGAACGGCTGGCAGGACGGCAGCGGCAGGACATTCATCGTCTATCCCATAGCGGAGATTGCCGACACGCTGGATAAGGGGCAGACCGCCATCAAAGCCGCCCTGAACGAACTGGACGCAGCTGGACTACTGGAACGGAAACGGACGGGATTTTCCGCAGCCAACCGCCTGTATGTGAAGCTGCCGCCATTGGTGCGGATTTCCGACCCTGTGACAGCCGGAAAAGCGACCCTCATAAGTGCGGAAAACCGACCCACTGATGGTCGGAAAAGCGACCTTATGACGGTCGGAAAACCGACCCCTAACAACCTTACGATAAACAACCTTACAGAGAGCAAAACAATGGGAGTGAGTGGAGAGCCGCACAAGCCGTTTGGCAGATATGAGAATATTTTTCTGTCAGAAGCCGAGTATGCGGAACTGGAAACCGAATACCCGGACAGGCTGGAACGGTTCATTGAGGAAATGAGCCGCTACCTTGCCGCCAGCGGGAAAACCTACCAGAACTATGCCGCCGCCTTACGGATATGGGCGGAAAATGACAAAAAGGCCGCCCCGAAACAGGGCATACCCGATTACACCTGCAAGGAGGGAGAAAGTTTATGAACAAAATCGAAGATATGAATATTTTACCCGATACCGAGCCGGAAAACGGCGATTACACAGGCGGGGACGGGCTTTTATACTGCGGCAAGTGCCATAAGCCCAAAGAAGCCTACTTCCCGGAGGGCAAAGCATTGTTTGGGCTTGACCGCCACCCGGCAGAGTGCGACTGCCAGAGGGCGCAGCGGATCAAGCGTGAAGCCGCCGAGCAGCGGCGCAGACACCTTGACACCGTAGAGGACTTGAAACGCCGGGGCTTTTCCGATACCGCCATGCGGGACTGGACTTTTGAGAACGACAACGGGCAGAACCCACAGACCGCCATCGCCCGCAGATATACAGAAAAGTGGGAAACCATGAAAGAGAAAAACATGGGGCTGCTTTTCTGGGGCGGCGTTGGGACGGGCAAAAGCTATCTTGCCGCCTGTATCGCCAACGCCCTCATGGAGCAGGAAATCCCCGTCCGCATGACGAATTTTGCCGCAATCCTCAACGACCTTGCCGCCAGCTTTAAGGGGCGCAACGAGTACATTTCCCGCCTTTGCCGCTATCCGCTGCTTGTCCTTGATGATTTTGGCATGGAGTGTGACACCGCCTACGGGCTGGAACAGGTTTACAGCGTGATTGACAGCCGATACCGCAGCCGCAGGCCGCTGATCGTCACCACCAACCTCACCTTGCAGGAAATCCAGAACCCAACCGACACCGCCCACGCCCGTATCTATGACCGATTGCTAGAAATGTGCGCCCCTGTCCGTTTTACGGGCGGGAACTTCCGCAAGGGCATGGCGCAGAGCAAGCTGGAAGAACTGAAAAAACTGATAAACGAGTGAAAGGAGCCGCCTATGACAGAAAAACAGCCAATCCGCACCCCTGACCGCCGCCCCGACTGCGTGACGGAAATCCGCATAGGGAACTCCGTCCTCGTGGTGTCCGGTTTTTTCAAGCAGGACAGCACCGAAACCGCCGCCGACAAAATGGAAAAGGTGCTGCAAGCCGAAGCCGCTACACAAAAACCGGCGATTTGACCGGGCATAAAGAAGCAGATTTGACACTTTTGCCGCTATACAGCCAGCCCCCGCCTGTGGTACAATGAAGCTACGGAATAGTGGGGCTGGCTGTCGGAAACGGAGGATTTTATGATAAGACAAGCCACCCAAAACCTAATCACCGCCCTTTATCCGAGATTGTCCAAAGACGATTTGCAGCAAGGCGAGAGTAATTCCATATCGAACCAGAAACGGATACTCGAAGCCTATGCAAAGCAGAATGGCTTTACCAACCTGCGCTGGTACACTGATGACGGTTATTCTGGGGCAAATTTCCAAAGACCCGGTTTTCAGGCTATGCTTGCGGACATTGAAGCCGGGAAAGTGGGAACAGTCATCGTCAAGGATATGTCGAGGTTGGGGCGTAATTACCTGCAAGTGGGATTTTACACAGAAATGCTTTTTCCGCAGAAAGGCGTCCGCTTTATCGCTGTCAATGACAATGTAGACAGCGAAAATGGCGGCATGGACAACGATTTTACCCCGCTGCGCAACTTATTTAACGAATGGCTGGTAAGAGATACCAGCAAGAAAATCCGGGCAGTAAAGAGGTCGAAAGGAATGAGTGGGAAACCTGTTACCAGCAAAGCCGTCTATGGCTATCTCATGGACGAAAATGAAAACTTCATCATAGACGAGGAAGCCGCCCCGGTGGTACGGCAGATTTATCAGCTCTGCCTTGCCGGGAACGGTCCGACCAAGATTGCCCGTATGCTGACCGAGCAGCAAATCCCCACGCCGGGGACGCTGGAATACCAGCGGACAGGCAGCACCCGCCGCTACCACCCCGGCTATGAGTGCAAATGGGCGACCAATACCGTTGTGCATATCCTTGAGAACAGGGAATATATGGGCTGTCTGGTAAACTTCAAGACGGAAAAGGTGTCCTACAAGGTCAAGCACAGCGTGGAAAATCCCATTGAGAAGCAGGCGATTTTCCCGAACCACCACGAACCTATCATTGACAGGGAAACATGGGAACGGGTGCAGGAACTCCGCAAGCAGCGCAAACGTCCCAACCGCTATGATGAAGTGGGGCTGTTCTCCGGGATTTTGTTCTGCGCCGACTGTGGGCGGGTGATGTACCAGCAGCGATACCAGACGGACAAGCGGAAACAGGACTGCTACATCTGCGGCAGCTACAAGAAGCGCACCGCCGATTGTACGGCGCACTTTATCCGCACCGACCTGTTGACGGCGGGTGTCCTCTCCAATCTCCGGCAGGTGACAGAATACGCCGCCAAACATGAAAGCCGCTTTGTGAAGCTGCTTATCCAGCAGAACGAGATTGGCGGCAAGCGAAAGACCGCCGCAGCCACCAAACAGCTTGAACAGACGCAGGAGCGCATTTCTGAAATCAGCCGTATCATCAAACGGTTGTATGAGGACAATGTGACGGGGAAAATCAGCGATGGGCGTTTCATGGAACTGTCACAGGACTATGAAGCCGAGCAAGCGGAACTGAAAGAGAAAGCCGCCGCCCTGCAAGCCGAACTGGACAAGTCGCAGGCGGCAACGGTCAACGCCGAGAAATTTATGGGGATTGTCCGCAAGCACCTTGCCTTTGAGGAACTGACCCCCACCCTCTTGCGGGAAATGATTGAGAAAATCGTTGTGCATGAGTGCAGCTATGACGAGAACGGCACCCGCAGGCAGGACATTGAGATTTATTACAGCTTTGTAGGCAGGATTGACCTGCCCGAAGCCTAACGCCCGACCTATCCGGCACAGTGCGCAGGTGCCGGATAGCAACGGCAAAATTTTTTACACTTCTATTACTTCTTTATCACACATCAGCAAAGTCGCAGGGCATGAAACAGTTGATGGCGGGCGGCGGCGTTGCCCTTATCGGCCTTACCCTTGTCCCGCTGCTCTCCGGCCTGTTTGGATAATGCCACAAACTAACACTACCCGCCGCGCTCTCCCGCTTCACGCGGGAGGGCGCGGGAAAGGAGGGATTAGCTTTTGATATGGCAGATGATTGAAGATTGGTTTCGCGGCATTTTGACAGACGGAATACTCTCTAATCTCTCCGGGCTGTTCGACAGCGTAAATACAGAGGTTGGAGAAATCGCAACGCAAGTCGGCACAACCCCCGCCGGGTGGAACGCGGGCATATTCAATATGATACGCAGCCTATCGGAAAACGTCATTGTGCCGATTGCGGGCGTTATCATTACCTTTGTCATGTGCTACGAACTAATCCAGCTTGTAATTGAGAAAAACAATCTGCACGATCTCGACACTTGGATTTTCTTCAAGTGGATTTTCAAAACCTTTGTTGCGGTGCTGCTGGTAACAAATACTTGGAACATCGTCATGGGCGTATTTGACATTACACAGAGCGTCGTCAACGACAGCGCGGGCGTTATCATATCCGACACAAGCATAGATATTGCAACCGTTATCACCGATATAGAAGCAAAGCTGGACGCTATGAGCGTCGGCGGGCTTTTGGGGCTATGGTTTCAATCACTCTTTGTGGGGCTTACCATGAAAGCGTTGTCTATCTGTATCATGCTGGTGGTGTACGGGCGCATGATTGAAATATACCTTGTAACGAGTATCGCCCCTATCCCCGTTGCGACAATGGTAAATCGTGAATGGGGCGGCATGGGACAGAACTACTTAAAATCCTTGCTTGCCCTCGGTTTTCAGGCTTTTCTAATTCTTGTGTGCGTCGGTATTTATGCGGTTTTGATACAGACAATCGCAGCAACCGATGACATATCCGGCGCGATCTGGTCTTGCATGGGCTATACCGTCCTCTTGTGTTTTACGCTTTTCAAAACGGGAAGCCTTGCAAAATCCGTATTCAGCGCGCATTAAGGGGGTGCAGATGAAGAAATACAAAATCATTTACGCCGATCCCCCTTGGAGATACGCGAGAAGCAAGGTACAGGGCGCAGCGGAAAAGCACTATCCCACTATGAGTATTGAGGAACTTTGCGCTTTACCCGTCAAAGAAATTGCGGATAAGGACTGTATTTTATTCCTATGGGCGACGTTCCCGCAGCTTAAAGAAGCGTTGCAGTTAATCAAGGCTTGGGGATTTACCTATAAATCCGTTGCCTTTGTATGGTTAAAGCAAAATCGGAAATCGCCCACTTGGTTTTATGGCTTGGGCTTTTGGACGCGAGGAAATGCGGAAATCTGCTTGCTTGCTACCAAAGGACACCCGAAGCGACAATCAAACAAGGTACATCAATTTATTATTTCCCCTGTTGAGCAGCACAGCAAAAAGCCGGATATAACGCGGGAAAAGATACTTGCCCTTATGGGCGACCTACCGCGTATTGAACTGTTTGCAAGGCAGCATACCCCTGGTTGGGACGTATGGGGAAATGAAATCAAAAGCGACATACGGTTTGCCGGAAAGGAGGTTTGAAATGGCGTATGTAACCGTCCCAAAGGATTTAACCAAAATCAAGAGCAAGGTAATGTTCAACCTTACCAAAAGACAATTACTCTGTTTCGGCGCGGCGGTGGCTATCGGGCTACCGCTATTCTTTTTGACAAAGGACAGCGCGGGAACGACAACGGCGGCTTTGTGCATGGTGCTTGCCATGCTGCCCATGTTCCTACTCGCTATGTACGAGAAGAACGGGCAACCGCTGGAAGTGATTATACGGCAATTTGTGGAAGTGAAGTTTCTTCGCCCCAAAGAGCGACCTTATCAGACCAACAATTTTTATACCGCCCTTGCGCGGCAGGAGCGATTAGATAAGGAGGTA
>NZ_JAXEOA010000002.1:0-50871 GCF_034098985.1 Agathobaculum sp. | reverse complement strand
ATCTGACTTTTTACCACCATCCTTCATTTTTGGGGTTGACTTCTAATAGTTAATCTTTCTTGTAAGACCGCCGCCGAGGTGACGGCCGTGATAACAGGCACCATATAAATATACACGCTCGTCCGAACCGACCCCAATATCTTTACCGCAAAATTCCACGTCACAAAGCATAAGGCGGATGCGCCCAATCCCAGGAACAGCAGATTCAGAAGAGTTCCGGCATGATAAAGCTGCTCTAATTCCACCTGAAACCCCATTACCGCCAAGACCGGGAGCATAAACAGCAGCCCGTAGAAAAAGGTGCGCCGTGTCGTCAGGATCGTGTGATATCCAAACCCGCTGATCTTTTTTGTGATAGTGGAAAACGCCGCCCAGACAACCGCCGCGACCACCGCAAGCAGATCCCCCAGCGGATTCATCCGCAGCGACGCTCCACCGCCAAAGCTGATCATGCAGATTCCGGCTATTGCGATCAGGAAACCCAGGAAAAAGCGTGCATTCGGACGTCCCTCCCGCAAAAACAACGCCGTAAAAATAGCTGTGAAAAATGGCGCAACAGATATGATCACGCCTACATTGGAGGCCAGCGTATAGGTCAGCGCAATATTTTCAAACAGGTAGTACAGCGTCACGCCGCAAAGCCCTGCGGCCGCGAAATACCACTCCTGCCGCTTGTCCGCCATCTGAAGCCGGCGCGGGCAGACGAGCCACAACGCCAAATAGCCGATGATAAAACGGATAAACAGGATCTCTATCGGTGTGAACACCCGGAGAAGCACCTTTGTGGAAATAAATGTCGTGCCCCAAATCAAGATTGTGACCAGCGCGGCCAGATGGCCCGCAGCAGTTTTGTTCGTCATGCGGTCACTCCTCCGCCGGCGCCGCGGGCAATGGCGCTTTGGTGAAAATCTTTTGATACTGTTTGGGCGTCAGTCCAATAAAAGTTTTGAAAAAGTTTGTGAAATGGCTTTGATCCGCAAAGCCCGACATATTTGCAGCGTCGACCGGCGCAACGCCCTGCTCCAGCAGCTTTTTGGCCTTGTCCAGCCGGATGGTCTGCAAATAGCGGTACGGAGATACGCCGACCTGCTTGGTAAACGTGCGGAGCAAATAGGATTTCCCAAAATCCGCCATCTTTAGCAGGTCGTCCAGCGTGATATTCTCTGCAAAATGGTTTTCCATATACGTGCATAACGTTTGTATCTGTTGGTTTGGGACGGATATCTCCGCCTCGTCAAATGGGCTTGCATACTCTTGAAGCACCTGTTCCAGCAGGAAGAAGAACGCCTCTTCCTTTTCCATTTTAGGCGCGTTTGAAACAATAGCCTGATAAAGCACGCCGACCAATTGTGCGGCATCGCTTTTGTATACGACGTTCACAGTGAACCGTGGGGCATACGCCTTTCCCGTGATCTCTTTTACCATTGCGCGCATAACCCCGGGCTCTATATTGACCGCCCTATAGTCCAGCAGTTCCCCGTTGACCGGCGCACAGTAATGGTTGTCCCGCGGGTTAAACAAAATCAAATCGCCGGCGGAAAGATCATATTCCCGGCCTTTGCACCAGAGGTGCCGGTTTCCGCCCTCCACAAAGCCGATCACATAATACTCGTGAAAATGGTTGGGAAACTTTTGGACAATGCCGCTCAAGTTGTAAATCTCAATGTTTAAATCCCGGTCGTAATAAACGCGGCGCTGTTCCTGCTCCTGCATCATAGGCGCTGCCTCCTTTTGCTGTTGTTTTATTGTAGCATGAAACCCGCCCGTATTCTTGCATGATATGACACCAAGTAAAAAAGCCGCCGTCCCCTTGGGACGGCTGGCTCTCCGGCGGCATATCTTTGATATGGATAGCAGCGCCGTGGTGCGATATGCGGCATTTAAGGTGTGGTACATCGAAGTTGTTTTGCCAAGCCGCTGCTCATATAGTTTGACATATCAATCGCCAGCCGCCGGCATATGGGGGCGATATCCACAAAAACCGTGTAATTTCGCGCGTGCAGGCTGGTAGCGATTTTATCCAAGAGGTCCGCTTCGTGGTTGATCATGGCCGTCCATTCTGCCGTCCGCCAATAGGGGTTCATCCTGCACAGCAAACGCGCAATCTGTTGTCCATTTTCCCTCCATTGCCGCTTTAGTATGCCCGAGTGTCCGCTGCCCTGCATTACACTGTCAGCATATGCAACGAACAGACGGTTGTTTTTTGCCATTGCTTCCACCAATTCTCCACCCTCTCCAGATGGATAGAAGCTGGAAATGATCGTGCCGCACATTTTCTTCATGCCCAGGAGCTTCTCCTTGGCTTCGATTTTAAGCGGCGTTTGAAATATCGCATTGTTTAAATAGACCAATTGCCAGAACAGGTTTTCTGTCGCAAAATTCGTGACTGCCAGATAGATCGCCAGTTCGTCCTGATTCATAATACATCTCCTTTCATGTCATTTTATGACAGCCAAAGAAGATGGGTTAAGCCGCGCCGGTTTTGCGCCAGAACAAAGGCCGCCCGATATAGGCGGCCTTTGCTGTTACCAATGATTATAGCGCAGAATGTCTTCGAGGGATTTGCGGGCTTTGGTTCTGGGCTTTCCCGCCGCTGCCGGATAACCGACCGTAATGATCAGGCGCACCGGACGCTCCGGTGGAATACCGAAAGAGTGGTGCAGCTTTTCCTGGCTCATTGTACCAATGATGCAGGTGCCCAGCCCCAGCGCCGTCGCTTCATAGCACAGCGCCATAGCGGCCATGCCGATATCCATTTGCGCAAAGTGCTGGGTGCCATACCGCTCTCCTACGCGCGGCATCAGCCGCGCTTCGTCTTCACAAATTAAAATGAATGCAGGCACATTTTCTCCCCATGGACAGCCCGTCAATCCGTCGTCGTCAAATGCGTCGATCAGCTTTTCCCGCGCTTCCGGCTCATCCACGATGATAAAGCGCCACGGCTGGGCGTTGCATCCGCTTGGGGACAGCCGCGCTACATCCACTAGGTGCGTCAGTGTTTCTCGGGAAACCGGCTTGCTGCTGTAAACTCTACAGCTTTCCCGCGCTGCCTGCAATGCCTGAAAATCCATACAAAGCTCCTTTTCTCCGTTGATCGATCATTATTAAAATTGGAATAGATTCAGACCCACTTCCTGATTAAAGCACCGGTCTACCGTTCCTTCAAAAATATGAATGACCATCTCACAGGTCGCGCTTACGACCGCACGGTTCAAATGCCCGCCGAACACTTCTCCTTTTTCATTCCCTGCGCTCATATGCAGATGACAGTAAAACTTGTCGTCCATGGTATTGATCGTCCCCGTCAAAGAAACGATTTCATAGTCGCCCGAAAACTCATTGGAAAGGTATTTCTTTTCTTTTGTCTTAAACACACCCACTGTAAACTGGCCGACAGCACCAAGCGCACTTACATCCGCGAGTTTTATATGCTCTGCTTCGGCAAGCTCTTTCACTTTTTCAACAATTTCTTCGCCCTTATCTATTCTTGCAATAATCGTTTGATCAAACCGCTTATATTCCATGTTTCAACACTCCATTGTCTGTTTTGTTTCAAAATCAGCCCGCCTGCTTTTGATACATAGTCATTTTAATCTCAATTCAGGAACTTGTCAAACAAGGAACAAGCAAAAGGCCGCTTCGGTTCCAGTCCAAAGCGGCTTTTTTTATTTTACACAACCGCTCGTTTCTTCGCCATAAACAGCACATAAGCGGCTAACAAGAAAATAGCTGAGGAGAGCCATGCGGCGCCATCTATAAAATACAGCCCTTTCGCTCCGATCACACGGGGCAGGAGCAGCGCCACGCCGACGCGCCCGGCAAACTCCACAAAGCCAGCAGCTGTCGGCGCCAATGCCGTGCCCATCGCCTGCAAAGTCGCCCGGAACGTATGCATAATATAGGCCGAAAACAGAAAAAGGCTCATCACAACCAGATATTCGTAAGCAATGTTTAATACCTGCGCTGCGTTTTCGGCTGAAGAGGAAATAAACAGGCTTACAATCTGTCGCCCGAACAACAGCATGATGACGGTGAGCACAAGCGAAAACAGTACCGATAACATCAGCGTTTTTCGAACTCCATCGCGGATGCGGTCCATCCGTTTCGCCCCCCAGTTCTGTCCGATATACGTTGATGCGGCGAAACCAAAAGCGGATGCGGAGCAATCCAGCAGTCCGTGCAGCTTGTTTGTCGCGGTAAACCCTGCAACAAACAGGAATCCGCAGCCATTTATGACCCACTGCGCAATGATGCCGCCTATCACAACGACCTGTTGCTGCAAAGCAAGCGGTATGCCCAGGTAAATCAGCTTTTTGATAATGATATAATCAATCATCCAGTCCGGTCTGCTAAAATGAAAAATTTCATTCTTACAAATCTCAGCCAGACAATAAAGAAAGGCCGCCAGTTGCGCCAACAGGGTCGCCAACGCCGCGCCGCGAATGCCCCATTTGAACACCACAACAAATACGATATCAAGACCGACATTCAAGGTACCCGCGATGCCCATTGCTATAAGCGGACTTTTGCCATCGCCGACCGATCGCAGGAACGCTGCCGACATATTATATGCGATTACAATTAACGTGCCTGCATACATCGTGCTGAGATAGGTAAATGCCTGATCCAATATATTATCCGGCGTGCTGAGCGCCAACAACAGCGGCTTTGAAACGCCAATGCTCAAAACTGTCAGCCCGGTGCCAATCACAGCGCAAAGAAGGATCGACATGGTGATCGTTTTCCTCATTTTTTCCCGGTCCTGAGAGCCAAAACACTGAGAAAACAACACTGAAAAGCCCTGAGTCATAGCCTGCACAGCCCATAAAACAAGCCAGTAGAGCCAATCTGTGGCACCGAGCGCGGCCAGCGCCTCCATGCCGATCCCCCGGCCGACGATAGCGGCATCCGTGATCTGATACAGCTGCTGTCCAATATTGGTCAATATTAGTGGGAACGCAAACCGGGCGATCAATTTTGTCGGATTGCCCGCTGTCATGTCCGTTGTTTTTGCCATATTTATGTCTACCCTTCCCGGGCCTGTGAGATTTTTTCTGTACCCGGCACTGATACTATTATAATAGCAAATTTATACATTGCAAGCCAAAAAATCAAGAAGTCCATATGCGATACCGGTTCAGACGGTTATACCCCACCACAGGCCACCGCACCTTTAGATCGTTCAAGTTCCTCTGATCAGCTATCAAGATGCCCGGATCGCCTATCTTATCGTGCGCCCCGAGACATGCGTCAAGCCGGTGGCCGCCGATTCCAGTTCGGACAGCTTTCTCTTTTCCTCCTCAACTTCCCAGTTCAGCCAGCATAGCAGGAATAATTCTTTTGAGGTCACATGTCCTCCTTTTCCATTTTTCCGCATACCTTTTACGGGGTGATTTAAATGGACGGAAATCAATTAGCCACTGCCATAACCGCGCTTGCCGTTGCCGTATCCAGCGCCAATACTGCCGAAGATACCGCAATGCTTGGCCTTATTTTTACACAGCTTGGCGATACGCTGGCAACGATTTCTGCCAAGCGCATTGCGGATGTCGACGTCGTCTCTCCACCCCGTCCATAAAGGACGAGGTGGTTTTATCCAGCGATTTCAATTTCTGTAATTACCGCAAAGACTGGGAAAAACTGCGGCGGCGTGACCATATCGCCTAGCGACCGCAGCCTATATTAATGAAATTATGGTTGGCTAGATTATTGCAGCATACGTCACATATGCACTGATTCATCGTCCCTAGCTGCGCTCGGCATCATGTGTATATCACGATCAATCAAATTATGGAATCGGTAGTCCAGAATGAATTGTGTGGGAAAAGCCCGTGTCGCGAAATCGGCATCGGGACGGATGACCCATTCCATGACCCCTAAAATGACCCATTTAAAATGTTTAACCATTATAAACAACAAAAAGCACCCAAAACGGGTGCTTTTCATAACTGGTGGGAGGTGGTGGATTCGAACCACCGAAGTCATAGACGACAGATTTACAGTCTGTTCCCTTTGGCCACTCGGGAAACCTCCCATATTTACTTAGCGCCGACATCCTGCCTAAAAAAGTGGTGGAGCTGGTGGACGGACTTGAACCCCCGACCTGCTGATTACAAATCAGCTGCTCTACCAACTGAGCTACACCAGCATTTCCGCAGGTTTTATTGCCGTTCGGCGACGTTAATTATGATACCATAACAAGCGCATGTCTGTCAACAGGTATTTTCGTTTTTTGTCATTTTCGCGCTTGTAGCCCGCCGCTGATGGTGTCGGACACTTGTTGGAGCACTGTCAGCAGCGAATTGGCAATAGCAGGATAACGCTTGCTGAGCTCGTTCGGGGACATAGGCTGATATTCCAATTTCTCAGCTTGCAGGCCAAACCCGCCTTGTCCCACGGCCGCAGTGCGGATGCGCAACTCATGCTGCTTCAGGCGCGCGTCGCACAGATAGTCAAACTGTTCCTTGCTTGTGCGGAACACCGCCTCTACGCCGCACGGGTCGGCAAGATATAGGTATCGATAGGCCTTATAGATCACGATCGACAGATAGGACTCGATCTCGTGCGGCAGCTGCACGCTTCCGGTCTGTTCCGCAAGCTCCAGCAGCAGCGACGCCGCCTCAACCACTTGGTTTTTCTTGGCTTCCTCGGTACGCTCCGCATCCAGCCGCTCTGCGGGCACAGCGGAACCGTCCCGTGCGAGCGATCGGCCCAGCAGATAGTCGCACGAAACGCCGTAATAATCCGCCGCACGTACCACAAACGGCAGCCCGGGCTCGCGCAGGCCATTCTCATAATGGCTGAGCAATGCCTGCGATACCGCCAAGTCGCCCGCGGCTGTTCTCTGGCTTATTTTCTTTTCCTTTCGCAGCAGCGCGAGCGTGCGAGAAAAATCACTGGCCATTTCTGTTACCCCGTCATAAAACTGTATCCATTATACTCGCTGTATTACCGTTTGTAAAGTGCAGAAAATATGCATTTTCTCTTTATTTCCCTCGTTTTTCCTGCGTTTTTCGTGCCATTGGCACCCTATTTTGCGACATCCAGCGAAGCCGTTCACTACATGTAGGGGCATATCGCGCGCAAAAAATTTTCCGCCAGCCGCCGCTCTTGACGTGCCTTGCGCCAGCCGATATAATATTTATATTAAGAAAAACCGGGCGCGGCAGCGGCAGGATAGCCGCCTGCCGCGCCGCGCTGTGTAAAAGGAGCGTTTCACTTATGATGACGACACAGGAAATCCTTAAATGGCGGCAGCAGGCCAGTGGGCTCAACCGCCTGATGAATATGCAAATCACCGAACTCAGCGAGGGGCACGCGGTCGTCGAGCTTTCACTCACGCCCGAGCTTTTAAACCCGCTTGGCATGGCGCACGGCGGCACGATCTATTCGCTGTGCGACGTGGCGGCGGGCACGGCGGCGGCTTCTCGCGGCCGGGTGGCGGTCACGCTGAACAGCTCGACCAACTATCTTCGTCCGGGCGGCCCCGGCCGCACGCTCCGCGCGGTCGCGACCGAGCGTAAGACCGGCAGGCGCACCGGTGTTTACCTTGTCGAGGTGTTTGACGACAAGGATACCCATATCACGGACGCGACATTCACCATGTACTATACCGGACAGACGCTGGAGGACCTGATATGCCGTCCGGCGGAATAAGCGCCAGCCTGACCGCGCCGCTGCTCAGCTGGTACGACGCCGGACACCGCGACCTGCCATGGCGCGCCGAACCCACGCCCTACCGGGTCTGGGTGAGCGAGATCATGCTGCAGCAGACACGCGTTGAAGCGGTGCGCGGCTACTTCTCCCGCTGGATGAAGGCACTGCCCACCGTGCACGCGCTTGCCGAAGCACCGGAGGACGTATATCTCAAGCTTTGGGAGGGGCTAGGCTACTACTCCCGCGTACGCAACCTGCACCGCGCGGCGGTCGAGCTCTGCGAGCGGTTCGGCGGCGAGCTGCCCGCAGATTATGACGCGCTTCTGAAGCTTCCTGGCATCGGGGAATATACCGCGGGGGCGGTCGCGTCCATTGCTTTCGGGCTGCCCGTGCCCGCGGTAGACGGCAACGTGCTGCGCGTCGCCGCGCGGGTCACGGACGACCGGACGCCGATCACCGACCCCAAATACAAAAAAGCGGTGCGCGGACAGCTTGCCGCCGTCATGCCGGGCGACCGGCCGGGCGACCTCAACCAGGCGCTGATGGAACTCGGTGCAACGGTCTGTGTCCCGAACGGTGCGCCGAAATGCAGCGAATGCCCGCTTACGCATCTGTGCGCCTCCTTTCATCACGGCACCACCGGGCTCGTTCCGGTGCGCTCGCCCAAGAAAGCGCGGCGCATCGAACGGCGCACCGTGCTGCTCGTTCGGTGCGGCAGTCTGGTTGCCCTGAACAAACGTCCCGCGGACGGTTTGCTCGGCGGATTATGGGAGCTCCCCTCGTTGGAGGGCCATCTGCCGCCCGGCAAGACCCGGCAGTTGCTGGAATCGCGCGGCTGGCAGATTCAAAAGCTGCTTTCGCTGCGGCCTGCAAAGCATATTTTTACGCATGTGGAATGGCATATGAACGGCTATTATATCGAGCTTGGCGACGCGCCCGAGGGGCTGACGTTGGTCACGCCCTCCGCATTGCGGGTGGATTATGCGCTGCCCAGTGCGTTCCGTGCTTTCTTAACTATCATCGAGGACGAAGTATGAAAACAGAAACCGTCATCCACAACATCCCGCCGCTCTTTGACGAAAATTCCCGTGTGCTTTTGCTGGGCTCGATCCCCAGCCCCAAATCACGCGAGGCCCATTTCTTTTACGGCCATCCCCAAAACCGCTTTTGGCGCGTGCTGGCGGCTGTTTTGGGCGAGCGCGCGCCGGAGACCATCGAAGAAAAGCGCGCCATGTGCCTTGCGCACCGGGTCGCGCTGTGGGATACCATCGCCCGCTGCGACATTGCGGGCGCGTCCGACGCGAGCATCCAAAACGCCGTGCCGAACGATATCGGCTGGCTGCTCTCACAGACCAAGATCGACCGCATTTTTGCCACCGGCGGAAAATCCGCCGCGCTTTACCGGAAGCTGATCGAGCCCCATACCGGCGTGCCCATCACGCAGCTCCCCTCGACCAGTCCGGCCAACGCCGCGTGGACGCTCGACCGGCTGATCGAAGCCTACCGGGCCATTCTGTGAAAGAAGGCGAAAAAAACGAACACCGAACTTTTTCCCAAGCGCGCGCTGCAAATGCTGATTTGGCCGCTTATTCTGGAGCAGGTGCTCGCCATCACGATCGGCCTGGTCGATACGATCATGGTTTCGTCGGTGGGCGAAGCGGCGGTGTCGGGCGTATCGCTCGTCGATATGGTCAATGTGCTGATTATCAACATCTTTGCCGCGCTGGCGACGGGCGGCGCGGTCGTCGTCGCCCAGCTGCTCGGTGCGAGGGAGCGCGAGCGCGGCTGCGGCGCGGCAAAGCAGCTTCTGTTCGTCGTCACGCTGATTTCACTGCTGATCACCGCGCTCGTTCTGCTGTTCCGCGCGCCGATCCTGCGGCTGCTGTTCGGCGCGATCGAAGACGATGTCATGCAAAGCGCTCTTACTTATCTGACCATCAGCGCATTTTCCTACCCGGTGCTTGCGCTGTATAACGCCGGCGCAGCGCTCTTTCGCGCGCAGGGCAATTCTCGTGTGTCCATGCTGATTGCCGGCTTGGTCAACGTGATCAATATCGGCGGCAACGCTCTGCTCATTTACGGGTTCCGCTGGGGCGTCGCGGGTGCGGCGCTCGCTTCGCTCTTCTCCCGCGCAGCCGGCGCGGTGGCCATTTTGCTGCTGCTGCGCGACCCGTCGCACGAGATCTCCATCTCCCGCGGCGAACGCTTCCATCCGGACGGCGCGCTGATCGGCCGCATCCTCAACATCGGCATCCCAAACGGCCTGGAAAACAGCCTGTTCCAGCTCGGGCGCGTGCTGGTCGTCAGCATCATCGCGCTGTTCGGCACGACCCAGATCGCGGCAAACGCCATCGCCAACAATTTAGACGGCGTGGGTATCATCCCCGGGCAGGCGATCAACCTCGCTATGATCACGGTCGTCGGCCAATGTGTCGGCGCGGGCGACGCCGCACAGGCGCGGCGCATGGCGAAAAAGCTGGTCAAAATCACCTATCTGATTCTCGGCGGCACCTGTCTGCTCACCATCCTGCTTTGCCCGCTAATTCTGAAGATCTACAACCTGTCCCCCGAAACGCTGCGTCTCGCGCGGACGCTGGTGCTGATCCACAACGGCTGCGCCATCCTGCTCTGGCCGGTATCGTTCACGCTGACAAACGCGCTGCGCGCCGCGGGCGACGTGCGCTACCCCATGGTCTGCGCCATCGCCTCGATGATGCTCATCCGGCTGGGCGGGGGCTATGTGCTGGCCGTGCAGTTTGGGCTGGGCGCGATCGGCATCTGGATCGCCATGGTGGGCGACTGGCTTTGCCGCACCATCTGCTTTACCGTCCGGTTTGCAGGGAACAAATGGCTTTCTTTTGCGCCGGAGCTGCAAAAAACGGAATAAAAGAACGAGCGGGAGGCGATCGCCTCCCGCTCGTTTTTCTGTTCTCCGTTAAACGGCTTCCCGCTCCCTTGCGGGCAGCATGTGGTAAAATTTCAGCACCAGCTTCATGCCAAAATAGGTCAGCGCGATCTCCAGCGGCAGCAGGAGCAGGTTTTTCGGCACCCGCGCTGCCAGCAGCAAGCGCATCGCGTCGCCGCCTGTGATGGTCAGCCAAAGCGTATTCAGCCCAATATTGCAAAGACAGTTGATGCAGGTTTTCGCGCCGACCGCGCGCCACACCGTCACTTTCCTCGGATACAGCCACAGGCCCCACAGCAGCCCGCCGACGACCGCGGTGAGCGTATAGCCCGGAAAATAGCCGCCCATCGTGAAATTTCCCGCAAAATAGCCCAGCACATCGGTCGCGACGCCGCCCATCATGCCGACCGCCGGCCCAAACAGCATGCCGATCGACGCGTTGCACAGAAAGCCGAAGCCAATGCGCAGGTTGGGCGGAATCCGGATAGTCAGCCCGAGCAGATCGAGCGCGATGTTGACCGCGATAAGCAGCGCGGTCAGTGCGAGGCAGCGCGTGCTTTTTAGCTCGCGCAGCGAACGGAGAAAAATATTCTGCTTTTTTTGCATGGAAAAAGACACCTCCAATCAAAAATTTCTGTTGCCACAGCAATTTAGGAGATGCCTAAACAGTTGCAGCAGCGGGATGCGACCACGATACCGCAAGGAAACGTTCCCTTTCGTCCGCCGGACAACTCCCCGTTCCGTCGGCACTTAACGCATCATGGTCTACTCTGCTTTTTCCGTTTTCATTGTATCACGGAATTTTCACTTGTCAATACCGAGCACGCGGCGAATGGTGCGGCACACGCCATCGTCGTCGTTCGAGGGACAGACGTGCTTTGCGATCCGCTTCAGATCGGGATGGGCGTTGTCCATCGCATAACTCTCGCCGACCGCGCGCAGCAGCTCCACATCGTTCAGATAATCGCCAAACGCCATGCACTCGTCCGGCGTAATGCACATCGACCGGCACAGCGCCCCGATCGCCTCGCCCTTGTTCATGCCCGGGCGCATCAGGTCGACCCAGTCCGCGCCCGACAGCGCGACCTGCGAGGTCTTTTCAAATTTCCGGAACGCGGGAAGGATGACTGTCTCCGCCTTTCGTGAGCAAAACAGCGCGATCTTGCACACCGGCAGGCTATGCGCGGCCTCCATCAGATCGGGGACATAGCGGCGGCGAGCGTAATAATACGCCATATTCTCCAGAAACACGCCGTCCTGCTGGTTTTCGTACAGCGCGCCCTGCTCACCCGCAAGGATGACCGACACTCCCGGCAGCGTGCGCGCCAGCCCGACTACGCGGGCCACCTCGTCCGCCGGCATGGCGGCAAATGAAAGCAGGCGCTCGCCGTCACACACCATGGCGCCGTTTTCGCTGATATAGACCAGTTCGTCCGCGATCGGAGCGAACATTTCGCGCAAATTGAAATACTGCCGCCCGGAAGCGGGCGCAAAGCGCACGCCGCGCGCGTGCAGCGCGCCGATCAGCGGGAACAGGTCGTCCGAAAAGCGGCGCTCGCTCGACAGCAGCGTGCCGTCCAGATCGGCCGCGATCAGTTTAATTGCCATTTTCCTCTCCTTTTTACACAAACAGGCTTCCCACCTGAAAAACCGCAAGCGCGATCACATAGGCCAGCCCGGTCTGGAACGCCGCCGCGCCGAACGCCCAGCGCCAGCCGCCCATTTCCCGGCGGATGGTCGCAAAGGCGGACATGCAGGGCATGTACAGCAGCGTGAACACCAGAAACGCATAGCCTGAAAGCGGCGTGAACACCGTGCCGATGAGTGCAGAAAGCGCGGCGGAATCCCCCGCGCCATACAATACACTCATTGTCGACACGACGGCCTCCTTCGCGACCAGCCCAGTCAACAGCGCAACGGACTGTTCCCAGCCGGAAAATCCGAGCGGCGCGAACACCGGGGCGATCCAGGTGCCGACCACGCCGAGGATGCTGTCCGCCGAGGATGCCGCAACCGTGAGCGCGGGCGTGAAGTTTTGCAGCAGCCAGATGACCACGCTCATCAAAAAGATGATCGTGCCGGCCTTGGTGATAAAGTCCTTGGCCTTTTGCCACATATTCAGCACCGTGCCTTTAAAGCTCGGCATACGGTAGGTCGGCAATTCAAGCACAAAGCCCGACGACACGCCGCGAAACACGGTCTTTTTTAAAATGAACCCGGCAAGGATACCGACTAGAATGCCCAAAACATATAGGCTTACGACGACCAGCCCCTGATGCTCCCGGAACAGCGCGCCCGCCACCAGCGCATAGACCGGCAGCTTTGCGCCGCACGACATAAACGGCGTGAGCATGATGGTCATGCGGCGGTCTTTTTCGTTTTCCATCGTGCGCGCGGCCATGACCGCGGGCGTCGTGCAGCCAAAGCCCATCAGCATGGGCACGAACGACTTGCCGGACAGCCCGATGCGGCGCAGCAGCGTGTCCATAATGAACGCGACGCGCGCCAGATAGCCGGTATCCTCCAAAACTGAGAGGAAAAAGAACAAAATGACGATCTGCGGCAGAAAGCTTAAAACGCCGCCCACGCCGCCGATCACGCCGTCGCACACAAGGCCGGTCACCCAACCCTGCGCGCCCACGGCGGCCAGCCCGCCCCGCACGGCGGGCGCGAGCAGGCCCTGGATCAGATATTCCATGCAATCGCCCAAAAAGGAGCCGAACGGGCCGAACGTGCACCAGAACATGAGAAACATGAAAAACGCAAAAATGGGCAGCGCCCAGAACCGGTGCAGCACGACCCGGTCGATCCGCTCGGTGACGGTCAGCTTCTTTTCCCGGGGGCGCTGATAGCAGCTTCGCACCAGGTCCTCTATGTAATCATACAGCGCGTCAGCGAGCACCATTTCATTGTCGGTCGAGTTGGAGTGGCTGTGCATCGCGTCCGCGATCGACGAAAGCTCGCGCCCCGTCGATGCGGGGATATCCAGCCGCGCCCACATCTTCTGATCGCCCTCAAGCAGCTTTGCCGCATAAAACGGCAGGCTGCATTTCCGAAGCGGCAGGGGCGCGAGCAATTCGGCCGCGCGGCGGATCGCCGCGCCCACGCCATGTAGATATGCAGGCTGCCGGGCGGGCGGCTTCATCTTGCCCGCAAGCGCATCCAGCAGTTCATGCATGTTTTCGCCCTTTTTTGCCGAGATCGGCACCACCGGCACGCCCAGCCGCTTGGAAAGCTCCTCGCAGTCGATCCGGATGCCCTGTCCGCGCACATCGTCCATAAAGCCCAGCGCGATCACCATGGGCAGGCCAAGAGCGATAAGCTGCAGCGTCAGATACAAGTTGCGCTCAATATTCGCGGCGTCTACAATATTGAGAATGCCGTCGCACTCGTCCGACAGCACGTATTCGCGCGCGATGATCTCCTCCTGTGTATAAGGCGACAGCGAATAAATGCCGGGCAGATCGACCAGATCGACCGGCACGCCGTCGTGGCAGACATGCCCGGTTTTCCGATCCACGGTCACGCCCGGCCAGTTGCCAACATGCTGGTTCGACCCGGTCAGCCGGTTGAACAGCGTAGTCTTGCCGCTGTTCGGGTTGCCGATGATGGCAAGCGTCCTATTCCTCATGCGTCCGCTCCAATACGATCTTTTTTGCCTCTTCCCGCCGCAGCGACAGGCTGTATCCCCGCAGCCGCACGGCGACCGGGTCGCCGAATGGCGCGATGCGTTCCATCATCACGGGCACGCCCTTGGTGATGCCCATATCCAAAAAATGGCGTTTAAGCGCCCCCTCGGCCGTGATGTGATCGACCACGCCCACCTCGCCCGGTTTCAGATTCCCCAGCGTTTTCATCCGCTTCCCCCTGCCTTGTTTGCATTTGCTAACGTTATTATTGTATGGCACTAGACAGGTAATGTCAAGCAGCGAGGGGCGCGCGCCGTGCCGGCCACAGCAAAAAAGCACGGCCAAAGCCGTGCTTTTTTCGTCATATTCACTGTAGCAGCCATTCCGTCCCGTCCAGCAGCACCTGAGGCTGTCCGGATGCAATACCAAAATGCGAAAAATTATACGCATCGATCAGTCCGCCGACATTGAGCACGCATAGCAGGCAGACAAGTACCGCGCCCGCAAACACTGCGAAACGCACCAGATCGAACCGCTTAAACTGCCAGGCGATCACGCCCAGAAACACGAGCGCCAGCCAGACCAGCAGTGTCGTGGCGAGCACGCGCTTGGCCGTCAGGCCGTAGGCCGCGATATACAGCCCCATTTTGCTCAGCGCGGTCGCAACCAGCAGCAGCGACAGCGCGCTGAGCGCCAGATTGAGCAGCCGCAGCCGTTTATTCTTCAGGCGCGGCGTTTTGGAAAGCAGGTTGGCGCCCGCGAGCAGGCAAACATTGATCGCACCGATGCGGCAAAGCTCAAAGAAACCCTGCCGGGCGTATTCGGCATAGGAAAATGAAGCGGGCAGATGTCCGAAAAAACCGGAGAACAGGTAGCCGCCCTGCAGGGCGGTGAACAGCGCGTACACCGCGCACATGACCCCCAGTGCGACCGCGACCGCGGCATCCGGCAAAAAGCGCATTGAATCAGCGCCTTTTTCAATTCCTTCGCGCGTCGTCCAGTCCGTACAGCTGCGGTGCGCCGCGCCGTAGCACAGGCCATAGAGCACGCAGGTCACCGGTACCGCGAGCACCAGCCGAATCAGCGCGTCGATCACGCTGCCGCGCACGACCCACCGGAACGCATGATCCAGCATGCTCTGAAAATTCTGATCCGCGCTCGACAGCAGCGGCAGCACGAGACACAAAAGCGGCACCGCGATCGCCAAGCCCAGCGCGGCCATCAGGACTTTGCGCCGCCACGCGCCTTTGGCGCTATTCGTCCAGCGCACCGCGCGAAACGGCGCGAGCCAGTTACCGAACGGCACCACGGCAAATGCCGACATACAATCGTACACCAGCAAGTTGCCGGTCTTGCCGTCCATCAGCGCGCCGAACGCGCAGAGCGTCCAATACAGCGCGGCCAGATGCAGCAGCACAATCTGTACAAACGGCGCGAGCGACCATAGGCTGACCGGCACGCCCAGCGCCAGCATGACCGCCAGCCAAAACCAGCTTTCCGCCGCCGGCTTTTGCTTTTTCAAATACAAATAGCCCAGCACGCATGCGGCATAGGCGGCGGTGAACAACGCGATATGCGGCGTGCCCCAAAAGCGGACATAGCCAAACACCTGTTCGCTCATCCAGATATAATAATAGCTCAGCGCCCAAAACACAAAAACAAACAGAAAATCGATCTTATCGCAGGCAAACGGCTTTTTTGCAGGCGTTTCTCGCACGGCCTGCGGCCAATCGGACGCGCCGACGGACGGCGGGCAGGATGGACTGCCCGCCGGAACGGGATTTTGATTCATTTGTTACTCCTCCAAATAATCCAGCAGGTCGGCGGGCTTGCAATCGAGCGCACGGCACAGCGCCTCAAGCGTTGAAAAGCGGATCGCCTTGGCCTTGTTGTTTTTCAGGATAGACAGGTTGGCCGGCGTGATGCCGATGCGTTCGGCCAGTTCGCCCGCGCTCATCTTGCGGCGGGCCATCATCACGTCGATATTGACCACAATGGGCATGACGGCACACGTCCTTTCTAGATGGTGAAGTCGTTCTCGTTTTTGAGCGCGACCGCCTCGGCGATCACATTTTTGACGACCCGCAGGATCAGCCCCATAAACGCCGCGCAGGCGGACAGCACAAAAAACAGAAAATCATAAAATCCGCTGATGAACAGGACAATCCCCGCCCCAATACACAGCCATGACAGCGCGCGCAGACACCGCACATTTTCCGGAACGAATACGGCTTCCCTGCCAATGTTGCCGAGCAGCCTGTGCAGCTTCCAAAGCACTGCCGCCGCGAACGGCGCGCAGCAGTACAGACTCGTCAGGTAATACGGCAGCTTTCCGATGGAGCGCCCGCCGTTCGTCGCCAGCCGCCAGCGCAGTGCCCCCGGCGCCGCGCAACAGACTGCCACCAGCGCGAGAAAAAACAGCACGACGCATACGCGGGACAGCGTCAGGCTCTTGCCTTTGGTCCAGTTCATGTCGTCATCCTCCTTGCTTCTTTATCAGAAGTATACCATCCATTTTATTGATATGCAAGTATTATTTATCGATTTTCAATAAATTTTTATCTTTGTATAGAAAAAGAGCTGTCTCAATCAAGACAGCTCTTTTCTGTTTTTCATCAGCCTAGTGCATATTCCTTGACAATCGCGTCGGAGACACCGGACTCGCCAGACTCTGTCTGTTGTTCGGCCTCTATCCGATATTTCTCTATAAGTGCCTTAGGCGTCTTGCCCACTGGATAGCGGAGCGTGAACGAGGTGTATTTCGTCTCTGCGACGATCGACATATGATAATTGTCGTCTTCGTCAAGATAAAGGCCAATGTTCTCCTGCCCGTTATACACACGCATCATATCCGAATTGATCGCGTCCTGAAGCAGCGCCTTCTTGTCGGCCTCGTCGGTTACCTCAATGTAGGCAGAGTGTTCTTTTCCCCAGAAACGCAGGCTGATCCCTTCGATATCAGCAGGGTCGATTGCAGTGGGCACAACGCCGGTCAGCTGCTCGATGAGCGCAAGCGTTTTGGTGTCTTCCTCGGTTACATACGCCTCGCCAACGCTCGCGGTATACCGCCGGTCGCTTCTGGCCCAGTCATACCCGGACGCCTCATATTGCAGTGCAAGGCACAGCGCTGGCGCCGCCGAATCCGAATGGGATAGCGATTCCTCGCGCAGCGTCTCGAGCACCTTATCAATTTGTGCCGGGTCGATGATCTGTACCTCACTTGCATCAGCCAGACCGCCGCCGTTGGTGATAACGCCAATGCTTGCGGTGTCCCTGCCGTCTGCATCTTTGTAGTCGGCCGGGTTAAAGGTATACAGCGGCCATTTAACGCGCTTATATTCCTCGGAGGCTTTCACCTGGTTGAGCAAAGAATTCACCTCGTCCACCATCGGCAGCAGATAGCTGCGTGCGGCCGTGCGGCCGCTCTTTAAACGGTAGACAATGGTATAGCTTTCGAGCATCGGGCCTTCTCCATAGGCATAGCCCTCTTCATCGATACTGCCAATGCCGATTTCAGCCAGCCGACGTACCGCAACGATATTTTCCGCGGTCTCCATGGCGGGGTTTTCCATGTCTACCGCCCAATTGAGGTCGACCGCCGCGATGTCTTCCTCCCCCGGCAGCCAGCTGTCATAGCCAAACACATCGAATTGCATAAGCTGTAAGCCCGCCAGCATGGCCACCAGAACGGCGATTAAATGCATTGGTTTACCAAAAATCGCGTGAAAATCAAATGCATAGATGATCTCAATCAGCCAGTGGAACAGCACGACGCCGATGACCAGCCCCGGCCAGAACCAAAAGCCATTGCCGACCGTGTTAAAAAGCAGCGCAGCGGCAACCCCGCCCACAACGCACATAAACACCTTGACCGGCACCTTGATCGGCTCAAATGCCAGCGCGGTACCCGCACGTTCGCTTTTGCGAATACGGAACAGGTAGCAGCCCAGCGCGATAGCAAGCACGGCACACAGCGCGTAGGCGCCGAGCAGCAGCCCGGCCGAACCGTGAAGCCCATCCGCAAACCGCAGGCCGTCCATAAAGAAATACTGCATGACCGGGGAAAGCCTAAGCGTACTTTCCATATACATCGAGGCGCCAACATAGGTCGAAAAGAATTTCTCAAACAGCCCGCCCTGCAGCAGGCGCACGGCTGCGGGTGCAAAGTAGATCCAAAGCAGGAGCAGTAGCGAAATGATCGTGTTTCCGCACAGGATGGCCGCCAGTGCCGATAGCGCATACAGCAACAGGAAAAACACGACATTCCCGATCACCGCGCCACCGATGGACGCCCAGTCGACCGCGGCGCCAAAGCCCATCGCATACGCACACGCGACCGTGATCGCTTCCATAATTGCCCATGCGGGCAGCACACACACGATGCCGGTCAGAAAATTGGTCGCAAACAGGCGCGCACGGGACACCGGCAGGCTGTGATAAAAGTCGACCTTCTGGCGCGAATGTAAATAAGAGAAAAGCGCCACGCCGCAGACAACTGCCAGCACGACCATGACCAGTTTTGGAAGGGGGTTCGCGCCGCCCAGCATCTTGTGCACGTTTTCGACCGCGCGGGCCCACATATCGGCCAGCTGCTCCGGCGTATTCCCCACTGTGTATTGCTGCTGCTCCAGCGCGCTCTGCATGGTCATCAGCGTCGGCAGCAGCAGCGAGAAGAAAAAGCCGAGCACCGAAAGCACTATGCTCCACAGGTTACGGCGCAGACCGTCCCGCAGTAGACCGCGCTCAGACAAGGAGTTTTTTGATGTCATAGCCGGCCACCTCCGTTTCATTAATGAAGATCTCTTCGAGCGTGAGCGGGAGAAGCTCAAAGAACGTCGGATTCATTTCCGCGACACGGTTTTGCAGCTCCTCGCGGCTGCCCCGCGCGGTCAGCGTATACAGCGAGCCGCGCTGTTCGAGGCGCAGAATATCAAAGCCGCTCCATGCGTCGGCTTCGAGCTGTCCGGGGAAAATGCACTGCATTTTGAACATGCCGAGCTTCATTTCGTCCAGATCGCGGGAAAACAGGATGCCGCCGCGGTGCAAAAGCCCCACATGGTCGCAAATATCCTCAAGCTCGCGCAGGTTGTGGCTCGCGATCACCGGGGTCATGCCGCGCTCGGCCACGTCCTCGGCAAATAGGCTTTTCACCGTCTGCCGCACGACCGGATCGAGACCGTCGAACGTTTCGTCGCAGAACAGGTAGTCGGTGCCCGCACACACGCCGCAAATGACCGAAACCTGCTTTTTCATGCCTTTGGAAAACGTGCGGATCTTGCGGTTTTCATCTAAGCTGAAGCCGGCCATCAGCTTGTGGTAGCGCGGCTCGTCGAACTGCGTATAATACCGCTTATAAAAATCCTTCATCTCCGCGGGCGTACAGTTCGGGAAAAAGAACTGCTCATCCGAAATAAAAAAGCACCGCTGCTTGAGCGCCACGTTTTCAAATACCTCGTCGCCGTCGATTGCAACCCGGCCCTCGTCAGGCTGCAGGATGCCGGCCAGCATGCGCAAAAACGTCGATTTGCCCGCGCCATTCGAACCGATGAGGCCGAAAACCGAACCGTCCTTAATCTCTGCGCATACATGGTCGACCGCGGTCAACGCGCCGAAGCGTTTGGTCGCACCTATTGCTGTAATCATGGCTTCACCTCCCCTTTCTTCGCCGTCCATACGGCGATCTGCGCGTCATCTGCGCCAAGCTCGCGCGCCGAACACACCAGTGTCGTCACCTGCGCGCCAATTTCCTCGATTCTGCGTTTGCGCAGGCCGCCCAAATCGCCCGAAATAAAGTTTCCCCGCCCGCGAGAGGCATAAATCACGCCGCGCTGCTCCAGTTCACCGTATGCACGCTGGATCGTGTTCGGGTTGATCGAAAGCTCCACCGCGAGCTGCCGGACGCTGGGCAGTTGGCTGTCCGGCTCAAGTACGCCGCGCAGCGCAAGCCGCTCGATACCGTCCACCACCTGCTCGTAGATCGGCCGTCCGTCCCGGTAATCGATCTGTATCACAAGCGCGCCTCCTTTCTTCCTTAGTGTATCATCCGTACTATCCGTATTAGTACACATCAAATATACGGTATTTCCATCTCCTTGTCAATAGCTTTTTGTCGAAACCTGTGGTATAATTTTTAAAACTTATTTGATGGAGGAAGCCAATGGTAGAGTTGGGAAACGATTGGAACGACATTCTTGCCGGCGAATTTTCGCAGGAGTATTATAAAAAGATCCGTTATTTTTTAAAGAAAGAGTATGCGGAGCAAACCATCTATCCCCCGATGAACGATATTTTCAACGCCCTCCGGTATACCCCATATGCGTCCGTCAAGGCCGTTCTGCTCGGACAAGACCCCTACCATGGGCCCGGGCAGGCGCACGGCTTATGCTTTTCCGTCCAGCCGGGCGTGCAGTCGCCGCCGAGCCTGCAAAATATCTTTAAAGAACTGCAGTCCGACCTTGGCATCGCGCCGCCGCCGGGCGGTACGCTGACCGGCTGGGCCAAGCAGGGCGTGCTGCTGCTCAACACGGTGCTCACTGTGCGGCGCGGGCAGGCCAACAGCCACAAAAACCTGGGCTGGACCACCTTTACCGATCATATCATCCAAAAGCTGAACGATCGTGAGCAGCCCATTGTCTTTCTTCTGTGGGGAAGCAACGCCCGCTCGAAAAAGCAGTATATCACCGCGCCGCAGCATTTGGTGCTCGAGTGCGCGCATCCTTCACCGTTTTCCGCTTATAACGGTTTTTTTGGCTGCAAACATTTTTCCAAATGCAATACGTTTCTGGAGCTGAACGGCATCGAGCCAATTGACTGGGATCTTACCCACGGCGCATAACAAAACGCCCCGCCATTTCTGGCGGGGCGTTTTGCTTTTCCCTATTCATCGATGTAAAAACAATTCATCCGCAAACAGGCCGCGCATGATGGCGAGCAGGCCCTGCGCGATCAACACGACCGCGACCAGCACCGCGATCGCGACCGCTGCCACCACGGGCTTAAACAATGCGGCAACTCCCAGCACGGCCAGCAGCAGGCCGATCACCATGGACCATCCCCACGCCATTGACCCGCATTTCCGCAGGATCGATGCGTTGACCAGCTTGTTGACACCCGAAACAATTGCCCAGACTGCGAAGATCATGGGCAGCAGAGATGAGGCGATCCAGCGGTTGCACATAAACACCAGACCGATCACCACGTCGATCAGGCCGTCGGCCAAAAACCAGCCCGACGCGATAAATTTTTTTCGGCCCATCAGGTAGGCTGCCAAATCGGCGATACCCGAAACCAGCATAGCCAAACCGAGCATGAAAGCGATGGACACCATGGTGGCGTCCGGACGGATGATGCAATAAACCCCGGTGACTACGAGAAACAGTCCCGCAGCGCTCCACAGCACCCTGCTCAGCGAACTTTTCACATGTATTCCTCCTCACCCGTATTCTTCTCTTCCATTATATTACGTTTTTTCCAACATGTCCATGAACTCTTCTCCGGTGATCGTCTCGTGTTCGAGCAGATACGAAGCAAGCCGGTGCAGCGCATCCAGATTGTCCTGCAAAAGGCCGACGGCCTTTTCATGCGCCGCCTTAACGGTCGAAATGACCTCCTCGTCGATTTTGGCGGCGGTCTCTGCCGAGCATGCGAGCGACGCGTCGCCGCCCAGATACGCGCCGTTCAGCGTTTCCAGCGCAACCATATCGAATTTCCGGCTCATGCCATAGCGCGTGATCATGGCGCGGGCCAGTTTGGTCGCCTGCTCGATGTCGTTCGACGCGCCCGTCGTCACAGAGCCGAATACCAGCTCTTCGGCCGCGCGGCCGCCGGTCAGTGTCGCGATCTTGTTTTCCGCCTCCGCCTTGCTCATCAGATACCGCTCGCCCTCGTCGACCTGCATCGTATACCCGAGCGCGCCTGAGGTACGCGGCACAATGGTGATCTTGGTCACGGGCGCGGAGTCCGACTGCTTTGCCGCGACCAGTGCGTGGCCGATCTCATGATAGGCGACGATCTCCTTTTCCTTGGGGCTCAAAACGGCGTTCTTGCGCTGATAGCCGGCGATAACGGTCTCGACGCTCTCCTCCAGATCGCTCTGCTCGACCGCGCTCCGCCCCAGCCGGACGGCGCGCAGCGCGGCTTCGTTGATGATATTTGCCAGATCCGCGCCCGAAGCGCCCGAGGTCGCCCGCGCGATCGCGGTGAAGTCTATGCGTCCCGACATGTGCACGTCTTTTGCGTGCACACGCAGGATCGCCGCGCGCCCTTGCAGATCGGGCAGCTCGACCGGGATGCGCCGGTCGAACCGGCCCGGGCGCAGCAGCGCGGGGTCGAGTGTTTCCGGGCGGTTGGTTGCCGCGAGGATGACGACGCCCTTTGCGCCGTCAAAACCGTCCATCTCGGTCAAAAGCTGGTTTAGGGTCTGCTCGCGCTCGTCGTTTCCGCCCATGCCGCCCGTGTCGCGTTTTTTACCGATGGTATCGATCTCATCGATAAACACAATGCAAGGGGCTTTTTCGCTCGCCTGTTTGAACAGATCGCGCACCTTCGCCGCGCCCATGCCGACAAACATCTCGACGAACTCCGAGCCTGAGATCGAGAAAAACGGCACATGCGCTTCTCCCGCGACCGCTTTTGCAAGCAGCGTCTTGCCCGTGCCCGGCGGGCCGACGAGCAGCGCACCCTTTGGCAGCTTGGCGCCGATGGACGCGTATTTTCCCGGGTTGTGCAAAAAATCGACGATCTCGGTCAGCGCTTCCTTGGCCTCGTCCTGCCCCGCTACGTCCTCAAAGGTCTTGCCGGTCTCTGTTTCGGCATAGATCTTGGCGTTTGCCTTGCCGAACGTCATGGCGTTTCCGCCGCCCATGCGCTTCATCATCTGCTTCATAAACAGGTTGCCGACCACCGCGATCAGGATGAACGGAAATACCCAGGTCAGCAGGAAGTTGAGCAGCGGCGAGTTCTGCGTCGGGATTTCGGCCGCAAAGCGGACGCCCGCCTCTTCCAGCCGCGCGGTCAGCGTATAGTCCGGCATCAGTCCGGTCTTATAAATGGCTTCTTTCCCGTCTTCATCCGCACCCTTGAACACGATCTGGCGGTTCTCCTGCTCGTAGGCGACCTCATTGACCCGCCCATCGTCCACCATGGACAAAAATTCATTATAGGGCACCTCGCTCACGCGCTTCTGCATGAGCGACGGAAACAGCAGTGCGTTCAGCAGCATTAAAATCACAAGTGTGACGGCATAGTAAAATATCAGCGGTTTTTTCGGTGCGCCGCCGGACTTTGTTGGTTCGGTCATTCCAGGTTTTCCTTTCTTTCTTCGGCTTCCAGCAACGCGTCCAGATTGCGCTGCATACGTTCGATCAGCTGCGCGACGTGTGTAAGCTCGTCCGGCGGGATGCCCTGCTGCAATTGCTCGGCCACGCGCCTGCGGTTTTCGCTGAGCTTTGCCGCAATGCTGCGGCTGCTGTCGGTCAGATGCAGATGCACGACGCGGCGGTCGCGCGCGTCCCGCTCGGTGGTTAAAAAGCCGCGCGCAGCAAGCGCGCTCACCGAACGGGCGACTAATGCTTTGGAGATGCCGCGTCCTTGCGCGATATCGGTCGCCGTGTCGCAGGCGGGGGCATGCTGGAACAAATAGACCAGCACCGCGATCTCATTGGGGGAAAAATGAAATTCCGCGAACGCGTCGCAAAAGTACCGGCGGTAAAGCTTTTCCAGCTTGGCAGCACCCAAAAACAGGCACTCCTCCAGATTCACCATTGTATCGCACCCGCTTTCTGCATATTTGTTGCTTTTATGATAATTCTAAATAGTTTATAAGTCAACCATTCAATTGTGAACAATATGCAAACAAAAACAAAGGCCGCTCTCCTACCGGAAGCGGCCTTTTACGTCTCTTATTTCATTGAACCCAGCGTGCCCCAGTTTTCAAATTCGCTGTAGGTAAGATAAATGCCATCCTGCGGCAGGCCGAACTCCTGCTGCACCGCCTGGAACGCGGCCTCGGTAAACGCTTTTTTATGCGCAAACTCGGTTTTGCCGTAGCATTTGACATCGAGATACGCGAGTTCGCGCTGCTGGCCCGCGAAATACATGGTATGTCCATCCGAAATGTCGATCATCAGCTTGCTCTCGCCCTTGCCCGGAATAAGCGTGATTTTTTCACCCAATGCGCTCTTGAGCGCGTCCTTCTGCTGCTGGGAGAGTGTTTTTGAGGTGTTGATCCCGATATAAGGCATGTTTTTGCCCTCCGTTTCCCTGATTTGTTCCCATTATAACATCGGCGCGGCGGTGTGGCAAGCCGGGGAATTTATAAACGCTTTGTTAATTTTGCATATTTCCCGGCACAAACGCGTGCAAATGTGATATGATATTGCCAATGAAATCTGCCTCGCCGAACGGAAGTGTGCTCTATGAATATCAAGTGTACTCAAAATATTTATAAAAGCGCCAACGGCGTATCCAATGTTGCCTATTATATCCTGATCCCCGAGGATGTGGAGCCGCGCGCAATCATCCAGATTTCGCACGGCATGTGCGAATATTTTTCGCGCTATACGGCCTTTGCCAAATACCTCTGCGGGTTGGGGTTCATTGTTTGCGGGAACGACCACATCGGTCATGGCTCGTCAGTCGCCCGCAATTCCGAACTTGGCTTTTTTGCCACCAAAAACGGATGGAAGTATCTGGTGGACGACGTCGCACAACTCACCGAGCTGATGCAGTCGCGCTATCCAGGGCTGCCATATTTTCTGTTTGGGCATTCGATGGGCTCGCTCATCGCCCGCTTGTATCTCGCGCAGCACGGCGACAAGCTCTCCGGCTGCATCCTGTCCGGCACGGCAGGGCCCAACCCCGCCGCGGTCACGGCTGCGCATCTCGCCGACTCAGTCGCCCGCTCGCGCGGCATGACCTACCGCAGCGGTTTTCTCTCCAATCTGACGTTCAAGGGCTGTAACCGCAAGATCAAATGCCCACAGTCGGTATTCGACTGGCTCAGCCGGGACGAAAGCGTGGTCGCGCTGTACGAATCGGACGCTAAGTGCAATTTCGTCTTCACAGCGACCGGCTTTCGCGATTTGTACACGTTGCTCTTCAAAGCCAACGCCACACACACATTCCGCGTCACGCCGCGTACCCTTCCCCTGCTGTTCCTCACCGGGGACAAGGATCCCATCGGTAAATATGGCGAAGGTGTGCGCCGGGTAGTCAACCTATACCGCGGCGCTGGCCTTAAGGATATCGAAGTCATTTTTTATAAGGACGCCCGCCACGAGATCCTGAACGAGCTAAACCGGCTCGATGTTTTCGGCGATGTTTCCCGCTGGTTGGAAAAACAGCTCGCCGCTATTGCTGAAGCCAGCGAGCAAGCCGTCAATTAAGCTGTCCCACCGCGCGCCGCTTTTTGTCGAAGCGGCGCTTTTTTGTAACTTCTTTCCAAATACGCGCGTTTAATTTGTACAATTCCGTATAAACACACCCTGTTTTTCCGGTTTGTGCTGCTTTATAATGAAAATACTAGAAGAGAGAAAAACGGACCGTTTGGAGGTGCCCCATGCAAGAAAGCCACCGCAAGGCGCTGCTCGAGGTCGACAGTTACGGCTGCCTGTTCATGTATGCGACCCATAAGGACCTGACCACGTCCCCCCGGCATATTATCCGCATGACCGAGCCGGTCGACCCCGCCGTCCTGCTGGACGCGCTCAAGACCGCGCTCATCCGTTTTCCGCAGTTTGGGCTTGGGCTCACCCGCGGCGATAAGCGCTACGCCTACCGGCTACTGGACAAGCCGCCCGTCGTGCTGCCCATGGACGACCGCTCGCCTTATTACATGGGCTCGGAGGATACGAACGGCTATCTGTTCTTATGCGGCTACCGGGACAGCACCATCTATCTCGAGTACCACCACTGCACTTCGGACGGGCGTGGATTCGACCAGTTTATCCGCTGCGTGCTGTTCTATTATCTGCGCTTCATGGGACATCCGGTCGAGAACGACGGCTCGATCCGCACCCTTGAAACCGAATTTACCCCGCTGGACTGCGAGGACGGTTATCTGTTGTTGCGCGGCATGCCACAGTCGGATGCCGACCATCATGAGGATATCCCCTCGTTCCACCTGCCGCAGTTTGACAGTGAAAACGACGACGATGAACTGACCACCGAGCTGACGTTATCGCTTTCCGATGTGCTCGACTATACGCGCACACACGGCGTCACGCCGGTCACATTCCTGATGACCGCGCTTTCCATGGGCATGTACCGCACCTATTATGAGGGGACTGGGCGAAAAGAACCGATCATCGCCGAGATCCCGATGGATCTGCACGCCTACACCAAAACCCCGACGACCCGCTTTTTCCTTTCCCTGCTGGATCTGCCGTTTTTCTATGAATATTTCAGCCTGCCGTTTGTGGACGCCTGCAAGGCGTGCAAGGCGTATTTTGATACCCAGCGCAGCCTGCCCCACGCGGTCTACTGGGCGCTCAAAAACGCAAGGCGCGTGGCGGCAGCCCACAAGAGCGGTGAAACCACGGTCGGCGAAAAGGAACGGCTGATGCGCCAGCAGGCGCGCGATTATATCCGCCGCGACAGCTTTATTCTGACCAACGTCGGCGCATTCAAGCTGCCGTCCAGCATGGAGCCTTTCGTGGACGACTACGCCGCCATCCTGCCTTGTGCGTTCCAGCCCTTCGGCGTGCTGGTCAGCTCCTACCGGGACACGCTCAAGGTTTCCCTTTCCCAGCGCGATTTTAACTATAAGCTGGTGGAAAACGTGCGCGCGGTGCTGCGCGAAAACGGCTTTGAAACGACCGCGCTGCCCTATACGTTCCACGTCACCCGGTACGATGGACTGCATCTCGCCAAATAACAAAACAGCGTCCCATTCGGGACGCTGTTTTCTTTATAACGCCAGCACCTCGCTCGGATGCGAAAGGCGGTGGTCAGCCGTCAAACGATCGGGCTCGTGGCAGCCCCAAAGCGCCAGCGCGCTTTCCACACCCGCTGCCTCGGCGCACTGCATGTCGTACAAGCTGTCCCCCACGTAAACGGCAGCCTCCGGCGTGCCGCCCAGCCGCGCGACGCATTCGGTCAGCCCATCCGGCGCGGGCTTGGGGCGCGGCACGTCGTCCGCGCACACGATCTCGTCAAAATACGGCTCAATGCCGAGCGGCGCGACACCGTCCCGGAATTGCCGGCGCGTTCGCGAGGTCACCACACCGAGCCTGCCGCCGCGCGCGCGAAGTTTGGTCAGCGTTTCAAATATGCCGTCATACGGCTTGATTTCGTGTAAGTGCTCATAAGCAAGGCGCTCCCACAGCGAAACCGTTCCTTCAATGTCCGTGACGCCCAGCTTTCTAAGCGCCTCGCGCCCAGGCATGCCGAACGACCAGCGCAACTCTTCGAGCGCGTACTCGTGCCCCATTTCCCGCAAAGCGGCCTGAAACGCGCGCTGGTCGACCGCTGCGCTGTCGATCACCGTACCATCGATATCAAAAATAAACAGCTCTTTCATCAATGCTCCTCCAGCAGGCTGCGGGCGCAGGTCAGCAGCCCTTGTTCATAGTCCTCGTCAAAATCGCGCGACAGCTCGATCTCCGGCATGGCCTGCGCGGGCAACGTCTGCGCGCACGCACGGCGAATCCGATCGGCCCTGCCGTCCAGCAGGCTGTTTTCATACAGCACGATCCTGTCCGGGTTGACGAGCGCTGCATAAGCGCGGATGACCTGCATGTAGTATGCGACCATATCCGCGCCCTCAAAATGCGTTTTGGCATATTCCAGATTATTTTTTATCGGCAGATAGTGCAGCTCGCCCGCAAACGAGCCCGCGCCCTCAAAGGGCCTGCCGTCGATATTCAGGCTCGCGCCCATGCCAGCCGCGCCGAGATACACGCAGACCAGCGCCCGCGGTTTTTCCTCGCAGCGCGCATAGTGCCCCGAAGCCACGATGTGCATGTCTCGCCCGGCGGCGGCTGGCACGCCGCTTTTATCGGAAAGATACGCGGACAGGTTTACGCCCCGCAGCTCGTTGTAGCCAAAGCACTCGCAGACCGTGCCTTCACGCACAGAACCGTCTATGCCAAGAGCAATACCGCCAAGCTGCGGGTAACGCGCCCGTACACGCATCAGAAGCGTGTCAAGTGTCTGCAAAACGCCACCGCACGGCGTCTGCCCGTTTTCTACGATCATGCCCATCAGATCGCGCACTGTATAACGGATCTGATGCGCTTCCAGCCGCAGGCAGAGCAGCATGCGGAACGCGGGGTTGAGCGCATAGCGCTGCGCGCAGCGCCCGCCCGTCGATTCTCCGGTTCCCACGGCGTTCGCTTCACCCGTCTCCACCAATGCGTCGACCGTGCGGCCGACCGTCGGGAAGCTGAGCCCAGTCTCTCTTGCGAGATCGTTCTTGGTCTTCGCCCCGCCACCGCGCAGTGCGTGCCTTACCAGCGAAGTGTTGATGCTTTTCAGCTGTCCTGCGTCCGCCATTGCATCCTCCTATGCGGTTTAGTTATTAACATTCTTTTAATAAGTTGATTATACCTTCTCAATCGCCTTTTGTCAAGCCGCAAAAAAGCCCGCCGGCATACCGGCGGGCTTTTTCTTCTGTTTATTTGCCCCAGGACGCTTTGGCCGTGCCTTCCTCGAAGACCTCGTGGAACGCCTTGACGTTTCCAGCGATGTCGCCGCCAAATACGGCCGACCCCGCGACGATCACATCAGCGCCCGCCGCAACAATGTCGGCGGTATTCGAGAGTTTGGCTCCGCCGTCGATTTCGAGTTCGCAGGCATAGCCGTGCTTCTCGATCTCGGCGCGGACGGCCTTGATCTTATCCATGCATTCCGGGATGAAGCCCTGGCCGCCAAAGCCCGGCTCGACCGTCATAATAAGCACCATATCGCAGTACGGCAGCAGCGGGAACAGCGCGTCCGCCGGCGTGCCGGGCTTTATCGTGCAGGAGGCTTTCACGCCCGCCGCGCGGATTTTCTTAAGCTGGTCCAGCGTGTCGCCGTTGGATTCATAGTGCACGGTGATGATATCCGAGCCCGCTTTAATAAAATCGTCTAAGTACTTATCCGGATCCGAGATCATCAGGTGCACGTCGAGCACCTTGTCAGTCGCTTTGCGCAGCGCTTTCACGACCGGCGCGCCAATCGTGATATTGGGGACGAAATGACCGTCCATCACGTCGACATGCACGTATTCCGCGCCTGCATCGGTCGCTTCCCTGATATCGCGCGCGAGGTTTGCGAAATCCGCCGAAAGGATGGACGGGGAGAGTTTGATTTCCATATCGGTTCCTCCTGTGACCGCGGGCCATGCCGCGGCATATTCTGATGATAAGCGGGTCTGCGGGCGAAAGATCGCCGCGCCGCTTTTTATGATACGGGGAGCGGTGCGCGCGGCGCACCGCTCCCCCTTTGACTTTATTATACACGTTCCCCCGCGAATTTCAATTGAATTTGTGTGGACAACCGATTGATTTGCGCACGAAAAACCAGTACAATAGAAGCAGTGTGAAAAACTTAGCGATTTTTGAAAGAGAACGGGGAGTTTACGAATGAGCGTCAATCGTTGTTATTCCGAAAAAAAGCTCGGTTTCGATGTGGAAGCGCGCGGCCTTTTCCAAAGCCTGCACGACCTGCTTGAAATCAAGGGCATCACTCATGTGCGTTATCTGTGCCGGTACGATGTCGAGGGCCTCTCACCCGAGGCCTATCAAAAAGCCAAGGGCATCGTATTTTCCGAGCCCATGGCCGACCAGTGCTACGATGAGGATTTCCCCCGTCCGGCGGGTGCGCATCAGGTGCTGGGAGTCGAGCCGCTGCCCGGCCAGTTCGACCAGCGCGCCGATTCCTGCGCCCAGTGCATCCAGCTACTCACCGGCGGCGAGCGTCCGGCGGTCGCCGCGGCGAAGATCTATGTGCTGGAGGGTGTCCTTTCCGCAGACGATATGGACAAGGTGCGCTCCTACCTCATCAACCCGGTCGAAGCGCGCGAGGCTTCTATGGACAAGCCCGAAACGCTGCACGTCGATTACGCCATCCCGACGGCCGTCGCGTCCGTTGTAAGCTTTACGCATATGGATGACGCGGCGCTCTCCGACCTGCTGCAAAACATGGGGCTTGCGATGGATCTTGACGATCTGCGGTTTTTGCAGGCGTATTTCCGGGACGAGGAAAAACGCGACCCCACCATCACCGAGGTGCGCATGGTCGACACCTACTGGTCCGACCACTGCCGCCACACCACGTTCCTGACCGAGATCGACGGCGTCAAAATCGACGATCCCATGGTACAAGATGCGTTTGACCGCTATCTTGCCGCGCGCGTCGAGGTATACGGCGAGGAAAAGGCCAAAAAACGCCCCGTGACGCTCATGGACATCGCAACAGCCGCAGCCAAGGTGCTCAAAAAGCGCGGATATCTGAAAAACATCGACGAATCCGAGGAGATCAACGCCTGTTCGATCAAGGTCAAGGCGCTGATCGACGGCAAATTTGAGGACTGGCTCCTCATGTTCAAAAACGAGACGCACAACCACCCGACCGAGATCGAGCCTTTCGGCGGCGCGGCCACCTGCTTAGGCGGCGCGATCCGCGACCCGCTCTCCGGGCGTTCCTATGTCTATCAGGCCATGCGCGTGACCGGCGCGGGCGATCCGACCGTGCCGCTTTCCGAAACCCTGCCGCATAAACTGCCCCAGCGCAAGCTGTGCCAGACCGCGGCGGCGGGCTATTCTTCCTACGGCAACCAGATCGGCCTTGCGACCGGGCTGGTGCATGAAATCTATCATCCGGGCTATGTCGCCAAGCGCATGGAGATCGGCGCGGTGGTCGGCGCGGCCCCGGCGGAAAACGTTGTCCGTGAAGTGCCCGACCCGGGCGACATCGTCATCCTGCTCGGCGGCAAGACCGGGCGCGACGGCTGCGGCGGCGCGACTGGGTCTTCCAAAAAACACACCGAGGAATCGCTCGAGACCTGCGGCGCCGAGGTACAGAAAGGCAACCCGCCCGAGGAGCGCAAGATCCAGCGCCTGTTCCGGAACGGCGAGGTGACGAAGCTTATCCGCCGCTGCAACGATTTCGGCGCGGGCGGCGTATCGGTCGCCATCGGTGAATTGGCCGACGGACTCGACATCGATCTCGACGCAGTGCCCAAAAAATACGACGGGCTGGACGGCACCGAGCTTGCCATCTCGGAATCGCAGGAGCGCATGGCGGTCGTCGTGCGCGAAAAGGATGTGGACGCGTTCATCCGCGCCGCACAGGAGGAAAATATTGAAGCGGTCGTCGCCGCCAAGGTGACGGACAAAAACCGCCTGCGCATGACGTGGAACGGCAACGTGATCGCCGACGTGTCCCGCGACTTCCTCAACACCAACGGCTGCGCCAAGCACGTCACGGCCGAGGTTGCGCCGCTTGCCGCGCCGTCCATTGCCTGCGAGCCCGCGGGCGATACGCTGAAAGACAAGCTATTGAACCACGCGTCGGCTCTGGGCATCTGTCTCGAGCGTGGCCTCGTCGAGCGGTTTGACGGCTCGATCGGTTCCAACTCGGTCTTCATGCCCTTCGGCGGCAAATATCAGCTCACGCCCACGCAGGTCATGGCGGCCACACTGCCCGCGCTGCACGGCCAGTGTGTGACCGCGTCGGTCATGGCGTTCGGCTTTGACCCGTATTACACCGAACAGAATCCGTTCCTCGGCGCGTCTGCGGCGGTCATTGAATCGGTGGCTAAGCTGGTTGCGGCGGGCTGCGATTTTGAAACGGCTTATCTCACTTTCCAGGAGTATTTCGAACGCCTTGGAAAAGACCCCAAGCGCTTTGGCAAGCCGCTTTCCGCACTTTTGGGCGCGTATAACGCGCAGGAAGAGCTCTGCCTCGGCGCGATCGGCGGTAAGGACTCGATGAGCGGTTCGTTCGATGATATGGACGTGCCGCCTACGCTCGTTTCGTTCGCCATCGACCCGCAGGACGCTTCGCGCTTGATCTCCCCCGAGTTTAAAGCGGCCGGCCATCCGGTCTACTTCTTCGACGCGCCCTACCATGCGGACGGCTCGCCCGACTATGTGACGCTCAAGCACATGTGGAACGAGGTCGCCGACCTGATTGCGGAGGGCAAGGCGGTATCGGCTTGGGCGCTTTCCGTCGGCGGCATCGCCGAGGGCGTGTGCAAAATGGCGCTCGGCAACAAGATCGGCTTTGCGTTCGATCCGTCGTTCCCTGTCGACGCGCTGTTCCTGAAAAACTTCGGCGGCATCCTGATTGAAGCGATGGAAGATCTGCCCGCCTACTGGCTGGTCGGCCATACGACCGGCGACGAGGCCGTGACCGCTGCGGGTGAAACCGTGCCGCTTGACGAGCTGACGCGCGCCTTTGAAGGCCGTCTGGAAAGCGTGTTCCCGACGCGCGCAGACGCGTCGGACGAGCGTTTGACCACTGTCTGCTGTGCCGAACGCAGCGCGGCCGCTCCCGCGGTCAAGACCGCGAAGCCACTCGCGGTCATCCCGGTCTTCCCGGGCACCAACTGCGAATACGACACCGCACGGGCGATCGAGCGCGCGGGCGGCGAAGCTGAGATCGTCGTGGTGCGGAATTTCTCGCCAGACGTACTCGCACAGAGCGCGGAACGCCTTGAAAGCGCCATCCGCCGCGCGCAGATGGTCATTCTGCCGGGCGGCTTCTCGGGCGGCGACGAGCCAGACGGCTCGGGCAAATTCATCGCCTCTTTCCTGCGCGGCCCCGGCATCAAGGACGCGATCCATGAGCTGCTGGGACAGCGCGACGGCCTGATGCTCGGCATCTGCAATGGCTTCCAGGCGCTCATCAAGCTCGGCCTTGTGCCGTATGGCGAGATCCGTGACGAAATGACCGGCGACGACCCGACGCTGACTTTCAACCTGATCGGCCGCCACCAGTCGCGCTATGTGACGACCCGCGTCGCCTCGGTCAAATCGCCGTGGCTGTCGTCCTGCGAGGTCGGGGATCTGCATTCGATCGCCGTTTCCCACGGCGAGGGTCGCTTTGTCGCCCCGCAGCACGTCATCGACAATCTGGTGAAAAACGGGCAGGTCGCCTTCCAATATACCGATCTTGCGGGCAATCCGTCCATGGATATCGCATGGAACCCGAACGGCTCCATGTGCGCCATCGAGGGTATCACAAGCCCGGATGGCCGCGTGCTCGGCAAAATGGGCCACACCGAACGGTATAGCCCGTTTGTTGGCCGCAATATTTACGGCGATAAATATCAGCCTATTTTTGAAAACGGCGTCCAATACTTTAAATAACAAACGAAAAGCAACCGTTTTTACGGTTGCTTTTCCCTACCCCAGACAAGGAGCGATCCAACATGCAGCCATATGAACACAAGGCGCAATATTATGAAACCGACGGAATGGGCATCATCCACCATTCCAACTATATCCGCTGGTTCGAGGAAGCCCGCGTCGACATGCTGGAGCAGCTCGGCATTGGCTATGACCGGTTTGAAGCCATGGGCTGTTCCAGCCCGGTCCTGCGCGTGACCTGCGACTACAAGCATATGGTGCGCTTTTCGGAGACTGTGACGATTGAGGCCCGCGTACTGTCTTATTCAGGCGTCAAAATGACGATCGGCTACGAAGTCCGCGACAAAGCCTCGGGCGATCTCCGCTGCACCGGCGAAAGCCATCATTGTTTCCTTGGAAATCATGACTTTCCGGTTTCTTTAAAGCGGATCTGGCCGACAGCACATGAAATTCTCACATCCGAGCTTTTTAAACGTTAAAAAAGCGCCGCCGGTTTCCAAATGAACCGGCGGCGCTTTTCTCTTATTTTTCCTTTTTCCGAACTGGGTAGCATACTTCGGTCACAAGCTCGTCGGGGTTCTGCGTCTCATGCGGGCTGACATGGTAAATGCAGAACGACAGTCCGTCAAACTCGTAGCCGTTTTCCTGCACCCATGCGGCCACGTCGGCATTGACCTCATTGACCTTTTCATAGCTGCCCGTATAGGTGGCGGAAGCCATAAAGATGGGCGGCACGGTCTTGAATTTTACATGCTCGGTGTCCTGGTATTTGCCCTTGACTGACATCTGGATCTCCACATCCACGTCGCGGTCGCGGTAGTCGGTGTCGTGATAGACACCGACCGCATAGCACGGCCCGTCCGGCTGCATGTTCATGCACGCTGTCTCCTGCATCATAGTGTGCCACAGGCGGCCCTCCTCGTAGTAGCCCGGCAGAATATCGCGCACGCTCGCCACATAGCGTTCAGGCAGGGTCTTGCAAGTCACTTCGTATTTCATATGGATATCATCCTTTCCAAGTCGCTGCAGCGCGCTGTCCAGACGTATCAATTGTTCGCTCACCAGCTCCCGCTGACCTATCAGCTCGGCGCGGCGCACGCGGAGCGCATGTTCGAGCGCCTCTTTGCCGCCGCCAACGACCTCCCCGATAGCCTGCACGCCAAAGCCCATGTCCCGCAGCGAAGCGATCCGCCCCGCGTCGGCCAGCTGACGCTCATTATAATACCGGTAGCCCGTTTGCTCATCCACATGCTGCGGCTTGAGCAGGCCAACCTCGTCATAGTGCCTGAGCATGCGGATACTGATACGCGATAATCCGGAAAACTCGCCGATCTTCAGCATAGTTTGTTCCCTCCCACAGATCTGTGTTCTTCTTGAGCTCAATACCAGTATAGGGTCTGCCATCATGTCAGAGTCAAGAGGTTTTTAAAAAAAGCGCCCTGCCAAAGCAGGACGCTTTTCTTTATGCTGGAATGTAATAAATGGCAGTAACTTCGCCGTCCACCACCGAGGGATAGCAATAACGGTACCGCACGCCGGTACTCGCGAGCGAGTCCATCTGGTGATATGGCGCCACGTCGATCGCCACGCAGTTGGAAGCGACCAAATAATCGACCATTGCGCCGTCAATACCGGCATCCGGGTCGTTCAGCCGGAGAAGCCCCGAGGAATACGTGCCCGTGCGGTCGATCGGTTGGTTCTCCTCCAGCGTCACATAGGTCGTGCCGCCGGCCTGGCGCAGCTTGGTATAGCGCATCAGCTCGCCGTAGTATTTGCTGGGGTCGTAGTTTTCGATCACGACATCCGCATAGACCTGCGCGCCCACGCACAGGTTGATCACGTCGCCGCGCTTTTCATAAAATGTGCCGCTGTCCTGCTCGGTCAGGTGCGTGGCGCGGTACAGCATGACCGCCATTTCCGCGCGCGTGACCAGCGATTTCGGCGTTAGTTTCCCGTTCGAGCCGCCGATCACCCGTGCGCTGACGAGCGAACTGACCGCCTCCTTTGCGTAAGCGGAGACCTGTCCACCATCGCTGAAGCCGGACATGGAACCGCTTTGCAGCTTGATCTGCGTGCGGTCGATCGTGCGTTTGAGGAACACCATCGCATCCTGCCGGGTCATGTTGCTCATCGGCTGGAACTTGTTGTCCTCCGATCCGTTGGCCACGCCAAGCGCCTTGGCAGCGCGGATTGACTTTGTGTAGTATGTGCCGGCCGGGACATCGCTGAAATTGCCCTTGTCCGCCACCATGCCGGTATCAAGCGCCGCGCTCATATTGTAAGCGCGGTCGAGCATCACGATAAAATCCGCGCGGGTGATCGGATTGTCCGGATAAAACAGATGGTCGCCGCCGCCCTTGATGACGCCGTTCAGCGCCAGAGCATCCACCTCACGGTGTGCCCATGCATAGCCCTTTGTTACATCATAAAAGTAAACAGAGTGATCGGGCAAATACGCATAGGTCTGCGTGTTGTCGGTCGCGAGCGCGATCGTCACGCCGCTCACTGAGACAACAACGACCAGCAGCACTAAGGCTACCAGCTTACGCGTTCTTGTCATAATCTTCTCCTTGCAGTCGGTTTACGCACAGTGCTCATTCACCACCTGTGCGAACTTACTGCAAAATTATAACACACTTGTCCCCACTCATCAAGTTAAAAGTTGACTAAAAATGTCGGGCGTTCATTTTTTTCTAATTAATTACAGCTTTCCCTGCACGGATCCGGACGATTTTTGTCGTCCGCGCCACAGCAGTACAGCAGCGCACAACAAAAGCGGCAGACCGCCTAAAAGGCCTGAAACTGCCGGCCCCAGCAGACGGTTCCCCGCTTCTGCCGAGGGCAGCAGCATCTGCGGCGCAGCCGCGATCGCGTTCACTGCGCCGTGCGCGAGCGCTGCAGGCCAAATGCTGCCGCTTTTCTGCGTGATCCAGTGCAGCAGTGTACCCAGCCCGATGCAGAACACACACATCATGAGCACACCGGCCCACGGGAATCCCGGATAGCCAAGCCCGTAATTATGGCCGCGCATCGTGACCGGCGCATGCCAAAGCCCCCAGATCACGCCACCAGCCAGGCACACCCCGGCGGGCGACAACTTTTCCTGCAATGCCGGATAGAGGAAGCCCCGCCAGCCGACCTCTTCGCCCGCCCCTGCCAGCACGTTCAGCAGCGGTCCCACCACGACCGCCGCCACGATCTGCAGCGCCATGGACGACGCCATCTGCGCCTGGCTCATGGAAACGCCCTGCGCCGCTCCAAGTTCGCGCAAGTAACCCATCTGAGGGTCCAACTGTGACCGAAACACCAGAAAATACAAGGCGCTCCCTGTCAGCGTCAAAAGCGCGGGCATAAACCACGCAACCACATACCATTTCCCGTTTCCGCGAAAATGCGGACGGAACGGTATATGAAACGGCTGTTTCTTGCGAAACATAAGCCACGTCACCAATACGCCAAGGGCAGGGCAGAACATGCCCAAACCAATTAACAGCTGAGAAGCCATTGGCATCCCGACGACGACCGAGCCGCTGACTGCCGTACCCCACAGTATCCATGTTAAGGCAAATGTTGTAACCAGATAGCAGACGATCCGCTTCATTTGGCTTCCCCCTGTTCCCTGCGGTACCAAATATAACTCATGATATTGGGGATCAGCACTGCCGCAATCAGGACGCAGAAAAATACGGCGAACCGAGGTTTTTCCGGCAGGAAGCAGCTGAACAGGCCAATAATTCCGGCGGCAAACAGCGTTTTCCCTCCCAAGCGGTGCGTTTTCACCCATACCGTCTCGCTCGCCAGCGTCCACGGGTTTTTGAGGCCGCTGAAATAGTTTTGCCGAAATTTTGGCAGCATATTGCCCAGGACAACAAACAGCAGGCTGACCAGCCCGGTCACGACCGTGCCGACGTTGACCGTACCCGGATGAAAGGTTTCGACTATGGTGATGCCGGTCATACCGATCATAAACAACATCATAATGACCTGAAACAGATCGTACGAAGAGAAAAACTTGTCATAGTTTTTTCGGCGCGGATCGATACGCGGCAGGATCGGAAACAATACCGCGAACGGCACCGTGATCCCGCCCAGCATCCACAGCGTCGACTTTGCGCCGTAGGTGACGTTCCCATCAAGATCCCAGTGCGTAGGTACCTGGTCAGGCAGCTTTCCATACACCACGGCCACCATTACCAACGGCACAAACGCCAATATCCATGCAAAAACCTGCATTTTGCTAAATTTCTTCATCATCGCTATCTCCTTTCAATGCGCTGAACCAGCCGAGGATCTCCTCCACGACCGACATATTGAGTTCATAATAGATGTATTTCCCCCGCTTTTCATCCAGCACTAAGCCGGCGTCCCGCAGAATGGATAAGTGGTGTGAGATCGTCGCGCCCGATACGTCGAAATGCGCTGCGATATCGCCCGCCGCCTGTGGCCCCGCGCGCAAGAGATGCAGGATCTCCCGCCGGATGGGATCAGAGAGAGCTTTGAAGCTTTGTTGAAAGCCCATGCAATCACCTCATTTAGATGTTTGTCTAAATATAAGATAGCGCTTCGTCCGGCAAATGTCAAGATATATTTAGATGATCATCTAAATAATATTTTCCATCTGTTCCGGAACATATAAAAAAAGACCCAAGGCAAAGCCTTGGGTCTTTTCAAGCGCTTATGAATTTTACGCCATACCATTGAGCTTGACAGTCATCTTGCTCTTCTTGTTGGCCGCGTTGTTCTTATGCAGAAGGTGCTTGGCAGCCGCCTGATCCACCGCCTTGACCGCAGTCGCGTACGCATCAGCAGCCTGCGCCTTATCACCCGATACAACAGCACCGTCGAACTTCTTCAGCACGGTCTTGAGCGCGCTCTTGGCCATTTGGTTATTCAGCGTCTTAGCCGCGTTCACCTTGACACGCTTCTTCGCAGATTTAATGTTGGGCATTCCGAAAACACCTCCTTACTTATCCCTATTCGTCAGTAGTTCTATTCTAGCATTCCTTTTTCCAAATTGCAAGTATTTTTTTCATCTTTCGTATAAGAATTGTTTGCCGCTGCAAAATAGTGCAAAAGGAGTGGTTTTGCATGGCATTTCGCACCGACCTCGCTGTTGAGGCGCTGGAAAACATGGAAAAAGCGGCGGACGAACAGCAGGTCCGCCAAACCGACCGCGATCTGGAGGGCTTTTCTGTCCGCGAGGTCGATATTCTGAGCGAACACGCCGCGCGCGACATTGGCAAGCCGCGCGGGCGCTATTTGACGCTGGAGCTTGCCGCACTCATGCGCCGCGAGGAGGATGCGTTCCCCCGCGCGTGCCGCGCGCTCGGCACGCTGCTCGCCGAGCTGCTGCCCGAAACTGCGGCGCAACGGCCCATCCTGGTCACGGGACTGGGCAACCGCATGATCACGCCCGACGCGATCGGCCCGCAGGCGATCGACCATGTGATCGCAACGCGGCATCTGGTCGAGCACGAGCCCGATATTTTTTCTTCCTGGCGCGCTGTCTCCGCGATTGCGCCCGGTGTGTTAGGCCAGACCGGTGTGGAGACCGGCGAGGTGGTGCAGGGCGTGCTCGACCGCATAAAGCCCGCCGCCGTGCTGGCCGTCGATGCGTTGGCCGCCGGCCGGCTCTCCCGCCTTTTGCGCACCGTCCAGCTCGCGGACACCGGTATCACGCCGGGGGCAGGCGTCGGCAACGCCCGCTCGGCGCTCAATGAGGAAACGTTGGGCATCCCTGTGATCGCCATTGGCGTGCCCACCGTGGTGGACGGCGCGACGCTCGCCCACGAGATCAGCGCGCAGCTTGGCGAGCCGCAGTGCGAGGCGCTTGAGGATCTTTCCCGCCCGGTCATGATCACAACGCGGGATATCGACCGTGAGGTCGCCGACATTTCCCGCATGATCGGCTATGCGATCAATATGGCGCTGCACCCGCATTTGACGGTTTCCGACATCGACCTTTATCTGTCATAATCGCGCCCCGGCAGGCGTAAAATAAAAGCACATGCAAGGAGGTGACCGGCTTATGGCGCGGCGAATCAAAAAATATCGGCGGCGCAGGCCGGTCACGGTGCCCGCCGCCGTTACGCTGTGCCTTGCCGCATCCCTGCTGCTGTTTTCCCATACGGGCGGAGAAACGACCGCCCGTTCATTTTTTGATGCTTTAGCCCGTAACGGCGGCTTTATCGCACATGCGGTCAGTTTAGAGCTCGGCCTTTCGCCTGAATCGGACGAGGTATACGCTCCGCGTACACCCTCGAACGCGCGTAGTGAGAACGCCGCCGACCCAGTTTCCGAGAGCACCTATGTCCCGCTTGCCGACCCGCCGGACGACGACACGCCAGTCCTATCCGCCGCGGACAAGGCCAAAACCCTTACCATCAATAATGATACCAGTTATACAGTCGATGTGGCGGAATGCCTGGCCGACCCGGTCAATATCCAGGCCGATATCCAAAGCGGCGAACCGCAGGTGCTGATCGTACATACCCATGGCAGTGAGAGCTATAAGCCCGATGCCGCGTTCCCCTATACGCCGACTGAAAACGAGCGAACGACTGATACGCGGTTCAATGTTGTCCGTGTCGGCGACGAACTGGCGGGCGTTTTGGAGGCGCAGGGCATTAAAACGATGCATGTGCGCGATATTTTTGATACCCCAGCCTATTCCGGCTCTTATGACCGCTCGCTTGCAGCGATCCAGGCCGCAATTGAGGAATATCCCTCCATCCAGATCGTGATCGACGTGCACCGCGACTCGATCCTGACCGACAGCGGCGTAGCCTATAAAACCGCCTGCACCATCGGCGGCGAGCAGATGGCGCAGCTGATGTTTGTCGTCGGCACCAACGACGGCGGACTTGAACACGACAACTGGCGCGATAATCTGCGCTATGTCACGGGTCTGCAATACGATCTCAACCAAACCTATCCCGGACTGATGCGTCCGGTCAACCTGCGCACCCAGCGCTTTAATCAGCACGCGCGCGTCGGTTCGATGTTGGTCGAGGTCGGCTCATCCGGCAACACGCTTTCCGAGGCGCTTGCGTCCATCCGCCTGTTCGGCGGCGTGCTCGCCGACAACCTGCGCGGCGTATAACTTTTACGCGAAATGCACATTCTACCCCTGATAAGGGGTGAAAGCATGGACGAAATCGTATTTTCCACCGATCTGGAACACAACATCCGCCTGATGCAGGATCTTTTCCAAGGCGATAACACCATGGTCGTGCGGCGGGCGCAAAGCCCCAAAGGGCTTACGTGCGCGGCGTTCTTTTTCGACGGCATGGTAAACGCCATTGCAATCAACCAAAGCGTCATCCGTCCCATCGTCTCGAGCGAGCGCAAGCGCGCCACAGCCGAAGAACTTGCGCAGACCATCCTGCAGGTCAACGACAGCCGGGTCGAAACCGACCTTTCCAAGCTATTTGCCTCCTTTTTATATGGCGACACGGTCGTGTTCACCGAGGGCGACGCACGGCCGGTCGTCGTCAATACCAAGGGGTTTGCCATGCGCTCGACCTCAGAGCCTGAGAATGAACGCGTGCTGTCCGGCCCGCGCGAGGGCTTTACCGAATGCTTTATGCCCAATTTAGCGCTTATCCGCCGCAGGCTGAACGATAAGCGCCTGAAATTTACCTTTCTGCGCATCGGCTCGCGCACCAACACGGTAGTTTGCCTGTGCTACCTGCAGGGCGTATGCGAGGAAAAGCTGGTCAAAGCCATTCAGAAACGCCTGAGCAAGCACGCGCCTGACAGCATCCTCGATTCCAACTACCTTGCCGAGCGTATCCGGGACCACCGCGCGTCCCCGTTTCCCACCATGGGCACGACCGAGCGGCCCGACGTGGTCGCGGCGCGGCTGGTCGAGGGGCGGTGCGCCATCGTAGTGGACGGCAGCCCTGTCGTGCTGACCGCTCCCTATCTGCTTCAGGAATGCTTTCAGTCGAACGATGATTACTACGTCAGCTATCTGCAGGCCAACATTTCACGCCTGCTGCGGCTTTTCGGCTTTTTCTTTTCCATCTGTGTGCCCGCAGTGTATATCGCGCTCATGCTGTACCATCGCGAGCTGGTGCCCGCGCGTCTGCTGTTCGCCGTATCGGCCGCACAGCGCGGTGTGCCACTGCCCGCGGGCTGGGAAACCTTTTTGATGCTGCTCGTGCTCGAAGCGCTCAAGGAAGCCGGCGCGCGTACGCCGGGCGCCATCGGGCAGACGATGAGCATTGTCGGCGGCCTGGTGCTCGGACAAGCCGCCGTTTCCGCGCGGTTCGCTGCTGCACCGACCGTCATCGTCGTCGCCATCGCGGGCGTGACCGGGCTGATGGTGCCCAAGCTGCAAACCGCCGTGCTGTACCTACGTTTCCTGCTGCTTGCCGCCGCCGCGGCATACGGGTTGTACGGGGTCGCCATCGCGCTCGCGCTCATTCTGGCGTGGCTGTGCAATATGCGCTCGTTCTCGGTGCCGTATCTGCTCAATCTGGTGCCCCGCGTCGGCATCGAGCACGAGGATGCTTATCTGCGCGCGCCCTGGTTTATCATGCGGCACGACCGCTTCCCTGTGAAAAAGGAGGACAAACGTTGAAAAAGCTGCTTTTGCTGCTCGCCCTGCTGCCGCTCGCCGGCTGTGCACGCGAGGTTTCGCCCGTGTCCGGGCTCGCGCTCGACCAAGTCGACGGCGGCTACCGCCTGACCGCCGAGGTTGTGCGGCAGGACAGCCCTGAGGACGCGGCATCCCCTGCTTACCTGTCTGCGAACGGACGCGATATGGACGAGCTGCTAAGGAATATCGAGCGTGTGCTCGGGAACGAGCTGTACCTCGACCACGCGCAGGTCGTGCTGATCGACGAAAAGGTGGCCAAAGAGGGTATCTTGACGCTGGCGGACTACCTATGCCAGCACGACGACATGCGGCTCTCGCTGCGTGTCGCGGTCGTGCGCGACAGTGAGGCCGCCGCGCTCCTGCAGGCGGACGACGAGGTATTCGCACTTTCCGACCTGCTTGACCTCGCGGCCGAGCAGCACACTATGCCCGACATGCCGCTCTACCGCGCAACCGAGGTGCTACACGCGGACGGTACGGCCATCCTGCCCGCGCTACGGCTAGATGAATTTGAACAAATCGCGCCCGCCGGCGTCGCGGTGTTTGCAAATGAAAAGCTTTCCTGCTATCTGGACGGCGAGATGGGAGGCGGGCTGAATGCGTGAACGCCTGTTCCCTCGTTGGGGCGCCGCGCTGTTCGCGCTGCTTCCGTTTTCTGAGATCCTATATGCCCGCATTGACGGGCAGACGGCGTATGCCGCCGCCATCGCCAGCCTGTTTTGCGCGCTTGTGTGTGCGGGCTGCGTAAGGCTTGCGCCCTTTTGGCGGCAATACCGCGTGCTGGTATGGGGGCTCGCTCTGTTTTCCGTATGGCCGCTGACCCGCTCGCTCGCCCGCATGGGCCTGTTCGTGCAGCGCACCGCTTTCCCCACGCGGCCGCTCTGGAGCTTGATTTTACTGCTCACCGTCGCCGCGCTGCTGCTCGCCCGCGTTGGTCTGATCCGCTGCGCGATGTGGTCGCTCCCCACCGCGGCAGCGGCGGGCGTCATCCTTGCGCTGAGCGGGCTGTTGACGCTCCGCGAACATAACATGGCCTATTTTGAAGCGCCGATGTGGTCGCTTTGGACGCAAACTGGCGCGCTGATCCGGTCGATGCTGCCCGCCGCTCTCGCGCTTTCGCTCGCTATGCCTGAGGGCCTGTCGGCTGCGGCGGTGCGCGGCTTTTCCGCCGGCGGCGCGCTGTTCGCGCTCATCAGCCTGCGCGCCGTGCTGCTGCTCGGCGCACACACCGCCGCGCTCCTGCCCTATCCCAATTTCGCAGCCGCCGGGTTGGCCGCGGTCGGGGATTTTGCCCGCCACGGCGAGGTTTTTTTTGCCGTCCCACTCGTGTTGTGCGACCTTGGGCGCGCGGCCGCACTCGCCTGCGTATTGATCGGACCGTTCGCGCAGGCGCAGAAAGCTTTCCGGGCACAAAAAAAGGACGCGTAACGCGTCCTTTTTTCTTTACCGCCCAAGCAGCGAGGTGATGATCGCAAACAGATAAACATGCGCCGGATAATAAATATAAAACAGGTATTTCATGCCGCGGCCGCGCTCTCCATTGTACAGCAGCATAAACGGCAGCGCAAGCCACATGAAAAACGCATATTGGATATTAAACGCGTTTACGCCGCTCAACAGCACCAAAATGACCAGCAGCGCCGTATAGAACACGGCAAGCGCCGCTTTGCTGCGGCGGCAGTAATATAGGCCAATGCCCATCAGTACGAAAATGACGCCGCCCTCCACCATCATCGGCATGGGCACCAGATACAGCAACGCCTGCGCGCCCGGAAGCCAGATCGAAAAAAGTGCAAAACAAGCGATGTTGGCTGCAATCGGCGCAATCAGGCCGAGCACCCACAAAAATCCCGCGCCGGCATTCCGTGTGCGCACTGCCTCGCGCAGCTTTTCGATGCACAGCAGGTAGAATACGATCAGCGCCATGGTCGAAAAAATGCCGTTCATCACAATAGCGCCGTCCGGCAAAGGAAAAAAGTGGTTTACCAGTAGGTTGCCGAACTGCATCAGCGTACCGCCGATATAAAGGCGGAGCAGGTATTTGCCCCGGTTGTGCGTATGGGCAAACCCCTCCGCCACCATAAAGACAAACAGCGGCGCGGCGATCCGGCCGATCAGCGTTAAAATCAGCGGCAAATCATAAAGCGTGCAGCCAAAATAATGAATATGGTCGATCGTCATAATGATGAGCGCGATCATTTTGATCTGGAACCCATCCAGCCCCCATCTGCGTTTGTCCAATGCTGTCTGCTCCATAATAGCGTTCTCCTTATTTGCGGATTATTGTTCTACTTCAATAATACAATAATTCATACAAATTGTCAACACTTGTCTGCAAGGCAGGTGTCTGATATAATGGAACAAAAGGAGCGGGGAAGCTATGAATATCCAGATTTTCGGAAAAACCAAATGTTTTGATACCAAAAAAGCGCAGCGTTGGTTCAAAGAACGGAATATCAAGTTTCAAATGATCGACCTTGCGCAAAAGGGCATGTCCAAGGGTGAGCTGGACAGCGTGCGCAAGGCGGTAGGCGGGCTGGAGCCGCTGCTCAACCCCAAGGCTAAGGGGTACGCCTCGCTCGCCTATCTGGCCTTTGACGAGGATAAATATCAAAAGCTGCTCGAAGATCCGTCGCTGCTCCGCACACCTGTGGTGCGGAACGGCAGGCAGGCAACGGTCGGCTTCCAGCCCGACATATGGGAAAAATGGGAATGAAAAAACGCCTCGCGGCATAGCCGCGGGGCGTTTTTATGTCTTTCACCGGTATTGCTCCGCCCAGACGGGCGCGCCCTCCGCTAAAGATTTGGGCACGTCAAGCACCCGCTGGTTTGCGCTGCCGCGAAAGCGCAGCTCGATATCCCGCTCGGCAAGGATGAACGGCCCGTCGACCAGCAGGTCGAGCATGCCGATCAATCTTTGCACATAAGGATCAGGCAATTCGAGAAGCTGCTCGAACGTATAACCCGTGAACGCCATCAGATGCCGCCCGTCCTCCTTGAGCGCCTTTGCAAGCGTAAAGAGCGGCTCCGCCTGGCAGAATGGCTCGCCGCCCGACAGCGTAACGCCCCGGACGAATTTGTTTTTCACGATATCGGCAAACAGCACCGAGAGTTTCATCTCGGTGCCGCCGTCAAAATCATGCGTCTGCGGGTTGTGGCAGCCCGGGCAGTGGTGCGGGCAGCCCTGTGTAAACACCGTGTAGCGGAATCCGGGTCCGTCAACAATCGATTCGGCGACCGTGCCCGCGATCCTGAGTTTGCCCTCCATGGGCTTACGCGGTGTGCTCTTCGGTCAGCGAGCAGCAGGAAGACAGGCCGTGCTTGACGCGGTCGTTGACCTCGGCGCGCTTGGCATTGTTGAAGCGGTCGAGCGTGCCTACCAGGTAGCCCGTGATGCGGCGGATGCGCTCAAACCCTACACCCTCGCCAATCAGCGTCGTATTCGTCTTGTTTTCCATGATAATGCCTTCCTTTCGTTACTCCCTGACAATTTTCAGTTCATTCGGCTGACGGTCGGCCTCCTCTGCGGGGTCGCCGTGATAGCCGAGCGTTGTGCTGTTCAAATTCCGGTACAAGCCGAGCTTTTGCAGCTTTTCCAGCGGTACGCCCTCGCCCTCCTTGCGGCCGCAGCGCGGGCAGGCTTCGCCAATAATGCCCGTATAGCCGCAGACCGGGTCGCGGTCTACCGGGTGGTTGATCGAACCGTAGCCGATGCCAACCTCCTTCATATACCGCACGACCGCCTCGAAAGCCTCGAGGTTCTGCGTCGGGTCGCCGTCGAGTTCGATATAGCTGATGTGGCCGCCGTTGGTCAACTCATGATAAGGCGCCTCGCGGCTGAGCTTTTCAAACGCCGAAATCGGGTAGTATACCGGGATGTGGAACGAGTTGGTATAATAGTCGCGGTCGGTTACGCCCGGGATAAGGCCGTATTTTTCGCGGTCGATCTTGACAAAGCGGCCGGACAGCCCTTCCGCCGGGGTCGCGATCAGTGAGAAGTTAAGCCCGTATTTCTTCGCGGCCTCGTCCATGCGCGCGCGCATATGGCCGATGATCTCAAGCCCCATGTTCTGCGATTCGTCGCTCTCGCCGTGGTGCTTGCCAGTGAGCGCCTTGAGGCACTCGGCAAGGCCGATGAAGCCGATGGTCAGCGTGCCGTGTTTGAGCACTTCGCCTACCATATCGTCCGGACCGAGCTTTTCCGAATCAATCCAGATGCCCTCGCCCATCAGGAACGGGTAATTACGCACCCGCTTGTTCGATTGGATGCGGAACCGCGCCAAAAGCTGGTCGATTACAAGGTCGATCTTGCGGTCGAGATCCTCGAAAAACCAATCCACGTCACCGTGGCTGCGGATGCCAATGCGCGGCAGGTTGATTGATGTGAACGACAGGTTGCCGCGGCCGTTTACGATCTCGCGCGACGGGTCGTACACATTGCCGATTACGCGCGTGCGACAGCCCATGTAGGCACATTCGGTCTCCGGATGGCCGGGCTTATAGTATTTGAGGTTAAAGGGCGCGTCAATAAAGGAAAAGTTCGGGAACAGGCGTTTGGCCGACACGCGGCACGCCAGCTTGAACAGGTCGTAGTTGGGTTCTCCCTCGTTAAAGTTGACGCCTTCCTTGACCTTGAAAATGTGGATTGGGAAGATCGAGGTCTCGCCATTGCCCAATCCGGCCTCAGTCGCTAGCAACAGGCTTTCGACGACGAGGCGCCCCTCGGGCGAAACGTCGGTGCCGTAGTTGAGCGAGGAAAACGGGATCTGCGCGCCCGCGCGGGAGTGCATCGTATTAAGGTTATGTACGAGCGCCTCCATCGCCTGATAGGTGGTGCGGCGCGTCTCCTTGACCGCGTGGCGGCGGCAGAACGCGGTAATCTTGTCCGCAATCTTGTCGTCAAACTGTTCCTTGAGCTTTTCGGTCAGCTTGTCCTCAAAGCCGTTGTCGCCAGCCAAAATCGGCGAAAGGCCATTCTCCTGCTCGACCGCTTCAAACACGGCCTTCGCCCCGGCGGACTCGTCCTCATCGTCCTTATAGATCTCCATGGCGCGTTCCAGATTGCGCAGAAACGCCTTGCGGTAGGTTTTCTTGACACCGGGTGCCATACAATAGTCGAAATTGGGCACGGATTGGCCGCCGTGCTGGTCGTTCTGGTTGGACTGGATCGCAATGCACGCAAGCGCCGAATACGAACGAATGTCATTGGGCTCACGCAGAAAGCCATGACCGGTCGAAAAGCCGCCGTCGAACAGTTTGAGCAGATCGATCTGGCAGCATGTCGTGGTCAGCGTCAAAAAATCGAGGTCGTGGATGTGGATATCGCCCTCGCGGTGCGCTTTGGCATGCGCGGGGTCGAGAATGAACATCTCGTAAAACTGCTTGGCGCCCTCCGAACCATACTTGAGCATGGTACCCATCGCAGTGTCGCCGTCAATGTTGGCGTTTTCACGCTTAACATCGTTTTCCAAAGAGGATTGAAAAGTCAAATCCTCATAGACTTTCATCAGCTTGGTGTTCATATCGCGCACGCGGGTGCGCTCGTTGCGATAAAGGATGTACTTTTTCGCCGTGCGCGCGTGCCCGTTGTTAATGAGCACCTTCTCCACTGTATCTTGTATCTGCTCCACAGTGGGCACCTGATCGGCAGCAACGGTCTCCAACTCCCTTTCCACCTGGTCGGCAAGCTCCTTGGCCATCTCATAATCCTGGCCGCCCGAGGCCTGCGCCGCACCAAAAATCGCGTTTGCGATCTTGTCCAGCTCAAAGGGGGCTTTTCGCCCGTCTCTCTTGATAATCTGCCGTATCATAAACCTGTCTTTCCTCTCCATCCGCGCCGCAGTTTGCAGCAGGTTACTAAACATCGTATCCTTTTGACACAATCCGTACAATATCTTGTGCCTATACTCATTATTTTACCGCGCCCCCCGCGCAATGTCAAGGGCAGGATACTTTTTTGGTGGATTTGCGAGAACGGAAATTTTTTTCTTGTAGAAAGCTCCAAAATTCGTCAAATTTCGCCTGTGGAAGCTTGGGATATCTTCTTGTGGATAACATCATTCTGTGCATCCTTTTGTGGAAAAGCTGTGGATGCTCTGTGGACAACTCCCCTACCGCATAAAAAGACGCCTGCCACTAGATATAGTGGCAGGCGTAATACCGCTTCTGTCAATCAGCAAGCCCAATCGCGCTGGACACTGGCAACGACAATACAATGCCATGGCTCTCCGTATTTAGGCCAGCCGCTTTCATGATTTCAGTCATAATGCGCTGCTTCTCGCCGCTCCGGACGACCAGAAACACGATCTCCTTTTCCGCCTGGATTTCAATACCGAAAAACTGCCGCACCTCGTCCTCCGCGATACCGCGCGCCGTGATCACAGTGCCGCCGCGCGCACCCTCGCGCCGCGCAACGTCCATGATACGGCTGGTGTATCCTTGGTCCAGGATCACGGCGACCACGTCGTAGCCCTCATTTTTCCCGGTGCTGTTCATCTCCTGTCCCTCCTTCGGTTCTTCTTGTGTCAGCAGCTTATGCAAACGGACACCCAGACTGCCCACCGGGATGGTAAACGCAATCCCGCGGCCTGGGTAGCGCATCTTCATATCGCTTCCCAGCCTGCCCAGCAGCCGTCGCGCGGCCGTCTCCCCGGTCAGGCAGATAACGACCTCTTTCGGCGTCTCCCCCAGTCCCAGCAAATCGAGCATTTCAGTGCGCGCCGTTCCGTGTGCCATGCAGACAAAGTCAAGCAGCACATGGTTTTCTCGGCAGATATGCAGCACTCTAGCGCCCTGCCCGCTGTCCACGATCGCAACCACGGCGTGCACGGCGCTGTGCAGCGCCATCTGCGGCTGGTACTCATGCATGCGTGTCTTCCTCCAGTTCAATGATCTCTTCCACTTCGCCCTCGCTGGACACAGCCGCTTTGCCGTCCTGCTCACGGCGCCGGTACAGAATGCCCAGCGCTTGGATCGTCAACAACGGCGTCATGGCGACCATAGCGACGATGCCAAACGCATCGGTCAGCACATTGCCGCCAAGCGCCTCGCATGCGCCCATAGCGAACGGCAGCAAAAAGGTAGTCGTCATCGGCCCAGAGGCCACGCCGCCCGAGTCGAACGCAATACCCGTAAATATGCGCGGTACAAAAAACGTCATGATAAGCGCGGCCGTATAACCTGGAATCAGGATATAATAAATCGAAAGCCCTGTCAAGACGCGAACCATAGCAAGACCCACTGAGAGTGACACGCCGACCGACAGGCTCAGCATCATTGCACGCTGCGAGATACCGCCATTTGTGATCGTCTCAACCTGCTTATTGAGCACGTGGACGGCCGGTTCGGCGGTGACCAAAAAATAACCGATTAACATACCGAGCGGCAACAGGATCCATGGATGCTGGCTCTTTGCAAGCTGCTGACCCAGATAGTGGCCGGCGGGCATAAAACCCACGCTCACGCCTGTCAGGAATAAGGCCAATCCAATAAACGTATAAGCAAAGCCGATACCGATCTTCTGCAATTGAAGCTTGTGAAAACGCCGGAACACCAGCTGAAATACGGCACAAAAAAGAATGATTGGCACCAGCGCCGCGCACACCTCGTGAATATAATCGGGCAATGCGTGCACAAATTTCCCGGCCAATGCGCGCGTACTCTCTACCGTGGGAACCGATACCGGCGTATAACCCGGATCCCCACCCCGGAAAAAAATCCCGAGAAGCAGCACCGCCAAAATCGGGCCGATGCTGCATAGCGCGACCAAGCCGAAAGAATCATCCTGCGCATCGCGGTCGCCGCGGATAGACGCAAGGCCGATGCCAAGCGACATAATAAACGGCACGGTGATCGGTCCAGTCGTCACGCCGCCTGAATCGAATGCTACAGAAACGAACTCATTAGGCACAAATGCGCTCAGCACAAACACCACGATATAAAACAGGATCAGCAGTCTGGATAGGCTGATCTTGAATAATGTACGCAGCATAGCAATGACAAAAAACAGGCCCACGCCGACTGCGACCGTCCAGATCAACACCGCATTGGGGATAGATGGCACCTGTCCGGCGAGTACCTGCAAATCCGGTTCGGCAATAGTAATCAGAATGCCAATCAACAGCGTGACCAAGATTACAGCGCCTAGGTTTTTGGTCTGCGGCAGCTGCGCGCCAATGCCGTCTCCCATGGGGATCATGGACACATCGGTGCCCAGAGAAAAGAATGCCATGCCCAAGATGAGCAGCGCCGCGCCCATCAAAAACAGCGCAAGTGTGCCGACCGGCATGGGCGCGATCGTCATGCTGAGCAAAAGAACGATCGCAGTAATCGGCAATACGGAAGTCAGCGCTTCATATAATTTTTCCCATAGAATCTTGTTCATCGACGGCCCCCTTATATATGATAATATTCATATTTATATCATACCATACCCCAGGGCGCACCGCCATCCAGCCAGAGAAATCTTAACGAAAACAAAACGCCGACCCTTTCGGATCGGCGTTTTTTGATGTGCGCGTCGAGTTATCTTCCCGGGCCGTCGCCAGCCAAGTATTGTCACCGTAAACGAGCTTAACTACTGTGTTCGGAATGGGAACAGGTGTACCCTCGTCACCATTGACACGCACTTTTCAGAGTTATACCCTGAAAACTGAACAAGAACTACTTGCAAGCTATAAGAGTTTGAGGTTACCTCTAATAATGAGGTCAAGCCCTCGGCCTATTAGTATCAGTCCGCTGCACGTGTTACCACGCTTCCACTCCTGACCTATCAACCAC
>NZ_JAXEOA010000001.1:0-24034 GCF_034098985.1 Agathobaculum sp. | reverse complement strand
GTCCTTCTGCGAGAAATTTGGTTTTGCCCGCGAGTGCGGTAACAATCCAATCACGAGGACGCTGTTTACTTGTTGCCTTTATTGTAACAAACTGTTCACAATTGCGCAAGATGCTTTTACCCGTCGAAAGCATTAAAAATTTCTTCTAGTTTTTGTCATCTTGCACAAATTGCAGTAAAAAAGCCGGGAACTTGTTTCCCGGCTTTTTGTTAATCGTCGTCGCCCTTGCCCGTGATGCGGGCGATATGGATGGTTAAGTACAGCAGCTCGTTCTGCCCGGATTGAAAGCCCTTTTCCCGCTCGACATACTCGCACACCTTTTGCGCGCAGGCGAACGAGCGCGGGTATTTGAAGCGCACGACCTCGAGCAGGTCGGCCTCGTCGTCTCCGTAGCGCTGGCCGCTGACGATGCGCCGCGCAAAGAATTTTAAATGCGTGACGAACCGGTAGTAATCAAGCGAATCCTGATCGGGCGCGATGCCGAACTCCTCCTGCACGATGCGGAAGACCTCCTGCATAAGGTAGGTCATATCGTACACGTCGCGGATTTCTCCGCCCACCTGCGCGTTTACAAAGTGCATGGCGATGAAGCCGGCCTCGTCCTCGGTGAAATGCACGCCGGTCTCCTCAAAGACGATCTCATTGGCCTTGTGGCCTACCGCGTATTCATCCGGATAAAACTGCCGGATATCCCACAAAAGCGGGTTTGAAAGCGTGATGCCCTCCTGATAGCGCAGGATCGCGGCCGAAATATGATCGGGCAGCGTGACATAAATGCTGTCGGACAGTTCTTTGCCCAAGGCGATCTTAGCGTGGTTGATGATGCGCTCACTCATCATGAAGTGGGGAAGCGGGATGCTGGTCATAAGCTGCTGGAATTTGTCCGAAAGCTGCTCGTTATGCAGCGTGAAACGCTTTTCTACCGCTTCATCCTCCGGGACCTGATCTCCCGCATGGCGGCCGAAGCCCAGCCCCCGCCCCATGAGCACAGTCTCCGCGCCGTGTTCGTCGAGCGCGACGATCACATTGTTGTTGAGAACTTTTTCAATCCGCATATGTCTTTACTCCCCCATGAGCGCTTCGAGCGTTTTGCGCGCCGCCGAGACGGCGGCCTCGTCGCAGACAAAGCGTTCGTATTCCCCGATGCCGGGCAGCCCCATGGGCACGCCCTCCCTGCGGTAAGTCATCGGGCTTTCCACCGTGCGCTTGCCCGACATATGGAACGCCGCCGCCCCGGTAATGGGCTGCAATTCGCGGATTGCCGCGGCGTCCACCCCCGCGCCGACCAGGATCTGCGGCTTGCCCCCCGCCGCGCGGCAAAGCTCCGCGAGCAAACCTGCGCCCTCTCTTGCGCTCTGCCGCTGGCCCGAGGTTAGAATCGTGTCCACACCCAGACGGCGCGCGGCTTCGAGCGCCTCAAACGGATCGCGGCACACATCGAACGCACGGTGCAGCGTCACCCCACAGCCGCCCGCGAGCGAGATCAGCTCGGCCATGCGCGCCTCATCGAGCGAGCCGTCCGCCCGGAGGACGCCGATCACCACGCCGTCCGCCCCCCGCGCGGCAAAGCCGCGCACCTGCCGGCGCAGCAGCTCCAGCTCGTCCTCGTCATAGAGGAAATCGCCGAACCGCGGCCGGAGCAGAACGCGGACCGGGATATCGACCCGCTCGCGCACCAGGTCAAACAGCGCAAAGCTGGGCGACGTGCCACCAATGACCAGGTTTTCGCACAATTCGAGCCGCGTCGCACCCCCGCGCGCCGCGTTTTCCGCCGATACGACCGAATCGACGCAGACCTCCAGTGTAAAGGCCATGACCGCCCTCCTCCTCATGCGCTCCATTTACGCAGATCTTCTTTGTATAGTATAGCATGTGCAGAGGAGTGGGTCAAATCCGCCGCAGCCATTGCTTTTTCCATTTGGATTGACTATAATGGGGTAATATAAAGAAGAAATAAAGATCGAAAATATTCATGCTAGGAGGCGCGACATGCGCATCATTATCGTAGGCTGCGGCAAAGTGGGGTCGGCTTTGGCTGAACAGCTCGCGGCTGAAGGGCACGATTTGACGCTGGTCGACTTGTCCGACAGGCGGCTGGACGAACTGGTTTCCGCGCTCGACGTTTCGAGCGTCCGGGGCAGCGGCACCAGCTACAGCGTGCTGCGGGACGCGGGCGTTAAGGAAGCGGATCTGCTTATTGCGGCAACCACACACGACGAGATCAACCTGCTTTCCTGCCTGATCGCCCGCAAAGCGTCAGGTTGTCATACGATCGCGCGCGTGCGCGACCCCGAATATGTCGCCGAAGTCGGTTTTCTGCGCGACGAGCTCGGCCTGTCCATGCTCATCAACCCCGAGCTGTCGACCGCGCGCGTGGTTTCGCGCCTCATCCGCTTCCCGTCGGCCATCCGGGTATCGACCTTTGCCAAGGGCCGTATCGAACTGATCGATGTGCGCATCCCCGTTGGCTCGCGGCTGGACGGCATGGCCGTCTGCGAAGTCAACACGATGCTGCGCGTCGGCGTGCTGCTGTGCATGGTGCACCGCGCGGGCGAAACCTTTATCCCCAAGGGGGATTTCATTTTGCAGGAGGGCGACGACATCACCGTCATCGTGCCGCCGCGCGAGCAGGCTTACTTTTTTGAAGCCATCGGCATCCCGAACGACCATATCGGCTCGGCTATGCTGATCGGCGGCGGCAAGATCTCCTTTTTCCTCGCCGGCATGCTGCTGGACGCGGGGATTTCTGTCAAGATCATCGAAAACCGGTTGGAACGCTGCGAGCAGCTCTCCGAGCTGCTGCCCGGCGCCACCATCATCCATGGGGACGGCACCGACCGCGACCTGCTCGATGAGGAAGGGCTCGGTTCGTGCGAGGCTTTTGTTGCGCTGACCGGCATGGACGAGGAGAACATCCTGCTCGCGCTGCACGCGGGCAAGCACTCGCACGCGCGTACGTTCACCAAGATCAACCGCGTCAACTTCGAGGAGGTCATCGCGGGGCTGCCGCTCGGCGTGGTCATCCGCCCCAAGCAGACGACCGCCGACCTCATCTCCCAGTACATCCGCGCGATGCAGAACTCCATGGGCTCCAATGTGGAAACGCTGCATAAGCTGCAGGGCGCGGAGGCGCTTGAGTTCCGCGTCGCGGCGCACCACCTGACCGGCGTGCCCCTGCAGGACATGCCCATCCGGCCGGACGTGCTGCTCTGCTGCATCAACCGCAAGGGCAAGCGCATCCTCCCCCGCGGGCAGGACGTGCTGCGCGAGGACGATACTGTCATCGTGGTCAGCACCCAAACGGGCATGAAAGACCTGCAGGACATTTTCCTGAAAGATGCGGAGGGCGCGGACGCATGAATATCTCGATGGTCCGGTACCTGCTCGGCTGGATGCTGGGCATTGAATCGGCCTTTTTGCTGCTGCCCATGGCAGTTGCGCTCGCAAGAGGCGAGCGCGAAGGGCTTGCTTTTCTGTTCACCGCCGCGCTGTGCCTGCTCTGCGGTGTGCTGATGGCTCGCAAAAAGCCGGTGAACAACCGCTTTTACGCGCGCGAGGGCTTTGTCACCGTCGCGCTGTGCTGGATCGTGCTCGCGCTGACCGGCGCGCTGCCGTTTGTTTTGAGCGGCGAGATCCCCAGCTATGTGGACGCGCTGTTTGAAACCATTTCGGGCTTCACCACGACCGGCGCGACTATCCTCAGCAACGTGGAGGCGCTCAGCCATGCCTCGCTCCTGTGGCGCAGCCTGACGCACTGGGTCGGCGGCATGGGCGTTCTGGTGTTCATGCTGGCCGTGCTCCCGCTCGCGGGCGGCCATTCGATGTACCTGATGCGCGCGGAAAGCCCGGGGCCGTCGGTCAGCAAACTGTCGCCCCACCTGCGCACGACCGCCATGATCCTATACGGCATCTATTTTGGGCTGACCGTGCTCGAGACCGTGTTGCTGCTTTTGGGCGGCATGCCGCTGTTCGACGCAGTCAATGCCGCAATGGCAACCGCGGGCACGGGCGGCTTCGGCATTTGGAACGACTCCATGGCGCATTATAACAGCTATTACCTGCAAGGCGTCATTTCCGTGTTCATGATATTGTTCGGCGTCAATTTCAGCTTGTATTTCCTCATTTTGACCCGCCGCTGGAAGCAAGCGCTCAAAAGCGAGGAGCTACGGCTGTATCTGGGCGTGATCGCCGCGGCGACGGTCGTCATCGGCCTCAATGTCTGGCACCGCTTCGGCAGCCTATTTGAAAGCCTGCACCACGCGCTGTTCCAAGTGTCTTCCATCATCACGACCACGGGCTTTGCCACCGCCGATTTCGACCAGTGGCCGGCGCTTTCCAAATGCATCCTCGTGCTGCTGATGTTTATCGGCGCGTGCGCCGGCTCGACAGGCGGCGGCATCAAGTGCTCGCGCATTATGCTGATGTTCAAAAGCGTGCGCAAGGAAATGCAGTTTTTGATCCATCCGCGCTCGGTGCGCGTCAACCAGCTCGACGGGCACCGCGTGCAGCACGAGGTCGTGCGGTCGGTCAACGTCTTTCTGATCGCCTACATGCTTATTTTCATTCTGTCCGTGCTGCTGCTCTCCATTGAAAGTCCGGATCTGGTGACCAATTTCACCGCGGTCGCCGCGACGCTCAACAACGTCGGCCCCGGCCTTGAGCTGGTCGGCCCGACCTGCAATTTCGGCTTCTTCTCGCCGTTCAGCAAGGCGGTGCTGATGTTCGACATGCTGGCCGGACGTCTGGAGCTCTTCCCTATGCTGCTGCTGTTTTCGCCCGCCACGTGGCGGCGCAACCGCTAAAAAAGAAGCATCCCACCCGGGATGCTTCTTTTCCTTTACTTGACGATCTCACGCGCCGCAGCCGCCAGCTTTTCAACTTTCGCCGCCGCCTCGGCCTTATTTTCGCCCTTGGCCATGATATAGACCTTGACCTTGGGCTCGGTGCCTGACGGGCGGATGATAAAGCTCGTGCCGCCCGAAAGCTCATAATACAGCACGTTTTGACCCGAAAGCTCCATCGCTTCCGTCTTACCGTCCTGCACGCCGGTGCGCGTGCCCGGCTGGTAGTCGCGGATGAAATCAACCTTAACCCCGCCGACCTCGGTGAGCGGCGTATCCCGCAGTTCCTGCATCAGCTCTTTCATGCGCGCAAGGCCGGAAACGCCCGGCATAACGATCGAGATGGTCTGCTCGCAGTAATAGCCGTACTTCTCGTACATTTCCTCCATCGCGTCGTAAAGCGTCTTGCCCTGCGTGCGGTAATAGGCGGCCATCTCCGCGATCAGCATGGACGCTGTGACCGCGTCCTTGTCACGCGCATAGTCGCCGCATAAGTAACCGTAAGACTCCTCAAAGGCGAAAATGTACTCGTGCGAGCCGGTCTTCTCAAATTCCTTGATCTTTTCTGCAAGGAACTTAAAGCCGGTAAACGTTTCAAAGCACGCTACGCCGTTCTTTTCCGCGGCGGCGCGCGCCATTTCGGTCGTCACGATGCTCTTGAGCACCGCCGGATGGCGCGGCATAGTGCCGGTCAGGTTTTTCGCGGTGATGACGTAGTCAATCAGCAGCACGCCGACCTGGTTGCCCGAAAGCGTGATGTACTCGCCGGATTTATCCTTTAAAACAATGCCCGTGCGGTCGGCATCCGGATCGGTGCCGATGATTAGATCGACGCCGTTCTGCTTGGCAAGCTCGATCGCGAGGTTAAAGCCCTCTTTATTCTCCGGGTTAGGGCTGGCGACGGTCGGAAAATCGCCGTCAATCACCATTTGCTCGGGCACGCAGAGGATATGTTTATAGCCCAGCCGCTTCAAAATTTCAGGCACCAGACGGTAGCCCGCGCCGTGGAACGGGGTATAAACCAGCTTAAATTCGTCCGCCACCTGTTTGACACAGTCCGGGTTGACCGCAACAGCCAGCACCTCGGTCAGATACGCTTCGTCGGTCTCCTGCCCCAGCATGCGGATCATGCCGTTTTGGACAAATTCGTCGAAATCGCCCGTGCGCACGCCGGTGAACAAGTCGGTCGCCGCCATTTCCCGGGCAACCACGTCGGCTTCCTTAGGCGGAAGCTGGGCACCGTCCTCCCAGTAGACCTTATAGCCGTTATATTCTTTTGGATTATGACTTGCAGTAATATTAATGCCGGCGATGCAGCCGTAGTGGCGGATGGCGAAGGATAATTCAGGCGTTGGGCGCAATTCGTCAAACAGCAGCGCCTTGATGCCGCTTGCCGCCAGGATGCTCGCGGACAGGCGCGCAAATTCGGGCGAAAAGTGGCGGCTGTCATATGCAATGGCGACGCCGCGGTCCATCTGCTGCTTGCCGCCGCCGATGATCAGGTTGGCGAGGCCCTGCGTGGCCTGCCCGACCGTAAAGCGGTTCATGCGGTTGAGGCCAACCCCTAAAACGCCGCGCAGTCCCGCCGTGCCGAACGACAGCGGCGCGAAAAACCGGCTTTCAATCTCCTCGTTATTGTTTTCAATTGCCGCAAGCTCGGCGCGCTCCTGCTCGGAAAGCTCGGCGCGCGACAGCCAGCGCTTGTATTCCGACATATAATCCATATGCTGTTTCACCTCATCCTCGTATTTGGCCCTCGACCATATGTAAATTATACAATATCTGTGTGTCAATGCAAGGGGGTTTGTGCGAATTCGTGAGAATCGAACGAAACGAATGGTGATCCCGCACAATTCGGGCAAAGCTTAATTAGGCATTTCGCCCAGTCTCGGACAAAAGAAAAGCCGCCCGAAAGGGCGGCTCGCTTCGCTTAGATGAGAAGCAGGAGCTTGACAAACTCCGCGCGCGTAAAGCTCTGGGCCGGCAGCAGCTTGCCGCCCGAACCCTTGATCAGGCCTTCCCGCACGCACAGCGCGGCGGCGGCACGGCGGTCTGCCGAAAGCGTATCGGCATCCGCAAAAGCGGCGAGCAGTGACGCCGTTTCCGTATCATCGGGCAGAGTTTTGTCCGACTGCATCAGCACGTTGGCAAAAAGCTGCATCGCGTCCTCCCGCGTCATGGGCGCGTCGGCGGAAAAGGTTTCGGTCAAGCCCTCGAGCAGGCCGGCGGCATAAACCTTGTTGACCTCGTCCGTATACCAGAGGCCTTGGGCAATGCCGGGCATGCGAAAATCGGTTTCGGGCAGCTTTTTGCTACGCGCGACCGTTGCGCAGACCTCTGCCGCAGTAATCGCGTCATCCGGACGGAAGCGGCCGTCCTTGCCGCCCTGCACCAGACCGCTGTCCGCAGCCTGCCGTATCAGGTCTTCAGCCCAATGCCCGCTGATGTCGGTCAGCGCGTCCGCGGGCGAAACCTGCGGACGCTGGTAGACCGTGTGCAGGGCGGCAAAGGCCGCGCTCTCGCGGTCGACCGCGCTCCCAAGCTGCTCAAAGGTCAAAAGGAAGCTCTCCGTATGCGCGCGGCGGGTCTCGCTCTCATATTCGTTGTAAAAATAGGTCACGCCCTTTTGGCTCATGCGCGGGAAGCTGTACATATAAATCTCGCGCCCCTCGGGAAGCAGCGCCTTGACTGTTTCGATATAATCAGCCTGCATCAGGTCGGTGATCTGATACGCCGCGCCGGTGCGCACGTCAAACGCCAGATTGCTGTTCCAGACCGACGAGCCCGCGCCCTTGCCGCTGACGCAGTTCGCCCAGACGACCAGCACCGAGCCTTCGAGCGACACGCCGTAGCTGCCCTCGAGCGCTTCGTATTCCGCTGTGACCGACGGCCCTTTGAGGAAAAACTCGCGGATGGAATTGTTGATCTTTTTCTGCACATCCGCGTCGGGCAGTCCCGCGATCTCGGGAAAATCGACGTTCCAACCGTGTTCGCTGCCGTCTTTCTGATAGCCCAGGAATTTTTCATAGTGCACGGTGTTCGCCGTGATGCCCTGCCCCAGATCGAACGACAACGGCTGTGCGAACAAGGTTGCGCCCGTGGCGAGGTTGATATAGCGCTTTTGGCCGTCCTGCGTGACGCGGACGACATTTTCCGAAAGCAGCTTGGGATTTTCCGCGTTTTTCAGGCTGGCAAAATAGCCGCCGTTCCGGCGGAAGAAAATAATGCTTCCATCGGCCATACCGTGCCACGACAGGCCGTATTTCAGTTCCGCAAATCCGCCCACATAGCTCGGCGTGCGGTAGATCACATTGCCGTCCGCGTCGACCGCAGCAGCGGAGCCGTCCTGACTTCGCGCAGCATATAGGCCGTCGCCCATGTAGGACAGGTAGTAATAGGTCGGCTCGGTGCGCATGCGACCGGCCGTGTCCATAATGCCCCAGCGGTTGACCTGCCGCACCATCGCCACGCCGTCGTGGAACTCGGAGATGTTATGGTACAAGAAGTCGGTCACATATCTGCCCTCGGACAGCGAATACAGCGCTTGGTTGGTGCCGTTATAGAGCACGATGGTGTCATTGTCGAAGATCGTCATATACGAGGGCGTGATATCCTCATCAACCGTGAACAGCGTCTCGCCTTTGGTGTCGATGGCGAGATAAGCGCCCTGCTCTGTCTGCACGAGCGCGCGTCCGCCTGAGAACACGCCCGCTTGGCGGAACTCGCCCTCAAAGGCGGGCTGCCCGTCCGCGGTGACATAACGGTATAGGCCCGAGGCCTCGCTCCTGCAGAGCAGCAGCCCGTCCGAGAAAAAGCCGACCGCGCCCGGATAGGAGCCGATTTTCTCGCCCGCAAGCGTATAGTATACGCTGTGGCCGGCGTAACGGTATGCCGCCGCGTCGTCCGAAAATTCGACCGATACCGGCGCATCGGTGTACGGCACAATAAGGTTGCCCTGCCGGTCGATCAGCGCGGTCTGCCACTTGTTGTCTTCCACCGCGGCAAGGCCGCAATCGGCAAACTCGCCCGCGCCCGCATAAGCGAACGGCAGCACGGTCCTGCCGGATTCATCCAGATATCCGTATTTTGTTTCCCCGTCCATGCCTGTGCGCGAAGCGGGGAACACCGGCTCGGCAGCCGAGGCGGCAAAAAGCAGCGTGAACAGCACACCGCACACCGCAATCATTTTTTTCAGCATACCTCATCCATCCTTGGTCTTTTATGTAATAAAATTATATCCCGGCGCGGAATTTCTCACAAGAGATAAGGGAAAAGTGTAACAATGGTGACACAAACCGGTTATATTACATAGCTTTCGACGGGTTTACATTACCCCGCTACCGTGGTAAAATAAGGGGAAATAAAAGATCCTTTTAAGGGGGGGGATAGCCATGGACAAGCCGCTTCGCGCTTTACGCGGCCTTTTTTCCGTGTGCTTCATCATCGCCGCCGCTTCCATCCTGATGTTAAGCGGCTACGCGCTTGCGCTGCTGTTCGCGGCGGGCGTTTTTCTGTTTCTTCGCAAAAAACCTATCCCGCGGTTCACTGTCTGGCTGTTTATCGGCGGTCTGCTTTTGCGGCTGGCGTTCGTGCTCGTGCTGCACCCGCCGCTGGAAAGCGATTTTCAAATGCTGTATGAGGCCGCGCAAAGTCTAAACGCTGGCGACCTGTCTTTCCTCGACACGGTATATTTCTCACTGTGGGCGTATCAAAGCGTGTTTGTTGCATGGGAGGCTATGTTCCTCTCCATTTGGAACAACCCGCTGTGTCTGGAGCTGGTGAACGCCGTGCTGTCGGCCGCGATCGTATGCCTTACGTACCGTATCGCGCGCGAGCATGTGCGCGAATCCTCGGCGCAGGCGGCTGCCATTTTGCTGACTGCTTTCCCTTTCGCGCTCTCGCTGCACACCGTGCTGTCCAACCAGATCCCCTCCGCGTTTTTCCTGCTGCTCGGCCTTTGGCTGCTCGCCTGCAAGGACTGCGCGCGGCTTGGCTTTTGGCGTTTTCCGCTCGCAGGGCTCGCGCTCCAGCTCGGCAACCTTTTGCGCAGCGAAGGACTAATCCTGCTCGTCGCCGTGCTGGCCTTTGCGGTGTTTGAAGCGTTCGCGCATCCGGAAGCCATAAAGCGGCTGGCGCTCGGGATACTCACGCTGCTCGTCGTCTATTTCGGTACGAACGCGGCGGCAGGCGCGGTCGTACGCGCGACCGGCCTCAACCCCTATGGCGTACAGAACGGCAACCCGGGCTGGAAATTCGTCACCGGCCTCAATTTCAACACCTCTGGCGGCTATTCGCAGGACGATTGGGCACTCATTTATCCGACGCTTGACGAGAACCATCAAATCACGCCTGCGACCGAGCAGGTGCAAAACGGGTTGATCCGCGAGCGTCTGTCCTCTTCGCCGGACAAGCTCGCGCGGCATATTGTCAACAAAATCCGGTTCCTGTGGTGCTCGGATTCGCTGGGCTGGGCGTTCGGCCATACGCAGAAAGACCCGACATGGTCTCGCGAAACGGTCTATACCGTCATGCAGCAATTTGACCGCGGGCTGTTTTTCCTCGCGGTCGGGCTTGGGGCGTTCGGCCTTTGGGGCAAAAAGCGCTGGCAGAAACGCCCGATGACCGCATATCTGCCTTATTTCGCCGTCTTTGCGGCGTTCTGCGCACTGCTGCTCATCGAGGTACAGCCGCGTTATGCATACCTTCCGCAGCTCTTCATCTTTTTGACCGCGGCGTTCGGCATCGACCGCCTGCCGCGAAAGGAGGAACAGCATGGATAAGATCTCGCTCGTCGTTCCCTGCTACAATGAGGAGGCCGCGCTGCCGCTTTTTTACAAGGAAGCCGACCGCGTGACCCGGGAAATGGATTTCTGCGCCTTTGAATTCGTCTTTGTGGACGATGGCTCCAAAGACGGCACGCTCCCGATCCTGCGTGAGCTTGCGCAGAAGGACGAGCGCGTGCGCTTTGTCTCTTTTTCGCGCAATTTCGGCAAGGAGGCCGGCATGCTGGCCGGGCTGGAGGCGGCGACGGGCGATTTCGTCGCGCTGATGGACGCCGACCTGCAGGATCCGCCCGCGCTGCTGCCCGCGCTCTATAAAGCGGTCACCGAGGAGGGGTACGACTGCGCGGCCACCCGCCGCACCACCCGTGACGGCGAGCCGCCCATCCGCTCGTTTTTCGCGCGGTGCTTCTACAAGCTCATCAATAAGATCTCGGACGCTGACATTGTCGACGGCGCGCGCGATTACCGGCTGATGCGCCGTTCGATGGTCGAGGCCATCCTGTCCATGCGCGAGTATAACCGCTTTTCCAAGGGCATTTTCGGCTGGGTTGGCTTCAAGACCAAGTGGGTGCCGTTCGTCAATGTCGAGCGCGTGGCGGGCGAGACCAAATGGTCGTTCTGGAAGCTGTTTAAGTATTCGCTCGAGGGCATTGTCGCGTTTTCGACCGCTCCGCTTGCCATCGCGTCCGTGCTGGGCTTTGTACTTTGCGTGATTGCGTTTATTTATATCTGTGTCATCCTCGTGAAAACGCTCGCGTTCGGCGATCCTGTCGGCGGCTGGCCGAGCCTGATGTGCGTCGTGCTGTTCCTCGGCGGCATCCAGCTTTTCTGCACGGGCATTTTGGGGCAGTATCTGGCCAAAACCTATCTGGAAACCAAAAAACGCCCGAGCTATCTGGTCCGTGAGACCGAAGAGGGCGTAAAATGAAAAACCTGATCGACAAAAAACTCGCGAAATTCCTGCTGGTCGGCGTGGTCAACACCTTGGTCGGCACGGCGATCATGTTCGGGCTATATAACCTGGCCCATTGCTCTTATTGGGTCTCCTCAGCGGCGAATTACATCCTGACCAGCATCCTCAGCTTTTTCCTCAATAAATATTTCACGTTCCAGAACAAAGAAAACAGCGTTTCACAGGTATTGCGGTTCGCGGCCAACATTGCGGTATGCTATCTGCTGGCCTACGGCATTGCAAAGCCGCTCTGCCTCCAGCTGCTCGCCTCCGCCTCGACCGCAGTACGCGACAATGTCTCGATGTTTGTCGGCATGTGCCTGTTCACCGGGTTCAATTATCTTGGGCAGCGGTTCTTTGCTTTCAAGGAAAAATAAAAACAGCGGCGCGGGATTCCCCGCGCCGTTTGCCGTTTTAGGAACCCTGCGCCGTCCTGTCCGTCCAACTTGATAATAAGGAGGGGGTTATCATGAAACACAAGCTGCTTTGCGTCGTCCTGTCCGGCTGCCTGCTGCTCAGCGGATGCCGGAGCGGGCCGTCCGCCGAAATACCTCTTGACCAGCCGCTGTCCGCACCGCCCCGCTTTACCAGCTATGCAGGTCCCATCCTGCCGCTGACCGCCGATGGGGACGGTCTGACCGCCGACCGCCTCGTCTCCGCCGATCTGTCCTCCGGGGACGGCATCGCGCAGGTGACAGACCGCTATGTGCTGCAAAACCCCGGCAGTGCAGATCAGGCTGTGCGCTTGTTTTATCCGTTCCGCGCGCCCGCGGGCGCGCTCGACCGCTATACGCCGCAAGCCACGCTGGACGGCGCGCCGGTCGCCGGTACCGTGCGTCTGGGCGGATACCGCGCCACAGATTCTTTCGACGAGGTCGTGACCCTGCTCGGAGACGGCACGGCGCTTCAAACCGCACTCGCTGATACACCGGTTTACCGGCAGGCTGTATACGTGTATACGTTTGAGGACATTTCCTTTCCCGCAGATACCTATTGCAGCTTTGAGATCCCGACCAACGGCCGGCCGTTTGCCGCGTTCGGCTTTGGCATGGGCTCCACCTATTACCGCGAAAACGGTGTGCAGGGCTTTGGGCTATGGTCCGGTGAGGATGGCGCATATGCGCGCGTGATCGCACTGGAGAGCCTTCCGGATGAAGCTGCCCTCCGGTTTTACAGCGACCCTGCTAGAGAGCGCCCGCTCGATGAACAGGGACAGGGGCGCGTTGTCCGGCAGCCCATGTCCTTTGCGCAGGCGATGGAGGACTGCCTTTCCCTATATCTGGCCGGACGGGTGGACGAGATCGGCAGCGATGAAACGCTGCTTGTCCGCGCGGTCATGACCGCGGCAGCCGACACCATGCTGCGCGACCCTGCTATGCTCTTTGGAGAGGGTTCGCTCGAAAGCGTCTTTACCGCCGCGCTGTCCACATCTCGCGTTAACTACGTGGAAAGCGAAATCAGCATCCCCGCGGGCGGCAGCGTGACCGTTTGCTATGCGTTCCAAAAAGACGGCAGTTTCGATCAAACGATGCGCGATGAAACGCGGAACGTCTACGGCTTTGAGCTGGCGACCACCAGCGGCAGCTCGCTGTCGTTTGGGCAGATGCATGCCTCGGCAAAGCTTCCTGAAAACTGCGCACCCGTCTGGCAGCAGCCCGAACTCACGCTGCAAAGTGACGGAACTGCGGCGCTGTCCGCAGACGAGCCGGGCTATGCCGCTGCGTTCCGGTTCAGTTTATCATGATGGACGGCGTCGCGCCCTTTGCGATCGAGATCTTTTCCACATACGGGACATGCGCATAAACGTTGGCTGTCGTCGCAATGTCCGAATGACCGAGCCAATCTTGTATTTGCTTCAGGGAAAAGCCCTGCTGCAGGAGGATGGTCGCGACGGAATGGCGGAGATCATGAAACCGGATGCGCGGCAACGCCGCGTTCCGGCACACGCGTTCAAACTCGCGTGTGATATAATCCGGGCGCAAGGGCGAGCCGTCCTCATGGCAGCATACGTAATCGCTCTTGTGATACTGCTTGCCATAGCGCTTGCGGTTTTCATTCTGCCGGCGGCGCAGGTCGCTTAAATACCGCTTGAGCGAATCAGACAGCGGCAGCGTGCGGAAGCTCGATTTGGTTTTGACATTGTCGGCATAGATCACCCGTCCGCCGGACTGCACCGCGGTATGGTTGATGACCAGCGTGCGCGCACGCAGGTCGACCGCGCTCCAGCGCAGGCCTGCCGCCTCGCTCCGCCGCAGGCCATAGGTTCCGGCCAGCACAAACGCGGCTTCCGCAGGCGAATGCAGCGCGGCTGCCAAAAAGATGTTGAGTTGGGTTCGGTCGTACACCTGCCCGCGAAACGACTGGCGTTTAGGCAGCATGACGTTGTCCGACGGATTGAGTGGGATGATTTGCAGCGCGACCGCGTATTTCATGCATTTATGCAGGATGGAATGAAATTTGACGATCGATGTCGGCGACAGACCCTCTTCAAACTTCCGGTTGACAAAATCCTGAAAATCCTTGGGCCGGGCGGTCGCAAGCGTCACGCCGCGCGCACCGAAAAAGGGCTTGATGTGCTTGTTAAACACATAGCGGTAGCCGTCCATGGTGTTTTCACGCACCTGTGTTTTCATCAAATTCAGCCATTGATCCATAAAATCCACAAGCGAGGTCTTCGCCTCCTCTGAATACCTGAGGCGCATAAGGTCTTCAGGCCGCAGAACGAAATGGATGCAGCCGTCCTCTTCATAAATGTGTGGCTTTTCCACCTATTTTCCCCCTTTAATCTTTTTGGGTTTTATTGTATCACATGGCGAAAGATTTTTGTCGTCTTTTGTCGATAGATTCCTAAAAATGAATTGTTTTTTCTTGTAAATGTAAATATATGTCGTTAATAGGGTTTTTTATATAATTTATTAGAAATTTCCGTTTTCTTTGCTTATGCTATATTTCCCTGATTTTACGAGGTTATGCGGCCTCTAGGTCAGCACTTTCTTGCGGAGTGCGCCATCAGAAAAAGGTTCTCGCACTGGTCCTGGCGTTCGCTTGCGCGTTCACCATGTTCGCCGGTGCGGCGTTCACGGATCAGGCTGACATCAAGGATGCCAATGCCGAAGCCGTTGACATGCTCGTTGCGCTGGGCGTTCTGAAAGGCTATACCGATGGCTCTTTCCAGCCCGATGCGACTGTAACCCGTGCAGAAATGGCGAAAATGATCTATGTTCTGCGCACAGGCAATGACAATGCTGATGCCTACAAGGCCAGCGCTACCAAGTTCACCGACCTCAACACTTCCAAGAGTGCTTGGGCGGCTGGCTTCATCAAGTACTGCGAAGCGATGGGTATCATCGCCGGCAAGTCTGCTACCAAGTTCGATCCTGACAACACGGTAACCGGCGAGGAAGCTGCCAAGATGCTGCTTGTAACGCTGGGCTACAATGCTGAGCAGGCCGGCCTGGTAGGTAAGGGCTGGGCGCAGCACGCTACCGCGCTGGCGGATGAGAACGGCCTGCTGAAGGACGTTAACACCCCGCTGAGCCAGGCGCTGCCCCGCCAGTACGCCGCTCAGATCATGTACAACGCGGTTAACGCCGATGTTGTCACCCTGAAGGACGGCCAGTACGAGAAGAAGACCTACACGACCAGCGAGATCGTTGGCAAGGACTCCGACAATGACGGCGTGGATGATTTCTGGGTATCGCAGACGGTTACCAAGAACGAGACACTGGGCAAGAAGTACCTCGGCCTGAACACGATTGAAGGCATCGTCACCGCGACCGGCCACAATGTCAAGGGCTACACTGCTTCTCTCGGCGGCACGATCTCGTTCACCAAAATGGGCGAAGACCTGGCTCCTTACATGGCGCAGAAGATCAAGGTCCTCTACAAGGATACCGACGATGTCTTCGGCGTATATGTGACCGGCGACTCCGATCTGGTTGTTGAGACCACGGTCAACGGTCTCGATAAGATTTCTGCGACTGCAAATACGTTCAAGGCCGACAGCGTAGAGTACAAGACCGAGACTGCAAAATCTGAGGATCTCCCGGTTAAGGATGCTATGGGCAATGCTATTGCTAGCATCAGCACTATGAAAGACCTGACCTCGGCGAATATTACGCTGGGCTCCAAGGTTGTTCTGGTTGACAACAACGGCAACGACAAGGTTGATGTTGCGATTGTTACCCCGATCAAGGCTTCCAAGGTCAACTACGTATCTTCCGACAAGGCTACCCTGGTCGCACCGGAAGGCACCAGTGCCAGCGCTGCGCTGAACACGCTCGGCTTTGCCGGCTCGGTAGATTTTGACGACGCTGATGTTTACGACGGCATCGCCAAGAACGACTATGCCGCTTACGTAGACGGCGCTTACACCAGCACCGGCGATCCGGTCGTTACTAAGATTGACGTTGTTTCCGGCAAGATCTCCGGTGTCAAGGGTTCTGCCCCGGTAACCGAGGTCAAGATCGGTTCTGACTGGTACAAGACCACGCAGGTTGCTGGCGTAACGTTCAAGAACGGCAACAATATGGATCTGTTCATTATCAACGGCGTTGCTTACGGTGCGAAGACCACCTCGGCGGTTGCTTCCACGAGCAGCTTCCTGGTAGTCCAGGGCCTGTCGAACGACTACGGCGACGTGCGCGCCAAGGTTCTGCTGGGCGACGGCAAGACGCAGGAAATCACCATTGGTAAGGTTTCGATCGACGGCTCGACCTACTATGATGCTTCTTACACCTCGGGTACGGTCCTCAATTATAACGACGGTGCTGCCAAGACCATTGAGACGAACAATGCTCTGTTCACCTACAAGATCGTTGACGACAAGTACCGCCTGACTCCGGTTGCAGGCAGTGTAGATGCTGAGTCCGTTCTCGGCTACGACGGCTTTGAAAATTCCAAGGAATACACCGACAAGGAAATCGACGGTAATCCGATCTCTGACGACGCTGTTGTCTTTGTCCGCTCGGGCACCGGCAACAACGACTATAAGACGATCACCGGCAAGGCCGCTAAGGCTTGGGGCACGAGCGTAACAAGCTCTAACAGCGATGTTGCCGCTTATATCTACAATAACGAAAACGGCTACAAGTATGTCAAGGTTGCGTATGTGACCATGAGCATCGAAGATCCGGGCGCTTCCGACGACAAGGTTTATGGCTACATTGTCAGCGCTCCGTACGAGTCTGAGCTGGCCAACGGCGACGCGGCTACCGCGCTGACCATCTGGAACGGCACCGAGACCATCGACGTGCTTGACAAGAACAAGACCACTGGTCTGGATAAGGGCGACTTCATTTCCTACACCGATCAGGGCGAAGGCGTGATCAAGGCCGAGAAGGTTCTGGATTACGGTACTGACGAGAAGCAGATCTTCGCGTTCGACGGCGGCAAGAACCTGCAGTTTGCCTCTAAGGACAGCGTCGGCACGACTTCCGATGTTCAGGTTGACAGCACCAATAAGTTCCTGATCACCGACGACACCACCATCCTTTACATCGATTCCGATAAGGTTGAGGGCGTTTCGGGCGGCAGCATCCAGATCGCGAACAAGGATGCGGCTGGCAAGCTGCTGGGCGACAACAACGCCTACTTCGTATCTAAGGCAACCAAGAACAGCGACGGCAAGGTTGAGCTGAAGCTGCTGGTTGTTGAAATTGCGAATGACATCAAGTAATTTGATATCATAGCGCATTACCCAACTAGAAAAGCCTCCGAGCATATGCTCGGAGGCTTTTATTAATGAAACGCAATGAAATAGTGGGGATAGTTCGACATATTTGTGTTCACAGAAATACTTCCGTAGGTTTTATTATATACACAAAAGCCCTGCTCTTCGATTGTGATAATAGGCAATATCACTCCGCCTGATGTTATTTTAGCCGGATGTTCCGGAAATGCCAAACCGCCCTGATAAGAAGACCCGGTTCCTGTTATGCCAAATTCCTGAAAGACCAAAACTGCTTTTGGCGTAAAATTTAGTTGGATCAGCTGCTCAGCTTGTCCATCACCGGTATAGACACCAAAAAATGCTTCGCATTTCTGCGTGACAGACTTTGCAAGCCGCTCACGCATTTCAATTTCGGCTAGCAGTGTTTCCTGTTTGGCTTTCGCGTCTAGCTCGCTTTGCAATTCGTGAGACAGCATGGATTTCGGGATAGTATCCCCGAAAGTCTGCGCGACAATGCCGGAAACGCGGTTGTCCAGCCGCTTGTGCGACTGCGCCAGCGCGTTATGCGCCTGCCGGACTTCCTCCGCAGGGGCTTGCAGCCGGCGCTTGAGCTCGTCCGGCGGCAGGCTGGGCTGCGTCGGCAGCGCGGTGATGGGCTCGGCAAAGGCGTCAATGGTATAGTTTTCGTTCATGTCATTCTCCTTTACTCCCGCGCGCGTTCCTTAAATGGCGCACGGGCGCGCGTGAGGGGGACCAGCCCCCACGATGATTTCCGGGGAAAGTAAGCGTCTTTTAGAATAGCCGAAAAACAGGAAAAGGCAAGCGCAAATAATTGCGCTTGCCTTTTTTCCGTTTCCGCTTATTATAAAGCCTTGCTTACTTCTTCCCGCAGGACAAAGCACGCGGGCGTCCGCCACGCGCGCCCGCGCGCGCTTTTTAAGGAGGAACACCATTCATGTCATTTTCCGACCATAAGATCACAAAATTCACCCACACGGTAAGCGAGCTGCCCGACCAGCCGAGCCTGCCGCCCAAAGACCTGAAAGCCCGGTTCGACAGCAGCCCCGAGGAGCTTCGCGAGGCCGTAAACGGCATCTGCGACGATGCGGAACGGCTGGACGGCCGCGTTTCCGGTATTATTACGCAGACGTTTGGGGATGCGATTCCCAGATCCATGTTGTCCCGTGAGTTACAAGCAGAAATTGAAGCAAAAGCAGAGCAATCGGCACTTACAGAGCTTGAAACGCATTTTTCTAATCAAGAAGCAGTGCTCGCAAAGAAATGCGAAGTCAATTTTGGAACCTATGATGGGGATGGCACGGCCACCCGTACCATTTCCCTCGGATTTACCCCGCTTGTGGTTATCTGCGTGCAGGATGGCACCTATTGGGAATACAACTCGAACTACGCACACGGTGGCATTGCATTTACCGGCAAGCCCGCAAATTGGAAAGGCGATTCAACGATCGCTATTACAGAGGGCGGCTTTACTGTTTATCAAGGCGGTGCTGTCAACTGCAATATGCAGAAGAAAACCTATCATTATATTGTCTTCCATTAAATTAAGAAAAGCTCCCTGCTCAATTGAGCAGGGAGCTTTTGCTTGCTTAGAAGTAAGTTCTAAAAGAACTTAGCTCCAATCCATGTTGTTGTTTACGTCCACAACAATTACAAGGATCTGATCCTCGTCCTTCTCGGAGTAAACAGTAACGTTGTTTTCCTTGTTGCCGTCGCCGTCGGTGTCCTCAGCGACCTGAACCTCGCCGTCGCCAACGCCGATCTTCGCATCCGAATCAACATACAAGACAACGGTGTCCTTGCTGTCGATCTTGGACTTCGAACCGGTAGCAACTGCTTCCAGCAGGCCGATGTCGCCAGTGCCTTCGTCATAAGAGGTGACCTGCGTGGTAGCAAGAACCTTCTCATTCGTAGCGCCGTCGTCAGCCAGCTTAGTCACATCAGCAACGCCCTCGCTGTCGACAGAGTACTCGAACACATCGCCCTTGGCAAACGTCAAAGAGCCGTCGATCTTATAAACAGTTTCCTCAGTGCCGTTCCAAGCCTTGATCATCGTGTAGGTGGTGCCGTCGATGTTCTCGGTGTAGGAGGAATCCAGCGCAACCGCGTAGGTCTTGTCGGAGCCGCCCGGAACCTTGGTCGTGTTCAGGTCGATATAAGCGATCTTCGCGTAGTTGTTGCCGGAAGAAACCTCAGCCAGAGCCGTCAGGCCAACGCCGGTCGTTTCCTTCCAGTTCTTCACGTCGGTGCCCTTGACAACCTTGTACTTGTCGTTCTCAGAGCGAACAAACGCAACCGTGTTGCCGTCGAAGTAAACAGAGTGGGTGCCAGAAGCGCCGTTCAGATCCATGGTGCCGGTCGCCTTGCCGTCGATTTTCAGGCCAGTGCCGGTCAGCAGGTTGGCGTAGCCAGCCTTCTCGGTGGTGTCGATCGTGGTGAAGCTGTACTTATCCTTGGATACCGTGTAGGTGGCCAGGAAGCCGTCAGCAACATTCTTGGTGGTCGGATCAGCGCCGTCGACCTCATCAACAGTAACGACCTTGTCGCTGCCGTCAGCGAAGATCACGCGCGCCTGCCATACCGAGCCAACGCCGGAGGTCTGCTTGACCTCGGCAACCAGAGCCACGTCGGACGTGCCGGCGGTAACCGTGGTAACCTCGTAAGCAAAGCCGTTCACCAGAATCAGCTTAACGGTAGCGTTCATGCGGGGAGCAGTAACGCCGGTGTTCATCTTGTACCAGGTGCCGGAAATGGTAACCTGATCGCTGCCCTTGGTCGCGGTAACCTTGCCCTCGACAGACTCAGCCTTTTCGATCAGGCCCTTGCCGTCGGCATAGTTATCCTTGGAAGAGACGACAACGTAGTCGTCCTTCTTGACGTCGGACGGATAGTTCCAGTCTTCATCCTTCTTAACGCCGCCGGCATTGATGTAATCCTTGCCAACGTAAGTGACCTTCTCAACCGAGAAAGTAGTTACGCGCAGGGTGTCCATCTTGGTGTTGCCGTCGGTAGAGAGCAGCTCAACCTTCGCGCCCTTGCCGTAGCTCGCCGAGTTCTGCGCGTTAACCTTGCCCTCGGCATTGTCAGTAACCCACTCTGCGATCTCGTCGTAAGAGGCGGCGGTTTCCTTCACGCCGTCCACATAAACGCTGGTGGTAGCATCCAGGTCATACTTGTCGCTGCCCAGCTTGACCTTGGAGCCGTCCATCTTCAGGTCAGCCAGCAGGCCCGCGCTGGACTCGTTGTCCTTGGTCGCGTAGATGCCGTAAACCTTGTCCTTCTCCTTGTAGAGAACCTTAACCTGCTGATACTTCAGCGAGGAGTAGTCCTTTTCGATCGCCTTGAAGTTTAAAACAGGGCTCGTCGTGCCGCCGGTAGAATCCGAGGTCGGGTTGGTGATGGTAACTTCATAGGTGTCCTTGCCGTCGGTCTTGAGGACAGAATTCAGCGTGCCGATGGTCTTCTTCAGGCCCATGTACTTCTCACCGATGGTGGGATAGTAAGTGCCGATGATGTTCATGTTGGAGTATTCGCCGTCGGTCAGCTTGACCGTGTAAGCGTCAACCGCGTTGAACATCAGCTTAGCAGCCCATTCACGGGGCAGAGCCAGCTTCAGCGGAGCGGTAACGCCGTCCAGCAGGCCGTTTTCGTCAGCCAGAGCGGTCGTGCGCTGCGCCCAGCCGGTACCAACCAGCTTGGCGGTTTCCGCGTTGTAGCCCAGAGTAACGAGCAGCATCTTGGCGGCTTCCTCACCGGTTACCGTATTGTCAGGATCGAACTTGGTCGCCGACTTGCCAGCGATGATGCCGAGGGCTTCGCAGTACTTGATGTAGCCTGCGGCCCAGGAGCTCTTCGAGGTGTTCAGGTCGGTGAACTTGGTAGCGGTGGATTTGTACGCGTCAGCGTTGTCGCTGCCGGTACGAAGTACGTAGATCATTTTTGCCATTTCAGCACGGGTGATCGTGCCGTTCGGCTGGAACGAACCATCGGTGTAACCGTTGATAACGCCCAGCGCAACCAGCGTGTCAACGGCTTCGACGTTATCGCTGTTGATATCCGCCGCATCCGTGAACGCCGCACCGGCGAACATGGTGAACGCGCAAGCGAACGCCAGGACCAGTGCGAGAACCTTTTTCTGATGGCGGTGAAAATAATTTTCCCCCACCGCCGGATGCCGCATTATAGCATGCACTTGTCAAAAATGCAACTTTAATCTTCTTTTACACAATTCGACATTTGGAGAATTCTGTATAAAAAAGCGCCCCGCAATGGGGCGCTTCTCGCTTTTATTTTTATTCGGCGGTAGAATTTTCTGATGCAGATGCCTGTCCATCGCCGGGTTTCCTGTTGCGGCGGCGGCCGCCGCGCCGTCTGCGACGGCGGGGCGCGCCTTCACCGGCCTGTCCTTCAGCCGGTACGGCTGCCGCCGACGTCTCCGCCGGCATTTCCACAGGCTTGTCCGCACGGGGCGCACGCTCGGGCCTTGGCTGGTCGGGCTTCTTCTCAGCGTTTGACGCACGGCTCCGGCAGCATCCGCCACCGCCGCGCTGCATGCAGCATTCGGTGCACGGAAACTGCGTCAGCGTATGGTCGGGCGCGTCCTCCAGCTGAACCTTGCAGGTACCGCGCAGCATCTGCACCGACGCAACCCTACCGCGTCCCTCGGGTGTTTCGACCGTGCTGCCGACGCGGGGCGTGACCTTTTGCAGCTCGGCATAAGCCTCATGCTCGTACTTCAGACAGCACATCAGCCTGCCACAGGTGCCCGAGATCTTGGCTGGATTCAAAGAAAGGTTCTGTTCCTTGGCCATATTAATCGAAACCGGGTGAAAATCCTCCATATAGGAAGAGCAGCAGAGCTCCCGGCCGCACGCGCCGAGGCCGCCGATCATCTTAGCCTCGTCTCGCACGCCGATCTGCCGCAGCTCGATACGCGTGCGGAACACGCTGGCCAGATCCTTGACGAGTTCGCGGAAATCGACACGGCCGTCCGCGGTAAAGTAAAACAGCATTTTGTTCATGTCGAACGTACATTCCACTGTGACTAGATTCATGTCAAGGCCGCGCTCTTCGATCTTTTGCTTGCAGATGAGAAACGCCTCGTCGGCGCGCTTCTGGTTTCTTTGCAGCGTCTGACGGTCGGCGTCGGTCGCGAGGCGCACCAGACGCTTGAGCGGCTGGACGACCGTCTGGTCGGGCACCTCGGTGTTGCCCTGCACGGCTTCGCCGTATTCCAGACCGCGCGCGGTCTCGACAATGACGTCGTCGCCTGTTTTGACCTCAATATCCTGCGGGTCAAAATAATACATTTTTCCGTTTACTTTAAAACGGACTCCAATTACACTGGTCAATTTATTCCTCCAAACGTGGGTTTATAGATAGCAGATGCGAAACAGATCGCTCGTCAGCGCACAGGTCATGCCCGCCGAAGCGGCGTTGCGGGATACGCGGTCAAGCAGCACATCGATAAAATCATAGGCTTCGAGCAGCCGCGCGGAGGATACCGCGCGGGAGAGCGCCGCGGCCTGCTTGGACAGCGCAGGCATGAGCGGCAGCGTCTGCACGCCGTTTGCCGCCAGCACCGCATCGCGCAGCGCGGCCTGCAATAGCCCGAACAGCGTGAGCAGTGCACGGCGCGGCGTTTTTTCAAGCGCAAGCGCGGCTTTCATCAGCCCGTCCTCGCGGCCCGCCGCGAGCGCGTCCAGATAGGGCGCGAGCAGCGCGGAGGCTTCCTCGTCCGAAATAGCGCTTTTCGGCGGTTCGAGCGCGAAATCGACGCACCGCGACCGCACGGTCTGTAAAAGCGCGTCAGGCTGCTCGGCGGTCAGGATGAAAAACGCATAGCCGGGCGGCTCTTCGAGCACCTTGAGCAGCGCGTTCTGCGCCGCGGGGTTGAGGTTCTGCGCATGGTGGATGACGGTCACGCGGCGGTCGCCGTCATTCGGCACGATGGCGTTTTCCGCTTTGATCCGGCGCGCAAGATCGACTTTCAGCTCGTTTTCCCCCTCGTCCACAATGGTCAGATCGGGATGCACGCCCTGTTCGGCCTTGCGGCAGGAAACGCATGCCCCGCAGGGGCGGGCCGCCCCGCTTTCGCACAGCAGCGCGGCAGCGATAGTTTTTGCCCATTCGGCAAGCCCGCTGCCCGCGTCGCCCGAAAGCAGGATGGTTTGCGGAAACCGCCCGGAAAGCGCGTTTTTCAGACTGTTTTTAAGCGGTGCGTTGTCTGGGAGCGCGTCAAACGAGATCAAAGCTTCTCAAACCGTTCGACGTTCAGCACGAACACGGTCGCACCGCCGACCTCGACCTGCACCGGCGTAGAGGGGAAAAAGCCCATGCCAAGCTCCGCAGTCGTCGGGATGACCTGCTTGCGCGAGGAAGAATGCTCGCGGATGATATCGAACGCCTCGTCCAGCCGGCTCTCGTCCAGGCCGATCAGGATGGTCACGTTGCCGGCCTTGAGAAAGCCGCCGGTCGTCGCCAGCTTGGTGATGGAAAAGCCCGCTTTCATCAGGCTGTTGATCACGTCCTGCGCGTCGTCGTAATTGATGATCGCAAGTACCATTTTCATAGGGGTTTCCCTCCTTGAATACGATTTAGGGGATGACGACGTAAATTTCGTCGACTTCATTGTACCATCTTTCCCGCAGAAGTTCAATGTGCGCCCCGGTAATTTTCTCACCCGGCCACAGGAGCGGGATGCCGGGCGGATACGGCGTGACCGGGCGCGCGCACACCAGCCCCGCCGCCGATTCGACCGGCACGCGGC